>JACPGU010000003.1:4608-147226 GCA_016188915.1 Candidatus Microgenomates bacterium | reverse complement strand
TATAGCTGGAGGGTATAGTATCTATGTATCAGAGAATCATCCTTTGAGAGCAAGTGGAGGAAAAGAGATAGCTGATTTTGATAATAATACGGGGGTAAAGGTAAGGAATAGTAATCCTGCCGAATGGGTGAGACCGACAGGTAAGGGGTATTTGGGTTATTCTACCAGTAATCTTGCTAGATTCCTGGGGACGGTGAGAAAATGGGCAGGGTTTGAGAGTTTACCCAAGGAAGTAGTCAGGAGAACAGGAGAAAGCGGGCTGGTCAGTTATGATGATTATCTTTTGATGAGGCTGGAGCTGGGGACAGGACAAGAAGCAGGGATATATACTAATGAGATTACGGTAAGTATTGTGCCGAATTTATAACTAGGACACGACGTCGAACGTCGTGGACAAGAGTCCCTACAAAACTTCGCCCAACCACCGAATCAAAGTGAGCACGCTAAAAACTTGGTTGGTACGGATAGTGACCGACTGACCGATTGGTAACCAAGCCGTAAGGAATCCTCCTCCTTTGTTTTTCCCATATTGTTTTTCCAGCTCAACAATTCTTTTCTGAAAATTCAAAGACATTTGAGAAACAAATTTTTTGCTTAGCACACTCCAAACTCCACGATCGGCATTTTTTATTTCCTTGGCAAATTCCAAAGAAAGCATTTTGTGAAACTCCATTGATTCATTAGCCGGAAAAGGCATCTTTACCCTCTTGTATATCTCTTTCGGTAATATATCTTTGAAGGCCTCTCTCAAAATATTCTTCTCGTTACCATTTACGATATTTTGCTCTTGTGGAACAGCCAGAGACGCTTTGATCAGATCAGGATCCACGAAGGGCAAACGCGCCTCTACCGAATGAGACATGGACGCTCGATCATTACCATCTTCTAAATATTGGAGGAACCTTTTGGCATAAAAATATTGCATCCTCTTAATCGGATCGGACGATGGACAGCGCTCGTAATTTTCTTTGATAATGGCGTCTATTATTTGATCAAAGCTAATCTTGCGCAAGAATTCTTTAGTAAAAAAACGCTCCACATATTCTGCTCGTAAACGAAACATTTTTTTGAGGCTTTTGGCGCTTTTGCAATATTCCTTGTCTAGCTTTAGCCCTGGAAATTTATGATAATACCCGAGATTGAATTCATCGGCGCCCTCGCCAATCAAAGTAGCTCGATAGCCTTCATCATGAATTTTTTTATAATTGGCATGCATTCCCATACGGCGGATAGAATCTACTGGTCCATCCAATGACCAAATACACTCGTCGATAGTGGCCATCATTTCTTTTGAAGAAATTACTGGGCCGACTAGTTTTATTTTGTCTTTTTTGGCTAATATCTTAGCGTGTTTGTAGTCCTCGTTGGGATCGCCCATGTAGCTAACGCAAGAGGCTAGTAACTTTTTAGCTTTCTTTGACCTCTTGGCTAGGGCCGCGATGATGGAAGAATCCAGTCCGCCAGAGAGACCAATGCTGGTCGGCACTTCGTCTGGAAGGCGATCTTCTACTGATTGCGTTAGTAGTTTTTTGATTGTTTTTTTATTATCACCTTTATTTTCCCGGCCGATAGGCAGATCATAATAGCGCGTCAGATGAACTCCTTTCTCGTCAACCAAAGCGCGATGCGCTGGAGGAAGCTGATGGATGTTTCTGTAATACGATGCGCGCTCGCTCTGATTGCCAGCCGCAAAAGTATGCCCCATCAACAAAAACTCTGCTACCGATGCATAGTCAATGGTCTTATCAATGTCCGGATATCTCAAAATAGCCTTCGGTTCAGAGCCAAAAACAAATTCTTTATTTTTTGTCCAACCATAAAAAAGTGGTTTGACGCCCGTTCTGTCGCGCGCCATAAATATTTCTTTGCTCTCCTCGTCATAAAGAACAAAAGCGAATTCGCCCGTCAAATGATCCACGCATTTGACGCCCCATTCCTGCCAAGCGAAAACAATAACTTCAAAATCAGATGGAGAAACAGAGATATATCCTCTCTTCTGGAAGTATTTTTTGAGCTCACGAAAATTATATATTTCGCCGTTGAAAACAATGGCAACTTCAAAATGACCATCTGCCTTTTTCGGGATAGACATGATGGTAGCTTTTTTATCTAGCCCGACGAGGCTCAATCGCCTATGGCCAAAAACCACTCTTCCTTCAGGAGAAATATATGTCCCCCTAGAATCCGGTCCGCGATGCTTTAACTCATCGCTCATGTCTGTAATGGCGATGGGATTTAAAACTTTCTCTTTGTGATTAACTATTCCGGTAATGCCACACATATCTAATCCTCCTTTGTTTCTATTTTACCAAAAATATTTTCATTATAATACTCTTTGTACAAATCCATTATTTTTTTAGTTATTGGTCCGGGAGCGTGTTTTTTGATAGTCCCATCTATGTCAGATATGGGCATCACATTCATGCTGGTGGAAGTAAAGAAAAATTCTTCAAAAGAATCCAGCTCGTCAAAAAGAGGGGCTTTTTCTATTACCTCAATATCATTATTCCGCGCCAAATCTACTACTATTTTACGTGTAATTCCCTCCAACACTTGCGTTAATGGTGCCGTATAGATCTTTCCTTCGCGCACAGCAAAAAAATTGGTACGCGTTCCCTCGCGAATCTGACCGTCATGGTCTATCAAAAGCGCATCCAGCGCTCCATTTTCGGTTGCCTCACGAAAGCCCAAGTAATTGATGAGTAGGTCTTTTGATTTTGCTTGCGGGATATGTCTTTCGCCGTGGAAAGTGATGGCCTTAACCCCTTGACGATAGGCACTGTCATTATAGAAAGTTAGCCCCACCGAAAACATATAAAGCTTGGCTTCTTCTTGGTCGTTTTCAGGACCTAAGAGGAGAAATCTGATCATCGCATTTTCTAAATGGTTTTTCTCTATCAACAAATCTATAGCGCTCTCAATTTTCTCCACTGTCAAATTATGTCGCATATTAATCAACCGAGCCGACTCCAACAAACGTTCAGCATGAAAGCGCGGGAAAAAAGCTCTACCTTTAACCACCTTCATAGAGTCATAGACAGCAAAATCAAAAAACATGGATCGAGAAAAAACCGATATATTGGCGTCTTTTTTTAGTATCAACTGACCATTGAGGATAACATATTGCTCTCGTTTGTTGTCCATAAGTAGTTATTATAGTTTATCCAGGTTTATCTTTTCAGCATTACCGGTAAGTGAGAAAATAACTGTTTTTTTGTCATCTTTTGTGGCTTTCTTTTCTAGCTCTTGAGCCTTTTTCATGGCGCCTATGATAGCGTAACAAGATTCCGCCGCTGGTCTGATGCCCTCTAGCTTGTCAAACAGATCCTGGATGGGGTCAACTTCATTGTGCGTATAGGACACAGCCTTGACAATGCCCTTTTTGACCAAAAGCGAGAGGAGAGGGTTCTTCCCGTGATAATTAAGACCAGAAGCGCCAAGATTTTTTGGCACGAAGCGATTACCTAGAGTAAACATTTTGATACGAGGCATCAGACGAATTAGATCGGGGTTTTCGTAACGATATCTACCCTTGGTAAAACTCGGCACACTAGCCGATTCTACCGCGATGAAATCAGCTTTGCCGATATATTCCTTAATCAATGGGAAAACAAATCCAGAGAAACTACTGCCACCGCCAACCACACCGACAAAAGCATCGGGATGAATGTTTTTTGCCTTGAGCTGACCCGCCAATTCCACACCGATAACAGTGTTGTGCAGAGCCGAGTACGCCGTCAAGCAACCCAGACTTAATTTGTTTTTTGGATGTTCGTTAACTAGCTTTATGGCCTCGCTAATACTAGCCGCTATAGTGCCCTCTTTTGTTTCTATGGGGATAACTTTAGCGCCTAATTTTTCCATCACTTTCACCTTATCTATCTTGGCCAAATAATTTCTTTTTTCCATATAGATCACGGCTTTGAGCTTGAATATTTTGCAAGCCATAGCCATACCCATACCCCAGTTGCCGGGTCCGGTGTCGCCGACAAAGGTCTTTACCCCTTCCTTTTTGGCATAATAGGCCTGGACATAGGAAGAGTTCAGCTTATAACTGTGAATCGGGCTCTTGTCTTCTCTTTTGAAATAGACCTGGGTGTTTTTCAGTTTGAGGTATTTCTCTAGCTTTCTGGCTCTAACCAAAGGAGTTTCTCTATAGGTACAGTAGAGTTCCTGCAATTTTTTAGGAATTGGTATTTTCTCCTGATAACCATAAATGCCAGAGTTGAGCTCTTGACGAGCCAGCTCCGTCGGCAAAGTTTCAGCAAGTTTTGAGAGCGCCATCGGTCTTTTGCTTTTCGGATCTAGCTCTTCCGGAATATTCAGTTTCAAGACATTGGTAATAAACGGCACTATATTGAACCAGTAGCGCGGTACATAATTATTTTTTCCTTTGTTTTTCGCCATATAGCTATATTTCAGATTGACTAATATTGACTTTGTATGAGCATTATAGCATAATATTATATATTTGTCAACCTTTTTCTTTGACAATCGTAAATACCCTCTTTATACTACAATATTACCATGCTAATAGCCATACTTGTCAACGATGATAAAAAAGTATGGTATTCTATTCTCTTTCTTTTATATAATGTAGCTATGATTCATAAAGAGATTCAAAAAACCTTAGAATCCTTGGACTTTTCCGCTTACGACGCAGCTACTTATATTGCGCTCTTTCAGCATGGTCCCTGCAATGCTGGTCCCTTGATCAAAGAAACTAAATTGCATCGCAATATAGTTTACACATCGTTAGATCATCTGATTTCACGCAAGCTAGTTGCCGAAAAGATAGTTCGTGGCAGAAAAATATTTTCCGCTATTTCCCCCGATAATCTTCGTCAAGAATATGGCAGAAAAGCAGATTTAGCCGATCGTGCCGCCAAAGAACTAGAAAGAATACACCAACAAGACATCCAAGAAATATCCATTCACCAGGGCAATGAAGAATATTTGGATTTACTAACCGGCATTATCAAACAAATGCCTGTCGGTAGCACCAAATATGTGCTTGGCACAGGAGGCGCGACCTTCATGGACATAACGATGAATCCTATCGGCCACAAATACCACAAAGTGGCGCTGAGCCAAAAGATCAAAATAAAGATGTTGTCTTACGAACATCAAAAGAAAGCGCTAGAAAAACTGGTTAGAGAAATACCCATCTACCAGATTCGCTATCTGCCTTCGAATATAGAAAATCCTTCGGGAATTCACATCTATCCTGAAGCAAAAACAGTGCTCAATGTTATTTATTCCAACGAAGACTCCCCCGTTACTGCCATCAGAATAAAAAACCCCGCGCTTGTGCAGGGGTACTTAAATCTGTTTAATAATCTCTGGAAATTCGGAGAAGAATAAGTATTGTTGTATTACTCCAGTATTTTCAAAAACTCCTTTTCGGCAATTATCTTCACCCCCAATTTTCGCACACCTTAATTCATATACATAGTCTTGTGCGACCCTCCGAAGCGCAACCTATGCCGAGGAGAGGAATAATCACCTATTCCGAGGCGAGGTTAAGCGCAGGAGGGCTATCCCAGTAGTTCAATAAGCTTACTTTCATCTATTATCTTTACCCCCAGTTTCTTCGCCTTGGCAAGCTTCGAGCCCGGGTTCTCACCAGCGACAAGATAGGTGGTGTTCTCGGAGACAGAAGAACCGGCTCTACCACCTTTTTTGCGAATCTCTTCCTCTGCTACTTCGCGAGAAAATTTGAAAAGCGTTCCCGTGATAACGAAAGATTTACCCTCCAACTCTCGACTCTTTTTTTCGGAAGCAATAGTCACGCCAACCTTGGACAATTTTTCCAAAAAATGTCTATTCTTCTCATCGCGAAAATAATCATAGACACTTTTGGCCACCTTTTCTCCTACACCAAAGAGATCTTCCAGTTCGACCAAATCGGCTTTTTTTAATTTGTCCAGCGTTCCATAACTATCGGCTAAATCTTGCGCCGTCTGTTCGCCGACATGGGTGATACCGAGAGCGTAGATGAAGCGTGGAAGCGTGGTCTGTTTGCGAAGTTTAACCGAATCGATAACGTTTTGCGCTGATTTTTCCGCCATTCTGTCCAATTGCTCCAAGTCGCCTTTTTCCAGAGTGAAAAGATCGGCCGAATCTTCAATCAACTTGTTATCTAAAAGTTGAGAAATTATAGCCGGGCCGATATGCTCAATGTCAAAAGCCGTACGCGAAACAAAGTGGCGAATATTTTGCTCGTGTTGGGCGTAGCAATTTTTGTTCGGGCATTTGACGATAATCCCCCTTTCGTCAGAGACAACCTTCGTGCCACAGACTGGACAATTTTCCGGCATGACAAATTTTCTTTCTTTGCCGATTCTTTTTTTCGATAAACTTTTTACCACTTCAGGGATCACTTCCCCTGCTTTGCGAATCAAAACATGATCACCGATCCGAATATCTTTGCGCTTAATTTCTTCTTTATTATGCAGAGTAGCGCGAGAAACGGTGGAACCCGCCACTTTCACCGGAGTTAAGTGCGCTACCGGTGTCAAAGTTCCCTTGCGTCCTACCTGCACCTCGATATCTTCTACGACCGTTTCTACTTCTTCGGCAGAAAATTTGAAAGCGATAGCCCAGCGCGGAGAACGAGAAACAAAACCGAGCTTCTCCTGCTCTTGAAAACTATTTACTTTGACTACCACACCATCTATTTCAAAAGGTATTTTTTCGCGCTTCTGGGTTTTGAGGCCTTTGTCTCCATAGACAGAATAAGCAAAAAATTCTAGTTGGCGACTAGCAGTGATTTTCGGATCCAGCTGGCGGAGACTGCCGGCCGCGGCGTTCCTGGGATTGGCAAAGATTTTCGTACCTTCTTTTTTTGCTCGCGCGTTAATCTCCTCGAAAGATTTTTTCGGCATGACCACCTCGCCACGGATAGTAAGAGCTCCCGAATCTCTCGAAGGAGAGACCTTCGTGACTACGAAGGTCTCTCCTTCGAGATCGCCTTCGTGGAACAGAGACAGCGTCAAAGGAATGGTTTTGATAGTCCGCAAATTGCTCGTCACATTCTCTCCGTTTAACCCATCCCCCCTTGTGGCTCCCTGGTCAAAGGCTCCGTCTTGATAATTCAATGTTACCGACGACCCGTCAAATTTATATTCACAACAATACTCTACTTCGGCCACACCTAAACCCTTGCGGACTCTCTCGTCCCATTCGGCAAGTTCAGCAAAATCCATGGCGTTGGCTAGAGATAGCATTGGGACAGAGTGTTTGACCGATTCAAATTTTTTGGATAGCTTCGCGCCCACCCTCTGCGTCGGCGAATTAGGATCGAAAAACTCTGGATTTTCCGCTTCCAGCTTTTCTAATTCACGCAGGAGAAGATCGTATTCCCTATCCGAAATCTTCGGCGCATCCAAAGCATAATAGAGGTAATTATGTTTCTCTATCTCGCGTCGTAGTTTTTTTATTTTTTCCTCAATTTTGCTCTTTTCCATATGCCTATTATATCATAAAAGCAGAGTTTCTACTCTGCTTTTATGATTCGTTTTATTCGTTTTTAGATTTGTATGATTAGCACGCTTATTTTACTTCCAAAATCTTGTATTCTATTACCCCGTCTGGAGTGGTAACAGAGATTTTGTCACCTTTTTTTCTGCCCATAAGAGCCTTACCGATTGGCGATTCGTTAGAAATTTTACCATTGGCAATATCTACTTCGGCCGAACCAACGATAGCAAAATCAGCTTTTTCTCCTTCCACGCTACAGATTATTTTTGAGCCAATGCCAATAGACGAAGAGACTTTGCCTTCTTTGATTAATTTGGCGTTTTTTATCATATACTCCAGTTCCTCAATCCGCCCCTCGACATGAGCTTGTTCTTCGCGAGCTGAATGATATTCTGAATTTTCCGACAGATCTCCCATCGCCCGCGCCTCTTTAATCCGCGCCACTACTGCCGGACGACGCTCTTTTTTGAGCATTTCAAGCTCTCCCTTGAAGGCTTCCAGTTTTTCTGAAGTTAGATAGACTTCTCTGCCCATAATATTTGGGGATAATTTTCAATATCGGACTAATATATCAAATATAAAATATCTGTCAATAATAATATTTCGGTTCTTTATCCGCCCAAATATTTATTAATATTCAAAAGATGCTCCTCGTAGGTTGTGGCAAAATAAGCCCTACCATCACGCGAGACAAAGAAAAGATAATTTGTTTCAGCCGGGTTAAGAGTGGCGCTTAGGGCGGCCAACCCAGGGTTGCCTACTGGACCGGGAGGTAGTCCAGAGTTGAGGTAGGTATTGTAAGGAGATTTCTCCCTGGTCTCATCAAATGTCGGCCTAGCGTCTGGACGACGAGTAATATAGGTGATGGTGGCATCAGACTGCAAGGGCATTTTTTGATTTAAGCGATTGTAATAAACACTGGCTATTTTGTCAGTGTCAGCTGAATGGGCTGACTCCTTATCTACGATAGAAGCCAAAGTAACAAATTCATGCAAAGTAAGCCCAATCCTGCCGGCTTTGTCAATCATATCGGTGGTCACTTTGTTGCCAAAATTGTCCAACATTACTTTGATAATATCAGAAATATCGGCATCGGCAAAAATGCGATACGTATCAGGAAAAAGATAACCCTCAAGAGTCGCGTTGCCAGAAAGACCATAAAGAAAAGGATAGTCAGAAAAATTTTTGACTTTGGCGATATTTTCAAAATCGCGCGCTTTAACCAAGCCTTCTTTTTCTAGATAACTGGCGATCTGGTCTATCCGCCAACCTTCAGGGATAGTAATCCATACCTCTTCTCTGTCACCGGCCACCAGCGCGCTCAAAATACTTTTTGGGGTCATAGAAGGAGAAAAACTATATTCGCCGACTTTTATCTTGGTATCCGCTTTTATTTTTTTCGCATAGCGTGAAAGGGTTGAAGCGCTCTTAATCAATCCTGCCTTTTCTAGATTGGCAGAAACTATCTTGATATTTTGTCCAGCCTGGACAGAAAAATTTTGAGCTGTTCCTTCTTTTGCATAAGGGATCAAAACTGCTCTTTCCAAAGAAGCCTTGGAATACCAAGAAAATCCGATAAAAAAAATAACGGCAATAATGGCTATCCGAAATTGATTTTTCTTTTTGACAATCATAATTTTACAAATTCAATTATTCTTTTTTGATTCTGTCCATGTATCCCTGCAAAATAATTTTGGCGGCAATCATATCTTTGATCCCCCGCGCCCTTTTCTGACTGATATCCATTTCTTTTAATATTCTATCCACCTGAACCGTCGTAAAACGCTCATCTTCAAAAGCTACTTCGCAGCCTAGACAATTTTCCAGCATAGAAGCAAAATCACGCACTTCTTGAGTTTTTTCTGTCTCTTCTCCGGCAGTATTGATGGGCAGTCCCAAAACTATCATATCAATCCCCTCTTCTTCAATCATTTTCCGCAAATATTCTATTATTTTATCATTGTCCAGTCCATCCAAAACTGCCCTTTCATGCGCCAAAAGGCCTAGATCATCACTGATGGCTAGGCCTATTCTTTTTTCCCCGTAATCAATACCCAAAAGTTTCATGCTATTTTTCTACATATTTAATTTTTACCTTGACTGCTTTTTCGTTAACGGGGATAGAACGAACGGTAAAGGGTGGAAAAAATCTTGTGCCGGTCACCTCTACGTCGGGATAGTCGGAAAATACTTGCCGCATCTCCGGAATGTCTAGCCCCGCCACTTTGTCACTAATGAAATCTTCATTAATAGCCGCTCCTATAACAGCCGTCACTTTGGCGCTAATTTGCGCTTCTTTTTTATTCTCATCAAATTTTATTACTTCCCAGGAAACAGAGCGATATCCCGTACCAATTAATTTTTCTTGGGTAGAGAGCAAAACACCTAGACTTTCTTCAAACATTTTTTCAAAATCAGATTTTGTAAAAACTAAAAAAGAAAATTTGGATTTCACATTGACGGTGAATTTTTCGGCTTCTTCATTTTCTTTTTTACTGCTATCAGAAGACAATGTCTCAGTTTTGGCCAAACCTTTGACGAAAATTTTATCGCCCTTGATGCCGAATTCTTCTTCAATCGCCCTTTTGGCTTCTTCTTGGGCTTTTTCGGTAGCATCAATTAAATCTTGCGCTGTCACTACCTTGGCCGGCCGATCATTGCCGCCCGTCATCGGCTCTTCGCTCATACCATAAACTAAAACCGCTACATCCTTGATCAAGGGGATGGAAAAACGGCCAGATTTTATATTGTAAGACGAGCCTCCTTCTTTGGCCTCCGCTTCAAAAGAGGCCTTGCCTGGCACCAATTCGCCAAAATCTGAAACCAGGGCCCCCGGCACCGTCACCGTCTCTTTATTTGTAAAAATCTTTTCTTGAGAGATGAATTCCGTACCGGCTGGAAAAGAATAAATTCGTCCAGAGCGATTATAGATATTTAAAGTTCCGTGTGCTTTGTCGCCCATATTTTTTTCGCCAGTTGAAGTAAATTCTATGCTGGTAATTTTCTCCGTGTCCTCCCAGACGGCCGGAAGAATAAATTGGTCTTTTTTCTCTGCCGTCTTGGCAGAAGTAGCTACGCGAAAAGGCAAAAGTAATTCTTCTTCATGAGAGTAAACTGTCAGATAGACTGTCGCTTGCGGAAATAAAAAAGTCGCCAAAATCCACAAAATAATGACCACTCCACCGACCAGGGCAATAGTTTTGGGTTTGATATTAGGTTTGTTTTTAAAGCTTTTGTGGCGCGGTCTATCTTCATCAGTAAAAATATCAGCTTTTTCTTGAGAACGAAAAATCATCTCTTTTTCTTCTTCAAAAGAGGTTGTGATGTTTTCTTTCGTTGCTTCTTTATCTGCCGGTCCTGCCGGCAATTCTTCTTCGCCTCCTCCGATTATTTCTGTACTGATGCTCAAATCTTTTTTAGCATCAGTAATACTTTCATAAACTCTAAATCCCATTTGATTAGCTACTTTTTCAAAAGTTTTGTCGGCCATCACCAAAGAAAGATTTTTGTTCAAAAATTCACTTTTTTCTTTTAAAAGACGCAAATTGATATTACTAGACAAAAGCGCTGCTCCTGGTGGCACCACCGCGATCAAAGAAGGCTCATCTTCTTTTTTCAAACGATCAATAATGCTGGTTATTTCTTCATCTGGCTCTAGATAGAGTATTTTTTCCATAAAAATTTCTAATGTGTAATGCCTTCCGCTGTTTTGCGCAACATTTCTGCCATCGGGCTCAATCCCTCTACCAATTCTATCGCAAGATTGGCCAAAGCCATAGCCGTAATATCCGATGGGCTATCCAATAATTTCGTTTGATCTATCACATTTTCCACATCTTTGGGTTTGATAAAAGTGATATTGGCTTTTTTAGCGAAGGCTAAATCTTTAGCCCAATCTGATTTTTCTAAAGATTTTTTTATTTCAGGCAAAAGAGAACCGCCGCCACAGAGTAAAATTCGAGAAGGCAGCATCTGCTCATCGCCAAATTCTTTTAAGACCATTTTAACACCCTCCAGCCAAATAGAAACATCTTCCTGCAGTATCTCGCCTACTGCCTGCTTTTCTTTTTCGGCCAAGTCATTATTAGCGTAAGCCAGTTTCATTTCTTCCGCTTTAGCAAAATTAGTATTCATCTCTCTGGCTATTCTTTTGGTAAAAGCTCTCCCGCCGATAGAAAAAATCTTAGTCCCCTCCAAACCGCCACCACGAACAACCGCGATATCCGTCGTCCCGCCACCAATGTCCATGAAAATAGCGGAAAAATCCTGACCCTGAGACAATCCCATGGATTTAGCCACGGCATAAGGTTCAGCCGCGATACCGATGAGATTTAGCCCTAGGTTTTCGGCCACCGACTCCAAAGCTCCCAGATAAATCATTGGCGAAAAGGCATTATAAACTGAAACAACGATATTTTTACCCGTAAACCCGATAGGACTACTTACCGGATGGCGGTCTATTTTGACATCGGCAATCGCCGCGTTAACTAGATGAATGTCAATATCGTCCTTACCCGTTTCCCAGGCGATTTGGTGATGAATTTGACCGAAGGCTTTTTCTTGGACTTTTTTTATAATATTGTCTAATTCTTTGGCGTCAATTTTTTTAGCCGGCTCTTTTCTCGTATAGGAAATAGTTGTGGTTGCTCCTTTGACCAATTCACCGGCAATGCCCATGATTACTTTATCTGGAGTAATTTTGGCCATATCGCAGGCTTCTTCTAGGGATTTGAGACAATTTTTGATTACTCCGGAAATATCAGTAATCGCTCCCCCCTGCATATCTTTGAGCTCCTGGCGTGTTCTCGAGGCACCCAAAATATAGGCTTTGCCCTGATCTACTCGAAAAACCAAAGTTTTGACAAACTCCGTTCCCACATCCAGCGCAATAGCGTGGTGATTTAGCTCATTGTAGCCCAAGAGGCGATCAAGAAAACTCATGGATATATTATATCCGCAACAGCGAGAGAACGGAAGAACAAACCCAGCGCTACCTTGAAACAGCTTATTTGAGCGATATATTGACATTAGTACAAAAAAGCAGTAAGATAGGCGACAGATTGTCGTTTAACAAAATGCCAGGTCGAATACTCGCTCTTGCGAGTCCGTCGCGTTGCGACAAAATATCTACCGAGGAGTACGAAAGAAATGAGCTTTTGGCCGAAAACGTTTGGGGAGAAGATTCGGGGATCGTCAACGATTCATGAGTTGTGCGAATTGGCGAACCAGCTCAAGGACGACGAGCATCGGGCGGCACACGAAAGTGCCATCATCGAGAGGGCGTTTGCTGTCTGGCACAGAAAGAACGATACAAAGCAACTTGTTCAAGCCCTCCGGTCGCCGGCAGTAAGAAACGAATGGCTCCGAAGAGTGACCAGGAACTCGAATGTAGCATTGGATCTCGAGAACTACTGCGATCTGATCGGAATGGTGGACGAAGAGGACAGCAAAGATAGGGTCAACGAAACGATTGCGGTTATCAAAGAAGCATTCAAGAACAATCTCGATCTGCCACCCGGCTTGACGCTCGCCGATCTCTGCGAACTGGCGGAACAAGTGCGCGATCCTTTCTGTGATGGGCGTGGGTCCGACATCCTCGAGGAGGCAATACTCGCACGAGCGAGTGGTCTCCTGACCACCACTGAAGACGCGATAATGCTGGCGAACGCTTTCCTGACCAGAACGGGGATTCATCGCACCATCAGAATTTTCCTACAAGCCCATAAATGGAATGAAGAACTTCTGACGGAAGAACTGGTCAAACTCGCCAAGCTCGTGCAAACAACGGAATTTGGCGGCATCGAGGCACTGACCGCCATCTTCGGTGCGGCGGAGGCGCGCATCGTGCGCTGCAATACGGATACGCCAGTCGAGGAGCTGGAAAACATTGCATATCTTTTGGCCGCCGAAGAAGCAGAAGTCGGGCGCGTGGCGGCTGCCGAGGATTATCTCAATACCCTTGTCCTCGAGAGAATCGGTCTTATCGATCCTGCGGTGAAATTCGTCAAAAAGTTTCGGACGGGCAGGTCCCGAAATGCTTTTCTGCGAGCGTTCGTCGGAAGATGGGGCATTCAGAGCCAGGAAGATGCCGTGAAACTGGCGTCATGCGTGAAAGAATACGAAGGCGCTCTCTCCGGCGAGACGAAGATTGCCATCGTCGATGCCGCGAAAGCAGGTAATGTTCAAGACCTCGATGTAACCGCGATCGTGAATGCCAACCAAGCGTCACCGGAAGGACACAGCAGTGAGCTGGGTCTTGCAACAAAAGGGTTGCTCGAAGAAATCATGGCCACCAGGGGTGGGTGCGACGATCCGAACTACTCAGTCCACGGATCGGGTACCGAAAACAATATCCCCAGGATTCGCTTCCTCGGAATCGGCATGATACCCATTACCTGAACAGGGAAAACCGGCCTACGCAAGTAGGCCGTCCATTAGGACGCTTGCGCGCATTTTGCACCAGCGTCCTTTTTTATTTCTTACCCCCTCCTAGTGTCCCTTTAATCCTCCTAACCCCGGCCGAAGAGGCCTCTTCTTTGATTATTTTGAAGCTCCCGAGCTGTCCCGTATGCTCCACGTGTGGACCGCCACAAAGCTCCAAGCTGAAAGCTTGTCCCGAGCGACCATCGGGAGTCGAGGGATCACCCCCCATTTTATAAACTGAAACATTTTCTCCATATTTATTTTCAAAAACGCCTATCGCCCCCATTTTTTTTGCTTCATCATACGACATTTCCAGCCGCTCTACCTTGAGATCGCGTTTAATTTGCTCATTAACCATTTCTTCTATTTTTTTCAGCTCATCCGGTTCTAGTTTGCGGGGAAAATTGAAATCAAACCGCAATCTTTCAGCCGTGATATTACTGCCTTTTTGATTGATATTTTCGTCGCCCAAAACCGTCCGCAAAGATTTGAGGAGAAGGTGCGTGGCAGTATGAAGCTTCGTCGTTTCCTCGGAATTATCCGCCAACCCGCCTTTGAATTTCCCCGCTGAAGCACTACGAGATAAGTTTTGATGCTTTTCGAGTTCACGACGAAATTCACCGCGATGAAAAAAGAGTCGTGCCTCTGTCGCCAACTCAATAATCATCTCCATCGGGAAACCATATGATTGATAAAGCAAAAACCCTTCTTCTCCGGTTATTATCGCATTGTCGATCTCCCCTTGGGTTATGTTCGCTTTCTGAATAGAATAATCCTCCCCTCCTCTTTTCTTTTTCCATAATTCTTTCAAAATCTGAGTGTGGTCATGAAGCAACATGAATTTATGGAATTTGGATTTTTCTATCGGTGTCTTCTCGGCAAACATCTTGTGTGCCACCTTGAGTCCTTCAACTATAGTGCGATTAAACTTTTCTTCTTCTTCAACAATCGTGTCCCTATTTGTGCCAATATCTGGATATGCTTCGCCGTAAGTAGTGATAAATGCGTCTACGATATCACCACAAAAACTATCGGAAATACCCAGTTGATGCCCATATCGGATCGCACGACGGATGAGGCGACGAGTGAAGTAGCCCTGGTCTTTGTTGGACGGCACCGCACCATCTGCTGCCAAAAACATCGCGGCCCTAATGTGATCCAAGATCACCCGAAAGGCGCGCGTTTCTTCCTCGTTCTCTCCATACTTTTTGTCGCTTATATCCTCAAGCTTTTCCCGCGCAGCATCAAAGACATCGATCATGAAGATGTCCGGCAAGTCGTTCGTAGCAGCCGTCATGCGCTCCAGCCCCCCGCCAAAGTCCACGTTTTTCTTTGATAGTGGCTCAAAACCCGTACCAACCTTTACATACTGCATAAAGACATTGTTGCCAATCTCGGAAAACCTTCCGCAATCACAGTTCACATGACAGACTTGGTCTTTGTATGGCGATCTTTCATGAAGCTCGAGATCCTCACCGAAATCCCAAAACATCTCGCTGTCGGGTCCACCTGGTTCACCGAGTGGCATATCGTGTGGCACACCTGCTCGAGACCACCAATTTTTTTTATCACCATAATAAAAAATACGGGCACCACTCATGCCATCCTCTTCAGCCATATCAGCGATCTCGGCATCGACACCTCGCTCCTCAAATGTTTTTTGCCACAACTCAGCCGACTCTTCGTCTTTTCCGATATTTATCTCGGTATTGCCACGATAGACCGTCACATACACCCGCTTTGGGTCAAGCATCAATTCATCGAAAAGAAATTCCGACATCCACTGTATCTGCTCACGCTTAAAATATTCACCAAATGACCAATTACCAAGCATCTCAAAAAAAGTCGTATGGCGCTGATCTCCAACCTCGTCGATGTCTTGCGTGCGAAAACATTTCTGTGAGTCCGCTACTTTATTACCGCCCGGATGCTCGGCGCCAAGCAAATACGGCATCATTGGCTGCATGCCGGCGCTAGTAAAGAGCGTCGTCGGATCATTTTCCGGAATCAAAGAAGCTGAAGGGATAATTATATGACCCTTCTTTTCAAAAAAATCCAAAAATTTCTGTCGCAATTCTTTCGATGTCATAAAAATACCCATTTTATTACTTGCGAAGGTGTCACCTTCGCAAGTAGTAATCATCGTCTGTCTCTAAAAGTAAATTTTTTTTATGGTTGCTAAACCAATTTTCATCTATTAATCCCTCAACATATTTTTTATACTCAAGTGATGTAACGCTCAATATTTTTTCTACCCCTAGCAGTATATCATCATTCCTTACCCCGATAAAGTGTTTATAGCTAGACCATAGCCAATCTGATGGTTTTTTCGCCAACTTAGCAGCTATAGGATTGATGTGTTGATAGGCAGAGACATACAAAAATGATTCGTCAGAATCTATCTCCTTATTTTTAAAAACATTTTGGAATAGTCTACCACTTCTTTCATATCTACGATTGAAATAAGATGAATAGCCAGTGGCTAATTTACGCATAAATACAGTCACACCATTCTTTATGAGGGGCTTTAAAATAAGATGATAATGATTGGGCATTAAACAAAAACACAACACATCTACCAGCCTTTCTCCTCTTGCTAGCCCACTATTTGCGAAGGTGTCACCTTCGCGTTTCTTTTTTTCCCGTATTCTTTCACGTAGATCAACCGGTATAGTAGTATTAAATTCCCGTATACCATCATAGAATCTTTTAAAATCGTACATATCTAAAAAAATATCTCTTTTTTCTGTCCCACGATTATAGATATGAAATATGCCATAATCGGCATTTTTTTGTTTTTGTTCTATTTGCCGTTGCATGATTTTATCTTATTGCGAAGGTGTCACCTTCGCAAGTAGTTTTATGTAGATACTTTTTGTGTCGCAAAGCATCTTGTCTGGGGTAAATTGAATCCGCAATTTTCTAGCGCCACTTTGGCCGAAACGAAGACAGAGCGAAGAATCATTAGCTAATATTTCTATTTTTTCAGCCAGTGCTTCTGAATCGGCCGGGGAGACAAGAAACCCGGCTACATTGTCGTCCACCATCTCCGGCACTCCTCCGACTTTTGTTGCTACAATAGGCAAGCCCATCGCCATCGCCTCTAAAATAACATAAGGTAAACCTTCTTTGAGCGATGATAAGACGAAGATGTCGCATTCTTGCAGAAATTTTTCCGTATCGTCGATAAATCCTATAAGCTTCACATTTTTCAGTCCCAATTCTGCGATTTGCGATTCTATGTCTCGCCTCCCTACTCCATCTCCAGCTACAACAAAGCTAATATCAGAACGCTTGTCTTGAATCAGTTTGGCTACTCGCAATAAATACTCCAGGCCTTTGTTGGGATAAAAATTAGCGATAGTGCCAACTACACATGCTTCATCTTTATGCAAAAACTTGGCCTTCACGTCTACTTGCGAAGGTGACACCTTCGCAAGTAGACCGTTATAGATAATGGTAGCTTTTGAGGCCTTAAAAACATGATTTTTTATTCCACTGCCATAATCAAAACGGGAAACACAAATTATCCTATCCGCCAAACCAAAACCGATTTTTTCAAAAAGTTTATAAAATTGTTTTTTCCATATTGAGCCTGGTTCATGATATGCCAAACCGTGCGCAGTGGCGATGATCTTTGGCCGGAAGCGAGAAAGACGTCCCGCTAAAGATCCCAAAACTACTGCCTTGCTGGAATTAAGATGCAGAATATCCGGCTTTTCCCGCCGTAAAAGCGTTAATATTTCAAAAAACGCCAGCAAATCGCGAAAGGGTCTAATAGGACGAATCAAATGCTTCAAGGCCACAAACCGCACTACCGTCTGTTCCAGTCTCTCCGACAAATGCCCCTCCCCCCCTCCCGCCACCACCACTTCAAAATCACGCACCATATTTGTCGCGAGATCGTAGACATACCTCTGTGCCCCACCCCACTCGGATTGCGTGATTAGATAGAGGATTTTTAGCTTCTTATCCAGTGCGTAAAGTTCTTTCAGGGCATCCGACCTTTCATACTGCGATTTCAATTTTTGCGTAGTATAGGTTTCGGCATGCTCCCTGTATTTGTATAAATATTTTTGTAAATAATGGATCTGGCAACCATTTTTTTCTGCCCGCAAAGCAAATTCATAGTCCTGAATACCGCTCCATTTTGGGTCAAAATAGCCAATCTTTTCAAAAACATCTCGTCTTATCACCTTTAAATGACTCGCCCACATATTTTGAAAAATATTAGGGTTTTTCGGTCTATTATAACAACAAATCAGTCGCCCTTTTTCGCTGATAACCACGTATTTCGTGCTAATAAAATCTGGCCAAGAGCCGTTTTCCAAAATATATTTTACCACTTCTTGCAAACTATACGGGCACAAAGCATCATCACAGTCCACAAAAGCGACGTACTCTCCAGTAGATTTTCTGATGCCCCTGTTTAAGCTCTCGGAAACATGGATATTACTCTCATTGTGCAAAATTTTTACCCTAAGATTGTTCTCGTACTCTCGTAAGATTTTCTCTATCTCCTTATTATCAGGATCGTCGTTCACTAAAATTAATTCAAAATTCGTATAGCTTTGGCTTAGAATAGAATCTATGCACTCCCGCAAATACCTTTCGTGCCGAAAAACCGGCACCACCACAGAAATCTTCGGCCCATCAGGTATATCCCGCAATTTTGGTTTTTTCTTTAAGCTTTCCGTAAACCTAAAAAAAGAGTAATAAAAAAATTTTATATCTCGACGATATTTCAAGGGCAGTTTACGATAAAAATTCTTTAACATTCTTTCAATCTTATAAAATAAGCCTTTATTCCATCAAAACACTCTTCAGGCCCTCAACATCTCTGACTACAATCTCAGCTCCCACTTCCTCTAATTCTTCCCTTGAGCCATAGCCATAGGTTATGCCTACAGTATGTATCAGGTTGTCTTTTCCTGCTACTACATCATCTCTCCTATCACCTACAATGACAGTTATAGCTCGATCTAGATTATTTTCTTCAACCAAATCCCTGACGTAATCAGATTTTTGAGAGCCTCTTCCTGTCCCATCAGTTCCCTTGGTGGATTGGAAATATTTTCTAATATCATGCTGTTCTAATATTTTATTCAAGAAAGCATCTATTTTATTACTAACAACAAAACTGCTACCAGAGTTTTCCTTAATATTTTCTAGTAACTCCGGAATACCGGGATACAAAATATTGTCAGAAGAATATTCTCTATCATAATGTTTTTTGAATAATTCTGACCCTTTCTTAATGATTTTGGCATCATTAGTTTTTAGGAGAACTTCAAGAAATTGAGATAATGGGACTCCTATTAGCTCACCAATAGTCTTTTCATCGGCCGGCTCTATACCCATATCAGTCATGACAGCATAAAAAGCCTTTATTATCCCGGGTCTCGTATCAACTAATGTCCCATCGAAATCAAAGATAATGTTGGTATATTTCATATTATTTATCTCTTAATTGTCCCGCTGTCCATTTTGGTAGCATTGGCTGGTTGGGAGATATCATTAATTCACAAACAATCGGTCCTTCGTAATCCATTACTGATTTTAATTTTATCAGCTCGTCATCACTTGCGATTTTTTCATACTTCAGTCCCCACGCGAGGATTAATTTCGAAAAGTCTGGCATCCCCACACCAGAGGATGGATCGGCAGCAAAAACCTTATTAAAGAATCGCGTATGAGTACCTCTGATTGAATAATAACCATCGTTGCTGAAAATGAAGATCTTAATCGGTAGTTTGTGATAAATAATCGTTTGAAGCTCTTGAATATTAAGCATTATCGAACCATCTCCCTCGAAACAAATTGTTGGTCTTTTACCTTCGGCAATACACGCTCCAATGGCCATTGGAAGTCCAGACCCCATGTGCCCAAGGCCAGCATTTGTAATAAAACGTTGTCTTTTGTGAATTCTCAAAGCTTGGTGAGGAACCAAGCTCGCCATGCCATCGGCCGTGGAGATAGGCATAAGACCAGAGTATTTTTCGATTTCGTCGATAAATTTATAGACATTGAGATATTTTTTGCCACAAGAATAATCAGCCAGATTGATTTTGTCGCGTTCCACATTCCATTTATTTAGCTTAAAGTCATATTTCAAAAGCTCTTCAAGAAATATTTTTGCATCACAATGGACTGGAATATCTATGGCTAGAGTTTTTTTGTAAAGCTCTGATTCGTCTATATCAACCATTATTTTTGTCGCCTGGATAGCAAAATTTTTGTAGTCAAATGATGTCTGCGTTAATTGTATCCTTTCGCCAACAACCAAGAGCACGTCACAATTGTCGACAGCGTAATTTGCGGAATAATTCCCTGGCATGCCTTGCCTACCTAAATATTTTACATAATCATGTGTTACCAGATCGTCCGCGGTAAAAATTGGGGTTACCACGTTAAATTCGTATTTTTTCAATATTTTTTCTAAAACTTGCACTCCACCAGCCAGACGGATACCATATCCTGCCATCAATAATGGCTTTTTTGCTTTTTTTAGCTTTTCGATAATAATATCCATCGGTATCTTGGGTTCGACAAATTCCGATAACGGCTTTGGTTTATATCCTTGTAATTTCTCTGGGTCAATTTCTGCCGTCGTAATATCGAGAGGTATTTCAATCCAAACAGGACCGGGACGTCCAGATATGGCAATATGTAGAGCTTTTTGAAGGTGGTATTTTATTGAATCTGGATCGGTGACGGTTACGGTATATTTAGTTATAGGACGCGCAATATCTGTATTATTTAGTTCCTGGAGACCTATTGCTCTTTGCGCTGGGATCCCATTACTTCTAGGGGTAATGTTATCTGTTTTTACCTGACCGCATATCACCATCATCGGTACACTGTCGAGCCACGCTCCGGCAACACCGGTGATGGCGTTGGTCCCACCAGGACCAGTCGTAACCACGGCTACCCCGGGATGGTTTCTTATCCGACCATATCCTTCGGCGGCTATAACTGCCCCTTGTTCATGATGACAGCAGTATGTGTTAATATTTGATTTGCCCAACGAATCAATAATGTGCATTATTCCTCCACCCGATAATACAAAAACCGAATCAGCCACCTCGTCTTTTATGAATTTGACAACATAATCACTGAGTTTCATAAGAATTATTTAGTGATATAACTTATTATTTTTCTGGATGTGCTCTGCTGTTTTTTTAATAGCGGTCTTCAGATCTATCGTTTGTACCAGCCCTAATTCTTTTTTCACCAAACTAATGTCCGGAATGTATCTTTCCAGTACTTTATTGTGGTCGGGCGTTTTTTCTATCTTCACTTCAATGTTGGGTCCCAATGATTGTGCCACGACATTAGCTAATTCCGCGATAGTAATACTCTCTCCTGAACCAATATTATATATTCTGCGGGTCTTTCCTTTGAAAAGAATGGTCCAGAGCCAGACCACAAGGTCAGATGAATAGAGATAGGATCTTACCGGAGACCCATCGCCACTGACGATAATAGGCCCCCCTTTTAAAGCGTCTCGGATAAAATTCCCTATAGCGTAATGAATATCTATGGGTAAATATGGACCAACGAAGCTAAAACATCGCACTATTTTTGTCTCAATACCATACTTGTTTGAATAATAGCCACAAAGAAATTCAGCCACCCGCTTACCTTCGCCCCATGCAGAATTGGGGTCTGGAGGGTTTGGCGCCCCAAGATATTCTTCTGAAATATGGGTCATATCGGCTGGTTGTTTGCCATAAGCAGCTCCGGAACTGGTAAAAAGAAATTTCTGCGCTTTGCAATGAACGGCAAAGTCGAGTACATGCCTCGTCCCGCCGACGAGAGTATCGAATTTTGCTAGATGATCTTCTCTATTGAAAGTTTCAACAGCTGATGTGGCAGCCGCATGAATTATATGAGAAAATTCGCCATCAGGGAAATTGAAGTCCTTCACATCGCCGAGATGAAATTTGATAGCCGAATTTTTTACTAAATGAGGCGCTGTTTTTTTAAAATTCTTTATATCCCTAGTCAGCACAAGGACAGAGGCGTTGAGATTTAGCTCTTTATTGGCAAATGCGAAACTTTCTAAAAGATGACTGCCAAAAAAACCGGTTCCCCCGGTCATGAATAGCCGTTTTCCTCGGAGATCTTCCCATGACTCACGAGTCAAATCGAGAATGTGACAAAGATCGGTTGATAGTACAGACATAGTATTATGAGATTATTTCTAACCCAAAGTCCCTCAAAATAGCTACTTTCATATCTTGATGATAATTTTCTCTGACAATTTTGACGATTTCATCAGAATAGCTACCTGCCATAACAATAATAGCGCTAACCGGATCCGAATGTAGTTTATCCGAAGAAACGATAGGAATATGGGTTGCTGGCGTAAATTTCCCTTGTTTGAAGGGTGCAGAATCAACAACGTATTTGATCTTCCCTCCTAGATCGAATAATGACATGATCGCAAAGGCCTGGTGACCAGCGCCCCAGATAGCTACTTTATTTTTTTCGAATTTTCCAATATAGTTATTAACTTCTTTTTTTAGTTTATTTTGATTTTCCGAAAAAAGCGTAAGATCCAGATTACTTCTTTTCCTCACAATCGCTGAAATAATATAGTCATGCCATACTTCATTACACTTAATGACTTCAAATCCGTTCAAATTGAGTAAGACGACAAGAGTTTCTCTGGTGAAATAAAATAAATGATCACGCATAAATTCGGAGAAAAGGTTGTTGCGCAAAATCATATCAAAATTTGGCACTTCGACAATCCCCACCCCCCCATCAGTCAAATTATTATATATTCCTCGAAGTGTTTTGTTCGGATCTGGCAAATGTTCTAGAGAGCTTATCATAAAAAATGCATCAAAGGGAGCATTGTTTACAATATAACTGCTATCCTCAACAAATCCTTTCGAGACATTAAGACCACCTTCTGCGCATTTTTTTACTAAACTATCGGAATATTCTATGCCCGAGGAATTTGCTGCGCACTCTTTCATTAGAGACAGGTATTCTCCTCCTCCACACCCCACTTCAAGAATATTTTTATCTTTAAGAGAAAATTTAGCGACAAAGTCCCTGAATTGCTTCAGCCGAAAATCTTTCATCTCTTGAGAAAAACCAGAAGCGCGAATCACCTCTTTATAATATGGTACTGGTTTACTATCTAGTTGCACCACGCCGCATCCAGAGCATTGATAAACTCTCAGATCAACACCATTATCATCTTTGAGAGAATCTGTGTCTGGCAAATGTTGTGCGACGCTAGGCATATTGTCGTACTCCAAAAGCGGTTTTCCAAATAATTCCCAACCACAAACCCTGCACTTCGCTTGGGATGTGTCTGTATTCTTCACGCTGCTTTTTTTGGCGTTTTTGATACTATTCACTTAATTTCGATGACATTAGGTAATAAATCACTTAAATAACGTGATAAGATAGTGACTAAATTATATATCACTACATGGAGTATAGCAACTTATCCATATGTTGCTCAGTAACAAAAAAAGCAGAGAAAATTCTCTCTGCTTCTGCGAGCTTGTTGCTATTGCCTGTTAAATCGCAATGCCGAACATTTCTACATAATCATGCCAAAAAGGATTTTTGGCTGCCTCTTTGGCTATCCTTAAATGCTCATTAGCTTTCGACGGATTGTTAAGATTCAGATGACATTGCGCTGCATAATAGTGAGCTAGCGCATGATCACTTTTTGCCTTGATGGCGTTCTCGAAACCCATGAGTGCCGTCTGATAATCACCTAGTCGGAAATCGGAATTGTACACAAAATTCAACTCCAGATTCATGAGATAAGCTAATTTCTGAATTCTTTCGGCAGTAAAATCCGGAGTACTGACGATTGCCCTCTTGTAGTCACATCCATTGAAATCGCCTTCAAGATAATCATTGGCTAGACAGATGTCAAGCATTTCACTCCCAACAATGGGGGTTGCGATATTGATCCGAAACCAATTAGCATAGGTGGTTTTCAAAAACTCCCTTGATTCAGCGAAGTGTTCCTCTCTCTCGCCCGGTAGTCCCATGACAATATTACAGTCAGTATAGATGCCGATCTCTCGACAATCCTTGGCTACCCTGGCAATGATTTCCAGCTTCAGTGGCTTGTGCATAATCTTATTCAATACTTCCCTACTGCCCGACTCCACCGCCAAGACCAACTGATTCACTCCGACTCGCTTCAGCTGCTCCAGCATCTTTCGATCGAGCGCGTAGAGCGCTAGCGAATTCGGGAAAAAAGCACTTAATTGTAGCTCTATCATGATATCCAATATCCTGTGAGCTTGATCTTTATCCCACATGAAATGGTCGTCTTCGACAATAATCGTCTGGACACCGAATTCATTCTGAAGCCGCCGGAAATCTTGTTCGATCCTTTCAATACTATATGCACGCATTTTCCTGCCATGGACCGTATGTTGCGCACAGAAAGCACAATGAAAGACGCATCCTCGCGACGTCATAACGTGAAAATCATGACCAGTTTTGCGAATTGCAGGATATGCCGCGATAGTTGGATTGAGTGCGTAGCCCTTGGGGTCGCCAAGGCGGTAGTCAAGAAAAGGAATCTCATCCAATTTCCAGACAAAATCGAAGCCAAATTTCGCCTCACATTTGGCTTTTCTCGGTGTGATCCATACAGGATCACTCTCTAGATGCTTTTTCTTATCTTCCGCCTTAACAAGACGTGTTAATGCCAGCTCCCCTTCACCGAAACAGAGTCCGTCAAAGTGGGGGCAATCCTGGAAAATCCTTTCATAGGCGTTGGTTGGCAAAAAACCACCTCCCAAAATTATTGATTCCGGGAAGAGTTTGCGACAACACTCCGCAATATCCAAGACGTTGTGGTAGGATGGAGAGAAAAGAGCTGATATACCAATAATGGTCGGGTTAAATTCTACCCACTCTGTATCAGAGAAAACAGTCCTAAAAAGCTCCGTAAACGATCCGTAATCAAAATCTT
The DNA here is from genome assembly GCA_016188915.1 of Candidatus Microgenomates bacterium. Classification (GTDB taxonomy): domain Bacteria; phylum Patescibacteriota; class JACPGU01; order JACPGU01; family JACPGU01; genus JACPGU01. Next base: position 122,352 of record JACPGU010000003.1, on the reverse strand, counting down.
GGATCCTGTTTAAAACAACATTGAAATCAACCATTCCTGTCTGGGCTCTGGTGTGCTCCTTGACATAGGCAGAAAGCGACAACGGACCTAGTGGCATATCGGTCACTACCGTACCTAGTTGCTTTGATTTACTCATCACCCCCTTGACATTACTGGGTGGGTTGACATAGTTCTCGTAAGTGATGTTGGGTGGGACCACAAACAAAATCCTATCCTGATGCGCGGGTGTTAGCAGCGCTCCTCGATCTTTTTCTTCTTTTACTAATTCCAAAGCGGTTGGCATCATGGCCTCCTTATTTTTCGAATTGTTAACGAACCTCTAAATCTATATCAATAAAACATAATTCCATTCTTTAATCAACCCAATAAGTGAGTTCTGTTTTTCTGTTTTTGTTTTTCGAAATACTTTCATCTTCATAGAATGAGTCGCTTTTGATATGGGTAGTGGAAACCTCTTCAAAGATACTCCCCTCTTTGGAATAAAATGAATGTTTAACACCTCTTTCTACTACCACTACATCTCCAGCTTTTGCTTCTCGTTCCTTACCATCTAGTATAAAAATGATAGTTCCAGACAAAACATGGAACGTCTCTTCTTTTTGTTTGTGCCCATGAGACGGGTGTGATTGACCAGGAAAAACGATAATTAATTTTTTGGTGTATTCGCGATTTACGCAAGTGATAATAACCGCCCCCACTTCGTAAAATCTATCGAGGCCATAGTGATGGCTGATCTCAAAGTCAAGCTGATTGGAAACGGAAATCTTGGCATCCGCCAACATATTTCTTGATTTGACTACTATCTCATATACCTTATCTCTTGTATCCACTCTGCTGACATCTATCACTGGATCATTTTTTTTAATTTGCTTCAAAGCCGTAAAAACAGAATATTTCGACAAATCATTGGTTAAAATCTGCCCAGGTTGATTCGGAAAAGCAAAAAATGTATTTTTTGTGTCGACTCTCTCTCCTTTTCTGATTACATCTTTGGCGAAGACACCTCGCTGAAACTGTCGAATATCAGCCAGTTCTTTTTCTGATGAAGGTGCTCGTTCGCCGACAATTCCGCACATTTCATATGCCTCTTTGGCCGACTGTAACCATTTATCAACCTGCTTTGGATTAGCCGAATAGGCGTTCATCTCGTATTTATCAGTTCTAACACTAACATGTTTTTCGAAAATACGCGCGCCTTTGGCGATAGCGATTTTGACGGCCTCGACATTGTCTGGTTCTTCGTGTGTGGAAAAACCCACAGTCGTATTGGGATATCTTCTTCTGAGCAGATCTATCTGATTCAACTGAAGATTTCTTGCCAATGTTGGGTATTCGCCCACACAATGCTCCAGAGCAAAGGTCTTCTGTCTATGCTCTAAGAAACTGACAATTTTGTCTATTTCTTCAAGTTTTGCCCCACCGGTCGAGAAAATAATCGGCTTATCGGTGGACACTATCTTTTCCAATAATGGCCAATCGCCACAAGATGCACTCGCCACTTTTAGAATATCATAATCATGCTTGACCACCATATCAACCGATACCTCATCAAACGGTGTACACATAGTAATGAAACCAAGCTTCTGAGCTTCTGCTTTTAGGATCAAAAAATCTTTTTCGGAAAGACGAGTTTCGGAAAATCTTTTAACATATTTCAAGTCCATTCGTTTCTTATAATCAGGGTGGATAAAAGTTTCAAGATCGCGATATTGAAATTTAAAGGCAAAGAGGAAGTCATATTTTTTTGTAACTTTGCTCATTTCCTCAATAATTCTCAGGCCATGATCCACATCTCCCATATGATTATTAGCCATTTCTAGTATAAAAATGGGTTGGCCATCAGATGAATTAAAATTTCTTGCAAAATCGAAACTTTTTTTCATAAATATTTTTGAGTTATTTATAAAAATTCTTATACCACTCAAATGTTTCCCTAATCCCCTCTTCAAAAGTATATTTTGGCTTCCAGTTAAGAAGCTCTTTCGCTTTATCAAAATTCAAACTTTGTTTTGGAATCTCATTTTTTTGATTATCTAATATTTTGTACTTACATTTTTTGCCAACAATTTTTGAAATCTTCTCGATTAATTCTAATACGGAGAAATTGTGACCGCTGCTAAAATTAAAGGCTTCTCCTTTATTTTTTTCTATATTTTCCATCAGCGCAAGATAGCCATCGGCCACATCTTTGACATAAACATAGTCGCGGATAAATGAGCCATCGCTGCGAATCTCAATGATCTCATTATGAATAAGCGCTTTCATAATACCAGGAATAATCCGATTGATATTCAAATCCCCTGGTCCATAGATGTTGCCAAAACGACTCACGGCAACCGGTAGGTGGTAGGTCTTGGCATACGCTCTAGCTATAAGATCAGCGCATGATTTGGAAACATCATAAGGATGATCTCCTGCCATTGGTTCTTCCTCTGTAGCGTTGTCGCACTTTTTACCATACGCCTTATCGGAAGAAGCAACAACCACCCCTTTGACTTGCGAGCAGTGTCTTGTCGCCTCCAAAATATTGACTGTACCTAATATATTGACCTCTAGGGCCTCTTTTGGGTTGATGTAGGCGGTGGGTACTATAGGTTGGGCGGCGACATGAAATATATAACCAATCTCATATTTAGAGACAACGTCAAATACCCGGTGATAATCCTTGATATCACACTTAGCGCTCACAACTTTGTCTCTCAATTCTTTTTGGACAAAAAACGACTTGGGATTATGGGAACGATAGGTGATGAACACGTTGGCGCCTTGCTCGACTAATTTGTCTGCGATATGACCACCAACCAAACCAGTTGCGCCCGTAATTAAGACATTTTTCTTTGCAAAATGATTTTTCATTATAGCCATGATTATTTTTCCCATACTCTCCAAAAGGGATCTTTGAGCCAGCGTTTATTGAGTTCCGCATGTTCTTTGTGTGTATCCATGCACGCCCAAGCACCATTGTGTCTAAATAACGAAAGTTCACCCTTTCTCGACAATCTCTTGAGCGCGGCATGTTCTGTCTCACCGGGATTGATATAGGAAAATACTTTTTTGTTAAAAACCATAAATCCTCCATTAATCCAATCCTCCAAGACCGGTTTTTCCGAAAACTTTGAGATCTTATTGTCTGGTTTTACCAATACTGTTCCAAATTTGAAACGAGGATTTATCCCCATGATTGTCCCAATAGTTTTTTGTCGACGATGAAATTCTAGTAAATTGTCGATATTAATATCAGACACGCCATCGCCGTAGGTGACCATAAAATCAGTATCCTCCTTTGGGATATATGGTTTGCAACGTAAAATCCGTTCTCCAGGCAATGTTTCAAGGCCAGTGTCAATAAAAGTAATCTTAAAGTCACCGTGATCGTTGTTGTGGAAAGTGATCTTATTGTCTTTGGTATTTAGGGTGAAGTCATTTAAAAAAGTCCTTTGATTAAGGAAATATTCCTTAATCATATTGCCCTTATATCCCAATGCCAGGATAAATTCGTTAAAACCGTAGTGTGAGTAGATTTTCATGATATGCCACAAAATCGGCTTACCGCCAATAAGAACCAATGGTTTTGGCTTGAATTCGGTCTCCTCTTTCATTCTTGTCCCTTGCCCTCCACAAAGAATTATTGTTTTCATAAAACAAAATATATTTTACTTAGAATAGCACATTTTCCAGACAGAACAAATGGATTGGCGGTTAGGCCGAGATATGTTCATCTTCTTTTATGTCTATCGGGGTCCGATTAAAAACAAATTTTTTATTGAGGAGATAGCCGATTGCTGCGGCAGGTAAGACCAAAATTGCACCCGCAATGTAACTACCAATTCCATAATCAGCAAAGATTTTGATGCCTGTAAGATTGAATAAATAGACAACGCCATAAACCGCAAAAAATCTGAATATCAGGGCATTATTATGACTTTTAAATACAATTACGCCAACCGATTTGAAGTTAAACAGTATCCCGCCGATAGTCCCGAGCATGGCAGCTACAATATAATTATAGCCAACAAAAATAAATAGCGCAAAGATGGAATACCCAAATACGGTATTAAAAAAACCAACAACCAGAAAACGAAGAAACCTATTGGCCCAAAGTTTTTGTATCAGTTTCTTCAAAATTAATTCTCTCCTTTTCGATTACTAGTGGTTGATTTTTTACTTGAGTGTAAATAGAGGAAATATATTCTCCTATAATGCCGATAAAGAGCAGTTGGATGGACGAAACAAAGAAAAACCCAATAACAAGAGGGGCAACTCCTGCCTCAAAACTTTTCCAATAAATTAGCTTGTATGCGAAATAGGCAATTGCAACCATAAAGCTCATAAAAGCGCCAGTAAAGCCGATAAAGCTGGCTAATCGAATGGGGATCTTAGAATGATTCACGAAACCAAGCATAGCCATATCGTAAAGAGTATAGAAATTGTTTTTTGTCCTCCCTGCCTTTCTTTTCGGTTGGGTAAACCTTATTTTTTCTATATTGGAGCCAAATTGCGCTACTAACCCTCGCAAGTAAGGGTATGGCTCATCTAGTCCTCGCAGAACATCGACAAACTTCTTATCGTATAAACCAAAACCAGTAAAGTTTTTTATGTAATCGGTTTCAGACATCTTGTGGCTCAGGTAGTAAAACACTCTTCTAACTAGAAACATTAACGGACCTTCTTTGCTCTTATCTTTGATACCAACAACAATATCGGCCCCATTCTCCCATGCCTTGACGAAATCAGCGATCATTTCTGGTGGATCCTGTAGGTCAGAAGCCATCATAACTACAGCGTCACCTTTCGTTTGAAGTAATCCGTGATAAGGGGAGCGAATATGACCAAAATTTTTCGCATTAAGAATCACCTTTACTCGCTTATCACTACTCGCTATCCTTCTAAGAACACTAGCCGTTGAGTCCGTTGATGCGTTATCCATAAAGATAACTTCAAACATATATCTCGGATTGTCCTGAAACACCTTTTCTATAGATCTAAATAACTCTTCTACATTCTCTTCTTCGTTAAAGCAGGAAGTTACCACCGAAATAGTTTTCTTGTCTTTGTAAAAATCAGACATACGTCAAAAAATATAGTTTTCATAATTTCCTAGTATTGCGAGCCATTATGGGGCTATCTGCATGAGATAAGGTTACTTCTTTTATGGCAATGTGTCAATCTAGCACAAATAGCGAAAAAAATTATGGGGCTCAACTGCTCAAAGCAGAAAGCCCCATTAAATTGGTAGGTTAAACGATTAAGTCCTTGTCGGAGAACCCTTCTCCGTATGGCGCGGGAAGCTGGACTCGACCCTCAACTGCTTGATTATGACGTTCTATGAATTCAGCGTCTTCACCGATCAGACAGTCCTTGCGGTGCGGTCCTAAAAATTTGTTGCGCATGCCACGATCAAGAATTGTAGCCAGTGGCTCACGAAGGACATTGCCGATAGACATGTCCATGTAGGGGCAAGGAACGATCTCCCCCGTAGAAGTAATCGTATTAATCCCCTTGACCGTGATACAGCCGTCATAGTGCCCAAGGACCCCATCCTGTCCTCGCATATACGCAGGCGTCATGTGGGTCGTAACATTATAGCGCTTCTCAAGCTCCCGCACATGGTCGGCATCTTCTTTCGTAATGACGAAATCCTCGTGATTGACCTTGAGCGTGCCAACTGGTTTCGCATAAGTGACATAAAGCATGATACCCTGTTCCGTTGCAAACCTACACAGGTTTTCGAACTCCGGAGTAGATGCTCTACCACGAATAAGACAGGTAGAAAGCATGAGCTTCATGTCTGTCTCCTGAACCGCTTCAATGGCTCGCATCACGCGCCTGTATGATCCTGGCTTACTTCGGAAAAGATCATGTTCTGCCTCAATGAAACTGTCCAAACTAATCTGCATTTTATAAACACCTGCGTCTGCGAGCCGTCTGGCAAACTTCTCATCAAGAAGCCATGCATTGGAATCGAGAATTACTAAATGTTTCGCCGGATCTACCGCTTCGATCACCGCAAAAAGGTCTTTCCATGTTGTCGGTTCTCCACCAGTCAAAACAAATCGATAGATCCCATATTCATCTGCTTGACGAGAGATATCACGAACATCATCGAGATTGAGTTCTCTCCTCTGCTCTTTTGATCCTGTCACTTTTACTAAATGCCGATCCATATAGTGTTCGGCGCAACAGTGTTCGCAATGAAAATTGCAGAGGAAACTCCAACATAGCCGTAGAATTGGAGAGATAACTCCGTTTACTGCGTTGGCATCAAATCGCTGTTGCTTTTCGTACGACCTTGGCCAGCGTTGTTCCAACTTGGCTCTTTCTTTGATCTGGCTCGGTGTCAATTGAGCCGTATTCGTTATTTCCATCTGTCTCTCCTTTATTCCCAAGATGTAAATACTGTGAGCCCACCAGCAAACTGTTCCGAGAGTTGCGCTACCTTCGGAGTCAGTACATTACTGCGACGATTGAAAACCAGATTAAGCCCATAGGCCTCGAAAGAGTAAAAAAACCGCTCGTCGATATCCTGAAGCGCCGATAGGCAGAGATGATGCGGATAAGCGTCTCGATTCATAAGTAGATCGGGACACCCAATTAGTGCTGTTGCTGTCTCCACCCCGCCACTCAAAACAAAATGTCCATGGAAGATCGGCAAGGTCGCCATCTGAGAGCGTTGTGAAGCTAGATCATATTCAGAAAGGCAGTTAGGAAAGTACCACCCGACTACCACTCCTTGACGCCTTGCTTCTTCGAAACGCTCATAACGAGAATCGACCGCGAGCACCACATTATCTCCTGCCAGAAATTGTGGCTCTACGCGATTGTAAAACTCGTACTCGAGGAATCGATCTTTAAAAGATCTCTCGACAGCTACAGCTAGTTTCACTAGTTCTTCGCCCCTTTTTGTGTCTGACGGTAGAGGTGGGCAAAGGAATGGCACACGAACACCTTTGGCGATATCACTAATCTCACCGTCTTCATGTAAGCCCTGTAATAAATCTTCACACTTTTTTTTAAAGTGCTGGTCGGAAAATGGCAGATCTCCCAATCCCAGATACTTTACAGTGCGACGATAAACATCGCTAAAATCAATTATTGGTTGGTTCAGCTGAAAATATCTTCTGGAAATCTGACTATAGACCCTCATCCACGGAAGCGGAATTCGCCTCCCATACTCATCGAAAAGTCGCATTTCTCATCCTCCTCATTGGATTTTTCACCTTAACTCTATCATCCCTGCTACAAAAAATCAAGTTTCCGAGGATCAATTGTTGCTTTAGCAAAAGCAGACCGAATTACCTGTTCTGTTACTCGCGTAAAATCTTTTTTATCGGCTGTGATAATCAGTCCGGCAAAATTGATCCCGCCCAATCCTCTGCCGGGAAATTCTTCGACAATTTCGTGATTAATGTTTCTGATGAAAAGGTAGGTGCCGCTCGAAAGTGCTATCAGATCATAGGGGATACCGGCTTGTTGAATTTTTTCAATTGGTTCCCATATTTTCTCGATATCAGAATCTAGCGCGAAAAAGAGAGCAGGAGCAAAATATCCATCAACTAGAGTATATTTTTCCCATTTAACCAGTGCTGCTAATTCAACGGCCATTTTGTGATCAGAATAGACACTCTGGAAATGTAGATGGTTAACGGAAGCACCTCCGTGAAGCGAGTTAAAAAAAGTGACTAGATCTTTTCTTGATTGGGATATTTCCAGAAAATCCTCTATGCTAGCTCGAGTTAATCCTTGGGGTCTATGTGGAAAAGTAGTCGTAACGCCATCTGGCACCACAGGAACCCACAATAAAAGCCCGCGCGATTCCCACGGGGTAAGATTTGGAAATGCAAACCATTTAGAGCCGGGTAGTTCTACTTGTAATAGCGGTGTACGTCTCAAAACAGAATGTGGGACATTTTGATTCTGACATGCAAAGATACACGAATCGGCATCTTCGAGTAGATCATCTTGTTTTCCAGGGGACTTGGAAGGAGTATGGGGTTTTAAACCACCGAAATGATCATATAAAAAATCAATGCCGTTATCGCAATGCTTACATATCGGCGGCTCACTGATATCTCTGCCGGTAGCAAGATCAACAACATATTGTTCTGGACCGTTTGGACCCAATCGTAACCCTGCTTCGATTTTGCCATTATGGCTTTCGAAGACATTTTTGATTAGTCCTTTAGCAACATATCTGTTCCATTCTTCAGTTATATCAAAATCTATTTTCATAAAAAAAGTTAGATGGTTAAACTTTGACGAGGGTATAGTCTATACGCCAGAGAGGTAAAATGCTAGTATTATGAGTGCTAATCATATAAATATAACGAAAAAATATGCGAAAAGCAAAAAAAACGAATATAAGAGTCCCGTATGGTTATTCTGTCCATGGGCAAGAAGAAATAGATGCGGTCGTAAAGATTCTGGAAGGCAATACAGCGCTAGGCGACAAAACAAAAGAATTTGAAGAAAAAATAGCCAAAATGTTTGGTAAAAAATATGGTGTGATGGTCAATTCTGGTTCATCGGCCAATCTGTTAGCTCTGGAAATTCTTGACCTACCAAAGGGGAGTGAGGCGATTACCCCTATTCTGACTTTCGCCACCACAGTGGCGCCGCTCATCCAAAAGGGAATTGTTCCTGTTTTTATTGATGTTGATCCCGATACCTATATTATCAATCCAGAAGATATCGAAAAAGCTATAACCTCAAAGACAAAACTATTAATGATTCCTTCTCTGATGGGCAACATCCCAAATATGGAAAGATTGGTCGAGATTGCAAAAAAACATAATCTCTTTTTCATCGAAGATTCTTGCGACACGCTCGGCGGAACATACAACGGAAAACCCTCTGGTACTTATTCTGACATCTCAACAACAAGCTTCTATGGGTCTCATATTATAAACGGCGCGGGAGGAGGAGGAATGATTTGCGTAAATAGCCAAAAGTGGGTAGACAAGCTCGTGGTCATGCGTGGCTGGGGTAGACAATCATCGCTTTTCGGCGAAAAAGCAAATTCTGAACTTTTAGAAAATCGTTTCCGAGCAAAATTAGACGGTATACCATACGATAATAAATTTATTTTTAGCGAAATAGGATACAATTTCCTGCCCCTTGAGATTTCCGCTGCTTTTGCCTTAGAGCAATTAAAAAGATTGCCTGATTTCCTTGAGAAGAGGAGAAAGAATTTTAACTCACTTTACGAATTTTTCAAGAAAAATAATAAATATTTCACTTTGCCAAATCAAACTCCGAAAACCGAGACGGCTTGGATTGCCTTCCCGCTCATTATTAAGCCAAACGCGCCTTTCACGCGTCTAGAATTAGTCACGTATCTGGAAAATAACGATATCCAAACACGACCTATCTTCACCGGAAACATCTTGAAGCAGCCTGCTTTTAAGAATATTCAAAGGAAAGAAACAAAAACAGAGTTTCCCAACACCGAGCATATCATGAAAAATGGCTTTGTCGTTGCTTGTCATCAGGGGCTCAATGATGATCAGATGGAATATCTGAAGGAAAGATTTGTTGAATTTCTATCAATTAAGTAGGGTATATTGATTTTGCTCTTAATCTTTTATCCTCTTCTCACCGCATCTTTTCCAGAGCTTTATTGCCGCAACGAAAGTTAATATTAACAGAGCAGTTGTTGTATAGAAAGGTAATCGAGCGTCGGCTGCGTTACCGAACAAAATTAAACTCGCAAGATAAAATAGACCAGACAGAAAGAGAGCTGAAAGATCTGCCTTTAATGCTCTCACTCGTAGCATATAAACGAAAGCTATGATTGAAAGAAAATACAGAAACCAAGGTCTAAAAAATAGCCAATTTGAAGCTTTTATTATATAGCCCACAGCGACATCTCGTAGTGGTGATTTTGGCAGTTTGTAGCCATATTCGTTTTCACTAATAGCCGGTGCTGTAATAATAAATTGCTCACCGCGATTTGCACCAAGCATATATTTGGTCATCTGAAATTTGTTATTCCAAAAACAAATCGGATGACGGAGAGCGACATCCAGCCATATTTTGTCTATCCTACTATCGACACCGACCTTTGCTGATAATCCTGCCGACAGGTTCACGTGTTTTGGATTATAAATACGTCCTATTTCAGCTACCGTTAAATCTGGTGCCATATCAGCAAAAAGATTTTTGCCTACACACAAGCTCGCGCCCGCCACATCAAAGTTCCGAACGGCCCATAGAAAACCATCAGTATTATTCTCCAGTTTTTTAAAGCTAGGAAGTATATGATTGTCGAGTACGGTCTTTGAAGCAAAGAGTAAGCTCGTAAGGACAATCCCCACCAAGATAGTGCCGAAAAGTAATTTTTTGGTAGAGCCACGAGATATACGCGAGCACAAGACAAGAGCCATGTAGAAAACTAGTGGTACAGCACCGAAAATAGCGTTGTGCCGTGAACATACTCCAAGAAATATCAAAATCCCTGCTAACACTGCCAAGAGAACAAATTTCCACTTATTCATTGTGGGCTTCATGTACAAAACAACGGCAAAACCAGCTAAAAAGAAAGAGGCCATCAGAACATCTTTCCAAATGACTGATACGGTGCCAAGTATAACAGGAATTGCCAGATACAAGACCAGAAATACGCTCGCATATTTTATCCTCTTTGTAAAGAAGACTACTATGCCAAAAATAGACCCTATGAGCAGAGATACTTGCGAGAAGTGCATCGCCGAGGGGTTGGTAGATACCATATCAACAACACGCCAGACATAGCTAACCATTGGTGGCCAGACAGAATCAACCACACCATTTCTAGCCCCTCGAAGAGCATGCAGCGTATCATAAGACATAAACCCCGGGTAGAATAAAGCTGCGATTCCAACAGAAATAAATAAAGGAATCGCCAGCAAACAAAAAGTTCTACCCTTTTTTGGAATCTTCAGGCATAAAATCTTTTTTCCGCCAAAGAATATTAGAAGAGATAAGAGAAGACCAACAACACCAAAGACGATGAGCTGAGAAAAATTGAAAGATTTTTCCAGTTGCAATTCAAAAAAAGGATCGTTTCCTGTTGAACGAATGAGTAGGCCGGAAGGTACTATCTCTAGCCTGTCAATCATCTGCAAAGGCTTCGCGTGGGCTATTATATCGCTCGGCATTAGAGTTTCTGTGCCAAACATGGTCTTTACCTCTATCTTGGTTATAACAACCTCTGAGGCCTCATTAATAGGGTCAATACGAATATGATCAAATGATCTCAATGGCAATGCTATTTCGACAACATTTTTCGTATTGTCAAAAAGTTCTGATCTTTGACTATTTTCTTCGCTATATAAGCCATCTATGGGGAAAAATACTTGTAAGAAATCTGGTTTTTCTTTTTGGACATAGATAAACATCTTATCGCTGACGCTCGAACGAATACCAAAAAGAAAAACACTCACAACTACTAGTATTGTCAGATAGATTACCAGCCCTCCAAGAGAAAGGTGTATATTTCGAAATAACCTTGGTTTTTTAATCATTTGTATCTTTGTGATTGTCTTCTTTTGCAAAATCTAAGATTACTTCACAGAAAGCATCAAGCAACCTGAAGCCAGATTCGCTACTTGGCTCAAGAGCCATCTGCTCACCCCACTCGTTCCAAGAATTCATCAAAAATATCTTTTGGGATTTATCTCTGTGCTTATATGTATTAAGCGAAGAAATCAAAAACTTTTTGAAATACTCAATATTGTTGTTTTTTGTCTTGGTCACTAAAATCTGTTTATTCTTATGGTTGAAATACCGAACAGTATTATCAAAATTATAAAAAACGGTTTGGATATTGCGAAAACGAGAAGGAGTATTAGGAAAGTAATCATCAACATATTTTTGATAATCAATATATCTTATGCCATTTTCAACAGCTACGGGAGTAGTAGTATCTTTATAATCAGGGTGGTGAGAATAATTTGTTATCCCAAAATGTCTACCTCCCTTTATTTCGTTAATTATTAGCTCTAGCCCAGAAAAACCATTACTTTTAACAATTTCATCACCAACAGAAACAAAGAGCCGGATTTCACTGTCTGTCATCTCATGTGGATGGTGGATCAGAAAAACTGGCTTATTATCTATTTTTTTATAGTTTGGATGCCTGAAGTAAGGCACTAGATTCTCAAAATTTTTAATGATTTCCTCCTTGGAATATTTGTTAGTGATCAAACATCCGTTAGTATATTGGTTGAAGGCAGGATTGTCGCTCCAACTTTCATTAGCATAGATGAAAAAAACATCAAAGCTATCAAAATTATCTTCAAAAAATTTATCGACAACATCCTTCATGAGCATATCATTGCCTGTTATTGAATTATGGCTGAACCAATAATAGTAAATGCCAAATCCCTTGAAGCCATGGGTTTTTGCTAACAATATCTGTCTTTCAATAATGCTGGGATCGTTCTTTAAATTATAGTATCCAAGATAGTTTTTGATTGGTGTTTCCAAAGAAGAATCCTCTTTTTTCGCTTGTTGTAGGTTCACCATATCATGATAGCCCTCATAAAATGTTCTGTTATTTTCCTTCAAAGCGTGGAATTGGGGGAAATATATGGCGTATGGCTCCACGATTTTAAACAGATAATCGTAATATTTTTTGTTCTTGTGATATTTATCATCAAGCATCTTGTCGTAGTCAACTAAAAATAGTTCTTGATACAGATTTGGAATATCTTTTTCTAAAACCATGTCAGAATTACCAAAAGCGTGGCACTGATTATTTATAATCAAGTCAAACATCTTACATGCCTCTGTTTGAATACTGGCAATATCTCCGAGTGGGAAAGAATTCGTTTTATCTCTCATCCTCTCCGTATAGGCGCCTATCTTTGAATAAAGGACGGGAAGCCTAGTGTTGATGCCCTTAGTCAGGGAATAACTGTAGGTTTCAGCATATTCATTGAGAAAGACCAGCCCATGTATCTCGTTCTCCTGTAACAGAGAATAGATTTCATCCTCCCTGTAGGGACCATGAAAAATAACGTTAGGAGCATCTAGCTTGCTATGTCCGAATATATGATAAAAAATCTTGTACCCCTTATATTCATAAAGGCGAAAAAGATTGGGATAATAGCTACCGCCTTTATGGGGATAGGCATCATTGATTATGCCTATGTTTATTATTTTTTCCGATACCGCGTCTTCGTTGGAGATAGCTGCATGATTAACATTTCTATTATCGATATGGCCAGAGAGCCGAGCAGTTTTAAAACAATAGACCGAGTCAAAAATATTTTTTACAAAATTTGATGGATAGATAATAATATCTGCTAAATTCAATAGTTCAAAAACCAAAGGTGAAAAAGAAAGAACTTCTTTACTATAAATGGTATGCACCTTGGGACTAAATTCATAAAATTCATTCTTTTTTTCTCCGAAAAAATAAAAGTCATGTACTGGCACCACCAATTTTAAAGATTTTTCTTTTTTGATATTTATAATATCTTCAAACTCAATATCGGTGTAGAGAAGATATTGAAATAATAATATATCACTTTCTTTGAAATATTTTTCATAAAAAAACAAATCATCCCTACTCTTTATTCGCACGAAATTCATATCCTTGGTGGCAAAAGTATCAAGCAGATCGTCAATATATTTCTTTGTGCCGCCAGACTCAACACTGGAGATATAATAAACGGACTTCAAGGAATTATCATTGTAGATGACTGGCAGATTATCGGTGTCTCCTGTCTCTGTTGACCCATCGCAAGATGAATCTTCGTGTTTTTCCTTTATTTTTTTTATAAAAAGTAAAAACCATCTTTTTATTATCTTCTTAATAAGCGCCGGGGTCACTCTCTTTGCGAGGCGGAATAATGTTTTTATAAATAACAATGACATTCTTTTTAATACTGTTGAGATAAATCGAAATGGCCTAGTCACTCTCCAGCTCGTCGAAATAAATAACCCATGAACCAGCTTAATATGTTGGGCTAACTCTACGTCTTTATTTTTAATTAAAATGTCTTTTTCTTGGATAATATCCTCTTTATCATGCAAATATTTTTCCTGTAAAATGATCACTTTGTCTTTTTCTTGGATAATATCCTCTTTATCATGCAAATATTTTTCCTGTAAAAGGATCACTTTGTCTTTTTCTTGGATAGACTTAGTCAAGCTAAAAATCTCATCATTTCTTTTATCAATATCTCTCTTTTGGAGTTTCCATACATTTGCCCACAAAGAGTTAAATCCCGATATGGTAAAATCGTTAAGATCGCTCAATACTTCGATCACTTTCCCGGAATATTTGTCGTCATTAAAATTTTTTATGGCAAATTCATACCCATTTATTGCATATAAATCTGCCTTGCTAATATTATTGAAAAGAAATTTTAACTTTTCTGAAAGCTCCCCGTGGTCTCCCGCAACATATAATAATCCATTAATACCATCGGTGATGATTTCTGGTATACCCCCAACTCTGGTGGCTATAACCGGTTTTCCCACTAACATCCCCTCAACCACAGTTCTCCCAAAAGCTTCGTTTTTTGAACAAACAACCAAAACATCGGTTTCAGATAAAATACGGTATGGCTTATGTATATATCCCAAAAACCTAATATTATTCTCTAATTTATTATCAGAAACAATTTTTCTTAGTTTTTCGGCATATACACTTTCTTCATCCCCCGCAATAACTAGCTCGATATCAATACCCTCGCGAACGAGATCTCTTACTGCGAATATTATATCTTCTTGATTTTTTCCAACACTAACGGACCCTATGGTGGCCAATTTATATGATTCTTTGTTTTTGAATACCCTTCCCATTTTCTTTATATCATCATCGGAAGAAAAGGAGTCAACGCTAATATTGTTATAGATAACAATACCCTTATCCTTATCGCCATCATAATATTCTTTTACGGCCTTTGAATTGTATATGACGCACTCAGAATTCTCGTGCACAAATTTGGAACGCTCCTTTATGGGGAGTATAAGCTTATAGCTCGGCTCTCCGAACTCCCTTATGTGCCAAATATGTGGCTTGCCAAGCATTCTCGCCACTAATGCGCCTACGTTTATGACCGATGTGTTAGTATATATTATATCGGGCTTTACCGAGTCCAATAATCTCGCCAGTTCAATTGCTTGCGAGCTTATTTCATCTTCAACTTCTTCTTTCTTCTCGTTTTCATCCATCACCCAGAATCTATACGGCGATATACTATAGGGAATTAATCTTTTCTTCAATTCATCTTCAAGGATACCTTCTGCGGGAAGAACGACATAGCAAACAATCCCTCTTGACTTTAGCCCATCGAGAAGTTCGAGAAGAGATCTTTCAGCCCCTGCCATTCCTGCAGAGTGAGATATAAAGACAACCCTAATTTTTTGCTTTATTGTGTTTTTCACTCTTGTATTGGTTATCCTCGTCTAAAAATACAGTGGCCTTCTCATGATTTTGCCTGGGCTTATCAAAATGCAACTCTGCACCACCTCTTTCGGTCTCTATCTTATATACCCTAGAAACTATTAGATTTTCTCTTTCCCATGATTCGACGATCTCAGTTTCATCTTCTCTTTTAGCATCGTGAAGTAAAACCATACTACCTTTTTTTAGATATTTGCCCAAAATATGCATCGCAGGATAGCGTGCGTTTTTACATAACGACCCCTGTGGTCCATCCACAAATAATAGGTCAATTCTTTCAAAATTAAAATTAAAATCAGACCAACGGTACCACTTATAAATATTTCCGTCGATCGTAATATCTGTTATGGGTGAAAATATTAATTTTACTTTCTTCTCGTCATAAACACCTTCAGAAATAAGCATTTTTTTTGTCTCTTCCAAAAATAATGCGTCAGAATCTACTGAAAAAAAATTATATGAATATCCTAATTTTTCTAATGTCTTTATAATCACCAAAGAAGAGATGCCACTGCCCAATTCAACAATATTTATTGGTCTATTGACAATAATTTTGTAAATTAGATAGATGAGATATTTCTCTTCTACCGCCGAGTCATTCCAGTAAATCGGAAATTTTAAATTGAGCTGTTGCTCTATAGACATATGGTATTAGTTAAGAATATACCCAAAATCATCCCATGCTTTATGTTAGATACCACCCGTCATATTCTGATTATCTACGGATACTAATCGCCCATTCCGTAGCGACAGCACTCTGTTGGTGTATTTATCTACTGCATTTCGATCATGGGAAACGAAAACAAGTGTTCTTCCCAAAGAAAGTTTTTCTCTAAAAAAAGTAATACTTTTTTCTTGAAATTCTACATCCCCAACTGCCAGCACCTCATCCATCACATAAATATCGGCCTCAATATGCGCTGCTACTGCGAAAGCCAAGCGAACTATCATACCAGAAGAATAATGCATTATCGGAGTAGAGAGAAATCTCCTGTCTATCCCGGAAAAAGTAACTACGCTATCAAACTTTGTGTCAATCTCTTTCTTCTTCAGCCCCAAGATAACCCCGTTTAGATAGATATTTTCTCTCCCTGTAAGTTCGTAGTTGAATCCCACCCCCAGCTCCAAAAAAGAAACTATTTTGCCATGTACAGCCACCTTGCCAGAATCTGGCGCGTAAATGCCAGCCAATATCTTGAGTAAAGTGGACTTACCAGACCCGTTCGGACCCACTATCCCTACTGACTCGCCTTTCTTTACTTCAAAACTGATGTCAGAAAGTGCTACAAATTTTTCATAATTATTGCGACGATAAAAGCTCAAAAAACGATCTTTGAGGGTTATTCTTTTCTCTTTTGGTATCCAAAATGTTTTGGAGACACCTTCTATTTTTATTGCAATATTATCTCCCATCACAACTCCTCCGCTATCTTCTTCATGCTCTTTTTAAAATAGAACCAACCAGTGATAGCCAAAAATAAACCGACACCTCCAACATAGATTATTGAATAAAGTCCCGGCATATGACCATAGATCAAGATAAGACGACTATCACGAATTATTGAGGTAAGAGGATTAATGTTCATCATCGAATGATATTGAGCTGGGATTATATTAATGGGATAAACGATGGGGGTGACATAAAAAAGCAAAGATAGGACGACTTCCCAGATATTGGCTAGATCTCGTGCCCTAGCATACCAAACACTGGCATAGAAAGAAAAACCTAAAATAAATAATGCCAAAATTAATATATAGACAGGAAAGATAAGCCACCACCAAGTGATAGGGGTGGGCGCAAAAAACCAGAAAATGAAAAAGATCGTCATACTAAAGAAAAAGTTTATAAAGGCATTAATAATGGGGGCAAAAATGACTAATTGTCGATTAAAATTAACTTTGAGAATGATGCTGGATCTATCCCAAAGCGAAGTCAGCCCTCGCATAGTACTCTCAGAAAAAAAATAGAAGATAATAATTCCCAGGAGAAGGTTTAGGGCATAATTGGGATCTTGAGATTTAAAAATAAAGTTGAACACCAAATATAAAATCAAAAACATCAAAAATGGCTTCAAAAGTACCCAAATAAAACCAAGTGCTGAATTTTTGTAGCGAAGCTTGAAGTCAGCTTTGACGAACTCAAATAATAAATCTTTGAAATTTTCCATAGTATCGTCTTATCGTCCCTGAAAGATTAGAATACTTTTTATTGTTCTAAGAATTATTTTGCAATAAAGAAATAGTGACCTATTTTTAATATAATACAGGTCATAAGCCACTTTTTCAAGACTGTCTTCTATGGATGCAGCGTAAGGATGGACAATTTGCGCGTGTCCAGTTAGCCCCGGACGAACAATATGGCGATGATTATAGAATGGTATTTTTTCAGCTAAAGCAGCCGTGAATTCAGGCCTTTCTGGTCGCGGGCCAACCAAGCTCATCTCTCCCTTCAGAATATTCCAAAGTTGGGGTATTTCATCTAATCTGGTTCGGCGAAGAAACCTGCCAAACCAAGTCGTTCTAGGATCATTCTCTTCAGCCCATTGCGCCCCATTTTCCTCTGCCCCCTCCTTCATTGTTCTTAATTTGACCAGAGTAAAGATCTTTCCGTTCTTGCCTACTCTTTTTTGTCGATAAAAAATCGGTCCTTTGGAAGATTTTATGCTCAGGGCGAGAAATGGTAAAAGGATAGAAAAGCAAATCAATAGAAAAAAAGAGAGGAATATATCCAAAAATCTTTTGAAGCGTTCATAGCCTTTCTTCTCCGCTTCGTCAGTGTGATGCAAAAACCAAAAATGATCAATCTCAGCCACCGGTATTTTGGCATAAATTTTTTCGTAAAAAAGTGGCCATTCCAATATTTTGACTCCACTACTCGCTATTTTGACCAAATCGCGCGCTAAATTGTAATCTTTTTTATAATCAAAGGCGACCACAATTTCGTCTATCTTTTGCTCTTTGACAATTTGTCCAATATCAAAACTATTGAGTGGGAGAACAGAAATATCATATTCTATTCCCCCTGATTTAACCATTCCGAAAGGAAATCTATCGGCACCATCGTCGTTTGTCAAGATAAGAACATTTTGTCGCCATATTTTTCTAAAAAAAACAAGATAGCAAAATCCTCGCCAAGATCCCAAGATGGTAAAACTAACCACAGATACTAAAATCAGAGTAACCTTTGGACTGATAACGGTAATTGGCAAAAAAATGTAAAAAAATATCGCTGTCAGAAAAGTAGCAATCAATACGCCCCCAAAAAGGCTAAAAAGCGTCCTGTAGAGGTTTTGGAGAATCTTGTAATGGTAAAGGTCAATAATAAAAAAAATTGCTACCCAAAGCAAAAATATTGGCAGAAAGCTCCAAAAGTGCCCAGCCCAAATCGCTTCTTCCGGCCAATGCCCACGACGGACGAAAAGAGCGGCAAAAAGTGCTACAAAAAGCCACAAAAAATCTCCTCCCAAAACTATCATTTTTTTCCAAAGTAATTTGTCGCGATAGATCATTTTTTTGTTCTACTCTCTTTCTCTAAAGCTTGCAAAAAGATATCCCCCTGCACTTTATATTCTGGAAATTTTTCCGTCATATTCTCTATAATAATTTTTGCTTTCTCTTTATCTCCAATTCTCTTATATCCATCAGCAAGATAATATAAAGATTTAGCATCGCTCCCAGATAAATCAACTATTTTTGTCAATGCCTCTATCGCCTCATTGTTTTTTCCATAATCAAAAAGTATCTGAGCATAAACCTCAAGATTAGATCGTTTAATATACCCCAAAGCAAATGCTTTTTCTAAATTGATTAAGACCAGATCCTTTTCTCCGAATGATAGATGAGCTTGTGCTTTTAATGTGTACGGCAAGCCATAATCTGGCTTGAGAACTATAGCCTGATCCAAAATACTCAATCCTTCTTCTTTTTGACCTAATTGAAAAAAAGAAACAGCCTTATTGTTATATGTCTGTAGCCTCCTAGACCCCGCCTCAAAAGCCTTATCACTAATTGCCAATCCTTTTATTGCATATTCTTTATCTTTATAGCCCAAAATAATGTATAGGCGTCCGAGCAAAGTATAATTGTCTATCCTATACGGGCGCTTGCTAATCATTTTTTCTAATCTACTTGTTATATCAATAACATAAATTTCTTCTTCTGGAGAAATTTGACTAGCGCCAGCAAGGCGGCTACTGACAGATGAAGCTAACTGCATATTTAGTCGATCGCTAACAAAGTCTATCCCTAAATTATCCATATTTTTTAAATAACTAAGGCTAAGATTATAATTATTTTGGGTGTAAGCACTATAACTTTTTGATGCCCAATAATTAGCTATAATTGGTTTGATCGTCACAAAGTAAAACAAGAAAACACTAAGACCCATGATGGTTATAGAAAAAATCGTCAAAAACATTATATTTATTTTTTTAAATAGTGTTCTTCCCTCATAATCAACAATGTCTAAAGAACCAACTATAGACAAAAAAGAGAAAAAAAGAAGATAAGATACAAAAGAATCAAAAGCAAAAAGGTTTTGAACGAAATATGCCACAAAAAGCCCTAAAATGGCTAAAAAGAAAATGCGTCGTGTTTTTTTATAATAAAAAACAAGGGCTGAGAATAAAACAATAAATAAAGCCAGATATAGAGTTACAGAAAAGATTCCGTTTGACACCGCTACTTCTAAAATTTTATTATGAGGAAAGTCTACCCCGGGCTCTGACAGCGTACCATCGGCATTAGGAGTATAAAAATTATAATCAAAATATTTTTCAAAAGGTGCGTTGAAATTTTCTATACCCCAGCCAATTAAAGGTTTTTCCTTAACCCCCTGCCAAGCTATCTGCCAAGCAACTATGCGAGTTTTTATTGTTTGATAGCGATTAGCATATCTGTAAACAGATCCAGAATTTAGACCTTGCCAAACGCCAATAACTACAATCGCCAGAAGTAAAAAACTAGTAACAATAAATGTTTTTTTCCAAGTCTTATTCAGACGAAAAAAGCCGTAAATAGATATAACCGTTATAAAACTAATAACCAGCCCTATTATAAAAGCCCTTGTTTGGCTAGAAATAATTACCATCACTATTTCCAATATCCCTATCACTAAATACAAATAGCGTTTTTTTGTTCTTTTTTCCAAAGATCCTAAAGCGAAAGAAGCAAATATGGGGAATATGGTATAAGAAGAAAAATATATAGCATTACCTAATGTTGAGATAGCTCTTCCTTCACCTACCTGTAATCCAAAAAACCCCATGTATTCCGCTAATCCGTAGAGAATAATGGGTACGCCGACATAAAAATTAATTTTTAAGAAATTTTTAAGAAATTTTCTTTCAGGCAAAAGCGATAAAAGGACTATAAAAAATGAAAAACAGTATAATATGGTTAATAATCCATTATTCCACCCTAGTGTTCCCCAAAAACTGACCGAGGGGTCAATACTAAAAAATGTCGTTATCCCTAGGGCTAAAACAAATAAAGTGGCAATAATAAGCACCCAATTATACTTCTTTCTAATTCTGTTCTTGGAAGAGAAAAATAATTTTGGCCTATATTCAGCGCAAAAGAAACATAGAATAAGATATAGTGTGAGAATAACCCCTATCAATCCTTGAGCAAAAATCATCTTGCCAAAAGCATGGGGAAAAAGAAAAACCTGAAACAAAATTGCTGGCAAAAGAGGAGTAATTAGAACTCCAAAAGAAAGGGTTTTGATAACAAAAACAAGTATTTTTTCTAGACGATTAATATTCATTTGTATTTTTTAGTCTTAACCTGATTATAGCACTCCTGGCGCCAAAGAAAAAGTAGCGAAAGACAATATTTTTCTTGGCGATGTTCCATTGTTTGGTCGGATGTGTCAGTAGCAGACAAAAATCATTGACTAAATTATAAAAAAATGCTAAATTAAGCCACGAAAAGGAGAGAAGGCTTCTGCCCCTCTCGCTCGCCCTTTTATAAGCGAGAAAAACCAAAAAAATGCCGGCTTGCCGGCGGGAGGCTTGTAATGCGAAAATTCAACCTTTGTGGTTGGAACCCTGCCCGGGTCGCGGGCATTTTGACGATTGTTTTTTCCCTGTTTCTGACCGGCTGTGGCGGAGGAGGAGGCACTTCGGCTCCGCCCCCCACGGAAGAGAAGCCCTTGAAACTCCTCAATTGGGGCTGTGAACCGACCACGATTTACCAGAACGACTCCGTCCGTTGCTCCGGCACACCGTCAGGGGGCAGACAAGGTGCTTCTTTGTTCTGCAATTTCAGCTGGGGCGGTGGCGCGAAAAACGAAGGGGTGACTTGCAGCAATTACCACCTCTACTCGCAGACCGGCACCTTCGGCATCTCGGTGACTTTGACGGACGGCACAAACGCCGCCGGCCCTTATACGGCCACCGTCATCGTCAACGATCGCCCTGAAGGAGGTCCTTCGGCGCCTGGATTTGTCGGCACCATTCCGGCCACAGTCACTACTTCGCCCATGACCGTCACCTTCAAAACGGGGAGCAATTGCCCGACGCTGGAGATGGACGGCCAGGAGATTATCGTCAATCGCGACGGGTCCACCCAGTCCACCTATTCTTTGACCCTAGTGGAAGGACCGAACCATCACATTTTTGTCTGTCGCGATTCGTCCAACAGACCCAGTGGTGGGACGGTTTTTGACACGATGTTGGACACCACCAGGCCGGCTCCGCCTATCATTGATACGGTGGAGTCGCCAACCACCGATTCCACCCCGATAATTGGGGGGAGCAAACGCCCTGATTGCAACCTGTGGGTGCAGGTGGGTTCAGATACGGCGAAAATGGTGGATTACGACGACCCTGACAAGATCGGGCAGGACACATGGATCCCCTGGGAGCGAGAAATAACCCTTGCCTCTGGCGATAACACTGTCAAGCTTTGGTGCGTGGATGACGCGGGCTGGAGTTCGGAAGATCCGAACAACTCGCAGACCAAGGTCTCCACCTCCATCTATTATGGAACGACCACCAATCCGTCCGCGCCAACCTGCAGTTTGTCCGCCAGTCCCAGCAACCCCAATGTCAATTCATCCACCAGCATCAGCTGGTCGGTGAGCGGCTCGGGGTTCACGGGGATTTCCATCAATTTCGGCGACGGGTCGAATTCGTACTCCAGCTCAAGTTCGAGCGGAAGCACGAGTAAGACCTACACGGCGACCGGCACCTACACGGCGACCGGCACTGTCACCGGCACCGGCGGAAGCAATACCTGCACGACCACGATTACGGTGGTGACAAGCGGAGGGGGAGGAGAGAATATGGGCGGTAGTAACATTCGTCCGACCTTCGTCAACAAAGTCTCCGTCTCCGGCACTAATCTAGTCTATGAGTTCGATGAGCAACTAGCGATTTTAGATGGCAATGGGATGCATTTACGAACTACCGGCGGTTCCAATCTTAATGATTGGGTCAGTCTGGATTCTTCTGCTATCGTCGATTTGCCAGAGACTATCACTAACCCCAATAATCTTGGCTTCTGTAACAACCATCTTTATATTACCGATCAAAACAAGGATCGAATAATTAAAGTCAAGGTAGACTACAGAACCATGACCTGGAAAATGACGATGGGCATATCAGTCGGGTTAAACGATCCGGCAGGCATAGATTGCACTGGAGAAAGCGGCAAAATCTTTGCCGCTGATTCAAAAAACGGTCGCATAATTGTTTTCTACGAATCTGACGGTAAAACCACCGGCGAGATTATCGGCACCTTTGGCACCAATGACGCTCAGCTCAAAGAACCAATCGGAGTAGGCGTTACTGAAGATAGTGTCTGGGTTCTAGATCGAGGCAACCGCGCAATCAAAAAGTTCAATCGTGCAGGCAATTGGCAAAGAAGCTATAATATTAGTGCTGACTGCACCAGCATAACCGTCCGAAAATTATCCAACGGCACACAAGTTGTCTACGCTGACAACGAACGAGATCGTGTAGTTGGGCTTTTTGACGACGGAGCATCAATAATTCTAGATTGGGAGATCGCCTCTGTCCCAGATGGCAATCTTACCAATCCGATGAGTGTAGATTTTGAGCCAATCTCGGACAATCCCAGACTCTTTATCCTGGATAGCTCTATCGGTCTCCAAGTATTTAAGCCATAAAAAGAGACCTCAACGATTATAAAGCCCCTTTGAAAAGAGGGGCTTTATTATGAGACCAATATTAAAAAGCTTCCAATCTTGCTATCTCATCTTTAACAGCTTGATTATCGGGGTAAGACATAAGCGACCGTTTGAAATATTTTATCGCTTCTAATCTATTGCCTGTTTCTTGATAATATTGAGCCAAAGATATCAGAATATTAGGATGTTCTTTATTGCTTGCTAGCCCCTTTTGCAAGATGCTTACTGAATCAAAAATTTTTCCACGCCAAGATCTTTGGTAAAGTTCTGCCAGTTTAATATACAATTCTGGTTGCCTAGAATCAGCGTCAAGACTAGTCAGGTAATATATTTCAGCTTTTTTAAAATTCCCTAAAAGAACCTCCGTATTAGCGAGGTTGATTAAGGCAATATTGCTACGACCATAATTAAAAGCCGCTTTTTTGTAAAAAAAAGAAGCTTTTTCATATAACTGTAAATTATTGTAAATATTACCTAAATCAAGATAATCTCCAGCGTTCCATTGTCTATAAGGTTTTTTTTCTATTCTTTTAAGGCTTTCAATAAAAATTTGAGCTTGCGCATTCCCTTCTAGTTCTCTTATTGAACGTTTCTCAAAATAACCAAAAAAAATTAAAGCATAGACAGCCCCCATCAAAATTACTGCTATTAAAACAATAGCCAACAATATAATTATTTTACGTTTTTCAATAATATTCATAGTCTAATTTTATAATATATTGTTTATCTTTTTCAATGTTTTTTCAACACAAAGCCCCGCCTATTTTAAGAGGCGGGGCTTGTGTTAGGTTTATGCTACCTAAAAACTATATCTTCTAGAACTGAATCGTGTTGCCGTAGACCGGGAGATTCTTGACATTGGTTGCGTCAATGTTGGTAGCGGAATTATCCTCCCACTGGAGATGTGCTCCAGTTAGAGTAGTATCTTCCGTGCCAATGACATCAAACCTGACGGAATCTCTAGTTGCGGCCACAGACGATGCCCCAGTAGTGTCAACCTTTAAGACATAGGTCGTGGTCGTGCCCTTTCCTACCGTGTCAGCCGTAGTCCACAAGAAGCGAGCATAGCCTACTGTCTCAGTGCCACCTAGAGTCGAACCATCAGTAGCGTGCAAGGACCATGTACCAGTCAACGCCGTAGTGAGGTCAGTTGTCTTGTACAGACTCCATGCGGCAGTCGTGTCGATAGTGCCGGTAGCATCATCATTGACATTCCAAGAAGTTCCCGCATTGTCAGTGCTGGTCAGCTTGAAGGTGACATATTCTACCGTCAAGTCTTCTGCTGCGTCAGCTGCAATGTCAAATCTCAGAACTTCACCAATACCCGGAATACCAGAGGTTGGGCTAGAGGAGTTCTTGTTGACCGTAGGGACAGTCTTTCTGACGATAAATCTACCACCAGTGGTCACATCAGTATCTGAATCGGTGTCAGTCGTACCAGAGCCAGAACCAACAGCTTCGAAGCCAGAGTTAGCATCGTAGATCAATTCTACGATTTCACCAGAGGAAGCTCCTTCAGCTGTAGTCTTGTAATTAACCTTAGCGATAACAGTAGTGCTACTGTCTTTGTCCACTGGGATGCCCAAGTTGGTGTAAGTGACTACGCCACCAGAGATATAACCAGTACCATTCGACAAAGCCACTTCGCTACCACCAGATTTCTTATAGCTCAAGACGACTGAACCAATGTTGTTGTCGGAAGCAGAATCAGCAGATGCAACCCCGCCATTGTCTGGGTCCACCATGAGGCGAATCTTGTTGATAGTGAATGCTTCGCGAGCAGAAGTGTACTTGATGCGCAATGTATCCACACCAGAAGTACCAGCTACCACATTAGCATTCGTAGCATAGCTAGGATCGAGCGAAGAGACAATAGTACCCGCTGATTGAACCGTAATTATTACAGTTGGAGTAGCGTTAGTTTCATTAGCACTCCATGTGCCATCGGAGGCAGTGGCGCTAAAACTACTGCCAGCGCCGTTTTCTACTGTGATATCCGTAGCGGCATCAATACCCAACCAATAGAGGTCATCGCCACCATCGGAAGTAGCGTTGGAAGAAACATTAGCATAAACTTCTATCTTTTTACTCTGACTGGTAGATAGAGATATGCTCAAATTGTTGAAAGTAGCAACGCCAGACGTATTAACATTCACTGGACCAGCTACTTTTACTCCATCTACATATAGGTCAACAGAAGTAATAACATCATCTAGCTCAGCTGCCGTATAGCTACCAGTCGTCAAATCTCCTTGACCAGTAATAACCAATTTGGTGACCTTAGAAGAATTAGTGTCGCCAGATTTGAATAGGTAACCAACCGAAGCCACGCCTTGAGTATTCTTGACTGTCGTAGACGATACTGGAGTACCAGCTAACGCTACCGTCAAAGAATCTGATCCTACAGTCATACGATTACCAGAAGTGCTACTAGGGACAATATTAGCAGCTGCCACATATTGTCCAGAATCATTATCATACAAGTAGTTCGTGCCAGACAAGTCAAGTATCAGCTTGATGCCACGGTTTGAAGTAGTGTAGCTAGTATCAATGTCGGCGCGAACAGACAGGTGCTTGGTCGTACCGGCAGAGATATCAAACTGATCGGTGAACTCTTTCTGGTAGTACACTGGTTCAGCAGCATCGCAAACACCATCATCGTTACCGGTAGAGTCATCCACAGGCTCTACGCAAGTGCCAGATGAAGCTTGAGCCAGAGGACCGACTAAAGTATTACCTGTATCAGTATCAACAATGCGAATATTCTTCAAATAACCAAAGTTAGCAGCCGCTAAGGTTTCATAGGTAGTACCTGTGCTGTATTGATACATTTTTACTAACGCCTTCTTGACTGTAATATTTCTTTCAGAAGAAACATTTACATCAATAAAAGGATTTTGAGTGGTGTTAGTAGCATAGGTCTTAACTACTGGACCATTGTTGGCCACAGTGATAGTGCCACCTGTAGCGGTTGCTGTCTGATCGCCAGAAGCCCAACTATTGGTCAGGTTGATACCGAAACCAAAGACAGAGTCAGTCAAGTTCAAATCGCTCTTTTCGTCCAAATAGAATATAACCGTGTCGTTGGTGCGCCCGCCAGAAAGATTACCATATACAGTAAAGTATTTGGTCTGACCCTTCGTTAGTGTGTAGGGCGTACTCAAGACAAAGACAGCCTTGTCGACAGCAAGAGACGCTGTTGTAGCCAACTCATTGCTACCTTCTTTCAAAACCAGGCTCTTGATGTAGCTATTGGACAAGGTACCGGCGTTGCGAATTGTCAAAGCGTTCAGCTTCAAATCGTTAGTTGCGGAAGAAGCATTCAAAGAGAATTTCCCCAATTCCACATTGGACTGACCAAGCGTGACATTCCAGGCTGTACCATTCTCAGCTATAGTAGCCGCCGAAATAGAGGATGATCCGACAGTGAAAGTATTACCAACCTTGCCAGTAAAAACTGTGCCGTTAACTGAATAAACTTCAAAGGCACTTTGGTTGCTAGTTCCAGCTGAAGCATTAATATCTGCTTTTAGGGTCAAGCCTCTCTGGGTGGCTGCATCCAGACCAAGATTAGTAAATGTTGCCATGTGCGTATCCGAAGAAACGCTACGACCATTCGTTAGACGAGTAGCGCCATCATATAGGTATACATTGTCAAAATCTCCAGCCGCTCCAACACCTGTTCTCTTCACTACTATTTCTGTAACAGTAGTAGGAGCCTGAACATTGAATTTCAATACAGGCACACCAGTAGAAGCCTTTAACACAGTAGAGGCCGCTGGTGTGTCGGAAGCTACACCAACAGTAATATCAGAAACAGTGGTGTTCCCACCATTATTGTTATTATTGTTGTTATTATTATCGCCAGACACAGTCAATTGCCAGTAGATACCAATGTCTTTCATCCAGGTGACACCGTCAACAACAGGCGTAAAGTACGCCTTGTAGGTGCCAGCAGATGTTGGAGCTTTGATATCAAACTGGAATCTTGTGTGCCAGCCTGAACGGATTTCCGGATGCAGAATAGCAACTGGACGATTGGCTGATGCCCAATTGCTAGCCGCAAATTCCGAACTGTAGTCCCTCTGCTGGGCAGAAGAACCATACGCGGAACCGGCGCCTAGTCTGACTGGATTTGCGCCAGTATTAGACCAAGTAGCGGTGCCCGTATTTTTTACCTCAATCCATACATTCGTAGTCGCACCAGCGGCTAGAGTGGAAGGATAAGGCGATTGAGTGATCAATTGGTAATCATACGCTGGAGCGGCAAGAACTTTTGGAGCACTGTAAGCAAAAAATGCTCCCAAAAGCATCCCGACAGCCATCACAGCGTAGATACTCTTTCGCAATTTTTCAGCTATTGCCATAATTTTTATAACCTCCTTTGCTCCTCTCGTTTTTGAAAGGAACAAGTGCCCACTATTATTTTTATTATTGACGCGGGAAAAAATAATTTGAATATTTTCACACGCGCTGTAAGTGGGCTTATTGATATTTTTATTTTTCATTTTTCTTTCATCATTGGATTATCAGAGCCGCGAATTTTCTTTTTCATTACTCTTGAAAACTTCCAAGAGGGCTCGACCTTTTGGATTGCCGAAAAAAGAAATTCTTTGGCGTGCATTCGCAATTTGTTTATTGTCTAATTTTTCATTTTGCTTCTAACTGCTAAAAGCTGTCGCGCATGCAACAACAATTTGACTAGTTTTCCACAACCTGAAAACTAATTTATCAAGAATCTATCCACACATTTTTTTAAAGTGCTACCACGAATTAATGTGGCTTTGTTAGCAAAAAAATTAATAAATAGCCAGACAGCTAATGCAACAAAATAGCAACAAATTTCCTCTTTGCAACCGCGTACTTAACATCAATTATATACTTTGTCTACAACTAGTCAACGGTTTTGTGCAAGAAAAATCTAGCTGTCAAAAAAACTTTTTAAACCTGGTAAAACCCATTTTTCATTATCGCTCTCATTATTCTATCGTGCAAAAAAATATTGTCAAACAACTTCATATATAGAGCCATATAGAGCCATAAAAATTGCAAAAAAAATGCGGAGGAAAAATCGGAAAAAAAGTTTTTTCAACAGAACTTATTTGTCCCGTCCCCTTTATATAGTTTGTTTTTATAATATAGCTTGATAGTTTTTAGCCAGATGTCCGACATCGAGCATCCTTTGATGTCGGACATCTTTGCGAAAAAGGCTAGGTGCGTAAGTCCTAATTTGTTATTTATTAATTTCTTAGTTTTTTACTTTCTTAATTTTTTATTTTATTATCACTCCTCCTCCCAGCATTTCTCCTTTTCTAGTGTACAAAACCACGCTCTGCCCTGGCGTCACTGCTCGCACTGGCTTTGTAAATTTCAATTTTATAGTTTTGAGTTTTGAGATCTGTTTGTCCCGCCGCTTTAATATAGTTTGATAGTAGGCGGGATCCCGCTGAAAGCGTGGATGATTTGAGTTTTGAGTTTTGAGATTTGCCAATAAGGCCAATTGTGGCTTTTGTCCACTGCGAATTTGGGCATAAACTTTTTTACCCATCATTTTCAAAAATTTGTCACTTAAGATATTGATATCTTTGGCGATCAAAGATTTGGCAAAAACTTCATTGTCGAGGCCAATAATCAATCTATTTTTTTCCACGTCCAGTCGCAAAACATACAATCGCGGCAAGCTTGATAATTGCGACAAAGATATTCTGGCTTTTTTTTGAGATTTGAGATACTTCACTGTCCATTCATTTTCCACTCCTTTTTTTTGACCAATAGTATAATGAATTAGTCCCCTGTGTCTGCCCAAAAAGTGTCCAGCCTGGTCATATACATCGCCTGGGCGGATGAGTTTTTTACCAAAGATAGAAATAAATTTCGCGTTTTCTCCTTCGTCCACGAAACAGACTCCCTGGCTATCCGCTTTATTATGCGTTATCAGTTTTGCTTTTTGAGCGATTTTTCTAGTTTCGGACTTTTCCAAATCTCCGAGGGGGAAGATCAGGTGTGGCAAAATCTCTTTTTTAATCCCCCAAAGAAAATAAGTCTGGTCTTTTTTTGCGTCTTTCGCGCGAAAAATAGAATGGCTATTAATTTTGTTTTCTTGATTTTTTGTTTTCTTGATTTTTTGTCCCATGCGCGCATAATGTCCTGTCGCCAGATACTGGCATCCTAATTTTTTGGCTTCTTTCCATAAAAAATCAAATTTGATATAGCGATTGCATTTGACGCAAGGATTGGGGGTACGGGCATTTTCGTATTCTTCGATGTAATAATCTACTACTACATTTTTGAAAACTTCACTGCTGTCTATTATTTTCAAAGGGATATCCAGTTGCGCGGCGATTTTATGCACCGCCAAAACAGTGGAGGCGTCACAACACATATTGCCTCTTTTGCTCTGAAATTTGTCCGGATCGGGAGCCCAAAATTTGAGAAATATTCCAATCACATCAAAGCCCTCTTTTTTCAATAAATAAGCGGCCACGGAAGAATCCACCCCACCAGAAAGCGCCACGGCAACCGTGGGTTTTTTGACAGCAGACAAATTAGGGATAGACAAGTTTTTGGAAGATTTCGTGGTGACCATTTGTAAAAATTTCTAATTGATCTAATTTCTAATTGACCTAAAAAATATCTGGGTTAGGTTAATTAGAAATTAATTGTCTAAGGTTATTATATCTGTCCAGCCTTAATCTGTCCAATGTGTCCATCGTTAATTTATTGTTGAAAAAACCAGTCTAGACAAAAAAGGTGGTTATGATAATTTGTAATTAACAATTCATTATCCACATTCCCCAACTCATAATTCATAACTCATAATTCTCTAGTATGCTCACCGTCCAGCAAGCAGCCAATTTTCTCAAAACATCGGAAAAAAGCATCCGCCGCTATATCAAAGCTGGTCGCCTAAGAGCGCGCCTAGTAAATGGCGCCAAGGGTGAAGAATATAGAATTGAGGAAAAAAATCTTAACCAAATGAAAAAACCAGAAAGAGGTAGGAAGCCTTATCAAAAAAATAAGGCCATTCCTGTACGACCCACGCTACCCGCTGCCTCTTCAATGCCCCGTCCGATTAAAGAAATCATGGCTGAGAGTCCCCCTCCTATCGCCAAGCGCAATGAAGAAACGGTGATAGATTACCGCTCGCTTTACCATAATCTTTTTATCCAGTATGAGCAAGCTTTGATTATGATTGGATCACTGGAAGCTCAGCTGACCAGTCTCAACAAAGCTCTGGCTATTCAGAACGAATATGCCTCGCCTATCCCCCATTGGGGGAAACAGGATCCCGATACTTCTCTCGATGGCACTATAGACCTGCCCGACAGAGAGACCCTGGAAGAAGGTTCGGAACAAACATTTTAGGTCTAGACAAGAATCGATAGTTAAAAGTGGATAGTTAGCAAAAAGATAATAGCTCTATGGCAATTTCAGCACCTGTCCTACTTCTAAAGCATAAGGAGCGGAGATACTGTTTAACTCAGCGATTTTTTGCCATTCTAGATTAAGCGTCAAACCCACTCCAGCTAAAGTATCGCCTGGCTGGACAGTATAAGTTTTGCCATTATCGGGAGAAGTTACCTCCTCTGGTGCTGGTTCTGTTTTTACCTCTTCTTTTGGCGCCATAACACCCGGGATAATCAGCTCTTGATCCACCTCTAGAGCGTAGGGTTCGGCAAGGCTATTTTTTTCAGCAATTTTTTGCCATTCTACGGCAAATTCCGCACCGATAGAGGCCAATGTGTCGCCTGCTTTTACTTTGTATCTTAATTCTTGCGGTTCTTCTTTTTTCTCTTCGGCCGGCGCCTTATCCTCTGTTTTTTCTTTGTTTATTTTGTCCAGATTTTCCAAATTAGACAGATCGTTTTTGGAAAAAAGATTCTGGAAAGCCAAAACCACCAAAACTATTACTGCCACAAAAACAATAGCTACTATCAGATTAGAGAATAGCCCAGATCTCTTTTTTTTATGCCCTAATACTTCTGTATGAATCCAATTCTCATCACCGTCAATATAGTCCCCTTTGTTAGGTTTCATGATAACCTCCCATCTATTCCTACGAATTACGAATAAATACCGAATTTACAAATTACGAATTAAACAATATTGACTATTCTTTTATATCTTACACCAGAACGAGTAAAATTCACAAGTATCCCCAATCGCAAATCGTTAACTCTTAAGTATTGATAAACTTGATCAATATTTTTTCTACCATAATATTCTCCTATTTTTAATTCAACCACGATCTTATCATTTATTAAAAAATCTAAAAAAAATTTACCCACAATATTATTATCATAAACTAATTTGGCATATACTTGTTTTTTGCATAAAAACCCCTTTGCGACAAAGGCTTTTTCGATTGCGCCATAGTAGTGTTTTTCAGAAAAACCATGGCCAACTTCGTTATAGACATCAAAGATACAGCCCATTATTTCATAGCTTAGCTCGGGATAAATTACTTTGTCACCGCTAAATGCCTTGTCCTGCATTTGTATGTTTGTATACAATTTATGAATTCGTAATTTGTAAATTCGGTATTTATTCGTAATTCGTAGTAGTCCTACAACCCCGCTATCGTAATCAAGGCCGACTTTATGCTCTTCCCGCCGAATGTGGCTGTCACCCAGCAAGTACCCATTGATCCGGCGATGAAACGACCCGCCGGATAGACATTGCCCGTGCCAGTGTCATAAGAAACATCCCAAACCGCAATGCTCGTCACATCCTGTTGGGAACCGTCAGAATAAATGGCAGTCAAAGTGTAATTGTAAGTATCGCCAGTTCTGATAGTCAAGGGAGCGGTGGGGCTCAAAGTAAGAGAGGTGACCGTGATATTTGCCCCCGACTGATTCGTGTTATTGGTGTTCTGATTATTCGTATTATTAGTGTCAGAATTATCCGTGCTACCCACCGTAAGTTGCCAAAAGATACCGATGTCTTTCATCCAAGCCTTGCCGTCCACCACCGGAGTAAAGTAGGCTTTGTAGGTACCATTATTACTAGGCGCTTTGATATTGAATTGAAATCTAGTGTGCCAACCTGGACGAATCTCCGGATGTAAAATAGCGGTCGGACGATTGGCGGAAAGCCAGGTGGCCGAATCATAAAATTCGGAAGAATAATCTCTTTGTTGATTCTCGTTGCCGTATTCCGAGCCGGCGCCCAGGCGAATCGGATAATCACCGCTGTTGCGCCAAGTGGCAGTGCCAATATTTTTTATTTCAATCCAAACATTGGTCGTTTCGTTAGGATTAAGATTGGTCGGATAGACCGACTGATCTACGAATTCGTAAGCATAACCGGAGATATAGGCTTGGGCTGGGACGACAAACAGGGACGCTGAAGCCAGCAAAATCCCGATAGAGAAAAGAACTATCTTTTTCATGAGTATTTTTTTATTTGTATTATCTCCATCATAGCAAAGCGCTGTCTTTTGACAAGATAAAAGATGAAGCTCGCTAGGACACGATGTCGAACGTCGTGTCCTAGCGATAAGACATGAAAAACCCCGCTTCTCACAAGAGGCAGGGTTTTTCGCTGTCGCCTAGACAGATTTAACGTATTCAATGTAGCACAATTTTTACCAAAAAGCAAGAGGGTTTTTCCTTCTCCTCGGCAAAGTTCCCCTCGGCAAAGTCCGACTTTGCCAAAATAGCTTTATCAAGCGAAAAAGAAAAAGTGGAACCCTTTACATTCACTTTTAGTTATGCTATGCTCGTAATATGGAAAGTCGTATTCCCATGAACAGCGAAAGCTTACAGGAATCGTTTCCTGAAATATATCAGGAGTTTTTTTCCAAGTGCTCGATCGCCACTTCCGCGTCGGGCGCTTTTTGGATTGCGGGAGAATACGCTATTCTATATGGTGGACTGGGCATCTTTCAAAAAGTGCCCTTAAAAGTGTATATTGGCCTCAAACCAACCGATGATGGCTCCGTTTCTGATGGCGGAGGTTATGTCTTCAACCCCGCTAAGCAATGTTTTGACAAAATAGTCCTTTCAAAAATACTATACGCCGAAGCCCATGAGAAACTCTCCGCGCTCACCAAAAAATATCTGGAAGATGTCCTGGGAGATAGATATCAGGGGCTTTCATATTTTTATATCATAGAAGCTCCTGTCGCCAACGGCTACAATACTTCCGCCACTTTTGCCGTAACGCTGGCAACCAGTATTTTGCTTTTTGCCAAACAAATAGAGCCTTCCGTAGTTGAAGAAATCAATCAACGCCCTGTCTCCGAATTGCCTCACGATACAGATTTTAATACTATTTTTCGCTTTGCTTGCAAATTTGAGGCTATTTTTCACGGTGGAGCTTCGGCGGGAAGCTCTGTCTTCGCCTCTTGTGTCAAAAGCGCCTATCCTATCATATTTTTCACCGAAAAAAGAGAAGGTCGCGAAACGCCGACTCACGGAGCAAGATTGCCCGCCTATAGCAAATCGCTAGATCTCTATGATCAATTCGCCTATCGTGGCCTGTCACTTGACGAGCTAGGTGGTATCTCCGGAGATTGGCCTATTGATTTTGGCATCATTTATTCCGGAGACTATATGCCGGCAGCTAATGTCATTCGCTCCATCGCTGATTTTGAAAACGAACTAGAAAAAACCTACTCTTCGGCTAGAAAAAAAATAGGAAAAATAGCCAATGCTTTTCCGTCAGGACTATTGGCCAGGAGCCTGGATGTCAAAGACGCCGTTTTCAGGAACTACGTCCGCGCCGTCAACGCCACCGCCGTAGAAGTTTTTGTCTGTCTCTACAATCTTTTGAACTTGGGAGCCTCAGACCCTAATTTCAAAGAATTAGCGGAAGCCATCAACGCCAGCCAAAACGCTCTGGCCCTGTTCAATGTTTCATCAGAAAAACTCAATTATATTTGCAATATTATGCTCCATGAGGCTAATAAATTAGACGAGCCGGTAGGATGCAAGATGAGCGGTCCGGGCAAAAAGGGGCCTGTTCTTTTCGTCGCCCCCTACCGTGGGCTGAGAGATAACATAGACAGCATTATCGAAAAATTGCGCAAAAATACCAAAGAAAAAACTTTGAGCATCCAATACCTATCTTGGCTGGACGGCATAGGCAAAGAAGGCGTAACTATTGAACAATGTCTTGATCACAAAATTTATTCTGATTATATTTCTGCCGGAGCGGTCAAAATAACTCATTTGTCCACCGATGGATCAACACAAATCCAGACACAAACCAAAGAAGAATACGAGACCACTCGCGCCACCGCCGATATTGTATTGGACGCCAGTGAAAATGATATCTTCATTCGCGGTAAAAAAATCACCTCCAAAGAAATCTACACCTCGCGAGAAACTATTGCTATTTTGACCATCTTGATTAGTGAAATAAAAAAGTGGGTTTCTCACAAAAAATTCCCTCCTTCTTCCTACGCATCAGACAGAAGCGAATTCCAAAGCAAAATCATTAGTCCGCTCAATAAAACATTAGAGAAACATTTAGGCAAAAAACTGAAGCTTTCTATGAGCGGTAGCGCGGTTGATTTTTCGGTCAAATTGGAGCCTGGACTGGGAATATACATTGCTGAAGAAAAATTCTAAAAAAATCGCCCTCAACAAGAGGACGATTTTTTTTCTCTATTTTTTCCTTTGTTTTCTTTTTGAGCTTCATTATACTGGAAGAAAAAATAATATCAGCGTTATGAGCGACACTCTTTGCGCTACTTGCAAACAACCGACTCAACCGACCAATATTATTACTTGCCCCGCTTGTAAAAACCATTATCACAAAGTCGCCCATTGCGTCACAGCGACGG
Source organism: Candidatus Microgenomates bacterium (assembly GCA_016188915.1). GTDB lineage: Bacteria > Patescibacteriota > JACPGU01 > JACPGU01 > JACPGU01 > JACPGU01. The sequence continues at coordinate 87,009 of JACPGU010000003.1, read as the reverse complement.
CTACCGATTTGAAAGAAGGAGAGAGCTGTCCTGCCTGCCACCAGAAAAAAGCCCGTATTCTGGAACGCTCCTGCCCTCATTGCCAGAAACACTTGTGGAGTTTTCATCTGGAATGCGGCAAAATTTTCGGAGAAAAATTAGAATAAAACTAACCGAAAGAAAGGAGATCTTATGTCAGGAAAAAAACATCCAATCTGGGGAATTCTAGGAGGCTCTCTCTCCTGTGTCAAAAGAAAGTTTCACCCGCCAATGGTTAAAAAGGCGGGTATTTTTTTGCTTACGGGAATGATGGTATCTTCTCTTTTCCCACCGATACTGCCAGCAAAAGCGTACGAGGAGCCGATACCAATGGTGACAGTCAATACCGACTCCGTCTTTACTATCGAAAAGGGTAAAGCCAAAATTATCTCTTTTACTGTCTCGAATACAGGGGGTTCTGCCTCTCCTTATTTCCTTGATGTTAGCTACACGGCAGGATTGGCCGTAGAGAGCAGTTACAAAAATAGTGACGGGGGACAATGGTTTTATTACAAAGAGTCAAGTCTTTTATATCACAGTGGCTCTGATGAGCAAAACCTACTATCTACCGAAAAATTATATTCTTATGAAGGAAGCGGCGATCCATTAACGAGCTACTCTCGTTCATATAGCTTAACATTTAGGGCAACCCAAACAGGCAACCAAATTATTAAATACAGAGTAGCTATGCATGCGAAAGATAAGTGGCCACGTAGTAATTATAACCCAGATACATACAAAAGATATCCGGCTACTGGCTCTACTGTCAGTACCGATCAGCAAGGATGGAATGTAAAACTCATTAATATAAAAGTAGAAGACACAACCCCTCCTCCACCAATCTCATTACTAGCTAATGCTGGGTCGGATCAAAAAATAGCTAAGACTATTTCTGCGATATTTGATGGAACCAAAAGCCAATACGACTCTCGTTATCCAATAACAGAATATACTTGGACGGAAAATGGCGTATCGCTTACTTCTGGTAATTACAAATTATACTTTTTTGCTACCGTTGGCACACATATCGTAACTCTTACTGTCAAAGACACACTGGGGAGGACATCTTCAGACCAAGTGACCATAGAAACATACGACAATCCTCCGCCTCCACCCGATACGACCGTTACCCCACAACCGATAACAGGTGGTGCCAATTCTTTGACAAATATTTACTTCGGCTACGCCACAGGAGATAAAAGCACTCTCAAAGAAGTTACGGTTACTAGTCGAGGGAGTATCGGCCTTAATATAACAGTAGAGAAAAAACAAGAAAATTCTGTCACGATAAAATATTATGCCGGCGATCAATTCTATCTCAAACCTTTTGGTTCTGCAGACAAAGGGAATACTTATGCGTTAGCCAATTTTGGATTCAATATTGAAGATAAAACCAAATACAAAGCAGGCTCTTGCTACAACATCCCTATCTATGCCGAAATGCAACCCTGGTCGGGGACAGAATGGGAAGATTGGAACCAAAACCTTGTCACCTCTCGTTCCAATTCCATCACGCTAAATTTCTGCTTAGACCCATCTATTGACCCGGTGCCGATCAATCAACCACCTATCGCCGATTTTACTTTTTCTCCATCAAGCCCAGATGAAAATACTCCAATCCTCCTGAATGCTACCACTAGCCACGACGCAGAAGGCCCCATTATTGACTACTACTGGCAAGATAATGGCAATCGGATTGGCTCGGGTGGGTTTTTGAGCATCGACAAATTATCGGCAGGCTCTCACACTATTACTCTTACCGTTAAAGACACCGCGGGATTGGCAAGTAGCAAATCGGCCACTATCGTTGTTAAGCAAAAAGTCATAAATTATTTCTTTGATATATTAGATATCAAAGATTTACTTACAAATAAGTCCATCGATGGCCACCCCGTCTATGCCACTGCCGACAATCTGCCGATAGACCAAACCTTCCCTCAAAATATCCATGAAATAGGCTACATCCCCTATCGTCATGGCAAAAACGGAGCTGTCAGAATACAGGTGATAAATGCCGGAGACTCCAAGGATACGGCGATTATCAGTTCAAATGGCGATTCGTCTATCTATTTCGGTTTTCCTGAAGCAGTCTGTAAAAGTCCATTTAGGTATCTTGGTATAAGCGAGTGCTCATTCTGGGACGGCGATTACAAACAAGGACAATTAGAATTTGAACTGGAAAAAGGAGAGGTCAGAGAAATAGATATGTTTTACAAAGTTCCCCCTGATGCCTCATCCAAAAAAGAGGTAACTTTTTCAGTAATGTCAAAAAATGATCCCTTGTCAACAAAAATCAATAGCAGAGTCACCTTTGAGGTGATAGGTATGGACAACTACGCCGCCAAAGAGATTTTGCCTACGTTTGACTACTGGGGGCTAGACGTCACCCTCTTGTCGTCAAGCAAGGCCAGCGACGAAGAAAAAGCGGCCGAGATTATCATCTCTTTGGGGCTACCTTTGATCGGAGGAATTGTAGGAAAAGCCAGTCTTCGCCCTGTGATAAAAGAAGGCATTAAGATTTTGCCAAAGAGCATAAAGCTGACTACATTTTCCAGAATGGTCAAAGAGGGCGAAAAATGGGCTAATGATATCTTGCCACACATTGACGAAGTAGATAAAGAGCTGTCTGGCACCATAAAAACATTAGTAGAGATAAAAAAAGAAGCGTTAGACCATCTAGATGAAGCTCTTCTGCATTTCCAAAAAATAAACAAAGCGACAGCAGAGAGCATAGATACTATTGTCAGAAAAGAGATCTATAAAGGCAAAGAGCTAGAAGATTTTGCTAGCATCATAGCCAAAAACAAAGATATTCCCGGTATCAGCTCTGTAATAGACAATATTGCGAAAGACGTAGCCAACAAAGCTTCTTACCTTTTTCAGTTAAAACGTTTTGATGCTTTAACGGCCGGAACCAAAGAATTGGAACAACCTTTTAGCTACATTTGGAAAAAGACCGGACAGCCAAAAAAGGGCTCTATTGATATTCTACAGACCATCAAAAATGGTGGCAAAAATGAATATCGTTTGCACGAAATATATTATGGCAATCAACCGATAGAAAGTGTCGATGGCCTGAAAAAAGCCCTCGAAGAAAGTGGCAAAATAGAACAAATCAAAAAATATGGGGAACTTCTGCGACTGGATGAAGCAGATAAAACTCTCGCTGGTATGGAAAAATGGAAAGGCATTACCAAAGATAATGCCGAGATTATTTTTCAACCTCGCTGGGCTAATAACGCCGACAAAGCCCCCTTTGCCAGAAAAATGCAGGATATGCTAGGAGAAGGCTATGCGGTCTCTTCTGACAAAATTGACAATGTGGAGATTCTGAAAATAAAAGTTTTCTCTCCTAGCCAACTCACCTTGAACCACTCCCCCGGTACCTATCCGCAACCAGTGACGGCCACTTTCAAAAATTCAGCTGGCACAGCAATAGATATCTACTACACTACTAATGGTGGTACACCGACGAAACAATCCGCAAAATACGATCCAGCCAAACCAATCGCGGTCAACAAGACCATGGCCATTAAATATCTGACCATAGACAGAACAACTCAAGAGGTATCTCCCGTGCAAACAGCCGACTATATTATCGCTAGCAAAAATTCTATTTCCGGGTTCGTGATAGACGGAGAAAGCAAAAAACCGCTAAAAGGAGCTACTGTCAAGACGCTCAAAACTGCCACCCTCACCGCTACCACCGATGATGCTGGTTTTTATACCATAGCCAATCTGCCAACCGGCGTTTATCATGTGCAGGTTGACCTAAATGGCTATCTGTACGGATTGGTTTCCAATATCGTTATGGCTGATGGCAGAACGCGTCTGCAAGATTTCACTTTAACCCCCGTCCGCAAACTCACCATCACCGGTTTCGTCAAAGACCGCTATGGAAAAGCCTTGGCGAATGTCGTAATCTCCAACGACAAAGAAAGGGCAATAACGAATGTCTCTGGTTATTATTCTCTTCCCACAGAAACCGGCGCCGGCCGTTTGATGGCCACAAAAAATGGCTATTATTTCAATTCCATTTCTTACAACGCCATCACCGATCAGCGAATCAATTTCACCGCTCTACCCACCTATCTCGCCTACGGCTATGTGAAAAAAGGAGGTACGCCCATTCAGGGGGTAGCGGTGAAATTCAACGGCCCGCTCAATATCTCCGCCTACACGAACAGAAACGGCTACTATCAGATTACTCTGCCAGCGGGGCTTTGGCAGGTAGGAGTATCGAAGATGGACGCTAGATTCTCCCCCGCTAGCACCACGCTTGACCTCAAGAAAAACAGTATGCTTAATTTCACGGGGCTATAGAAAGACTGAAATTAACTGGTTTAGGCCTGTCGAGGTGCTCCCTCGACAGGCCTGGATAGTATTTTCTCCTCTTTTTCCTTATTTTTCGGGGAAAGGAAGAGATAAAATCAAGGCAGGCTCGATAGTGGGCTACCCGCGATGGGGTTAAAAATTCACTACACCCATAAATACAATCAGACCACATCGAACCTGCGTAGTTTCAATAAAAATTTCTTTTGGAGAGGGCGGTAATTATCATGTCTGGAAACGAAGGCGAGAAGGTCATCCACCCAAAAGGAGGCAACGAGAACTACAGCGACTTTCAGGATCGTTTCAGAGCGACAGAGAAAAAAGGTTAAGACAATCTCGTTTTTCATTAGTGTTTCAAAAAAGACGGGCACACCACCCGTCTTTTTTTTGGTCAAATTTCCTTTTATTTCGTCAGCAAAACCAGATTCCCTTCGTGGACCTTTTCCACCACCTTGATGCCGATGACATCGCCTTTTTTGGCCGATTGGACATCTTTGTGATCCACTTGCATCGAGTCCACCGTCTGTTCGAAATCGGTGTTGGCACCTTTGATTTTGATCGTATCGCCCACCTTTAACGCACCCGAAAGCTCAATAATCCCCACCATGAGACCGGAGTAAAAATGAGTGATTTTCCCTATCGGTTTTTCCATAGATCTCCTTTTTGATTATTGCTTGGTATTATCAATTTTGAAAATGCCGTGCAACCAGCACCAACCGAGGAAACTTTCGGCTAGCGCGATCCAGCCGACAATAGCAACGACAATATTCAACCATTCGGCCGAAAAACTCGGCGCCATAGTAGGTGAAAGCCACCAAAAAGCTAAAAGGAAACGGAATATTCTGTCTAATTTTCCGAGATTCTGTTCCATAAAACCTCCTGAAAATTATTGATATTGCATCGACCCTTCGTTCGTTTTTTTTATTATCTATCGGCAAAACAAAAAAGTCAAATCGTATCGCGAACATCTAATATTACATCAAACCAAGGCCGCCAAAAGCCAAGCGAGGAGCAAGCCCCCCGAAACTAACATGGAAATTCCCATGATGAGCTTAACAATGGCGAAAGTGCTGGTCTGCAATTTTTGCAAGTGGGAGAAAACAAGCGCGTTGCCAATAGAAACGAAGATTATTACCAAGGGCAAGATGAACATGGCGTTGTAGGCCAGTAAGTAAAAAATGCCCTGCCAGAAAGTGGCCTTGACAGTCAAGAGGCCAACCGTGGCCAGATACACTCCTCCCGAACAGGGAAATTCGCAAATACCGATTAGAAATCCCAAAACCAAGGCGGAGGCAATAGTCACCTCCCTATTCCATCTCGGCATCCGGCAACGACTCAAAAAATCGGAAAGGAAAGGAACGCGCAGATGCGGCCAGAAATATTCTTTGAGATGAAAGACGCCCAGAAAGAGAATGAGGATGGCCGCCAGCCAGCCGAAGAAATTGTGAACGCCAAAAAGATGCATTACTTTGAGCATTCCCAGCCCGATCAAAAAGTAAGTGGCGTAGGTGGCCAAGATATAAACCAGACCAAAAGAGATGAAGGCGCTTCTTTTGACTCGCAAAGAAAGCGCGATTGCTAGATACGACAAGAGCACGCCAATAGCGCAAGGATTGAAAGAGTCGATCAGACCATTGATGATGACAAGGTAAAGCATTGCTACTGAACATTAGCGGTAAAATTGATGACCACAGAAGGATTGTCCGGATCGTTGGTTTTGAAAACCGCAGACCTATTCACCTTCCCCTGCACCGGCATCAGACTCGGTTGATAAATCACTCGCACCAAGGCCTTTTCATTGGGAACAATCTCTGCTTGCCATTTGTCCGTATAGTGCATGGAAAATCTAGGACTTTCTTTGTCGCCCTGGATTAGCTGGACAAAGGTACAATTGCAAGAAGTGGAAAAATTGGAAAGGATCAGGGGCTTCTGCCCGTCGTTTCTGACCTCTACCTCTTTTGTTTTGATGTCTTGGAGAGCAATATCGCCGAAATCAAATTCTTTTTCCGCAATAACTATTTTTGGCCTTTCGCTAGTGCTACTCTGATATTGGGTCGCATCTTCACCCTCAAAAGAGAAAAATGTGGAAAAAATGCCGACGCCAACGAGAATGGCGATAGAGGCTACTACCAAAATCATCGGGTCTATTTTTTTCATAGAACCTCCTTTTACTTATTAGCCAATTTAGTCACCTGCAAGATTTCTTCTGTCATTAGTCGTTTCTTTTTTTCATTTTTTGTACTGATAGCTTGCTGAAAACAGGAATGAAGATGCCCCTCCATCAGCATTTGGTGGGCTGATTTGAGTAGACCTATTACCGCAAGATTTTGTTGCATGATGTCAATGCAATACTTGTCGTCCTCCACCATTTTGACGATTTTGCCGAGCGAACTCTGGGCTTTTTTGAAATTGATGATGGTTTTTTCTTTGGTATCCATAGTTTTTTCTAATTATTGTATATACCTCCACCATAGGTAGGGGTATCTCAATAGTAACAGACAGAAAAACCGCCGTCAATAAGTCACTTGGGAACTGAAGCTCCTGTTGCCACAACTATTGCTATAGTAAAAATAGCTAGGATAAGATACAATATACTTGAGCACTTTACAAATTCAATCGGGGGGAGGCAGATGAGCTATGTCTTATCTTTATTTTCTCGGACTGATTTTTTTGTTCTTCTTAGGCATCACCATAAAGGCGATTCTTTCTACGTCAGAGCTAAAAAAGAAAAGCCAACAAGTTAGAAAAGTGAAGATTCTGGACAATATCGCCAATACCGTGTGCGCCATAATAGCCGATAGGATAACCAGTGATTATGAGATACCCCTTAATATCAACAGTCGCATGCTTCTAAGGGATAGTCTGGATGAAATTAAAAGGCAGGCCTCTCTCAGATCGTTTGAGGCACAAGGCGATATATTGCAAATAGTGTCGGGTATAGTTTTCAAAATTATTTTCGAGGAAATAATACCCGATGTGAAAAGCCATCCCTTCATCATTTCAAAGAAGGGTCGTGATTTGGCAAAGAAGATAGTCGGCAAAGAAAAGTCTCCACGAGAAAAGGCTCGCCTTATCTTCAATTGGATGCAAGAAAACATTAGCTACGACCACGAATATTCCTACCGGAAAGAAGGCTATCATACGGCAGAAGAAGTGCTTCGCAAGGGCAAGGGAGTTTGCGGAGAACAGGCCTATCTCTTTATCGTTCTTGTCAGATCGGTGGGGGTCAAAGCTCAATATGTAACAGTCGATAGGGATTGCTATGACAAAAAAGTAACTCATGCTTGCGCCATGATCGATGTTCCTTCTCCTATTTTGGTCGACCCCGCCTATCATATTTTCGATGTCAAACACGCAGTTTTTTGTGTGGTCAGTGACTCTGATCTGAAGGGTCGACATGGGAGATAGCTACTTGTCATAAAACCTGGATACCGAAAATATTCTCCATAGAACATTCTTAGTTTTTGGAAAATATTTTCGGTTTTTATTTTAAAAAAAACACCACTCGTATTTGAGTGGCGTATGCTAGACAATAATAGTGGAAAACGAGGCGAGCTAAGACTCTCAGGGCTCACCTAGTATTTCTCCGAGAATGCTTTCCAGGCTTTGCCCCTTTCCTCCTAATCTTTCCATAGTCTCAGTAGAAAGGTCAGGGCTGACAACGCTTTCTTTGATAATTTTGTCAATCTTTTCTACCAATTCTGCCGACTCCTTACTTTTGGCAACTTTTAGCCATTTTGAGTCGGCCTTTGCCGATTCGGTGAGAAAACTATTCTCCATCCTCGCCTGTTCCATTTGATACCACATCTTGTCCAGAGCAGAAACATAGATGCGCTTCTTCTGAATAAGGCGTAAGGCAGAATTAATGACAGGATCGTTCATGGTGGTCGGAGACTTCAGCGAGCATTGCGTCTGTCTGCACCTACCATCAACATCCGCCTTATGAGAATCGATTTCTTGTAAGAATTCTCCCTTAACGCGAGAGATCTCTTTTTGTTGCGCCTCTAATTGCTTCTGAACAGAAACGAGATTCTGGATTTTTCCACTTAGGCTACCTGGAGTTGGAGGACGCTCGGCTCTTTCATCTGCCCTATCCTCTTTGACCCTTGCGGTCGTATGCTCAGGTATCAACCTGAGATTGATGGGATAGGCAATATTGAGCGCCAACATCGCCAGACAAATGCCAAAACATGTCCACTTGGGGAGGTTAATATAAGAGTCAAAGGTGATTTTTTCCTGATTCGGCTGCTGATAACGGTCTTTTTTCATAAAATAATCTCCGTCATAAGGCCAAACCATAATTGAGCAGATAATCCAGACCACACAGAAACCGATAGCTATATAGCCAGTAGCAAGAAGGCGATTGCTAGAAAAAATAAAGATCAAGATAGAGATTATGCTCATGGCTATGGCGAATACTCCCGCAAGCCGCATGGACTGCTTTCGCACGCTTTTGCTACTACTGCTGTCCAAAAAATTTTGGGCGTAATCAAGGAAGGCCAATCCGACTATAGGGAAGAGGACCATGCTACAAGGTGTTGTGCAAAACAGCCACGCGTCTATAAACATGGTACTGAGGGGAGCATCATAGGAATAATCAAGCCCCAGGAATAGACCAGCGAATAATGCCCCTGCCAAAAAAGCTAATATTAGACCGAAACCGACGTCTAAGAGAAGAAATAAAATGATGCCAAAAATGCTTTTGAGAATACTGAGAGTTTTATTCCCCATGGTTGAATCTCTCCTCCGCAAAACATATGCGTTTTGATTTTTTTAAAAAAATTAAAGTACACTTGTAGCTCCTACCTAACTACCATATCATAGCAAAATTGTTCAATTATAGCAAATATTCTTACCTTCTCAATGAAGCTTTATGGGTTTCCCGCCCATAGATTTGGTCTGAGATGCTATAAAAAAACTCCGCTACTCGCAAGCGAGAAAGCGGAGCAATGATCCACTGGCCTGATTCAAGACCGGCAGATAAGTTTCGTGCTGGCATCTTCGGTTATTTCCCCCTCGATGGGTCAGCCTTAAGGTTTCTTCCCCTTGATGGTACTTTCAAATTTTTCGATGAGGTCACGTCCGAGTTTCTTGCCCTCTTCGTATTTCTCCCTTACCTTTTCGGGATTTCTGAAAAGAGCAACCGCCAAACCAGTGAAGATTCCGGCACCGGCAACCAGCCCGCCAAGAATCCACTTTTCTTTCGTCGTTTTCCTGTTGTCATCGCCCATATTAGTTATCACCCCCAATCGTGACGAAAAGATCGCGAAGCTTTTGTAGCTCCCTTGTGCTGGAAGATGAGATTTCGTCTTGCTTTTTTGAGTCATTGGAGAAAATGACCATATTCCTCTCTTCTTTTTCCAAATGCTCAAAAATTTTCAAAACAATTTCACTGGTAGCCGGCTGCAATTGAACATTGCCAAATTGCGGATGATAGCCGGGTCGACCGAAAAGTTCTATCCTGCCATCCGGTCTTTGATAAAACCAGATGAGGGGTTGTCCATCAGTCGTATAAAAACGAGTGTCTTTCGTTGGAACGATTCTCTCCACCGCCGGCACTTGGCGTTCCTGCGCCCATATAGCATGAATGATATCTGGAACAACAGGCTTTACTGCCGTCCCAAAAACAGGGTGAACCTTCCATTCGCAAGAGACATACTCATATCCCGTTAGTGTAGCGGCGTAACATTTCGCCGGTCGGCCATCGGGATAATAGACATGGTCTTTGCTGATAAACCCCATTATCATCATGGGGACAAAGAAAAAACCACACAAGAGGGCGTAGCCTATTCTTCGTTTTTTTGCCGAAAAAGAAAAAGACATCTTCATCCCGTAAGCCAGCATCGCTACTGGAGGAATTGCCATCAAGTAGGCGATCCAATCCGGTAATCCCGAATTGAAAGCAATGCTTTTGGCTATTGATCGAAAGACCAAAAACACGGCCAAGGCATTGCCGAACCTGAAGATTCCAATCATGATAATCGCCAGTATGGAAAAAACCAAGAGGTTCTTTAGCCAAACTGGAAAATTATTCTTCAAAAAATCCCACGTTTTCCTAAACATTTTCCATCCCCCTTTGATTCTTCATTCAGTATTCAGCAAAGCATCTTCACTTTCCTGCCTTTTTCGCTCTCCTTCTTGAATCCTAAATTCTTCTTCGGCCAAAATCTCCTTCCAAATGGGCTCGAGGTTTTGAGATTTAGCACCACTGATTTTCTCCATCATTTCTTTGGAGAAATTGTCATAGGCGATACTCTCTTTGATGATCTTGTCGATAGCCTCGACCAACTCCCTGGATCCCTCATTACCTGCGACCTTCATCAGCCGAGCATCGGCCTCCGCCGATTCTGCTAAAAAGCGTAGCTCTTGGCTACTCTTTTTTATCTGAAATTCTAGCTTGCCCAGAGCGGTGATATAGGTGCGCTTTTTCTGGATCAAGGCAAGACTAGAACTAATAACGATATCGGCCAATGCCTGATCGAAAGAAGACGGACATTGAGCTCTTTTTCTACACTCCTCTTTGATCTCGTCTTTGTGCTTTTCTACCTCCTTTTTAAAACCCTCCTTCAAGCTAGAGAACTCCAGCTCTTTTACATTCAATCTGTTTCGGATGCCACTTATTTCCTTGACTCTTTCCTCGAGTAGTCCGACGGTAATGGGGGGTTTCTCCTTTCTTTCTTCTTCCTCCGCCACTTTTACCGCTATTTTTTCGGCCTCAGCCGCCTTCTTCAGTTGCTCTTCTACCACAATGCGCTTCTCTGTGGCGAGATATCTATTGCGACCGTACAGATTGGCGACGCACAAAACGCTCAGAGCAAGAAGAATCCACATCGTAATAGTAATCTCTTTGCCATAAAAGCCACCTCGTTGATCAAGCAAAAGAAAATAGCCCCAACAAAGAGTGAATAGTATTGTGGCAAGAATCATCCATAAGGTTCTGTCTTGGTAGACAATAAGCCATGACAGCGCCATAGACGCAACGCTCAAAACAATCGGGGCAAATCCTTCATTTTCTGAATCCAGCAAAATGATTGCTCCGATAATTAATCCCGCTACTATGTTTATGAAATAAACATAGTAGAATATTGAAACGATCGACATGGCTCTCCATCCTTTCCTCGTCTATTTTGCCGGTTTTTAAGGGGCGACTCCCTTTTCCGATATGTTGTCCCTATATTGTATCAAATTTATTCAAATAGAGCAAATTTTTCCTGCATAAAGCGACTTCTTGAGCACCATCACTATTAATGGCAAGCTCCCTGCTGGGGTGACGACTCGACAGGAAGTTTCAGGAAGTTTGAGCAAACAAAAAACGGCTCTTTTCACGAGCCGTTTGTAAAAAATTCACCTCCTTTTTCAAAGCCCTAGAATCTCAATTTTCCCTTGCGGGGCAAGACACGTGCCAAAGCGAGCGAATTCCTCTCTTTTCTTCTCCAACCGATCGGCTCGCGTTGCCACGAAAAGCTGACTGAAGCCATGATAGGCACTCAAAGTATAGATGTCGCCATTGACAAGGCAGATGAGCCCCCCGATTTGCAAAATCGGAGTCAGCACTACGGCGCTAATCCCTTTCTGGGACAATCGGGCTCTAAATGCCCGAGCGTTATCATTCAGAATCCTTGAAGCTATTGCCCCGCCTTCGTCGGTGGTAATTTCTCGCCCCAAAGGGCCGAATTGACTTTCGATCCCTTTCTCCGCCAGCGCTTGGCTAATCTGACTCCCGCCACCCACGCAGACAACCAAGTGATGGCATTGTTTCTCCACTGTCGCCAAGAAAGCTAAAAGTTTCTCGTTTTCCAACAAATCACCAGAAGCCTTCACGAAAGTATTCAGTATCTTGGACAATACTCTGCTCCTTTCTTTTTCCCTCAAGATGAGTGCGTCGCCACTAGTGTCCCTTCCACATAACATGTCCTCTGATAGCCACAGCCCTTCTTGGGGCATCGCATAATCAGAAGATTCGTGTCGCTCGGTCCTCCTTGATATTCCATGGGAGTATCGCAGAATGAACATTTTATTTCTGGGATTCTCGACATTTGCTTCGTTCCTCCTATTTGTAAAGTTGCAAGAATTATAACTAAACCTTATCAGGAATGATTTGCAATAAAGGTTTTTTGAGCCCTCAAGGCAAACTCCATACAATAATTGTCGGCATATTCTAACCCGTCTGGATCAATCATACTACTATCTTCCACGCCGAGAACCAATTCTCGCAAGCATTCCATTTCCTTAGCGCGCCACGGAGTGGCGCTTTTTCTCAAGACTTCCGCTGTCATTTCTATCAGCTCTATCGCCCTATTGACTGAAGCGCGGTAATGAAGTTCGTCGTTTTTTGCTCGAGCGGAAATAGCGCGACTAATGTCACTCCCGATATTACCAATCATGCCGTCTGTGCCATAAGAGGCCCATTTTTCTAATGTCAAACCTTGATGATATTTACCAATCATACAATCCATTTATTAACTATTGTCAAAATCTGCTCGATAAAGTCCATAGGATATTATCCTTCCCCCAACTTCGGGCGTTGAGGTGTTTTTTAATTCCTTTCTTGCTAATAAAAATCTTCCGTTGATTTTATTCAATAAATCCGCCGTGGCAGTATAACCGACAAACCACTTTGCCATTTTTAGAAATTTCCTCTACGCCTGTGAAGTTTGTTAAATCGCCCTCAGCGTCAAAAGTGTATTTCCAGTCTCCATTCACGAATTCTTTCGGTCCACGAACTGGTATATTGTCGCCCGAACCAGACATCAGGGCTGGACGCAAAATTGCGTCAAATAAGCCCTCGCTTATCTCATTATCAAGCGTAAAGCCGTAGTAATTCATGCCCCAAGCTGGTTTGCCACTTTTATAAACGATTTCTTCGCCAACAAATTTAGTAGCGCCAAAGTAAGTGTCGTGATAAGTCAGATCGCCTTTTTCAAAATGATAGTCGCTGGAACCCGGACGGAGCGAAGACGCTTTTTTGATATTTTCGTTAGCGTAAGTATTCAAATTCGCCTCTCGTAAGAAAGCGTCTAAAACATCAATAGGCAAATCGGCAAAGTTCGGCAACTGATAATCTGGCGTGCCGACAGACAAACCATATTTGATCATGTCGTCGTAATCAGATTTTTTACTGCGATCCAGTTTTAAAACTCTATTTTTGAAAATAACAAAATGATATTTGTAATTTCGGTAGTCAATATACCAGCCGTGCTCTGGATCAAGCGCCTTGCTTAATTTCTCAGCTAAATCACTCGCTTTATCTTCCTCAACTTCAATAGTGTCTAAAGTCCATCGTGAAAGCCACGGCGTTTGATGTTCTTCCGTAACTTTTTCAACTTTCGTTGAAATTATATTTACTTCTTTGAGAACATCTCTGTTTTCCAAAGATTCTTCAATAATATCGCCTTTGTAGTTATCCATATATGGCTCATTTACTCGGATGGTTTTATATTTTTTCAGAATGCCCGGGGTGGGATTTGAACCCACAAGCCCGATTAAGGGCTACGGATTTTAAGTCCGCCGCGTACACCAGTTCCGCCACCCGGGCATTTTGTTATTTCTCGTTATTCTAGCTACAAGCTAGAATAACGAGCCTCATTCCTTCCACCGGCAAATCTTTTTTGTCAAATTTGAAAGAATCCATTTTTTCGGCTTCTACGCCCAATTCTTTGATGAATTTATCAACAGAGTCCAAATCAATTTTCAACCCGTCAATCTGGCAATGCATCGGGATAACTATTCTGGGTTCAATATCGCCCACTACCTTGGCCGCCAATTTAGCGTCAAGGGTGTAAGTGCCACCGACCGGAACGAGGAGAATATCCACGCCGTCCACACTTTCTACCAAATCTTCTGACAATTCGTGTCCAAGATCGCCCAGATGGCAAATAGTCACTCCGTCCATTTTGATATCAAAAATAGTGTTGGGGCCACGCAGCGTTCCGCCTTTGTCGTCGTGAAAAGAAGCGATTCCTTCGAGCAGTACGCCTTTCACCTCGTAACCACCCGGATTCTCCGCCACGAAAATTTCCGCGTTTTCTTTCTGTAATGCTTCCACATTTTTGTGGTCGTAATGCCCATGACTGACCGTTACCACATCGGCCTTAATTTTCGGCAATTTCAAGCCGATTTCTTCACTATAAGGATCGGTCGCGACCACTACGCTTTTCCCCTTGATTTCAAAACATGATTGTCCGTGCCATTTTATTTCCATAAAACCTCCTGGGAAATTTTTAATTTTTGAATTTTTAATTTTTAATGAATGTTTTAAACATTAGAAATTAAGGGATTGTTTCAAAAATTATAAAATTAAAAATTATAAAATTGTTTCATTGGATATTATACTATTTCTCCACCATTTCCTCAAACCCCTTGTCAGGCAACAAGACCATTTTCGCTGGTTTAGCCACCGAATTATATTTTATTTTCCGCTTTTTTTTACGCGCCATCTCCCAGCACTCTTTTCCGCAGATATAAAATCCGCGAGCCGAGATCTTCTGCTCTTTATCAAAAAGAACTCCCCCGTCTTTTAACCCTTCGACACGCTCAGGGCAAGTAAAACGAAAAAGCTCTTTTTTCTCTTTTTTTGCCCGGCAGATGGCGCAAGTCCTTTGCGGTTTTGAACTTTGAGCTTGACCTGCCTGCCGGTAGGCAAGGTTTGACATTTGAGCTTTAGATTTTGAGCTTTAGGCCCCTGTCTATTTCTTCTTCGCCACTTTCTTCGCTTTCGCCTCTTTGGCGGGTTTTTCTTTCTTTTCTGCTTTGCCCTTTTTGGCCTTCACTGGCTTTTCTTCGAGAGACTCTTCTTCCGGCACGGTTACTGATTCTTCTGTTTTCTCCTCTTGCTTAATTGCTTTTTTGCTTAATTGCTTACTTGTTTTGGCAACAGCTTCTTCGGCCATCATTGCCTCAATCGTTTCTTTCTTGCTGGATTTATTAGCTCCTGGCTCCAACGCCTTCAGACTCAAAGATAGTCTGTGCTGATCGGGCTCAATAGATAAAATCTTGAATTGTTTCTCTTCGCCCAATTTCAAAATTTCCGAAGGATCAGCCAGTCTTTTGCTGGATATTTCAGAGATATGGACCAAGGCATCCACTATATTTCCCTCGCCCAATGACAATTTTACAAAAGCGCCATAGGGAGTCAAGCGCGCTACCGACCCCATCACCTTGTCCCCCACTTTCAGCTCTTTGACCATATTTTTCCAGGGATCCTCTTGCAAACGCTTCATAGACAAAGACAAACGGCTATTTTCAATATCGATAATTTTTAATTTCAATTTATCTCCAGTTTTGACAAAGTCGTTAATGTCATCTACCTTGGCCCAAGAAATTTCCGAAATATGAACCAAGCCTTCCACACCTTTGACGTCGACAAAAAAGCCAAAATCAACAATACCTGTCACCTTGCCCTCTACCTGATCGCCGATATTTATCGTGTCAGGAATGTCGCGATTACCGATGGCTTCTCTTTCGGAAAAAATTAATTTACTGCTCGGTTTGTCCAGCGCCATAATTTTGACATCAATCGGCTTACCCACCAAAGCGTTCAGGCGAGTCAAAATCTCGTCTTTGTTGCCACCTTCAACTCGAGGATAGTGTTCGGCCGATAGCTGGGAGACAGGCAAAAAACCTTTGACTCCGCCCATTTCTATGATTAGACCACCTTTGTTGGCATCGGTGACTACTACCGAAATTTTCTCTTTATCTTCATATTTTTTAGCAAGACCAGACCAAATACTATCTCTGCCAGCGCGGCGCAGAGACAAAAGCATTGTGCCATCATCGTCTTCGGGATAGAGAACAAAGGCGGTTATTTTGTCGCCTTTTTTTAATCCCTTGACGAATTGTGGGTCGTAGAGTAATTCTTTGCCACCAACAATGCCATTGATACGATTGTCAATAATGACAAAAACTTTATTTTTGCTAACTTTTTCTACCACAGCATCGACAGAGTCGCCTGATTTGTAGATTTTTATTGCTCCTCCGAGATCTTTGAGGAGCATCTCCATTGGGATCAGCCCGCCAGAAATAATTTCTTTTTCAGAAGTTTCGGTAGTCATTTACTAATAAAAATTACTAATATTATTTTTTGCGTCTAGTAAAATATTTTTCTTTGCCTTTTTTGATTATGAAATCAGCTTTGATGGCTGGATATTTTTTGTGGTAGAAAAAAATATGCGATACTCCCCAGATCAAAACAATCACTATCCAAGCAAAAAGCAAAAGCCTCATTGATAGATAAACTATTCCTTCATAGCGAAAAAAAAGAAGGACCAAGCCGATACCGGCGCTCCAACCGCTCCAAGATTGGAGGCGAAGCCAAATAGCGCTTTCTGGCATTTTTTTCTTCTTGACCACCAGAATAAAAGATACAATAGACAATAATAGCAGAATTCCAAAAAAAATCAATAGATAAGGCATCAATTTCATATCATAGCTCGGATAAGGGTTGAATAGATAGCGCGGAGAAAAAAATATTTTAATATTTTGCCATGACATAAGTGTTCAAATAATAATTGATAAGTTATTTTTTTTCAAAAATGAAAGTTTCGTGAGAAAGACCAGACTCAAAACGGCGCAAAGAAGAAAGCCCCAAATCGTCGCAAATTTTTTTGATATCGGCAAAAGACAGATATTGATCTTTTTCCAACCCTTCGTGGGGACCTTTTTCCGACCATTCCATTACCGCCAATCTGCCGCCTGGTCGCAAAATTCTTGCTGCTTCCTTCAGGACTGCTTTTTTATTTTTTACCAGATAAAGCAAATTGATTATCAAAACCGCGTCTATGGAGTCTTTTGCCAAACCAGTAGCTGAAGGTAGGGTCAAATCCGCTTGCATACCATAAATATTTTTATGCCCTGCTTTCATTACTTGCGCTTTAGCAGCCGTCAAGGCTTCGCTATCTATGTCAATGGCAATAATCTTGCCATCATCGCCCACTATAGCAGCCAATTCTGGCAAAAAATAACCTACTCCACAACCAAAATCCACCACTGTTTCTCCTTTTTCTATGCCAACGGCTATCAAAATAGATCTCGGTGTATTAGGTCCTTTCTGCGCGCGCAAAAGACCATCGCCCTCCATATCCAGCAAACGAAAATTGTGTTTTTGTGTCTGAACCATCGTGGCGTTAAGCTATAGATAATAAATTCAGATAAGAAGTAGATGATATATGATAGTTTGAAGTGCAATATCTTCAGGCGCTGTTGACAGTTTTGTTCTTTGACAACATTCTGTCACAATGCTTAACGCCATGGAAAAATAAGAGGTGGTTGTTTTTTGACTTTTTCTATTGTATACTTTCTCTTGTATTTTGCAAGCAAGGGCGGTTAGCTCAGTTGGTTAGAGCGTCTCGTTTACACCGAGAAGGCCGCGGGTTCGAATCCCCCACCGCCCATTTTGCCTGGGTAGCTCAGTGGTAGAGCGCAGCCCTGAAGAGGCTGGCGTCGGTGGTTCAATTCCGCCCCCAGGCATTACGTATAATAGGTTATGACGCTTGACGGCGTGACAGCGATAGTGCTAATTTCTCTGCCTCGTCTAAAGTCTCCTTAATTTCAGCCAAACCCTGTTCCCAAAATTTCTTATCCGTAATATCAATGCCCATTTTGGCAAAGGTATCCTTGGGGCTCTCGGACTTGCCGGCAGACAGGAAATCTTTTACTTTGACAATAAAAGCGGGGTCTTTTTTCACCTTATTTTGCAACGCCTTGGAAATCAAAAGCCCCGAAGCGTAAGAATAAACATAGAAAAAATTACGAATATGACTCCAATAAACCCACCAATTTTCCGAGCCCTTTGATTGCTCCACCGCCTCGCCCATATAGCTTGCCATATGTTTTTGAAAAATCTGTCCAATCTCCTCCTTGGACAAATAACCTTTTTCCCGAAATCGCGCGTGCAATTCTTTTTCAAAAAGATAGCAAGCTGTCTGCCGATAGATAGCGGAGACAGCGTCGTCTAGTCGCGCCATGAGAATGGTCAGTTTTGTTTCTTCGTCGACGGAAGTGGTTATTTCTTGCAAAACAAAGTCCTCCATGAAAGTGCTGGCCACTTCCGCGACCGACAAAGAAGTGCCGAAATTCAAAGCATTTTGCTTGTCTTTCACCATCTCATTATTGATAGCGTGTCCCATCTCGTGAGCAATGGTCATGATATCCCGCAATTTTTCGTTATAATTCAAGAGAACAAAGGTCGGCTTGCTCTTGGCAAAACGCACGCAAAAAGCTCCTCCCGATTTTCCCTTGTTGGGATAGACGTCTATTTGCCCATTAGCCAAAAAGGACCGAAATATTTCAGTAAATTTCGGATCTAGTTTTTGAAATGCTCGATCAACCAAGTCAACCGCTTCATCAAAAAGATAGTTCTTGTCCAGGTTGCCATAATCCAGATTCCTTTCATGATAAGCAAGGCGTGGCAGACCCAAGAGATCGGCCTTGAGGCGATAGAAGCGGTGCACTACCGGAAAATCAGCAGATACCGTATCAATCAAAGTGTCTATCGTAGCGCTGTCAATATTCCCCGACACATGTCTGGCTTCGTCAGGACGCGCGAAGCCCCGCAACTGGTCATCTGTCTTCTTGTCTGCCAAGATAGCGTTCATCTCTACTTCGGCCACCTCAACGAATTTGGCCAGGATGTCATTCCACACCACGGCTGCCCCGTCTCGCACCTTCTTGTCTCTACTTTTGATAATCCCCGCCATTCCGTCCAAAGTCTTCTTAGCTACCTTCCCGTCCTCGAGCAAGACTTCTCTTTCTTCTTTGGCCAAGAAATTTTCCGTCATCTCTACCCACTTTTCGTACGAGGCGGACGATTTCAGCGTCATTATCTTTTCCTCTGGTTCGGAGAGCTGATATTTGGCCTTAACGAAAAGCCTTTCCAGAAAATATCGGTAAGGAGCAAGATCGGGGTGAGCCAAAAATTTAGCCTGATTACTTTTCTTTATCTTGGCTATTCTCAAAGTAAAAAACTGCATTTCATTGCCGATTTTTTTGACGAATTCTTCGGTTTGATTATTGCGCGCCTTGATCGTCGGATCATTTTGGTCTAGAGCGGAACGTAACCAAAAATAATAACCGACATCTCCGCCATTATAATAATCATGAATGATAGCTTCGTATTCGTCCAGGGCGCTTTTCAAGACGATCGGATCGACTAGGTAGTCTTTCCGATCAGACCATCGGTGGACAAATTTGTCCACCACATCTTGTATCACCTTCTTTTTTTCTTCGATACGAGGATCGTTGTCTCCTTGCAAAAGAGACGAAAGGTCCCAGGTTGTTTTTTTGACTATAGCCATAAACAAAAGTTTAATTAAAATGCTGCGGAGAGGACTCGAACCTCCAACCCTTGCGGGACATGCACCTCAAGCATGCGCGTATACCAAATTCCGCCACCGCAGCAAGCACGAAATCAAACCGCCTACAAAGTCTTTGCGCTTCTCCAGTGAAATTTCAAAAAGATTATCTAGCCCAAATATTATATCATTTTTTTCTTTACCAACAAACGACCGATATGTCGGACATGTTGTGAAACAAAAAACCCTCGTCGCCGTAACGAGGGCTTTGCCAAGATGCGGAGCTCGCCTCCGCTGGATTTCCCATAACGAACCACCTCCCGTGGTTAACTCCGGTTCGGCGTCCGGAGTCTGATATTTTCTAAAAGAAATTTACAAGGTTTATGAGGCTTGACGGATTTTCCCCATCAAGACAGTCGCTTTCTGCCCTTTGAGTCTTATGGCTCTTTGCGCCAAGGACTCCAGGCAAAGCAAGGCCTTTTCAGCAATTTCTTCAAGCCTTAGCTTGAAGGCCCGATCACTTTCTCCAGCATTTTGAATTTGAGCGATCTCCAATTTTTGGAGCCATTTTTCCAGCTCCCAAATAGACAAATCCCCTATCCTTTTTTCTTTGTCCAGAATAGAGGCTTGGTCCTCCAGGAGAACCCTGATAGCCCCGATGAGCCAGGAAAAACGCCTGTCCAAAGGCAGCTCCTTCCAGCTTCTTACGCCCACCGGTCGAATGGTTGATTCGACCTGCTCTTGCCCAAAAACGAATCCCGGATTCTGATTCGGTTGGGCCGGGTACATAAGGACTCTGGCCTTAATCAATTTTCCGTGTCGATATACACCCACTACGGTCTATATCCAATTTCTTAAGTTTCGCACCCTCATGTTAAGGTTTCCTCTCGCATAT
Organism: Candidatus Microgenomates bacterium; assembly: GCA_016188915.1. Classification (GTDB taxonomy): domain Bacteria; phylum Patescibacteriota; class JACPGU01; order JACPGU01; family JACPGU01; genus JACPGU01. The sequence continues at coordinate 66,477 of JACPGU010000003.1, read as the reverse complement.
ATTTTTTAACATGATACTCTAAATCATACAATATGTCAACCTTTTTGTCGTTATGATATGTTTAATAAACTATGATGCTTGTTGGTAACAAAAAGGCACCCTTCGCAGGGTGCCTAGTGAGGTTTTTAAAGAGGTCCCCTACCTCTTTGAGTTTTTTTGCTGTCAACGGAGGACTCCTCCTCCGTATCTTGGTCAACCCCTCTGGATTGAAGGATTGACCTTGCCTCCAGGTGGAGGCTCGACTGAGGCCGGCAAAGTAAAACCGGCGTGGTGAGGAAAACGACAGTGGCGAGCATGTGGCCCGGTGGGCCGATCGCCGATATGGTCGTTTCCCTCCTTGGCAAGGGTATTTATGTTGACGCCCCCTCTATCGGCGCTCAAATCGACCCTTTACGCATTTTTTTTGCCCCCTCCTTAGGGCGATATGTGGCCCAACTCTTCCCTTGTCTTGTGGTCTGCCCTGACTGCGCATTAATCGACAAGCGCAGGGAGCGGGAAGAGTGTTTTTTTCTGGAGGCCCTTCGGGCCAGTTGTGGCCCCTGCCTCTATTCCCCTAAAAGGGGTAGCGGCAAGGAAATCGTCAATCAGCGTTTTTTGGCCACCAGGATTATCTCCTGGCCCTTTTTGCCGTTGACGCACGGGCGGATGAGGAACATCTGCCCGTATATGTTCACGCTTCTCATGTCTTGCCTCCCGGTCCCCCTTTCGGGGGTTATTTTTTGATTGTTAACAGTCCCAGTATAGCATACTTTATATCTTTTGTCAATAGTTTTCACAAATGCACTAATCTATCTGTCTACCCGTTAATAAGTAGATTTTGCTGATTCACGGCGTTCTATATCGCGCACTAAGATATAGCCCTTAATATCATAAGATACTCTTTTATATTGACAATAATTCTTAATTAAGAATATAATACAATTAAGAATAATTATCATTACTAGCAACCAGTATGATGGAAAGACTCACCAATCAAAAAAAGGCCATTTTGGACTTTTTGGCCGGCGCTAAGGGGCATCCTGACGCTTACGAAATTTTTGCCACTATCAAGCAAAAATTGCCCCAGATTTCTCTGGCTACCGTCTATCGCAACCTGGATATTATGGCTCAAAAAGGCCTCATCAAAGAGATGCGTTTTCGTCCCGATAGAGCTAATTATGATGGTGTTGCCGAGAAACATCATCATTTTGTCTGCAATATTTGCAGTAATATTTTCAATGTCCCCGATCAAGTTTTGTTGGATTTCGCCAAAATCACCGAGGATGGAACGATTGATCTGGTGGAAGAATTTCAAGTGCTATTTCGTGGCCGCTGTATTAATTGCGCCCGAAAAATAGAAATAGCCTAATGAAAAAAGTCATAGTTTTTTTTCATTAGGCTATTTGCTTATCACCTATTATTTATCACTTATTTTCTCGCTCTCTCATATTTCACATACCAATTGAAAATGTTATAAAAACGCTCTGAGGGCATGGAGATACCAGAAAGATCTATACCCTTCATGCCCTTGTAGGCTTTGTAAACATAGGTCGGCTGGTAGAATAAAATAGCCGGTAATTCTGCCGCAAAAATATCTTGGAATTTTTTGTAATCACGAATTTTGACATTAGCATCATTGATTTGTCTAGCTTCTTGCAATAATTGGTCAGCCTCCCCATTCTCCCACAAAGAAAGATTGAGTCCCGGGTAAAAAGCCTGCGAAGAATGCCAATAAGAATAAGGATCGGGATCGGCACCTATATTTTCACCGATTAAGACAATATCATAATCGCGCCCGACCAAAAATTTTTCTTCAAAGGAATTTGATGGCGCCTTTTGAATATTCAAAGAAACTCCCATTTCTTGCCATTGACGAGAAAGTTCGGTGATCAGGCGATCAAATTGTGGTTCATCCGGCATAGCAAGGATAAAGCTTAATTTCTGCCCTTCTTTTTCTCTGATACCATCATTATCTTGATCCGTCCAGCCAGCTTGCGACAGGATAGCCTGGGCGTTTTTTTTGTCATAATTATAATTTTTTACAGTATCATCATAGCCCAAATACCCTGGCAAAATGGGTGAAGAGATAGAAACGCCGGCGCCAAAATTAACTTCTTTATTGAGCCTATTTTTGTCGGTGGCATAGGCCAATGCTTGACGCACCGAAGCATCGGTTAGGGGAGTAACTCTTTTGAGATTAAAAAAAGCGCCAACATACTGTGGTAAAAAAACATCATGCTTGGTATAGCCACGCGTGTTGCGGGCAGCCTGTTTGCCATCAAAAGAATAAGTGCCAAAAGAAGTGAATTCTCTGTCAACAAAGCCTTTGAGCAAAGATTCTTTATCGGAATAAAATTTGAGATCAATAGTTTTGAGATGGGGCCGACCGAGGACAAAACCATCATGGGCGGACAATTTAATCAGATTGATCTTGCCTTCTTTATCTTGGGTGATTTTACCCAATTTGTAAGCGCCCAAACCAACCGGATTGAGGCTGTAAGGGGATTTGGCAAAATCTTTAACTGGCACATCTACCCAAATGTGTCTAGGGATAATATTGATAGCCAAGGCATTTAAAAAAGAAGCGTAAGGGGAAGACAAGTGGAAATTGACCGTAGAATCATCTATTTTGTCCACTCTGACGCCTTCCCAAGCCGCCTTGGTAGCAGTATCCTGATAGTCAGGATTTTGCACTACGGCAATAGTATAGACGATATCATCAGCGCCGAAAGGAGCCCCGTCATGCCATAATAAGTTTTTACGCAAATTGATAGTATAGTCCAATTTGTCTGGAGATAGATTCCACTTTTCAGCCAAAACAGGAATAGGCTCATTTTTTTCGTTACGCGATAAAAGTGGCGCAAAGATCAAAGAAGTAGCTATTTTGTCTGCCTCTGTTTTGGCTAAAACTGGGTTGATTACTTTTGGTTGACCTACTATCCCTTCTATCAAAACTCCCCCATCTTGAGGGATTATTCGCGCGCCCAGATAATAGAAGTCTTGGCCTAAAGAAATAGCACTAAAAAAAATCGCTGCCACCAAGATAATGGCAACTATTTTTTCTACTTTGGTAAATTTTTTCCAAACAAGCCGGATGAGAATTGCTAATTTTTGAAACCGGGACATCAAACTACTTTAGTAATAAAGAAGCCACTGCCAAGGCTACAAAAAACACTGCCAAAAAAACTGTCAGCCAATATAAAAATTTTTCCGGTCCGCGACGCGTAGTATAGACTACGCTGTCGCCGCCAAAAGTGCCAGACAGGCCAGCGCCACGAGATTGAAGCAAAACAGCCAAAAGCAAAAGGACAGAGATGATCACCTGCACGATAGCAATGATTTGAAGAATATCCATAATAAATAATTTGTTATTTTTAAAAATCCAGGACGGAAACGGAAATTGAATTCACACATCGCGACTTTGCCCCGATGTTGAGCCAAAAGGCCACGACCGGAATTGAACCGGTGCATAAGGGTTTTGCAGACCCTCGCCTTACCACTTGGCTACGTGGCCAAGAATCTTTTGGCTCAATTCGGGACCCTGGCTTCACTACTTTTTAATATTATTGACAAAAGCGGGCGAGCAGGATCGAACTGCCGTCTCATCCTTGGCAAGGATGTATAATAACCATTATACGACGCCCGCCCTCCAAAATTTGAACCGAAACATTTTCTCAACCTATTGTAACCAAGAAGCCACCATTTACAAAACAAGTTGTTCGTTTAGATTCAAATTTAGGAGGGCACATTTCAGATTTCAAATTGTAGATTTCAGATTGAAAATTATAAATCTGCAATTTGCAATTTGCGATTCCCCCTACACTATCCAATGCGCTAGATAATTAATAACGCCGATGATAGCGGCCGCGATACCCAAGGTTTGCCAATCACCAACCGCGAAGCCTGTCGTCAATTGATCTATCCCCCACAAAATAGCCGCGTCCGCCAAAAAAAAGATAATTGGCCCCAGAAAAAAAAGTGGTAAAGACAAAATTTTTATCACTGGACGCAAAACGATAGACACAATAGTGAAAAGTACCGCTATGATGGACAGCATTACCCAACCATCATAATTAAATTTGTCTAACCAATACGAAGCCAAAGAAATGGACATCGCGTTGATAATGACTCCCAAGATGAGCTTGCGGGCTTGGTCTTTCACTGATGCCTCCTTTTTGTTTTTAGCTTTTAGACTGTTATCTAATATACTACAAACCAAAGAAAAAGTCAAAAATACAAAAAAGTGTTTTTGATTATGTTTTAATAATTTTCTTTGTCTAAACGAAATCTTTTTTTGTCAGAAAGCTTCTTTTTCGTTTGCAGCCTTTCTTCATTGGCCCATTGGGGAGATTTGGTTTTTTTTCTTTCTTTTTTAGGCGTAAGCCATTTGACTAATTTGGCATATAAAATTTCGGCGGATTTGTCTTTGTTGGTCTTTTGTGAGGCGCTATCGGCATTACGAACAGCAATATCGCCAGATTTGCCCACTACTCCTTTTTCAATCAAAAATAATTTTTGTGCCGCAGTCAAAAGACCTGTTTCTGTAATGGAAAATCTAGCCCTAACAGCTGTTTCGGTCTTGTTAACATTTTGCCCTCCATGACCAGAGGCCCTATCCGTTTCAAAACGCAATTCTTTGATAAAATTTTCCCAAGAAAGAGAAGTATCCGGTTTTTCTATGTCTGGACTAGTCATAATAAATTTTTCTATATCATATATTTATAATTTTTCTTTTATTTCTCTAGCCAATTTTTCACCTATCATATTCTTCAGACCCTTGTCGCTTGCTTTCATTATGCCCGATACTGAGCCAAAACGCAAAAGCAATTTCTTTTTGGTTTTCGGCCCGATACCTGAAATCTCGTCTAGTCGCGATTTGACCGCTTTTTTCACCCGCAAAACACGGTGAAAAGTGATGGCAAAGCGATGCGCCTCATCGCGGATTTTTTGTAGAAAAAACCCCTCCGGCGAATCTTTGGCAATAGATTTCAGATTGAAGATTTCAGATTGAAGATTTAAGACTGTTTGGGTTTTGTGAAATTTGTATTTTTGTTTGTGCCGTTTGTGCAATTTTGGCTTTGTGAAGTTTACACCCCAAACCTCCTCCTCTTCCTTCGCCAAGGCCAACAGTGGTATATCTATCCCCTGCTCGGTGAACATTCTCCCCACCGCCGACAATTGGGGCTTGCCCCCATCAAGAATGATAATGTCCGGTTCTGGCCAAAAAACATTTTGAACATTAAGGCTTTGGATTTTGTTTGACATTTGGTTTTTGAACTTTGAAATTCTCCCTATCCTTCTCCTCAAAACCTCCACCAAACTCCCAAAATCATTCGCCCCCTCTACTGTTTTGATCTTAAACTTCCGGTATTGGTCGCGAGCGAATTCGCCGTCCTGCCAAACAATCATTGAGCCAACCGCGTTCGTCCCGGATGTATTGGAAATATCGTAGAACTCAATCCGCCATTTTTTGTGAAATTTGAGCCTTGTTCCCAACGATATATTTATCTCCTTTATGAGCTCTTTTAAGGCGGATTGAGAATTTTTAATTTTTAATTTTTCAATTTTTAATGAATTTTCAATGTTTAAATTATTATTTGAAAATTGAATATTTTGTCCAAGATGCTCCAACGTCTTTATTTTGTCGCGCAGTTTAGCCGCTTTTTCAAAGTCTTTATTTTTGGCAGAAATCGTCATCTCGCGCTTTAATTCTTTGACGATACTCCCCTTTTCTCCTTCAAAAAATCGGGATAATTGCTTCATATTTTTCCCATATTCTTTGACGCTGATTTTGCCCGCGCAAACACCCGAACAATTTTTCAAATGATAGCTGAAACAAGGACGAGCGGTTTTTTGCCGGCGCGACATCTCCGCCTCCGACAGATCGCACCATTGAAAAATCCGTCGCAGGACTTTTAGGCCAGAACGTAAAAGCGCCCCGTCTGTGAAGGGCCCATAAATCTTAGCTTGTTGCGAAGGCTTTGCTCTTGCCAGTCGCGCCAGCTCCGGACGTGGATATTTTTGGGAAAAATCGATTTTCACCGATAGGAAACTCTTGTCGTCTTTAATTTTGATATTGTAAGGCGGAAGAAATTTTTTGATCAATTTCGCTTCCAAAATCAGAGCGTCCATCTCGGAGTCCGTCGTCTCCCACCCCACATCAGAAATTTTGCCAACCAAAACCCGCGTCTTCGGGTCTTTATTGTTTTTGACAAAATACGAAGAGACGCGTTTTTTCAGATTTTTGGCTTTGCCGATATATAACAATTTTTCCGAATTGTCGTAAAATTTATAGCAACCGGGCATATTCGGCAAAGATTTTAGTTTGTTTTTTATTATGTCCATATCCTTATTATACCAAAAGACCTCGCTTCTTTATATTCATAAAGCGAGGTCAAGGGGAAGAAAGCCAGATCACTTTTTCCGTATGGGCCAACTCTGGCTTGATTTTGAGCAATTCTTTATTTTCCCAAATAGATTCCAGCCGAAAAACTATTCCTCTGGCATTTCCTTTTTCAGCCAAAAGACGGTGTAGATGCATCACCGCTCGGGAAACCTGATAGGAAACAACGAGAGCCGAACCGGACGCGCTACCCTTGCCATTAAAAATGGAAAATTCATAAGCGCTCAAAGTAAAAGATAGGGCTGCTTCTTTGGTCTGAATTTCTTCAAGTTTCGTAAAGGGGATGGCGCTGACAAGCGCCCGACAGGAGATGGTGCCGACAAGCGCCAGACGAGGAATGACTACGCCGTTGATGTGAATAAATCCTTTATTCTTTCGTTCTATAACACCTGCCACAAAAAGACGCGGGCAGACTTCGGGATCGGTAACCATCTCCGTCATAAAATCCCACCTCTCCTGCATCCTGCCGTGATACCGCGCTACTATTTCGTCACCGGAAGATTTGTAGCATCGATAGCTTTTCTCCGCCATCTTGTCTCACCCCTTTCTGTTTTTAAGAAACATCTTGATAATGAAATATACGCTAAAATAAGGAAAAAATCAATACCCAAAGAAGCATGTCAGTTTATTTGTTTTTTTCTAATAAGACAATCCGATCCCTATATTCGCCTGCGTCTTCAAAACGCAATTCCCGCGCCGCCAGATCCATTTTGGCCTCTAGGTCTTTGATAATTCTTCTTTTTTCATTAGTGTCTTTAATTTCATAATTTCTTAATTTCTTAATTTCTTTCCCCTCCCCCTGCCGCCAATCCGAATCTTCCGCCACCACCTTACTGATGGATGTCGGCACAATTCCGTGTTTTTTGTTATGTTCTTCTTGAATTTTGCGCCGACGAGTCGTCTCGTCAATCGCTCTCTGCATCGAACCTGTAATCCGATCCGCGTACATAATGACGCGTCCTTCAGAATGTCTCGCCGCTCGCCCCATTGTTTGGATTAGAGAAACATCCGATCGCAAGAAACCTTCTTTGTCCGCGTCCAGAATAGCGACCAATGATACTTCCGGCAGGTCCAGTCCCTCGCGAAGCAAATTGATTCCCACCAAAATATCGTAGATGCCGAGACGCAAATCGCGCAAAATGTCCAGCCTGTCCAATGTGTCCACCTCACTATGCAAATAAGCGGTTTTCAGGCCATATTCAGAGAGATAGGATGAGATGTCTTCGGCTAATTTTTTGGTCAGAGTCGTCACCAAAACGCGCTGTTTTTTGTCCACTGTTTTTTTGATTTCCGCCATCAAATCGTCTATTTGATGCTCGGTTGGTCGAATTTCAATTTTTGGATCCAAGAGCCCGGTTGGTCGGATGACTTGCTCCACCACTTGTCGCGATTTTTTGAGCTCATATTCAGCGGGTGTGGCGGAAACATAGATAACATTTTGGATTTTGGCGTCAAATTCTTCAAATTTCAGCGGACGGTTGTCTCGAGCGGAAGGGAGACGGAAACCATAGTCAATCAAATTTTGTTTTCTGGCCTGATCGCCAGCGTACATCCCGCCGATTTGTGGGATAGTTTGGTGAGATTCGTCGATGAACATTAGAAAGCATTTGCTTTGACGAACACGATGTTCGACGTCGTGTCCTGGGACACGACGTCGAACATCGTGTTCTTGCCCGAGGTAAAAGTCTATCAAGGTTGAGGGTGGCGCGCCGGCAGGGCGCCCGGTCAAGTGCCTGGAATAATTTTCTATTCCGCTGATGTAGCCGACCTCCGTGAGCATTTCCAGATCGTAATTAACCCGTTCGCCGATCCTTTGCGCTTCAAGCAATTTGCCTTCTTTTTGGAAATATTTCACTCGCTCCTCGGCCTCTTCCCTGATATTTTTCATAGCAACTTTTAATTTTTCCGCTCCAGTCAGGAAATGTTTGGCCGGGAAGATCCTTAGCTCCGAAAGCTTCTGCCCGACATCACCCGTGATGCCATCGATTTCCGCCATCATCTCTATTTCGTCACCGAAAAAACTAATTCTGACTGGGTCCTCTCCGTAGGCCGGAATTATTTCCAACACATCCCCTCGAACACGAAATTTCCCACGGGCAAGTTCAATGTCGTTTCTTTCGTAGAGGATGCCAACAAACTGGCGAATGACAGTTTCGCGCGAAATTTTTTGCCCCACCTTTAATTCAAAAGATTGCCTCAAATAATCTTCCGGTTCGCCAAGACCATAGATACAAGAAACCGAAGCCACGATGATAACATCGCGACGAGTCAAAAGCGCCATCGTCGCCGCGTGACGCAGGCGATCGATTTCGTCATTAATGGCCGTGTCTTTTTCGATGTAAGTATCAGTTTTGGGGATATACGCTTCCGGTTGATAGTAGTCGTAATAGGAGACGAAATAATGGACAGCGTTTTCGGGAAAAAAGGCGCGGAATTCGCTCGCTAATTGCGCCGCCAAAGTCTTATTGTGCGCGATGACCAGAGTCGGCCGTTGTGTCTTTTCAATAATTTTGGCCATGGTGAAAGTTTTGCCCGACCCCGTCACTCCCAAAAGTGTCTGGTCTCGGTAGCCCTTTTTCAGCCCATCACAAAGTCGAGCAATCGCTTGCCCTTGGTCGCCCGACGGCTGAAAAGTGGAGTGTAGTTTGAATTTTGGCATTTTTTTGAATCTTGGAATTTGAACTTATTTAGGATTTGGAGTTTAGAATTTAGAGTTTTCTCTATAACTGTTCATTATACCACAAAAAACCTTCTTCTGGATGCATTTTTTTAAACAACCGCACCTAATCAATTTCATAAAAAACCTTGACATCTAAGCCAAAAAGAGATAAGATAACAGTATCTGCTAAAGCACAGCGGACATTCCCAATTTTGATAAAAAGGAGGCCATAGAAAAGCCATGGGGATTCAAGATTTGGATTTGACAAGATGCCGGATAACAACATGGTTTGTTGTCGAGATGAGCCTCAGGGATTCTCTTTATATCTCCGAAACTTCCGTCTTCACCAATGAAGAAGATGCGAGGAAAAAAGCAACAGAGGATACGATCGTCAATAAAAGTTTATGCGCGAAGATAAGACCTGCCACCGTTATTACCCAAGATGGCCTGACGGGATTTCCTCTCTCTGACAAAACGATTGAGCTCACAAGACAAAGGTGAGTCGCACGCGTCATTGACTGGACTGTATTTCAAGTTCACTAAGGAGGTGGCATCTTGAGAATCATCGTCAAACTGCCAGAAAAAGGGCTCGTGGGGCTGAAGAAGAAGTCCGCCACTTCAAGTAAACAAGAGATTGAAATGGCTGAGACCCTCCTGAATGTCGCTCTCAAGGGAATCCAGGAGCAGATTAGGCAAGCTCTACTCCAAGCCAATGAAGAAAAGGGGGCAGACCTTTTCAACTGGGAAAAAGACCAGGAGAAATGGGAAAGAGAAAGCACTTTTCACAAAAAAGATGGGGTCGTCTCGGTCGCCATCTCCGGTCTGGCTTGCTCTGAAAAATCTCCGGGAGGAAAGATGACTTATCTCTTGGGCTTGATTTGCGCTCGGGTAGGAGGCACCTTTCTTCTAAAAATGGAGATGGATCAAGAAATAGAGCTCCGGATAGCGCTGGAGTTCAGCTTTCCTGGATCGGCCCTCCAAGGTAAGGTCTCCGAAAAATTTACCGTGCCCAAGCGTTCTTCGGCAACATCAGGGATCCAACCTTAATCCGCCGAGACTAGGCCTTTCCCTTTCCGCCATTTGGCGATCAAAGCGTGGTTGCCTGAAAGTAAAACTTTCGGCACACGCTTTTTTATTTTTTTGCCCTTCAGAACAATTTCCAAAGCCTCCGGGCGGGTGTATTGAGGATATTCCATTGCAGATTGCAGATTGCAGATTGCAGATTTGGTTTTTTTAGATTTTTTTCGATCTGAAATCTGAAATCTGAAATCTGAAATATTGTTGAAGCTTTCTTCCCTCAATGATTCCTCACGAATCACTCCTTTGACTAATCTGACGATCGCGTCTATCATCATCATGACCGGGATTTCGCCACCGGTTACGATATACTGCCCCATGGACACTTTTTCGTCTACCATGGACACAATACGCTCGTCATACCCCTCGTAATGCGGACAGATGAAGACGAGATGTTGCTTTTTGGAATATTTCAGCGCTAACTGTTGATTGAATATTTTACCCTTTGGAGTGGGGAGGATAATTGTAGATTGTAGATTGTAGATTGTAGATTTATTTTTTTTAGATTTTTTTCGATCTGAAATCTGAAATCTGAAATCTGAAATGTCTTTCAGCGCGCGATAAACAACATCTGCCTTGAGCACCATTCCCGCTCCTCCGCCATACGGCCGGTCATCCACTGTTTTGTGAGCATCAAGAGTCCAATCGCGCAGATAGCGCACCTCAAAAGTAACCAAACCTTTAGTTTGGGCGCGCTTCAAAATACTGGTGTTCAAAACGCCAGTAAACATTTCGGGAAATAAAGTGAGAATAGTGATTTTCATAAGATTATCAAAAAAGCCACACCGAAAAAAGGTTGTGGCTTTTTTGAATTTTCTATATCAAATTACGATTACTCTCCGCCCTCAGAATCAGTCGGTCTCTCGCGACGGACAAAAGTTGAACCTTCCGGCTCAATAATTTTTAAATTGATGCGGGCATTATTTTTTGCCCCAAAAGCGCGCAGGATAGTGCGCAGAGCCTTGGCCGTACGGCCTTCTTTGCCAATGATCGTCCCCATATCTGTTTGATCAATGGTAAGCTCCAACAAAACACCCATCTCATCTACTTTGCGCTCAATTTTCACGGCTTCTGGCTTGGAAACCATGGCAGTGACCATCGTTTGCAGCAAATCTTTGTCTTCCATGTCGTTCCTTGTCGCAATTATTACTAAATGCTTATCGACCTTTTCAGCTTTGTAGCAATTTTATATTTTTACTTGAAAAAAGTAAAGGCTATCCTTTGATTTCGGCTTCTTCTTTGGCAGGAGTGGCCTCCTTTTTTGTCTCTTCCTTCGATTCTTCCTTTGCTTTTTCGACTTCTTTTTCTTCCGTTTCTTCTATTTTTTCTACAACAGCTTCTTGGCTCTTTGAATCTTCTGTCAATCCATCGGTTGCTACCATATCATCGCTCACTGGTTTTTCAGGTTTTTTATTCTCCTGCTCGTCTATTTTTTCTTTTTTACTCTTGTAAACTTTTGTCTTTACTTTCTTTTGATAATCTTTGGTTTTGTCCACTAATTTTCCCTTGAGACGCAAAACAGAATCGGTTGGTTGCGCGCCAAATTTTATCCATTTTTCATATTTTTCCGCATCCAAAACCATTAGCTTTGGGGAGCTCAAGGGATTGTAGTGACCAATATAGTCGGCTACATTTCCTTTGCCGGTTTTGGTTTTTTCCACCACAACAATACGCCATGCCGGCGCGTTTTTTTTGCCATATCGGACTAATTTGATTCGCAACATAAAAATAATTATTTACCCACTAGGATAATAGTTTAAGCGATAACTAGGAAAAAGTCAACAGAAACAACCTGATTATTTTGAATTATTCTAAAATCGTGCCAATAATATTCTGGTGGCCATTCAAAAAATCAGGGGCAGAGAGTGGTTTTTCGCCTTCCAACTGAAGTTTTTTTATTAGCCAAAAACCAGTGTGGAAAGAAAGCGCCAACTCTCCTCCGTCTGCCAAATACACCTCACCCGGCTGGGCATCGGAAAATCGGTCGCGAGAAAGCTGCGCCTCCAAAATTTTTAATCTTTTTCCTCCAACCTTCGGCAAGCTCTGGTCAAGAAAAACAAAGCTCCCCGGCCATTCAATGTACGCGCGGTATTTGGCGTATTCCTCCACGGCATTGCCAAAAGAAATGTGCCCATCCTCTTTTTTGATCATGGAGCATGTGGTCGCTTCGTCGCTATCTTGCTCTTGCGGTTCTATTTTTCCGTCTACATAGCCTTCAATAGTTTTGACAAGAAGGGGTAGGCCGCGTTCTACCATTTTCGCCAAAACTGTCGGTGTGGTGTCTTCTTCGGTCAGAGGAAATGTTACTTGCGAAAGGATCGGTCCCGTATCCATTCCTTCGTCAATTTTCATAATCGTTACCCCCGTTTCTCTATCACCATTGATAATCGCCGCCTGCACCGGAGAGGCGCCACGATATTTGGGCAAAAGCGAGGCGTGGAAATTGATACAGCCGTATTTGGGAATATCCAAAACATCTTTTCGCAATATTCTGCCGTAAGCAGCGATAACCACCAGGTCAGGCCCTAACTCATGACTCATAACTCGTAACTCGTCTCTGTTCTCTGGTTGAAAAACAGGGATTCCCCTCTCTCCCGCGAGAATTTTTACCGGTGGGGGAGTGACTATCTTTTTTCTTCCCACCTCCGCGTCCGGCTCGGTGATGACGGCGATGATATTAAATCCTGATTTCAGAAGCCCCGCCAAAATCTCCGCCGAAAAAGCGGGGGTACCCATGTAAACCAATTTCAAAGCTTTTTTGTCCATTTTGAAACAAAGATAAGATATTCCTAAAAGTTTAAAGTCTCAAATTTCTAAATTCTAATTTCTAATTGACCTAAACAAATACCAAATCTCAGTTACAAAATTATACGATTTGTTATTGTTTATCACCGCTTATAGCGGGATCCCGCCTACATTGATAATCTGCGATATGGTGGCGGGAGAAATTAGGGCAATTAGATCAATTAGAAATTTTTTGTTTTTTCAAGCCCTTTACTCCGTCTTTGATGTGGTCAAAGTAGAGAATTCCGCCCATATGATCTATCTCGTGCTGGAAGGCTCTTCCGACAATGCCGGCCGATTCCATTTCGCAAAGATTGCCACTAATATCGGTGAAGCGGATTTTACAAATATCCGGCCGTATGATTTCTACGAAAATATCGGGGAAAGATAGACAGCCTTCATTGAAGGCCACTTTTTTGCCCGAAAGTTTGATGATTTCGGGATTGATAAAAACCATATCCATAGACAAAGAGTCTGACTCTGTTTTTTGTGTCGGCACCTTGACGATCATCATCCGTAAAAGTTGTCCTACCTGCACCGCCGAAATGCCCACACCATCAGTTCTGTTCATAATCTCGGTCATTTTTTCCGCCAAATCCAAAATCTCCGGTGTGATTTTCTCAACCGGTTTACTCTTTTCCCGCAAAATTTTTGGGATATTATTCGGATTTTTTGTCTTGACGAGTTTGATTTTCATAAGCTGTATTATAGCATATTTTAGCTACAAAAACAAGCCTTCCTCTAATCGATATAAAAATACAATCGTAATTCTTCCTCGGAAATATATCTCAGCGATTGCCTGTAAATAGCAAGTAGCGTTCCTCTGTCCAGCTCTTTATGATTGGGAATAGTCAAAATCTGCCTCTGTCTTTTCTCCGTCACGCGCACCAATTTCAAATGACTGCCCCTTTGAGAGACAGTCACAAAATCAAATTCAACAAATATTTTTACCAGCATTTTGGCCGACAACACTTTAGGCCTTGGCATACTCTCTCGCTTTAAGCGATCTAGCTTCAAAATTGACGAGAATTGTTGGATTATCGGCAATCATTAGCTCCGAAAGGTCCTCCCCCTCCAGATGTAGCGCAATCGCTTCATGGACATTTTTGACAGCCTCATCGAGCGTTTCTCCCTGCGTAACCACGGGCAAATCAACGCATTCCGCGACAAAATATTTGTCTCCTTGATAAACATGAACTTGAATGATATTTTTCATACTCTTATTGTATGGCGCGTTCGCTTATCTGTCAAATTTCTACAGCAAACTCAAAGGATCCATATCGATCGTCCAATCTTTGGGAATGGTAGTGAGTATATCGCGAAGCGATTCCGCCATTGAAAATTGAACTGAAAAGAAATTTGACTTATTATTGGGGTGAGCTAGAATGGTTATAATTAACATTAAATTTTTTTATGAGCATAGAGGATCCAATATCCAACAAAAATAATAATGATGTTGATGTTAATGTTGACAGGATAACCAGTATGCCAGAGGAAGAGTTCAAAAAGCAATTTCCCGAAAATGGCTTTGGCTGGGAGTCTCCCAGGCGAAAAGGGGAAGAGGACAAATTTCAAGATGCGGTATGTCAGAGATGGAATGAAATAAGAAAGAAAAACCCTCTGCCGCCAATATATATAGGCACAGCTCCGAAATCTTCCGAGCAAGAAGTTGCGCCAGATTCATTTGAGCCTCCTTATGTGAGAAATCTCGATGGTCAAATAGTTGGGGCTAACAATGAACCAATACGTAGAGGATCGTCCGAATGGGAAAAAGCATCTCGCCACAACACGATACCGCTAAATCAGGAAGACGAAAGAAAATAACTGTAAAAACTCCGACCTTTAGGTCGGAGTTTTTACAGCAAACTTAACGGATCCACATCGATAGTCCAATCTTTGGGAATGGTAGTGAGTATACCGCGAAGCGATTCCGCCGGTGAAAACTGAAAACTAAAAACTGAAAACTTTATCAAAATATTCTGGTAATATTTGCCGAATTTCTTGGCCACAGCGGGCTCGATGGGACCGATCACGGCTACGCCGTAATTTTTAATTTTGTAATTTTTAATTTTTGGGTCTTGGTTGTTGGAATCTGTTTGAGATTTGAGATTTGAGAATTGAGATTTGAGAATATCCGCCAGTTCTTCCGCTTTTTTGAAAACTAAATCTTTATTCGTCCCACCCAAAGACAATTTGACAATCTGCCCAAAAGGCGGGTAGCCAAAGCGCTCTCTCTCTTCCAGCTCTTTTTTCATAAATCCCGCAAAGTCGTTATACTCGGCCAGCTGGAATACTGGATGGTCGGGAAATTCCGTCTGCACCACCAGCATTCCTCTAGCCAAACCGCGTCCTGTCCGTCCCGCCAATTGAGTAATCAGAGAAAAAACTTTCTCCTCTGAACGAAAATCCGGGATCATCAGAGAATTATCTAGCGATATCACACACGCCAAATCAACGGAGGGGATGTCCCAACCATGAACAATCATCTGTGTCCCAACAAGAATATCAATCTTGCCGTCCCGTAAAGCGGAAAAGATACTTTCGTAATCTTCTTCCTTCTCCATCGTGTCGCGATCCATTCGCGCGACGCGCGCTGTCGGGAAAAGTTTTTTGATCTCCTGCTCGATTCTCTCCGTCCCCTGCCCCAAAAATTTGACATTAAAACCTCCACATTTTTTGCATTGGATAGACATCGAATAGACGCGAGAACAATGATGGCATTGCAGACGATTACTTATCAAATGATAAACGAGAGGCGAGGAACAATCTTCGCACTGCACAATCTCGCGACAATCTTGACAGATCAGGGTGTGCGCCATGCCACGGCGGTTTAGAAAAAGTAAGGCCTGCCTTTTATTTTTGAGAACCAAGGAAAGTGCTTTTTGCAAATATTCAGAGAGAGGCGAATCATTTCCGCCCTTGCGCTCATCAGCCATATTAATGAGCTTAATTTTTGGCATCTGCGCCTTACCGTCACGACGTTCGACGTCGTGTCTAGACACGACGTCGAACGTCGTGACGCGTTCTGGCAAAGACAGATATTTCCAATCGCCTTGCAAAACTCGGTAATAACTTTCTACTAAAGGGGTAGCTGAACCCAAAATCATGGTAGCACCCGAAAGCTCGGCCAATTTTTCGGCCACGGTATGCAATTCATAACGCGGTGTCTGATCGGATTTGAAAGAAATTAGATCGTGCTCCTCGTCAATAATAATTAGTTTCAAATTAGGCAAGGGCGCGAAGATAGCCGAGCGTGAACCGATGACGATATCTTTTTCGCCAGCTCGAATCGCCTGCCAAGTTTTCAGCCTTTCGCCGGCGGAAAGCTTGCTATGCACCACCGCGATACGCTCGACTCCAAAAACTTTTTCGAAACTGCTGATACTTTGGGGGGTGAGAGCAATCTCCGGAACAATGAAAATGCCCCCGGCTCGCTTCTCCGGCAAACTCTTTAACGAAGGAGAGACCTTCGGAGCTCCGAAGGTCTCTCCTTCGTTAAGCATCTGGGCGAAAGCCCGCAGATATATTTCCGTCTTGCCAGAAGCCGTCACTCCATGGAGGAGGAAAGTTTTTGGTTTATCTGCTACTATCGCCTTTTTGATCTTTTCCAAAGCATCTTTTTGAGATTTTGTTAAATCCAAATTTGATATTTTTGATTTTGAATTTTGGACTTGTTTAGAGTTTAGAATTTTGAATTTAGAATTTGCAGAGAAAAGCCCACGCTTTCGTTTGCGCAGATTCAACGGCAAAAATGAAAAAATCGTCTGCCCCAACCCGCACCAATAATAATCGGATATAAAGCGCGCCAATTCAATCATTCGCTCGGAGACCAAAGGCTCTTCGTCAATAATTTTCGCGATCTCCCGCGTGGCGAAAGTAGGCTTCGTGTTGTGCAGAGCAACGATAATACCATTGATTTTTCTTGGCCCCAATGGCGCTTGCGCCATTTGGCCTACTCTAACCTCCTCCCGCATTGTGACTGGCACAGCGTAGGTAAAAAGGTCGTCCTTTTTTCCAGATTTGGTGTTGAGAGCAAGATCGGCGTAGGCAGGAGACATGAGGTATGAATTATGAAGTATGGGGAGATACGATATCATTTTAACAGAAAAGTAGGGGTAATTCGTAGGGGCAATTCATGAATTGCCCCTACATCAAAAAAGGAAGGGGAATTTTGCGCAAAAAAAAGAAGCTTCTTTTGAAGCTTCTCAGGATGGCGCCACCCCCGTCTGGGTGCGTGGCTAATTGTGCGGTCAGGATGACTTACCCTCCTCCCGAAAAAAGGGCGACCGCACCATCTTTAAGTCTCGTAGAGGACCAATTGTGCGTTTCGTTGCACTCGTCATCCCCCCTTTCTTTTGGGCGCCGTCCCCTGTGCAGGGCTGTTTGGAACGGGACGCGCCTTGGATTTTAAGAGATATCGCCAGCGGGATTCGAACCCGCAAAGACTTCTTAAATAATGGCGATGGTGAAAAAAATATTTGGGTGGTTTTTGCCGGTTTTCCTCGGGACTTCATCCCTTAGATCCTTGGCCAGCCCCACCCGGGGCCTGTGGGAGAAAAAGTTATTTTTTCTCCCCTTGGGCGGTGGTGGCTTTCGCCGCCGCCTCGGCCTGCTCCCTCTCTCTCCGAATCGTCCGGATGGGGATCAGGCTCATACCTGAACCAGGTTTGTACGTCATTTTTTTCACTCCTTTCTTTTTTTTGACAAGAAGCTACCTCTAACGGTGGAGGATTATATTTTGTAGAATCCAACCTTGGGAGCTTACCGCTAGAAGGCAGTTTCTTGCCAAAAAAACAACTGAATGGATTGTCAAAATACAGCAATCATTTTATAATAAAGCCATTGTAGCATACTTTAAGTCTTTTGTCAATAGTTTTCTTGATAACCCCTCTGTCATAACCTGATTATTACTCATTATCTTGACTTTTAGGCGCTCGCTCTTTAAGGTTCGACCTCCCTCCAGAGGCGGGCGAGTAAAACAGCTAATTCTCAAGCTTGCCTGCCGGCGAGGCAGGGTCGAACCTTTCCCGCTCGCTTTATTCGTATAATTCGTCACCGATTAGCGTAATTCGTGTACAAAAAAAAGCGCCCCTACAGGACGCCCGTTATTTCCCTTACGAAACAGCAAGGGAGCTATGAAGCTGAAATAAGAATTTCGGCCTTGATGGACAGAAGAGCTGTTTCCAGCTCTTTCGACGGCTCTCTAGTCAAAATCGCCACTACTTGAGGCAGTCGCTCTTTGACCTTGATTAATTCTCCGACCGCTAAGAGCAAACTTTTAGCCTTCAAGTCTAGCACCGCCAGACCGAAATTTTCCCAGTGGATTTCTTCTTCTCGCAAAACCCGCCAATCAACGGAGATTTTCTCCTTGCCCATATTCTTGGGCAAATGTCGCGCGCCACCAGATCTCACGACCAAAGTCTGTCCTCGCCGAATACGCGAGATCCTGCCTCGCTGATAGCCGGCCGTGTATTTTTCCAGCCTCTTTCTCACTCTGTCGCTTATCGGATCCAGCTTCACTCCGACAACGAATCCGGCATCCGTATGACTTTGCCAGCACCGCCATCCCATCACTTTCAGGTCGTTTTCATACTTTGAGCCAAAAGAACTCCCCAAATCAAAAAGACATCTGGTCAGCGCCGATACTTCAAAAGGCGAAATAAAGCAAAGTCCGTCAGTACTAAGATTAATTAGACTGGCGATAAAAGGCTCCCTCATCATGCCCAACTGAACAACTACCGTTCTGGCCGTTGGTATTCGCGGCGCTTTTCTCTGGTCTTTTTCACTCACAGCTCTTTGCCCCCTTGGATTGATTTTTGAAAGTCCGCGTGCTATATTGGAAGCACGAACAAAATAACCAGTAAATACTATCACAAATGTCCAAAAAAAGCAAGCTCAAAAAATTGCAAAAGCAATTGATCGCCGCTCAAATGCAAGCGTCTCAACATGCCGTTGGGAGTAATAACACCACTTCACCTGTTATCCATCATCAAAATATCGCCACGCCGTCTCCCTCTCTAAACTCTTCTGAAAATAACGAGTTGAAATTGGCGAAAAAAGACACAAAAAAATCTATCTTGATGATAGTTTTTATTATTATTGTTTTCGCCGTTATTTACTATTTTGACCAAAAAAATAATTTCCTTCTCCCACTGGCCAACAAAATATTTAGCCTCGTTAGATAATTAGTACCGTCACGATGTTCGACGTCGTGTCTAGACACGACGTCGAACATCGTGACCTTTTCATCGTGACCTTTTTGTCCTATCCTCGCATCATACGATCATAATGATTGCGCAAAGATTGAATATCAGAATAATAGATATCTTTGCCGCTCCCATAGAGCTCTAATATTTTTTTATCCTGCTCTGCTCTGGCAGAAAGATACAATCCTTGCTTTTTTTTGGCCGCTTCTTCATCCAGAAGTTCTTTGTATTTTTTTTCCGCCTCAATAGGGCTGCCACCATAAAGTAAAGCAACCAACGCCGCATAGTCATCATAGGCTATGGGAATTTTTCTATAATCTGTTGTGCTGTTTTTTTTCAAAAAATTTGCTTCAAGGGCTCGTATCGTATGATCAAAGGCATCTTTTAATCTTTCCCTTTCCATATCCTTCGTTTTTGGTTTTTCAGGAGAAATTGTTGTTTTGGGCACCTTCTCTTCCTTGGCAATTAAAGATTCGCGCCTGAAAGCTTCGTCAACCAGAGTAGATGCTCTGTCTTTAGATTTTGGAGGGTCTAGCAATTCTTGTGGCATATTGATTTTTGTTTCTATTATTGTATTCTTCTATTCAATTTTAAATCCAAAATCTACAATCCGCAATAATTTCTCATCCTTTCTCTCTGCTCCTGTATTGCAAGGCCTCGGCAATATGTTTTTGATCAACAATTTCGGCTCCGTCCAAATCGGCAATCGTTCTGGCCAATTTCAAAACCCGATGATAGCCGCGAGCAGATAGGTGCATCTGGTTGACAGCATTTTTGAGGAGCATGGTCGCTGGCTCAGTTAGCGCGCAAAATCTAGTGATTTCAGCACTACCCATTTCGCCATTGCTTACTATTTTTTTCGTCAAAACAATGAATCGTTCGGCTTGAATATCGCGCGCTTTTTGCACTCTGGCGCGAATGACGCTGGATTCTTCGGCTATTTTTTTCTCTGCTAATTGCTGATATTCCACTCGTGGCACTTCAATATGCAGATCAATTCTATCCAGCAGAGGTCCTGAAATTTTTTTCTGGTAACGGCTGATAGTGGAAGAAGAACAGACGCAAGGTTTAGTCGGATCGGTCAAATAGCCACAAGGACAAGGATTTTGCGCGGCTAAAAGCGTGAATTTTGCCGGATAAGTAGCCGAACCGCTAGCGCGAGAAACGTTTATTAGGCCATCCTCCAAAGGCTGACGCAACACCTCCAAGACAAAACGAGGAAATTCCGGAAATTCATCGAGGAAAAGTACTCCCCGATGAGCCAAAGATATTTCGCCCGGCCGAGGATGAGTGCCGCCACCAACAATAGCTACGGCCGAAGTGGTGTGGTGGGGCGAACGAAAGGGACGTTTTTTAATTAAAGCTTCTCCTGGTGGCAAAATACCAGCTACCGAATAGATCTTGGTCACCTCCAAGGCTTCTGACAACGCCATACGAGGCAAGACGGAAGGAAATGATCTAGCAAGTAAAGTTTTGCCTGATCCGGGAGGACCGGACATCAAAACATTATGCCCTCCGGCAGCGGCAATCTCCAACGCTCTTTTTGCCTGATTCTGACCTTTGATGTAGGCAAAATCATACTGATAAGCTGTTTCTTCATCTTCCAACTCTATTCTTTGTCCCGATTCTTCGGCTTTAATATTATTATGTCCGGCAAAATAATGGATAAAATCGGCTAAAGATTCGCCGGCAACTATTTTCAAACCAGGAATAATGTTGGCTTCAAAAAAATTTTCTTTGGGAACAAGCATAGTGTCAAAACCGCGCTTTACTGCCATTTCGGCGATAGGCAGAACACCAGACACGCGCCGTAATTTGCCGTCCAAAGACAACTCGCCCAAAATAATCGTCTTGGTGGCATCAAATCTAATTTGACCAGAAGCTTGCAATATCCCAAGAGCGATACCCAGATCAAAAACCGGACCTTCTTTGCGCAAATCGGCCGGAGCAAGATTGATAGTCAATCTTTCTTGCGGAAAATGGCCACCGGAATTTTTGATGGCCGAGCGGACTCTTTCTTTTGATTCTTCTACTACTTTGTCCGGCAAACCCACCAAAATAAAAAGAACCTTGCCACGAGTAATATCAATTTCTATTTCTACCGGCTCGGCATCTAGTCCTGTCACTGCCGCCGAATAAAGTTTGGCGAGAGCCATATATGTATTTTACTTTTGGTATATCTATTGTAACAGAAAATTTCGCGTAAAATATTCCGCTTCTTTTTTGTTCTTGACCCAATGGATCTCCTTGTCCCTCTTGAACCAAGTCATTTGGCGCTTGGCGTAGCGACGGGAATTAATTTTTATCTGCTCTGCAATCTTTTGAATTTCTAATTTTGGATTTTGGATTTCTTTAGCGTTTAGAATTTGGGGTTTGGGGTTTCCCAGAAATGACGCCCACTCCCTGTACCCTATTCCCGTCATCGCCTCCGCATCCCAGCCATATTTTTCGGCCAAAGATTGCGCCTCCGCTTCCAGCCCATCGGTAATCATTTGATCTACCCTCTGATCAATTTTTTCTCGTAGAGACAATTCATGCCTGCCCGCCGAAGTGGAGGGAATTGTCTCTACTTTCGGCGCCAATTTCAACGCCTCGTATTTTCTCTTCCCCTTGGTTTTTTGTTCGGTGAAGGGTCGCCCCGTCGCAAGACACACTTCTAGCGCCCGCGCTACCCGGCGCGGATTTTTCAGATCAATTTCGTACTGCGCCTTTGGATCTAATCTCAAAAGCATCTCTACAGAAGCGTTTAGCATAGAGCGTTTAGCGTATAGTTTAGGATTTTTGGCATTGGGGCTTTGGATTTGTTTAGAAATTAGAAATTTGGAATTAGAAATTTGAGGAAAACTAAAGTTTTCCGTTAAAGCGTCGAGATACAGTCCCGTCCCTCCGACGAGAAACGGCACTTTCCCGCGCGAGACGATTTCCGCGATTTTTTCCTCTGCCAAAATCTTAAAATCAGCTACCGTAAATCGCTCGTCGGGATCAACAATGTCAACTAAATGTATTGGAATACCCGAAATAGTCGCTCCAGCCGAGGTCGCACCTCCACCTTCGGCGGAGGAACGACCTCCTCTTTCGTTTTCAACTTCCTTCCCCGTCCCAATATCCATTCCTCGATACACTTGTCTTGAGTCCGCTGAAATAATTTCTCCCCCAAATTTTTGGCATAAAAAAACAGCGAGAGCGGTTTTCCCGCTCCCTGTTGGCCCGCAGATAACGATGATTTTCGGCTTTTTATTCTCTTTCGTCATGGTTATACTTTGAATACAGCAAAATATGGGATATAATAACAACAGAGTCGCGAATCTTAACAAGGAGGTGCGCTATGTTGCAAGCATACAGGCTGTATGCATTTTTGCGCGACGGTGATAATTTCCCTATCGGCACCGGAACCCTTGTCGTTGAAATGGACGATACAGCATCATCACACCAGGCAGAAGGACGATTTATGCTGTTTGAAAAAAGACCTATCGACGTGTTTATCGAAGCACAATTCGTTTTTTCACAACATGGCGACAAAGACCATATCGATATGATTATGCGCTCAAAGCCGGTACATGAAGAAGATATACTTCTCATGGTTGGCAACAGCACTGACATGTATTCATTTCAGGGCAAATTGAGTATGGGAAAACTTTTTAATACCTATGGGGCATATCTCGTACTCGTGCCACGACCAACGTTTTCAGTGCGTTGCGTATAAAATACGCACGCCTTCAATACCCTCCAGCGATGGGGGGGTATTATTCTTGGCAAGGGTTCTTAGCCTTTGCTCGCCACTTCCGCCACGACTTTCTCCGCAAACTTGGTGATTTTCATACCCCCCAAGTCCCCCTTGCCTCTTTCGCGAACGGCAACCGTGCCGTCCTTTTTTTCTTTTTCGCCTACAATCAACATATAAGGAATTTTCTCTGTCTCGGCGAGGCGGATTTTTTTGCCCAAAGATTCGTTGCTGTCATCTATTTCAACGCGCAAAGAAGCCTCTTTTAATTCCGTCAAAATTTTTCGCCCGTAAGAAACAAATTTTTCGCCGACCGGTAAAATCTTTACTTGCGTTGGCGCGAGCCAGATCGGAAACGCTCCGGCGTAATGCTCGAGCAAGAATCCGATCATTCTTTCGTGTGTGGAAAGTGGTGCGCGGTGAATGCAAATAGGCGTTTTTTCTCGACCATCCTTGTCGGTATAGACGAGACCAAATCTCTCCGGCACGGCGAAATCCACCTGATTGGTCGCCAGAGTAAATTCTCTGCCAATAGCGCTCCACACCTGAACATCTATTTTCGGCCCATAAAAAGCGGCTTCATCGGCCACTTCCACGAAAGAAATTTTGGCCTTAGTCATGGCGGATCGTACCATTGTCTCCGTTTTCTTCCACAATTTTTCGTTATCAATGTATTTTTTGCCCAGACCCTCTTTGCTATGCGTAGAAAACCTCATGACATATTTTTTGATTCCAAAGATTTTGAAATAGTCCAAATACATTTTGATGACACCTAAAAATTCTTCGGCGAATTGTTCCTCCGTGCAGTAAATATGGGCGTCGTTCATTTGCATAGAACGCACTCGCATCAGACCAAAAAGTTCGCCCGATTTTTCATAACGATAGCAGGTACCGTATTCAGCCAGTCGCAAAGGCAGATCGCGATAGCTCCTTTTTTCAGCTCCAAAAATCTGGTGATGGTGCGGACAATTCATCGCCTTCAAATAGTATGTCTCTTTGCGTCCATCTTCCTCTATCGTCATTGGCGGAAACATCGAGTCGGCGTAATACGGCAGATGACCGGAAGTTTTGTACATTATTTCTTTGGCGATATGAGGCGTTTTGACTCGCAAATAGCCGGCTTTCTCTTCCATGTTTTTCGCTAAATCTTCCAGCCGATCAATGAGCGCCGTACCGTTCGGCAACCACAAAGGCAGACCCTGCCCCACCATATCACTGAAAGTAAAAATTTTGAGCTCTTTACCCAACTTGCGATGATCTCTTTTGGCCGCTTCTTCCAACATTTTCAAATGCTCTTCCAGCTCTGCTCTAGTTGGGAAATAAAGGCCGTAGATGCGTGTTAACATCGGATTTTTTTCGCTCCCCCGCCAATACGCGCCCGCTAATTTCTGGAGCTTCAGTCCGTCGGGATTGATTTCTTTGGTGTTTTTCACGTGCGGTCCGCGACAGAGGTCGGTGAAATCGCCGGAAGTGTAGAGAGAAACATTTTTCACCGAACCGCCGACGGCTTCTTTTTCCTCATCGGAAATTTTTGTCGTGCCTTTTTTCTTGAGATCGCGCAAAAGCTCTACTTTGAATTTTTCTTTTTTCTTTTGGAAATAATTGATCGCCTTGACGATGGACATCTCCGAGCGAGTAAAGTCTAGATTTTGCCGAATCAAATGTTTGGCCTTTTTTTCAATCTCTGCCAGATCGCTGTCGGAGATTGGTTTCGGAAAAGAGATGTCGTAATAAAAGCCGTTTTCCACCACCGGTCCCACACCAAAACGCGCTCCCGGATAGAGCTCATTGATGGCAGCAGCAGTGATATGAGCGCAGGAATGTCGTAATATATCCAAATGCTCTGATTTTTGAGAATATTTGTCTTTGGACAATTTATCAATTTAACAATATGACAATATAACGATATAACAATTTAACATTTTTTACAATAAAAAAACCGCCCACTTCCGAGCAGGAAGACGAGCGGTCACCACTACTTGCGAAGGTGGCACCTTCGCAAGTAGTGAGAAGTAAACGAAATCAATTGACGGTTATAATGCATTCGGCCTTTTGCAAATCTTCAAAAGCCTCCTGCGCTTTCGGCACATACGGCGATTTGAAACGTGTCGCCTCGCAGATGCCGACGTTGTCCGAATAGTCGCGACGACCGACCTTGACACCGAGAAGTGTCTTTCCGGCCGAAGGGGTGATCTGATCCACCCGGCCACAATCTGTCGTCTTTTTCTGCTGGGAAACGCTCCTGGCAGTGTCGGCAACGGTCAGGGTATGCTCGTAGCACACCCCCACCTCCACCTTTTTCAAATCCACGGAATACACCGCCAGACGTTTTTGTGCCAGATGGACGGCTGTGTCCGAGTAGATACAACTTGGAATCGGAGGCAGAGAGCTCCCCGCCGAAATCGGTGCCAAAGGCTTGTAGCCTCCGGCCTTTTCCGCCATGGGAAGCAGGGAAAACCCCTGAACAAACCCGTAAACTGCATGGGCAAAGTCGTCTCCCGTGACCATTGTCCGGTCCAAATCGGGCCAGAGATCGTCCTGGCAGAAAGAAAGCTTGGCGGCCGGTGTTTCTTCTTTCTTGTTCGCCTCTTCTTTTTTCTCTTCCACTTTTGACGATTCGGTTTCCTCGGTCGGGCCCTCCTCCTCTAACTTCGCCGGCTTGGTCACTTTCTTTGGCTCCACTTTGCCTTCGGGCGACTCCTCTCTGGTGTCCACCAAAACTTCTTCCTCTTCCACCAAAGCGTTTTCCATCACGACATCGCTCCCCGTAACTGGCGCGGGCGCTCCTTCCAGGGACAAAGGAAATTGCCCCTCGGAGTCGGCAAAGATCTGGCCGAAAAATTGATACTGTCCGCCGCGGAAAGGCCGCGCTATGGCCGTTCCCCTTTTTTCACTGGTATTCACGGAAAAAAGTTTGGCGGCCAAAATGCTTTGATAGGCCTTAGCCTTTGTGGAACAGGACCCGTAAGTGTAGATGGCGTTGAATTTTCCATCTTTTAGGGGCTTGAATCCATCGACTTCCAGACAGACAGGGAGCCAGCCCGGAGGCCAAATCTTCAACCCGTGGGCAAGCAGTTTCCGGTCAAATTCCGCCATCTCCCCGGTGAATTCATAAGAGAGAATCTTGTCCTCTCTGGTGCCCACCTTGGGCTGGAGATCGCCGGCCGATTTCTGCTCCGGCGCTCTTGCCTCCGCATCCTCCGGTAGATTGCCGCTGAAAAGCTTTTGCGATGGCGACAGGGGATTGGCTTCTTCGGTCGGTTTCGGTTTTGGTGCCGGCTCTTCCTCCGGCTGTTTTGTCTGCTCTTTTGAAGCTTCCTGCCCCGGAACCGATCCGATATAGCCAAAATACTCTCTCTTGCCGCCATCAAGCTTGCGGGCGATCAAGATACCGACCTGTTTTTCGCCCGTCTGGTCGTAAAGATCGTTGACGCGAATTTTTATCGCGCCTTTTTGGCAGTTCACCTCTTCCAGCCAGTAATTGGTATTTTCCAGCTGGCGGGGAGGCAAAACGCAACTGTCGCGCCAGGTATCGGCGAAAAATTTCACCTTGCTCGACGCGCTGATGACCTTGAGGGCATCTTCGTCGGCCAAGGCCCCATAGTTGTAGGTTTCAATCTTGAATCCTCCAGCCACAACCGATCCCGCCGTCAGCAAAATCATCATACCAACGATGGACAACATGAAAAGTTTTCTGGACATCGTCCGCCTCCTTCGTTTTTTTGTCTCGATTTTAAACGTGCTACCAAGACAAATGAATTTTAGCACTATTTAGCCAAAAAAGTCAATAGTTTTTCTCCTAACGTTTGATGTTAGGAGATTCCAGGGAATTTGATTTGACAGAAAAGGATTATTTTTCTAAGATAAAGACAATATTAGTAAAAAAAATAGAATGTTAAAGAATATTTTTCTTTCTCTCGCGCTTGCTTTTTCTCTGCTTTTAGTAGCTTCCCCTAAAATAGCGCTCGCCGAAGATACGTCGGCGACAGAAGATACCACCACAGCGACAACAGAAGAAACCGCAACTGTGCCAGAAGAGTCTTCCGATGCGACAACAGATACTAGCCTAGATCTAGAAACCTCTGATCCTTCCGTTTTGCCTGGTTCTTTTTGGTATCCTTTCAAGAAATTTTTTGAAAGCGTTCAAGAGAAATTGACCATTAAGCCAGAATCAAAAGCGGCTTTCTATATGCAGATCGCCAACGAAAGACTGTCCGAAATTAAAAAAATGGCAAAATTAGACAAGACAGAAAAGATAGATCAAGTTATTGCCGAATATAAAGAAAAAAATGGGAAGGCGAAAGAAAGATTGGACAAAATAGATCCAGAAAAATTAACTGATGAACAGAAAAAGAAACTGGAAGTTCTCAAAGAAAAATTTGACGAAAATGGTCTGCGCCATATCGCGGTCTTAGAAAGAGTTCGCGATCAAGTGCCAGAAAAAGCCGGATTAAAAATTCAAGAGAATATTGATGCCGCCAAAAATCGCCTAAGCGAAAGATTAGAAAAAATGACCACCGAGGAAAAAGACGCGACCGAAAAAAGATTAGAATCTATTATTGAAAAAATAGGAGACGAAGAGGGCGCTAAGGCCGATGCTATCCGCATTTTGAAAAATGTTACCGAAAAAGTCAAAGATGAAACTGTCCGAGAAAAAATAAAAGATCTGGAAGAAGAACAAGCCGAAAAAATTAAAAAAATAGAGGAAGCCAGAAAGGAAGTAATAGAAAAAGCGCTTGAATTAAAAAAACGCACAACTGAAATCAAAGACAACGCAATGGAAAAAATAGAGGAAGCCAAAGAAGCCGTCAAATATTAAAAAAATACGACAAAAGAAAACACCCTTCGTCTAGGAGGGTGTTTTCTTTTGTGCATTAAAAAAACCTTTCTTCTTGAAAAAAGGTTTTATTTTTTGCCACCAACTTTGCTACCAACGGTAGCGAGAACGTACAGAGCGCCCAAACCTACCAGAACATAGACAACCTTTGAAATGGTAGATTCGGCTCCAAAAATGGTGGCAACCAAATCAAAATTCAGAGCGCCAACCAATCCCCAGTTTAGTCCGCCAACAACGGTCAAAACCCAGGCGATCCAATCCACAGCATTCATCTTCATAAAATGTCCTCCTTATTTTTACTGATAAGATTACTAATAATTAAAATTACTGAAACTGATACAATAGTAGTATTGTAGCATATCTGTCAAGCCCAGCCAAAAATTTTAGTGAAACCAAGCAAAATAAGCCAAAAAAATGTATAAAACAATGATTAAAAGCCCTACCGGTAATCCCCAAGTGCGGAATCTTTTTTTGACCAATGTGGATACCCACCAATACAATTCGCCAACCAAAACTAGGCCGGTGGTAGAAAGTAAAAAATATCCCGGCCAGCTGTCTAATTGCTGTGGCGCCATTAAGGAAAAATGAAAAATCATAAAAACATAGGCCAAATAAACGAAACGATGGACAAATTTCCACCAACGAAAGGTCATTTTTTGTACCGCCCAGTCTGAAGAAGTGAGAGCCATAGCCAGAAAAATAGGCAACGCCAACGATCCAAAAACTACAGGATTGTTAAAAGGATTAAGAGAAAAATAAACCTTATCCAGCGCCCAGTCAAAGACAAAATTTTCCGCCAACAAAATGTGCACCAAGATGAAGAATACTCCCACTACCCCCAAATAGCGCCGGAAGCGCCAATGGCGGGAAGTGCTGGGCCAGAATTTAAAAACGATTGATGAGAGCAAGGCAAAACCAATAAAATTGGCTCCAGTAAAAGAAGCGCTTCGCAAAAAAACATAGGGAGATAATCCTCCGTTAACCTGATATTGGTAGGCCAATTCCAAAAGCCAAAAACCCAAAGCAAAAAAGTAAAACCAGACAACAGCAGGCAGTTTCTTCCTCGGCGGAGAGGAAGAAGATATATCTTTTTCAGTAATAGGGCCAAAAGCTATTTCAATATTTTCGCCCACTACGCGCAAAGGATATTTTTTGACATCGCGCACCGCGGGCGGTCCCTCTACTCTACCGGTAGCTACATCAAATTTTGCTCCGTGTAGAGGGCAAGTGACGGTTTTACCAGCTAAAGTCCCCTCCTCTAAGGATCCGCCAGCATGCGAGCAAATCCCCTCGATGGCAAAATATTGTTCATCAACTTTAAAAATAACTATTTTTTCACCCCTTATCATTCTGCAAAGGCGGTCTTTTTTGAAATCGCTTTTTTTAGCAACCGGCAAAAAGCCTGTTGGTTTTTTGCCAGATTTTTTCACTTTTTTTGGTTCAAGGATTTTTATTCCCGCGCGAAAAGGAGAAAAAATCATTTCAATTGGGTCTTTCACACCAATAATAAGATTGGTCAAAAGACGAGCTGATAAAAAACTCCCGACCAAACCATTGCCGGAAAAGCCCGTGGCTACCAAAATTTTTCCCCCATAATGCGGAAGGGCAAAGACAAAAGGTAAATTGTCCACCGTATTATAAATTGTCCCTGACCAAAAATTGGTAATAGTAAATTGTCCAGGCAGATTTTGCCGTAGGAAAGATTCCAGTCCGCGATAGGGGTCAATCTCGTTAGCTTTTGATTTTTTGCTTAATTCTTTATCCAGCCCACCAACAACAACTGTATTTTTCTCCGCTGTTCTAAAATAAAAATATGGGGAACCGATATCCCAAAAAATATCCCGCGCCACAGGAAGATGTTCATAGCGCGCCGCCAAGGCGTAAGTGAGGTTGGCGGTAGCCAGATTTTTTAATTCCGGAACCAAATTCGTTGGATCATTCATTGCCAAAATTAAGTGTTTGGCAGAAACACTGCCGCCCGACGTCACCGCTTCAATTTTTTCGCCCGGTTTTATTTCTAATACTTCTGATTCTTCAAAAATACGCACCTGCCCTTTGGGTAATAGCCCCACAAAATTACTCATTAGCGCGTGGACATCGCACTGTCCTTCTTCGGCAAATTTGATTGCTTCGGCAAAGGGCCAATGATTTTCAAAATTAGGCTGATTTTTGTTTTCCTTTTTACTTTCCACCCAGGAAGAGTTTGAGCCGGCTCTAGGCACCGCGTTCCATTCTTTTATCAAAATTGGATCATTTTTTTCATAGGCGCCATAATAACCGGAGCAGATAGAAAAATCACAATTAATTTTTTGATTGATAATAATAGAAAAAAGTTCCTGCTGGGCGGAGGAATAAGCGGCAAAAACGCGACTGATAAAATCTGCTCCATAAGCCTTACGTAGCCTGGACAAATTTGCATCTGGCACCCTGGTCAAAAAACCAGTAGAAAATCCGGTGTCTCCTGTAACCAAATGATTTTTTTCCAAAATAACTACCGAAAGTCCCGCTTTTGCCAGACAAAAAGCCGAAAAAATACCAGAGGCTCCACCACCGACGATGACAACATCTGCCATCGTATGGCCGAAAAGCTCCGGATAAGTTTTTTCGCTGGAAGGCCCCGCCCCCCAAGGCGAGCTGGATTGAGCAAGATATGTTCCCATGCTCCTATTGTAACAAAAAAAGACCATCTCGTCACGAGTTTAAAAAAAATGCCACCTCGTAAAAAGGCGACATCCATATTTGCTAGAATACGACATCGAATGTCGTATTCTAGCAAAAAATCAAAGGAGGATTGTCCGACGAGCCAGAGCCAAGATCTCTTCATGAATACTTGGTGGCGCGGCCACAATGTGAGAATTCGGCGTCAAAGGATAGGGCTGACCATCGATATCGGTAACCGTACAGCCAGCTTCGGCCAAGATCAGGACTAGTGGGGCCACATCCCAAATCTTGTTGTTGAAACGCACGTACCAATCTGCCTGACCGCAAGCTACCAGCATCGCCGCCAACCCTGCCGACCAACCCGAGTAGAGAAAGGTGTTCTTGCTGCCCCAGATGTCGGTAAAATTGTCCCAAAAAAACTTCCTTTCTCTAGACGTGTTGTTGGTCAGACGCAAAGTGGTCGCTCCGATAGTACCATCCAGTTCACTGGGGTTGGAACAAAAGATACGCTCTCCGTTCAGAAAAGCTCCTCCGCCTTTTCTGGTTGAAAAAAGCTGACCGGTAATAGGATTATAAACAGCAGCCGACAAAAATACTCCGTCTTCTGTCACGGCCACCATAGTGGCGAAACCGGGTATGTTGCGAGTAAAAGAAATAGTTCCATCCAAAGGATCTACGATCCATTTACGGGAAGCAAAGGGATTAATTGCCTCTGCTTCTTCGGAAATAATCCCGTCCTTGGGATATCTTTTTTGAATCGCCGAAACGATATGACGGTTGGCCGCTCTATCGGCTTCTGTCACATAGTCCATGACGTCTTTTTTTGTATCTTTCCCAATGCCTTTACCAAACAATCTCCCGGCAATATCTCCCGCTTGTTTGGTAATTTTAAGAAGAAACCCTTCCAAAGTTTCTTCTCTGGGAAAAATACTCTTCTCTACTGTCGCGTTGTTCATAATTCCCTCCCTTGTAAGAATTTTTTGTTAAGGTCTAACACAAAAAATAATAGCCCTTTAAAGCTATTTTGTCAAGAAAGACGTCTAGCTTGTTGTCCTCGACGTACAACACTACAAGCAAAAAATGGACGATACTGGGATCGAACCAGTGACCTTTTCTACGCCCGCCTGCCAAAGCTAATGGACCCTATCAGACTCGAACTGATGACCTTTCCCACGTCAAGGGAACGCTCTAGCCAACTGAGCTAAGGGTCCAGGCATTGCGGGCAGGTCAAAGAAACGCTCTACCACTGAGCTAATCGTCCACAACAACACCCATTGTAACTGATTACGGATTCAAAAGCAAAACATTCCAGAAAAGGTAGGTGGCGAAAATGACCCAGGCTGCATAGGGAACGAGAAGAAGCGATGCCTTGCGAGAGATCGGCCAGGTGCAGGTAATAAGAGCCAGCACATTACAGAGCAAAATAATCATTTCTGCAAAAGAGTAGGCTATCTTGTGCCAGCCGAAGAAAAGCGCCGACCAACCAAAATTGAGTACAGCGTTAATCAAAAAAAAGACTATTGCCAACCAAAAATTTGGGTGCCTACGACCCAATTTCAAAACCAAAATCGCCGACCAAGCGGTAAGGATAAAAATAATTGTCCAGGCTAGACCGATAATCTGTCCACTCGGTGTCCAAGCTGGTAGCTTCAAAGTTTCATACCAGCTCATCCCATAACTTGTCACCCAACTGCCCCCTAACGCTACCAACAAAGTTATCAAAACCGCCAGAAGATAAGAAATCCGAAGCTTCATCATGCCTCCTTTGCCCTCCCAATTAGTGTTACTTGCCCTCCAGATGGATTATTATCATAACACAAAAAACATTAGAGACAATATCTTTTTGGGTCAGAATAAGAAAACTAGCCTATCAACTTTTCTTTCTGAGCTTTCTTCATTTTCTTGATCTCCGCTTCGCGCCTCAAAGCCTCCGAACGGGAACTAAATTTTTCCGTATAAACAATTTTCAGAGGCTTGTTCCTCTGCGTATATTTGGCTCCCTCGCCTTCTTGATGTAATCGAAATCTCTCCGCTACATCGCGAGCGATGCCAGTGTAAAACTTGTCTCCTTGGCAGAGTAAAATATAAACATACCAATCATCCATCGTTTTATTTTCTTAATTTCTTAATTTTTTATTTTCTTAGTTTCTTAACCTCTCCCAACACTTCCCCTGCGTGTTCCGCCGGTTTGACTTTCTCGTAAATTTTGGCGATTTTGCCCTCCGGATTAATAAGAAAAGACATTCTGTTCGTCCCCATATATTCTCGTCCCATAAATTTCTTCTTGCCCCATACGCCGTAGAGAGCCACCACTTTTTTCTCCTCATCGGCCAAGAGCGTGAAGGGAAGCTCGTATTTTTTGGCAAATTTGTCGTGCGATTTCACGCCGTCAGTGGAAACACCGAGCACCACAATCCCCGCTTTTTTGAAGTCGGCAAAATTGTCGCGGAGGGTACATGCCTCGGTGGTGCAACCGGGCGTGTCGTCTTTCGGATAAAAATACAGCAAAACCCACCGACCCTTATAATCGGACAAAGAATGTTTCTCGCCTTTTTGGTCGGAAAGCGTGAACTCCGGCGCTTTTTGGTGTAATTTTGGAAGCATTTGATGTGTCTAATAATTATGAAGCTCTATGGGCTTTAAGCCCATAGTATCTCTTGTTTCCCTTCGGGACAAGAGATACGAGCCGTGTGGCTATTCAGCCACATTGATACGGCTCTAATCTGCGTAACATCCTCCGTCCTCCGAATCGTAGGACTCCGGGCTTGGCTTCATCCATCCCGCCAAGGCGGGATGGATTTCGCCTAAGATGTTATAAAAAAGTCCTTGATTTTCTTTTGCCTTTATGCTAAGATGAGGGTATCACCAATAGGAAGTCAGCCCTGTAAAGTCTCGTCTTTGCGGGGCTCTTTCTTTTTATAAGCCAATTTTTCCTGTAAGTCATTCATGTATCGTAAGTATGATTTGAATTCCTTAAATTTTAGTAGGGCAGAGAATCTTTTTCTATTTGGTACTAGTACAATCAGAAGTTTACCTTTTTCCAGCCAATATTGCACTAAACAATAAAAATCACCATCTCCTGTCACAATAACGGCTCTACTATAATTGTCGTATTCTTTCATCGCCTCAAGAACAAGCTCTGCATCGCAATTACCCTTGGTAGTACCATCTTGATATTTTAATGTCGGCTTAAATATACAGATAAACCCCGCTTCCTGAAGATTGGCGTAAAGCTTGTTATTGCCCTCGATATATCCTATAAAAAGAAATGCCTTTGTGATACTGTATTTTTCTTTTAGGTATACTCGAAAGCGTGCAAAATCCAACTTCCAGCCCATTGAGCGAATACTCAAATTAAGATTTTGACTATCTATAAAAGCATAGTTATTTTCTTTGTTTTTGTTTGGCATATTGCCATTATAGCACAGGTAGGAAAAGTTTGTTTTTTCACCTATCGGAAATGGGGAGCGAAAGGAAAGAGTAGCTGGAAGATAAGGATTTTGGCTTAATTGACGAAAGAAACGATTTGTGATGGCAAAGTGGCACTGGCAAAGTCCGACTTTGCCAGATACGCTGGGGCTTTTTCTTTTGGAGCGGGGGGGATTTCATTTATACAGCTTACTATGTGTATCTACGGCTACAAAAACGACCGCATCGGTAGCGGTTTTTTTGTAGATAGCGCGCAGGTCGCCACCGATATTAATACTACGATAGCCCTGATATTTGCCTTTGAGAGGATGATTACCAAGAATAGGGCAAAATTCGTCTTGAAAAAAGAGCGCGAGACGCTCCTTGCATTTCGCTTTTTGTTTCGCGGAGAGATTCAAATACCTTTTGTCAAAATGTCGATGGTAATTGATCTTCATAGATTGTCGAGATAGGCCAGCGCCTCTTGACTGGAAGAAAAAGAGGGTGAAAGATTTTTGCCGATTTTAATATCTTTTTCAATCGATCCCAAAAGTCGTTCTAGCTCGGGGGTCATTTGGGGTACGGCCGAGATATAGACCGCACGGGTTTGGATGAAATTACGCAGAGAAGCGTTGACTATATCGCTCAAAGACAGTCCCAACTCGCGCGCGATCTCTTGTGCGTTTTTCTTCACTTCATTATCGGTTTTGACATTGATGACTGTTTTCATATTAACCAAAGTATATACGATGGATATAGTGTGTCAAGAAGAATTATGGTTGGCTCCGTGTCTTGCCTGCCCGCCAATTCTAGGGAGGGCATGGGGTCAAAATGAACAATGATAATTCCGAATAAACATATCGCTCCACGTCAGAACATGGAGCGAGCACAAGTATCTTTTTGAAAAATGTCATCAAGCCAACACGACCTATAATTCACGACCGTGAGTTATAGGTCATATGCTGTAGGAGCGAAGGCCGATAGGGCTAAGTCAACATTAGACCATGGTTGAGCCAGAAATTTGACAAAAAATGGCTTATGTGATACAATTTTACTAGAAACAAAAAAATCAAATGAAAGGATGGACCTTCACATGGATATGTCAAAGGAAAGGCGAAATGCGCTGATGCTTCGTTGGTCACTTCTGACGGCAGGGCTGATTGCCACAATTTTGTTGGCATACTACTGGGTTACTGGCGAGGTGCCAGTAACAGATCAGATTTTCTGGAGCAAGACGAAGGAGGGGGAGAAGATTTTCCTCCAGCTTCCGTTTGGAATATCCCGCTGGTGGGATGTCCTGCTCGGGCCGATCTGGTCGTGCGCTTTTATAGCCATAATGGCTGATAAGCGCTCCAAAGACGGCCATGTGTCTGATTTGATCGCCGGACTGGGTGCCGGACTTATCTTCGGATTGGGGTTCGGACTTATCTACGATCTGTCCTTCGGGCTGGGCTACGGGCTGGTCCCTGGGCTAGTCCTTGGGCTGGGGTTCGGACTGATCATCGGGATGACCTTAAGACTGGTATTCGGGCTGGTCCCTGGGCTAGTATTCGGGCTGGGCTACGGGCTGGTATTCGGGCTGGTCCCTGGGCTAGTCCTTGGACTGGGGTTCGGACTGGCCGCCGCACTGGGGTTCGGACTAGTATTCGAACTGGGCGCTACCGCCAAAGCCATTATCTCCAAAAATCCAGCAACATTCTCTAAGATGACGAAATTTTTTCTCGCCACCGATAAAAAATGATTTTTTTCCTTAGTGGCGCCGAAGGCGCCACTACAAAACCCCGTCTGCCACAGGCAGATGGGGTTTTTGAATACTGTTCTATTTTATCCCTCTAAAATCCAAACCTCATTCCTCCTCGATGCATCCCTTTGCCAAAACCACCATCAGGCCCTTTGCCTATACCCATCGTTGGCAAAACACCAGCATCTTTCAGCTCATCAAAGATGGCCCTGGCACTATCTTTGTCGCCTGCCTTCATCAGTTTGTGCGCCTCCGCCATTTTTTTGAAAGTCGCTTCATCTATATCTGCCATTTTATCGGCCATCGGCGTACCGGCAATAGCCGTCTTCCAGGCATTGTAATCCCCCGCCTCCAAAGTCTTTTCTATCGCGTCACGATTGGCTTTCATTTGAGATCTATTCTTGTATTGCTCTTGCGCCTTGGTGAAATTCTCCTGACTGATTTGCGACTCCATAAGACCCTTCCAAGAATCATAATCGCCATTGGTAAGAGCCACCTCTAGGGCTTCGCGTTGATCGGTGTTCAAGCCAAAATTGCCGGCGAAGGCGTAGGTGGATGTCGCTCCCGCCAAAATAACCAGGGTAGCCAATAATCCTCCAACAATCAATTGTCTTTTCTTGATTCTCTTCATAGTTTTGTTTTTACTAATATTTTGAAGCTTCACCTGATATTACGCAATTTGAAAAGATTTCTTTCAAAATCGGGATTTTGGCGCATCATTTCAATCATTTTCTCCGGACTATGATTGATGTTTTTGTACAAAGGCACTCTTCGACGCAAAATATTTTCCGGCGCGCCACCGGCATGCGAGATGAAAAGCAAAGACCCCAAAATAATGCTCAAGAGAATACTGATAACCAGAACAAGCAGAGTATTGTAGCGGTAACCTGTCTTGGTATTTTTGATTTCAAAGAAAGCAAAGGTGATAAAGACAGCCAGCACGATCAACCAAAAATAAGGGAAAACGAGCAATAAAAATCGCGGACCGGAAAATCCGACAATAGCGCCTATGGGCAAATTTTGGCTTTTGATAACGAAAATAATGGAGGCAAAAGCGACTCCACCAATGAGGACGGAGATGACAAAAAGCGCCCAAAAAAGATAATTTTTGGCGTCATAAACCCAGCGGGGGATGGGATGGATCTCCTCCTTTTTTATTTTTTCCAAAATTTCTTCTTTAAGATTGTTCATACAATTTTTTGAATTCCTTCTTCGCGCGGTTGATCAAGGTGGCTACGGTTCCCTCCGGTTTTTGCAAAATATCCGATATCTCCCGATAGCTTTTTTCTTCCAGAAATTTGAGAATCAAAATCTCACGGTATTTTGCCTCCATTTTCTCCAGTGTTTTGATGATTTCTTTCTTTAAGTCTTTTTTGGCTAAATCTTTCTCCAAATCAAATTCCGATTGCAAAACTTCTGCCAATCCATTGTCGTCATCCAAAGAGATAAGGGCAGATTTGTTTTTGTTTTTCCGAAAGTAATCTATGGTCTGATTGTGCGCGATACGATAAAGCCAGGAGGAAAATTTGAGATCGGGATCAAAACTATTAATATTCTGGTAAACTTTGATGAAAATTTCCTGTAATAAATCTTCGGTGTCCTCTTTGCCGGCACTGGAAATCCTGCCAATATAGCGTGTCAATTGTTTCTCATACCTTTCAATAATATACGCCAAATTTTCCTGATCTTTCAGGACTAATTCCACCAATTCTTGATCGGATTTGTTTTTGTCAGTATCGGAATCTGGCATTCTCATATTTTACTACGAAAATTACAAAAAATCCTTTCATCACTACATGCCAGATCTTTCGCAAAAAAAAACAGCGCGATTTCAAAACTGAAAATCGCGCCATTATAAATATTGCTAAGGGGCAAATGCCCAAAGGGCCTAAGCGACCACTCCCAGGGGACGAAACGACCTGCTTCTCCAGTTACTGATAACATAGCCGTAATCGCCAACCGCGGGACCACCGTCGTTAGATTCTCTACTATCCAGGGGATGCGAAACACCGTTGCAATGCTCCGCCCGACACTCCCATGTGTTGGCAATGCCATTTTTGTGCCTCGGCATTTCCGGGTAGAGTTGGGGGAGAATATTCCCCATGATAGTCGTCTCCAACTGAACGCTCGGTATACAGAACTTTTTGGCAATGGCCGGAAGGATGTGGTCGTCAAGTTCTTGATACAAGACACCGAATCGGCTTGACGGTAGATCGTAGGGAGCGATCTTTTTCTCGTCGCGCAACTGCTTCATGATTGGACCAAGAAATTCCTCGTCGTCCTTCCACATCTGCCTACCATTATCGTAGGTGGGCTTGCAGCGGGTGTCGACCAAAACAACTTGACCGAGAAATTCAGCTCTTTCCATTTCGATCATCTCTCCGCTGTCGCTCTTGAGGAAAAGCTTGCTTTTGGCCAATTTCTCCCAGAACCAATCCTCCGGCTTGATTTTCCATCCCGGGAGCTCGAGATCCTGCGTGAAAACAAAAGGCGGGAGATAATGAATCTCCATGCCCAACCTCCTCCAGCTCGCGACCTTTTGCTTACCCAGCTTCTCCAGTGTCTGCCGGAAAGGCGTGAGGTCAAAGGTCTGCCCGAAGAAATTTTGGTGGGCCATGTCCTCGGCTTTGAGGATCCGGTCGATCCATTTGATCAAGGACTTCTTTTCTTCGGGTTGACAGAAAAACTCCCGAAGTTTCTTCCTGAGCAGATCGAGGCGTTGTAGCGCCTCGTCTGCTTGCGCTTGAGTTACATTACCACTCAAGAAGTTACCGAATTCTTTTTCGAGAGCTCGGTACTGATCGAGTGTTATCTGCGTGCTCATGACGCACCTCCTTTCGCGTTTTGTGCCCGCCGGCGGTTTGCCTGCCCCGAGTAAGGTCGAGGGGTCAGGGTACAAGTTTTGAAGGTTCGTAACTTCCGAATCCAACTACTACCATTTTACTACTTTTTGGCTTGGTTGTCAAATAAAATCAAAAAACTTCTAGTTTGCAGAGATGCCGTCTCATCAAGTAGCGCCAATACGCCAAATATGATAGAATACCTGGGAGGAAAATTCACGAGCCAGAGGAGAGTTCGATGCTCTTTCAAAAAGAATGCATGGTAAAGATAAAAAGAGTCGCCACCGATATGTTGCAGCGTATCAAGGAACTGAAAACATATAACGACAGGATACAATTCAGTGTCTTGAATGATTTCTTACTGACCGAATGTCCCAGAATGTCCAGTGGTCGGCAACAAGTGGCTATTATTATGCGCTGTTGGCAATTGGCCAAAGCAGAAGATGCCCAATGGGCTATTCTCTGCCTACATAGAGGATTGAAATATTTGGCCGAAAAACAGCTACCATACGGAACCATTATGGCCTATATCCGAGAATCGGCGGCCACTTTCGGTATCACCAAAGAAGAAATCAAATCCATAGATCTCCCCAAGGCGCGCCTCTGTAAAGAACCGAGAGAAAGAAAACGCCGGCACCTTTTCCTCGTCCCCCCTCCTCCGCCGTCAAGCTAAAAACTTGGCGGCTGTTTTAATTTTTCTTGATTTTTCGCCTAATCAGAGTAAAATATCTCCCAGAGCCTGCTGTGGCAGAGCATATATGCACGGCAAATCTACGCTCTTTTAAAAGAGGTGAAATAATGAACGCCACCGCTCCGATCGATCTGGCTCGAATCCTTGAGCTCACTCACAATTATGGCAACCAAGGATTTGCCATGTTTTTGGAAATGTTTGATTTGTCCCGTCATTTTGTCCGCGCCAAAGGATGCCAGATCTTTGACGCGAAAGACACAAAATATCTTGATTTTCTTTCTGCCTTTGGCGTCTTGAATCTCGGTCATAATCCCAAGGCGGTGAAAAAAGCCTTGCTTCTGGCGATTCAAAGTGATCTGCCCTTGCACATGCAGGCCAATCTTTGCGAATCGGAAGCATTGCTGTCGAAATTGCTTTGTGATATCGCGCCGGGAAAGATGCACCGCGTTTTCCTTTGCAATTCCGGAGCCGAAGGCGTGGAAGCGGCCATCAAAATGGCGCGATTGGCGACCAAAAAATCCGTCATTCTTTCCATCGTCGGCGGTTTCCATGGCAAAACGCTAGGCGCTCTCTCGGCCACACCAAACGAAAGGTATCAGGCGCCTTTCCGCCCCCTGGTTCCCGGCTTCGAAGCTGTCGCCTTCGGCGACCTTAACGCCCTAGAAAAACGGTTGAAGAAAGGCGATGTAGCCGGCCTCATTATTGAGCCCGTCATGGGCGAGGGAGGAGTGATCCTGCACCCCGAAGGTTATCTGAAAGAAGCCGAGAGGGTCTGTCGAGAAAATGGGGCTTTATTTATTTTGGACGAAATCCAGACCGGCTTTGGTCGCACCGGCCGATTTTTCGCCGCCGAGCATTTCGGCCTTTCACCCGACATAATCGTTCTTTCCAAGTCCTTGAGTGGTGGCTATGTACCGATCGGCGCCTTGCTCTACACAGAAAAAGTATCAGAGATGGCGCACAAAGATTTGCCCGACTGGTTCCTGCATACCAATACTTTCGGTGGTAACACGCTGGCTTGCGTCGGCGCTCTTGTCGCCATCACCGAAATGGAGCGGCAGAAAATTTGGGAAAAAGCGGAGCGTCAAGGCGCTTATCTACTGGAAAAACTCCAAGCGATAGCCGAGAGCTATCCTGCCATCATCACGGAAGTTCGCGGGATAGGGCTGATGATCGGCATGGAGCTGGTAAGAAGAGAGGAGATGCCTCTGGAAGAAAGTGGTTCGCTTCTCTTCGCCAAAGAGCTGATGGCCAGAAATATCGTTTCGGCCTATACCATTAATCGACCGTGGGTTATCCGCGTAGCTCCACCGCTCATCGTCAGGAGAAGTCAATGCGACTTCTTCTTCAACGCCCTGGAGGATACTCTCAAGCATTTTCAAAAGCAGGGCGCTCCGTGGAAAAGTTGATTTTCCATGGACAAAAGATTTCAAAAAACCCCCAACCTCGGGGGTTTTGTTTTTCACTTGTCTAATGAGTGAAGATTTGCTTTGCCGATTTTTTCGGGAAAAATGAATGAAATCTGTCCACCCTTGTTTTTCTTGTCGCCCTTTGCAATGTCCAAAAGGCGCGAGAGATCGCCGGCATATTCTGTCGGCAAACGGAAAGCGACGAGCAATTTATTTTGTCGCTCGTAATCTCCCGCCCGCAAAATTCCTCTCTCCACCGCCATTTTCCCTTCAATACTCATCCCTATTGCCACCGCCTCGCCATGAGAGATCGCGTGACCGGACGCAATTTCAATAGCGTGACCGATAGTATGCCCGTAATTTAAGATTTTGCGCAAATTTTCCTCGTGTTCATCGCGCTCAACGATACTTTTTTTAACCTTCACCGCCTCGCTGACAATATACTCTAAATCTTTTTGGTCGCGCGTTAAGATATGTTTTTCCAGAAAACAAAAAAGTTTTTCGTCCCAGATCATTCCGTATTTGATAACTTCAGCAAAACCGTTGCGCCATTCTCTCTCCGGTAATTTGACCAGATACTCAAGATTGATTAAGACCGCGACCGGCTGGTAAATAGTGCCAAGCATATTTTTGCCTTGTGGTAGATTCACCCCGTTTTTCCCACCCAGCGATGAGTCCACCATTGCCAAAAAAGTCGTGGGGATGTGGATTAGCTTCACTCCTCTTTTGTAAGTAGCAGCCAAAAATCCCGCGATATCGCCCACTACTCCGCCACCCAGAGAAATGACGAGGCAGTCGCGGTCGTAACCTTTCACCAGCATTTGATTGGCTAAATCTTCTATCGTTTTTAAAACTTTGGCGCTCTCGCCTCCTTTGATTTCCAAAAAATCGTAAGGGATTTTATTTTTCTTGAGCGTCTTTTCTAATTCCTTGCCAAAAAATTTTCTCGGGGTCTTCTCGGTGATTATCGCCACCCGACTAGTCTGGACATTTTTCCAAGCAAAATCCTCCACTGCCTCACAATCTATGAGAACGGGGCAAGTATGATTTTTGGTCTTGATAGAAATTGAGCGCATACTCCTCCTTTTTGAGTAAAAATGGACCCACCGAGAGTCGAACTCGAACCTCTTCCCCGCCTGCCAAAGCTAATGGACCGTACCGAGAGTCGAACTCGAACCTCTTCCCCGCCTGCCAAAGCTAATGGACCGTACCGGACTCGAACCGGTGATCTCTTCCATGCCATGGAAGTATTCTACCAACTGAACTAACGGCCCTTGGCATTGCGGGCAGGCATGCCATGGATGTATTCTACCGCTAAACTATGGGCACACAATACAAAAAGCAATATACCACAAAATTCACTTTTTCCCAATAAAAAAGTCCCCGCCATAAAAACAGCAGGGGACTATGCCTCATCCCTCCAATGAGTGATTTCGCGATGGCCTTCATGATCTTTCAGCCAAGCGTTAAAGTCCTTAGGACAATTTGACAGAGGACTCTCTGCTCCGTTATCCCAAAAACCTCTTTCCGTAAAGAAACTGTGAGTAAAATCGGTAATCTCGCCTTTGAAGCCAAGATCGCGCAATCTTTGCGCCGATTTTTGCGCCGCTTCTCTCCCCGGCTTGTCCGTATCCAAGGCGATATGAATCGCCCTCTTGCCAGAGCGCGCCAGAAGCTCGGGTAGCCATAGCTGGCTTCTCTCGTCTAATCCAGTGGCCGCCATTACATTATCATGGCCAATGGCAATCAGCGAAAGAGCGTCAAAGATTCCTTCCGTCAAAATCAGTTCATCAAAGCTCTGACGGAAAAAAGCGCTGATATTAAAAACACCGGCCGCCACATTGGTCGCTCGATTGGACAATTTCCGATGGGCAAAATCTTTGGATCGTGTCGCTATATCGCGTCCATAAAAATTGGCTGTCGTTTGTCCATTAATGGACAACGGTACCGTCATTCTGCCCCGCAAGATTGGATACGGCCGAGAGTCTTCTGGCCAGAAATTTTCCGTTTTTTGCCCGAGTTTTGATAAAACTTTCATCAATTCCCGAGCAAAAGGAGAGCCGCGGTCTTTTTTGGCCGAAAGCCCCAAAAAACCGTAATGGATGAGATCGGTGGCTGGAAAACCTTTTTTCAAAAGGTAAAAAACCAACCCTCCGTCATCAAAACCCACTCCGTAATGATAGGCCAAATCCAACGGAATGCGCCGAGAGCGCAAATAATCTTGCGCGACGCACCCTGCCACTGATTCGCTCCGCCAGAGACAGCGCGACAAATACTTTTGCGCGGTCTTCATAATGGTGGCATGTTTTTCGTCCACCACTACCGACACCGCTTGCC
This sequence comes from Candidatus Microgenomates bacterium, assembly GCA_016188915.1. Taxonomy (GTDB): domain Bacteria; phylum Patescibacteriota; class JACPGU01; order JACPGU01; family JACPGU01; genus JACPGU01. Next base: position 23,724 of record JACPGU010000003.1, on the reverse strand, counting down.
GAAAGATAGATTGTCCGACCTCTCCCGCGCCCCTTCCTTCTACCCGACCAGAAACACCACAGGAAAAACACTTGAAGCTTCCCGTGTCCAGATGTAGATAGCAAGAAGGATGCCTGTCTTGATGACTAGGGTTAGGACAAGTAATGAATGGCCCGCGCCGTCCGGGACGACTGATGGAAGGAACAGATTTGTCCAGAGAAGCCTGGACAAATTTGTCCCAGTGTAAGACTAGACGCTTTTCTTCCTTGCCACCAGAAACAACTGACCGGATCTCCGTCCATGGCTTATGCTCCGCCCACACTCTGCTACTATCGGCTACTTGCGCGAGCCAATCGGAAAGCGTTGGTCGTGGTTCCAAGCTCCATAAATCAGTTTGCCTGCCAATATCGGTGGACAAATTACCATTAGCTTTCCTCCGCCGGCGATGACCGCCATTGTGAAAAGCTAGCTGGGTTGCCATTCCCACCGCTTTGGTTGCCCGCGCCAGATTGGCTCGTTTGCGTCCGCGAGAGAGTCGCTCCACGATTTCTTTCCTGAAAAAATCGCGCAGTTCTTCAGTTGTCGGCGCAACGGGCCAGATTTTGACACCGGCCGGAAAAAAATAAATCAATTCTCCGGTAAAAATCGGCTGAAAAGACCATGGGTCTTCTGTCGCTTCATGACGACACCAAATGTAAATCAGGTGGGCAAAAGTCAGATAAGAAAGCATCTGCCATCGGTCTTTTTCCGCCGGAGCGTCTTTCACCACCGAAAGTGAAGGATTACTGCCGGCCACATCGCCGACGCAAAATTTCAAATCTTTGACCACCGCCTGAAATTGGCCATGTCGATCCAAGATAGCGCCAATTACCGACTCTAGATTGGGAGCGCGACCAGCGCGGATGATGCGATGCCGAATATCCTCCATCTCCTCCATGGTCGGTTTTTGGCCTTTGCCCCAAGAAGTTATCTCCAGCAAGTCCATTCTCCCTGCGTGCGAAAGAAAACTTTGCTCGCCGGGAGGCAAGACATTGATTTCAAAAAATCCGCAGGAGACCTCTCCCGACCATTGAGCCAAAAAAGCCGCCCAAGATCGCAAGGCGATACCGTAAAGATACTTGCCCTCCGGTGTAGAAACGTCCAATCCGTCCATCCGATCGCCAAAAATAAAGCTCAGGAGATATTCCAACTGATAGGAAACTCTGCTGAATTGTTCGCTTTTTCTCGTCCAAATTTTCGGAGAAAAACCCAGCGCCAAGCTCTTGCGCCAATAATGACGGATTGTTTCAAGCAGTTCCCTTGGCGGAGTAGAGCGAGAAAACTTCCGCTCTCGGCAATACTGGACAAATTCTTCTTCGCCAAAGTCCATCGCAATTTGTTCTGGCTGAGGACAAAGCGATAGTTGTCGTCGATCGTCCGGATTTTTGTCATCTACTTCTCCGCGCGTTAAAAGACGCAAGAAAAAATCGTGGGCGCGCGTGCCGAAATTGAAAGCCAAAGAAGTTTTTGGCCCCCCTGTTCTTTCTTTCCACTCGCGCGTTAAACCAGCGATATCTATACTGCCTCCAGAGATAGAACGAATGGTCGCCTGGCCGGAAGAATTATTTATCTGTCCACCAACCGCTGACGACAAAAGTCGTATAGCGTCTTCTGTCGAATATCCATTTTCTTCCAAGCGCTTAAATATCTGATAGGCAACTTTCTTTTTTTTGGCAAAGAGGTATTCCAGCCAAACAAGAAAGTGATTTGACACCTGCCCTTTTGGCATCTTTTTTATGGTTTCCAGGATGATTTTTTTCCTAGGAGCCAAATCAAAAAGATAACTAGTCTTTTTCTTGGCCATTGGTTTGGCTCCTTTCTTTTTTTTAATGGGCAAAAAAATACGGAAAGATACTTCCCCTCCGCTTCTTCATTAAACTGCGATAAGAAAGAAAAGTAAAGCCAGTTTTTTCTAAAAAATTTGAATCATCTATACAAATTTGCTTTCTTTAGCCAAAGATGGTAGAGTGATAAAAGCAAAATAAGCCAAAAAGTCCCTTTATAAAGGAGGAAGCCATGACAAAAAAGAAAAGACCAGATCTAGATGTATTGGTCTCTTGCTTGAAAAAAACTTTGAGCAATATCGCCAGCACCGACCTCAACCGCCTAAAAGAATGTGATATACCATGGGCTTTCAGGAGACTCAAAGTTTCTCGAGCAGAGGACAAAGTTATCGTCTTTGCCAGGCTTTACGGCCTCCTGCCCAATCCACCCGAACTACGCGCTTTCATCTTGAAATCTGTCGCCAATCTCCAAAAAAATGACGGCAGGTTTTATAAAAGCACCTTTGTTTCCAGACTTTTGGAAGATATGCGCGACCGATACCAATCCGTCACCGATGAATTTTTGGACAGCGTCATCCCTCTGGTGCCAAAACCGCCGAAACCGCCGAAAAAAGGCATCAAAGGCATCTCCTACCCTGGCCAAGGCCCACAAAAACCGCCCTAGAAGGGCGGTTTTTCCATACTTATTCCCTATTTTTTCAGCGAACCCCAATCCGTTCCTCCCGTCGGCTTGCCAGCTCTTTTGGCATTGTCGTCATAGGCGGCCAGAGCCGCGATCGCCCCTTGCCCGCCAGAGATGACAATCTGTTTGTACGGTACGGGGGTCAAGTCGCCCACAGCAAAAATATTCGGATCGGAAGTCCTCATAAATTCATCCACGATAATTTGTCCAGCCTCGTCAGTTTTTACCAAACTTTTGACAAAATCCGCTTTGATTTCGAAACCAACTTCTACGAAAACTCCGTCTGTTTTTATATTTTTTTGTTCTTCGGTTTTGATGTTCTTCAGTTTCACCTCTGTTACCACCTCGCCATCACCAGCCACTTCCGTAACTACCGAGTCCCAAATTATTTCTACGGTGGAATTTTTCGTAACACGATCAATCATTACCGCCTCGCCTCGCAATTGGTCACGACGGTGGACAAGATAAACTTTACTCGCTATTTTTTCCAAATACAACGCCGCGTCAATAGCCGAATTTCCGCCACCAACCACTACTACCGTTTTGTTTTTGTAAAGTGGTCCGTCGCAAGTAGCGCAATAAGTAACCCCCTTGCCACGATATTCCTCGTCACCCGGTACGCCCAATTTGCGAGGAGTTTTGCCAAAAGAAAGAATGACTGTAGGCGCGCTATATTCCTCGCCACCAGCCTTAACTATATACTCCTCGCCTCTTTTTTCTAAATTGTCCACCATTGTATTGAGCCTGATTTCGCAGCCGGCTTTCAAAGTCTGTTCGTACATCGCTTGCGCCAAGTCTGTTCCTTTAACAAAATCAATCCCCGGATAATTTTCAATATCCGGCGTGGTCGCCACTTGCCCGCCGATATCCATGGTCAAAATAATCACTTTCATCGCTCGGCGCGCGGCATAAAGTCCGGCGGTCATTCCCGCCGGCCCCGCACCGATTATAATGAGATCGTAAGTTTGCATAAAAAGTTTAAATTCTAATTTCTAAACCCCAAACTCTAAACAATACCAAAATAACAATATTTAAAATCCAAAACTTAATTATTTGCATTTTTCAACGATAGCGCCAAATATCTTCGATAGCTCTTTTGATTCTTGCATAAGGCTTTTTTGCTCTGATATATCTTCTGGTAAAACGTCAATGAGGCGAAGCCACAGACCACTTTCTTTTGCCTCTTTACGAGAAATTTTTATCCGCATAAGAAAATCTCTTTTACTCAAAGCTTCATTGGCTTCAATGTAATTGGCTGCTTGAGAGCCAGAAGAACGAATAAGCTGTTTGCCGTATTCAAAATTACTGGTAGATTTTGGAAGCTTTCTTACGAGATCTTTACACCTTTTGGCGAAAATAAAAGTTCTCTCCTCTAAATCATATTGTTTTTCTCTATTTTCTGCCATATTGACTTTTTGTTTTGAATTTTGTATTTGGAAAATTAGAATTTGTTTGGGATTTAGAGTTTAGGATTTAGAATTTCACCAACTATCTCTTCCTCCCCATCACTCTCTTTCCCGCCTCTACAATATCCTCTGTATCAATGTGATATTTTTTGACTAATTTTTCCGCTTCACCCGATTCGCCGAATTTGTCGCGGATAGCGACGAATTCCATCGGAATAGCGTATTTTTCAGCTAAAAATTCGGCCACAGCCGAGCCCAGTCCACCCGTCAATTGATGATCTTCGGCGATAACAAATCTTTTGGTTTTACGAGCCAAGTTCAAAATAGTTTTTTCATCCAAAGGCTTGATCGTTGGTAGATTGACGACGCCAAAATCCAATTTTTCTTTGGCCAGTTCCGCCACAGCGAGCAGAGCTCTATGGACAGATTCGCCGTGAGCAATAATCGTCCCGCTTTTACCTTTTTTCAAAATCTGCGCCTCGCCTATTTTGAAAGGAGTCTTTTCGTTGGTTATCTGCTCAATATCTCCTCGACCAAAACGAATATAGACCGGACCGTTCATTTTCGCCGCCGCTCGCACCGCCCGTCTGGTCTGCCAATAATCAGCTGGCGCGAAGATAGTAACCCCCGGAATAGCGCGCATAATAGCAATATCTTCCAGCGCTTGGTGAGTAGCTCCGTCAGCACCGATAGATACCCCGGCGTGCGAGCCGACTATTTTCACATTAGCTTTGTTATAGGCCACCGAAACACGAATTTGGCTAACCGCTTGGTTGGGCGTGAAAACAGCGAAAGAAGAGGTGAAAGGAACGAATCCCTCTAGCGCCAATCCCGCGGCGACAGAAATCATGTTGGCTTCCGATACCCCCATTTCCAAAAATTTGTTGGGAAATTTTTTCTTGAATTCTGCGACGCGTAAAGAGTCCATCAAATCGGCAGATAAAACGATGATTTTTTTGTTCTTTTTTGCCAATGCCAAAATCTCGTCCCCATATCCCTGCCGACAAGACATTTTTAATTGCAGATTTTTGATTTCAGATTGCAGATTTTTCATCTTTTCCCGCTCATTTATTTTCTTAATTTCTTATTTTCTTAGCTCCGTCACTGCTTTCTTGTATTCTTCCTCGTTGGGAGCCCTGCCATGATAACGATAATCATTCTCAACAAAGCTTACTCCCTTTCCCATAGTAGTTTCGGCGATAACCAATTTCGGCCGACCGTTGGCGCGCTTTACTTTACGAAAAGTATCCAAAATTTCTGGCATAATGTGGCCATTAGTTTGAAAAACATCCCAGCCCAAAAAACGATATCTTTCCGCCAGATTACCGAGATTGGCCACCTCTTCCGTTGATCCACCTATTTGCAAATGATTCCTATCAAGAATAAAAATTAAATTGTCTAGCTTGAATTTTGCCGCCGAAGAAATAGCCTCCCAAGTTGAGCCTTCTTCGTGCTCACCATCACTTGTCACGCAAAAGACTCGCTGTTTTTTCTTCTGCATCTTGAGCGCCAAAGCTTTTCCGACCGCTACTCCTACACCTTGCCCCAAAGGACCAGTGGACGTTTCCACCGCTTCAATATGAATATGGCTCGGATGCCCCTGCAAGGGAGAACCTAGTTTTCTAAGAATAGCTTTTTTGTCACCAAAGAATCCTAATCTGTCCAATGTCGCGTAAAAAATAGGACAGATATGGCCACAAGACAGAATAAAGCGATCACGTCTATTCCATTGATTTTTTTTCCAAGGGTAGTAGATAATCCCACCAAAAAACAAAGCTGCAAAAATATCAGCCATACCGAGCGATCCACCCCAATGGCCAGAACCTGCCCGATAAAGCATCTCGGTAGTATCATGCCTCAAATTACGCGCTACATTTTCTAATTGTTTTATTTTAATTGACATTTTGTGTTTGTTTATCTTGCGTCAAAAATTGTAATTTTTCCCAAATTTCTTTGGGATTTTCTGCTTTCAAAATACCACTTCCAACAGCAACGATATTTGTTCCCGCGGAAAAAATCCCTTCAATATTATTGAGATTTACTCCTCCATCTATTTCAATGATCAAATCTGGATAAAGCTCTCGTAGGGCTTTTATTTTTTCTATTGTTTGAGGGGCAAATTCCTGTCCGTCAAAACCAGTTGGCACCGCCATCAATAAAACACCGTCTATTCTATCAACATGGGGGGCTATTTTACCGATAGCTGTCTCCTGATTAAGCCCTAAAAAAACCTTCAGTCCACTTTCTTTTATTTTGTCCAAGACTTGCCCTGTATCTTTTTCAATTTCATCATGAATAATTACTTTTTCTATCCCCAATCTTTTGCAGTGAACTAGATAGTCCAGAGGATCGGTGGTCATCAAATGCGCTTCATATTTTTTGCCCTGAGGCAAATTTTTTATACTAGCCAATTCTACTGTTTTGTTATCAACGAAATCGCCATCAGCAATGTCAAGTTGTATATTATCGGCAAAAACACTCAAAATAGCGAGTTTGTCCTCAAACTCCTGAATATCTTTCGCTAAAATAGCGGCTATTATTTGTCTCATCGTGAATCTAATTTTTTCACTCTTCTTTTGTAACGCGACTCACCCGAAAAAGGCGTGTCCAAAAAAAGCTTTATAAATCTCTTGGCTGCGTGTTCGTTAGTCAGGCGAGAGGCCAGACACAATACATTAGCATCATTTTCTATCCGAGACATAATAACGGCATGCTCGCTACCGGCAGTAGCCGCACGAATTTCTTTATAGCGATTGGCCGCCATGCACATTCCCACTCCAGAGCCACAAAAAAGAAAACCTCGGTCGTTTTTCTTTTTCATTTTTTTGACCAATTTTTTTGCATAATCCGGATAATCATCAGTAGATTCGTCGGTATCTGCACCCAGATCCTCAAACTCCATATTCAAAAAAGTCAAAAAGCTTTTGACTATTTCTTTGAGACGATATCCGGCGTGATCGGCAGCCAAAAAAATCATAAATTTTATATTTCCTTTCTTGCTGTTGGCTTTTACGAAATTTAATTTTTTGCTTCTTCTCTAATAGCCACCGTTGGACAACCCTCTATGGCATCTTGGATATTTTCTTTCTCTTTTGTCCTATCATAATCCTCATTAGGAAGGGCAATTATTTGATTATCAATTTTTTTAAGATAAAAAACATCGGGAGCAATCGCTACGCACAATCCACAGCCGATACATCTTTTTTTATCAACCAACACTTTTCCCATCAATTATTTTTTAATGAAAAAATTGTAAAAAGCGGCAAAGACAGCTCCCCCTACAAACCCGTCAATCAAGCCATAGACAAGACCAATCAATGCTCCAGATATGGAAGATTCATAACCCCAGGGATAAATTTCGTTAATCAAGCTGACATATGATCCCCATACTCCAAAATAAACATTAACCAAAGTAATGATCGTCACAGAAAATCCCCAAAAAAGAGCCATAGCCAAAGAAAAAGCTTTGATATCTATTTTCATGATTTTTTGTTTACTGAAGTAATATTTTTAATTATAACACAAAAGCCAAAAAAATCCACCGAAAACATAAAGTCTATGTTTTTTCGTATAAAATAACTCCATAAAGCTGTTTTATATATAGTCTCAACCTTTAGCTAAAAAAGGTACAGTTTTTGATAGACTATTTTAGTAGCCAAAACTTTCTTTACAAAATCAGATGTTTCTTGAAATTTTACTTTATAATCTTTGGCTAAAAGCCAGGCATCAACATTCCCCTCTCCGGCATTATAGGCAGCCAGAGCTTTTTCTTCATTATTTCCATATTTGTCTAGTAGATAACGCAGATAATAGCAACCGTAGCGTAAATTGAACGCTGGATCTAACAATTTTTCTGCTTGAAAATCTTTTTCATTTAGTTTTTCAGCTATATATAGGCCTGTCTCTGGTAAAATCTGCATTAATCCCAAGGCATTTTTGTCCGATCGAGACACCGGAGAAAAACGACTTTCTTCATAAATAACAGCCGTAACCAAAAATGGATCCAGGCTATAAAGGGCGGCGTATTGGGATATTTCTTCACTATAGATTAGGGGATATTTTTGGTGCAAATAAAAGTTATAAAGCTTTGTCCCGCTCCAACGCAAAAAAATAGTCGCCGATACGGCCAAAAAAATTCCAAGGCCCAAAATTAGCAACAGTCTTCTCATATAGATATATTATAACATTAAGAGTAGAATAGGGCATACTATGAAAAATATGCTAGAAGAATTACTGAATGCCTCGGTAAAAAAAATCTCTCCGGAAGAAAAAATGATAGTGGAAAAGGCTTTCTTTTTTGCTGAAAAAGCCCACGCTGGGCAAAAAAGATTATCAGGAGAGCCATATTTTACCCATTGCCTGGCCACAGCCAAATCTTTGGCCAAAATGGGCTTGGATACCGAAACCATTGCCGCTGGGCTACTCCACGATGTTCCCGAAGACACTCCCCACTCCCTAGAAGAGATTAAAAAAGAATTCGGCGCCAATATTGCTTTTTTAGTTAGTGGCGTCACCAAATTAGGTCAATTAAAATACCGCGGACAAGAAAGAGAGACAGAAAGTTTGCGCAAAATGTTTCTGGCAATGGCCGAAGACATCCGCGTCGTTTTGATCAAATTGGCTGACCGTCTGCACAATATGCAGACTTTACAATTCTTACCGGAAGCCAAAAGAGAGAGGATCGCCAGAGAGACTCTGGAAATCTACGCTCCTATCGCCGACCGCTTGGAGATGGGAGAATTCAAGGGCGAGCTGGAAGATTTGGCCTTCCAATACCTTCATCCCGAAGAATACCGGAAATTATTAGCCGATTCTGCGCCATTTTACAAAAATCTCACCGAATATCTGGAAGAAATAAAACCCGAGATTTTGGCCAAATTAAAAGAGGATGATCTCGCGCCCATTTCCATGGGTTCGCGCACCAAACATCTCTGGAGCCTTTACAAGAAAATGCAAAAAGAAGGTGGGCTAGACAAGGTTTACGACATCGCCGCTCTGCGTCTGATTTTTCATGAAGTAGATGAGTGTTATCAGGCGCTCGGCATCATTCACACCATGTTTCGGCCTCTGCCCGGCAAAATCAAGGATTATATTGCCGTTCCCAAACCCAACGGCTACCAAAGCATTCATACTACTGTTATCACTCCGGAAGAAAGGATAATTGAAATCCAGATCAGGACAAGAAAAATGCATGAGGAAGCCGAACACGGCATTGCCGCTCACTGGGCCTACGTAGCTCAGGGCAAGCCAGATACCGGAGGATTGCTCAACCAAAATAAATTTTCTTGGGTCAAACAATTAAAAGAGTGGCAAAAAAATTCTGGCGGAGAAGATTTTATTGAAAGTTTAAGAATTGATTTTTTTAAAAATCGCATCTTTGTCTTCACTCCCAGGGGCGATGTGATTGATATGCCGGAAGGCGCTACACCAGTAGATTTTGCCTATGCTATTCATTCAGATATTGGGAATCATTGCGCCGGCGCCAAAGTGTCAGGAAAAATGGTGGGGCTGGACTACCAATTAAAAAATGGTGAAGTGGTAGAAATAATCACGCAAAAAAATAAAAAACCATCTAATGGATGGCTTGATTTCGTCAAAACCAGCGAGGCTAGGACCAAAATCAAATCCTCTATGCGTCAAAGGTAGATACCAAAAAAATGATCTTTTTTTTATTATTCTTCTTCTTCGCCCCCGAAAATATTTTTGATGTCGGCCAATTCTTCTTTTTCTTTGATTTGCAAATTATTCTCTACGGCTTGTGCCAAACGCTGATAGCCAACAACGTATTTGATTATCAAAATAATCCCCATAAGCATCAAGGGCAAAATCAGATAGGGAGAGGTAGCCAAAGATTTCTTCGCGCTGGGCGAAATTGGCGCCGTATTTTCTATCCCAGCTGCTTCCGCTGGCTGGACAAAAGAGTTTTCAGAGCCATTGTCTATTTTGACGACAGGTCGCGATGTTTTGGTCGAAACTATTTTATCATCCGAATTTTTTTCATCGCTTGGACGGACAATATTAGCCAAAGGCTGTGCCGTATAGACCGGCGGAATAATGATTTTATTATCAGGCAAAGTAATGTTGGAAACCGCCTCTTCTGGTAATGATTCTTTGGTCTCTTCTGCCAACTTTTCTTCCTCGCCAATATTTTTTATCTCGTCAAACCATTGCCAGACATTTTTTATGGAATTCAAGACGAATGGCACCCCTTCTTTGGCCGGACCATCATAGGTGACTTGAGAAACCAGAGCATTTTGCGGGCTAAAAAGTCTTACCGAATCGCCATTATTATTCAGCGCCAACTTTGTCTCCGAACTGTAAAAAGTAGCTATTTCGTCTGGCTTTACTAAATAATCATAACTGACAATAAAGGGCTTGCTTCCTCCATCGCCATCATCAATAGACCAATTTTTCAAATTGGCTGTTGTCGTTCCAATATTTTTTAACTTTATATACTCTCCGCTACCAGAATTCACCGATATTTTGGTGCGACTGGCATTCGCCGTTGTCCCGCTATCGCTACCTGTCGGGTCTGGCAAGATTTCCACAATAGCTATCTCTCCACCCGTTGGTTCCTCCGGTGGTGGAGTGTATGCAGGAGGGGGAGCGCTAACCGTCACAACCATTGTGTCCTGACCAGTAGCTCCATCATTATCAGTAATGGTCAAAATAACATTATAAGTGCCTTCGGTGGCGTAACTATGGCTGGTTGTTGCTCCACTACCGCTCATACTATCGCCAAAATCCCAAGAATAGCTGACAATGGTTCCGTCCGAATCAGATGAACCAGAGCCATCAAAATTGGTTGACGTTCCTAATTGCGCGACAGTATCATTGCCGGCTACAGCTGTTGGCGCGACATTGGGCGGAACAGGATTTAATTCTCCAGGAGAGGGAGTATATGTGTCTAGCCAAACGCTAGCGGCATCGTTTTCCGAACGACTATAGCTCTCATCGGTCCCGACACTAGTATAGGAGCGAGAATCTGCGAGTGTACCGATAGGATTCAAAAGTCGCACCGTGTCTCCGGTGTTGTTCAGCACCAAATCTGTATCTATTTTGTAAAAAACCAAAACCGCGCCCGGATTTATTATCGTTTCTCCTTCAATAACAAAAGGGATTGAGCCTCCATCTATGTCATCAAGAATCCAGCCCGATAGATCAATGGCAGAAGCAGAGATATTTATAATTTCTATCCACTCATCATTGATATTGGCCGTACCATCACTGTCCCAGTCAGTCGTGGAGCCAGGCGCCGGCATAAATTCGTTAAGTAAAACTTGATTAGAATAATCACCATTGTCTGCTACCCAAACTTCTGTAAAGTCTATATGCTGACCACCATCATTATCGGTGACACGCAGGCTGACAGTATATTGTCCAGTCGCGCCATAAATGTGGCTAGTGTTAACACCTCCTCCAGTGGTAGTGTCGCCAAAACCCCATAAATATTCCACAATAGTTCCATCTGAATCAGACGATCCAGAACCATCAAAAGAAACTTCCGCGCCAATGGCGACTATTTTACTGGTACCTGGAATGGCCACAGGCAAAATATTATCTGCCAATGACATACCATCCGGTATTTCTATCGCGGAAGCGCTATTTTGTGGCTGAGCAGATGCGCGAAGAGAAAAATCCGCGCTGTTCGTCCCAGTGTATTCTCCATTACCTTTTAGAGAATCTGTCTCTCCTGGCAGTCTCTCTATGCTTTCGCTGGCCGCGGGACTATTGGGATAAGTCGTTCCTTCAAAAAAATTACCGCCAAAACCATTCCCCCAGCCAACCATACTGATATTTTCCCAAAGCTCCGATGTACTATTAAATTTTTGTAAAGCCAACCCATTATTCGCCGCCAAAGTCTGCGAACTAGTCTCATCAGGGGCAGGGCTGATAGTCGTATAGCTAGAATTGGCCCATAAAAAATACCCAAAAGCGGGTATGATATTACTTGCTGAAAAAGTTTTGACGGTATACTCTGTCCCCGTTGAAGATTGTTTGGACAGACGGTAGCCATCAAGATTCACATCTCCGACAGTCGGATTATAAATCTCCACAAAATCGTCATCCGTAGCCACTCCTGCGATTTGAACCTCCGAGATAACGAGATTAGAAGCAGTGGAAGCCAAAACATTCAGTATGGGAAAAATCAAGACAAGGCTAGGCAAAACGAGAGAGGCGACAGAGAAATAAGAAAAAAGTTTTCTCATGCCCCTATTATAAACCAGACCGAATAGAACGCAAGTTTTTTAATTTTTTCCTAGATCTTCCATGTCGTTTAAGGTGGACAATATTTCTTCGGTAATATTTTGTTCGCTTTGCCAGATAACGCCGTCTTCTATCACCACGCGACCGTCATTATAAATAATTTTTTCTTGAAGTGTTTTTTGGGGAGGTAAGCTTTCTTTTCCAGACCGTTTTTGCTTTTCCTTTTCTTCCGCGACTATAGCCTTTGTCTCCATTTCCATTATTTTTTGCTCCTCCAGAACCAATTTTTGATTAGTCAAATCTCCCTGCACCCCTTCTTCAATCCATTCTTCTCTCTGCAATTGCAAAATAGTAGTGGCCAAAGAAGTTGGATGGGAAACCAAATTGAAAGAAAAATTTTCTCTTTCTCCCGCCGTCTCTACAAAAACCGTCCCCACATCCAATAATGTGTCTATTACTCCTTTTATATTAGAACTGACATCTTGAATATGCTGAAAACTAGTTTCGGAAATTTTGCGCCCGAATAAAACGATTTGTTCTATGCGCAAAATGCGGCGATTGGTGACCACAAAAACATCTAGATAATAGTCCAACCAAGAAATGAAAAAATAACCAATAATAGATAAAGCGTACATACTGCCAACAACCAAAATCAAACCTTGGCCAATATTCTCACTGATATTTTTAGACTGAATAGGAATAATATTTTGAGCTATTTTTGTGTCAATCTCATCATTGATAAAAACCGCCACAGCAAAAATCAAAGCCAAAACAATTAGCCCAGAAACAAATCCCAAGACAACTATACGATGTCTTTTCCATAAAGCCAGAGCATGAGAACAAAATGCGCTTTCCAAGACCCTGCTCCCCGCTATCAAGCTGCCATAAGCTATCAAAGCCAAAAATGTCATCCACAAAACAATAGCCTCCAACACATTAAAACGTGTTCCAACAATACCCCATATCTCTGAATAGCTGATATGATAGCGAACTGCGTTACTGATAGCCACAAAAGCAGCCAATGTCAAAATCATAAAGGACACCAAAATAGCATTGCTCAAAAAAGCGATCCAATGACGGCGTAAAATAATCACTATCTTTTCGCCAGGATGAAGCATCAAAATTAGTTCTCTTTGCATAGACTCTATTTATTAACAGTAATAGTCTCTTTTTGCTCTGGAAAAACTTGTCGGAGCCAAAAAGTAGCCGTATCATCCCAATTATAGCGACTCATAATAATAATGCTGGCTATTATTATACTGGCAATCACAACAAAAACCACCAAGGAGACATGGCGAGTTTTCCCTAATAATTCTTTATTATTGCCAAAAATCCAGACTCGGTAGAGAGCATAGCCCATCAACCCAATGTAGGTGAGTAAGAATAAAGAATAGACAGTAAGAAAAAGACTACCGAACATAATAATAAAATAAATAGTATATTAAGCTAATTTTACTATATTTGAGCCCACATCGCAACTACTTCAAAAACCCCGCCTGGTATCAAAGCGGGGTTAGATCAATTTTTCTTGTAAATCATCCGGATGCGTATTGCCCAAATGTTGACAAGCTCTCCTGGTAGCCTTCCTGCCCCTGGGAGTTCTTTCAATGAAACCTATCTGCAAAAGATACGGCTCATATACATCCTCTATCGTTTCTCGATCCTCGGCTGTTGCTGCTGACAATGTGTCTAGCCCGACCGGTCCGCCGGCAAATTTGTCTATGATGGTCAGCAAGATTTTTTTATCGCCCTTGTCTAGCCCTAGCTCGTCCACTTCCAACATCTCAAGCGCCTGCTCTACCACTTCACCAGTAATCGTGCCATCGTGGCGAACATCAGCGAAATCTCGCGCGCGACGCAGGAGCCGATTGGCAATACGAGGAGTGAAACGCGAACGGCGAGACAGAGAATCCACCGCGCCCTTTTCTATTTCAGAGCTAAGAATTTTGGCCGACCTTTTGATAATCTGTCCAATCTCGCCGTCAGAATAAAAATCCAGATTAAATATTGTGCCAAAACGATCGCGCAAAGGAGCAGACAGCGAGCCAATCCTCGTCGTCGCGCCGATGACGGTGAAGGGATTGAGCTGAATCCTCATCGTCCGCGCTCCCGGTCCTTTGCCGATAACGATATCGATCGCTCGATCCTCCATCGCCGGATAGAGTATTTCTTCCACCACCTTATTCAAGCGGTGGATCTCATCAATGAAAAGCACATCGCCAGTTTCAAGCGAAGTCAAAATAGCGGCTAAATCTCCGGCTCTTTCAATCGCCGGACCGGAAGTCACTTTGACAGTAGAGCCCATTTCGTTGCCGATAACAAAGGCGAGTGTTGTCTTGCCAATCCCCGGCGGACCATAAAGCAAGCAATGCTCCAGCGCTTCCTTCCTTTTCTTCGCCGCGTCCAGAAAGATTTGTAGTGATTCTTTGATTTTTTCCTGACCGATGTATTCTTTTAACTTTTGGGGGCGAAGAGTTACTTCTACTTTTTCTTCTTCCTCCTCCACCTCGGGCGCCAAAAATCTATCCAGCTCGGCTTCGGCTGTTTCCTTTTCTAAATCCTTCGGATAAATTGATGATTTTGATGATGATTTCTTAGACATATAGCTATTATACATTTTCTAAACGCTAACCGCTATACGCTAAACCCCACTCACTACCCTCCATGTTTAAAGACCACTACATCCCCATCTTTCATTACATATTCTTTCCCTTCGGTGCGAACGAATCCTTTTTCCCGCGCGGCAATCCAACCACCTACTTCTGCAAATTTCTCATACGGCACGATATCGGCGGCGATAAATTTTTTTTCAAAATCTCCGTGAATAGTGCCGGCCGCTTGTGGCGCCTTACTGCTGTTTTTAATTGTCCAGGCTCGAGATTCCATCGGACCGGCAGTGAGAAAAGAGATAAGATTTAAAACGCGGTAGCCGGTACTAATAATTTCCGGTAAAGGATCTCGGTGTTCTGCCTCGACAAAAGCCATGCGATCAGCGGGAGTTAGTTCTTTCAACTCTGTCTCCAATCGCGCCGAAACGATAACGGTATTTTCCGGCATATTGAGTTCAGCCGGTGTTTCGCCTAACTGATCTTCGGCCACATTGGCGACAAAAAACATCGGCTTGGCAGTAATGAGCTGGACATCTTTAACTAATTGATAATCATTATCAGTAATGTTTTCGTTACCTCTCAAAGTTTTTTCCGCCTCCAAAGTTTCTTTCATTTTTTTCAAGATTTCTTGGCGCGCGAGCGCTTCTTTATTGCCACTTTTGGCCTCTTTTTCGTTTCTTTCTAGGGCTTTCGCCACCTGTTCTAGGTCCGCCAAAATCAGTTCCAGCATGATAACTCTAATATCGTCAACGGGGCTCACTTTGCCGGAAACATGGGTGATATTGGAGTCGGCAAAACAACGAACAACCATACAGATAGCGTCCGTTTCTTTGATGTGCGAAAGAAATTTGTTACCCAGACCTTCGCCCTTACTCGCGCCCTCCACCAACCCTGCGATATCCACAAATTTGATTGCCGCTGGCACGACTTTCGCAGGCGAGAATCAGGCACATTAACAATCCCCACATTGGGCTCAATGGTGGTGAAGGGATAATTGGAAGCCTCCGCTTGCGCGGTTTCAACCAAGGCGTTGAAGAGGGTGGATTTTCCAACGTTAGGTAGGCCGACGATACCGATTTGTAGCATATAACCCCACTTTTTCGGTGTTTACTTCTAATGGCATAAAGCCATGTATTATTGCTTGCTGTTGGTTGGCGACGACCTTTTGCACCAAAGTCCGAACAGTAAGCATTTGATTATTAAGATTTAATTCCTTAATAAACTTTTTTGCCTTCTGGCAAATCGCAACAGCATCTAATTTTGGAATATTATCTATTACTCTTTCATTTGTCTGATGTGTTCTGAGCTCCTTCAAAAGCCTGCTTTCGCGATTATCAACATCTTCAATATGTTGCCTATAGATATCCATATCAATCATATTCATACCATATAGCTTAACATACCGCGACTTTTCTTCGCGTATCTTTGATAGCTCTAATTCTATCTTATTTATTTCATTTTTACCAGTACCCACATTTGCCGAACCATTATTACTTGAGAGCCACTTTCTAGCCTGAGCTTCAATTAATTTCTCATTTGTTAGGAGCTTTAATAATTGCTCCCAAACTAATTTGTCTAAGATATTTACATTAACGCCTTTTTCCTTACAAGTTTTTGGTTTAGTGACATTGTATCTTCTCTCGGCACAGCGGTAATATTGATTTATATTTCCGTCATCTTGTTTAACAGTTTCTCCATAACACTTATGACCATTCATACAGTATATCATCCCACTTAGTAGATATTTATATTTTCTATTCTTGTTGCTGAATTTAAAGTTTGCCTCTATCCTTTTTTGAGCCTTATCAAAAATTTCCTTATCTATAATAGCGGGTATTTTTATTAGAACCCACTCATCCTTTGGCTTCTGCTTCTTACTACTATTTTTCACTTTTTTATATTTACCTGCAAAACTTTTAGGATTTTTTGGTACAACACCTGTGCACTTATTATAGTAATGATCCCCATAATATGATGTATTCTTGATTAATCTATTGATCGGGCCATTTGTCCACTCTTCACGCTTGCGTTTCTTGGGATATATCTTTAATCTAAATAACTCCTTAATAACCATGTTGAGCGAATATCCTTTATTACCAACCCAGTCAAATATCATTCTTACAACCTCGGCTTCTTCCTCATTAATCTCAAAATAGCCATTTTTTTCTTTAGTCTTTGGGATGTATCTATAACCATACAATGGGTTATAACCTAACAATTCTCCCTTTTTTACCTTAAACATTTTACCTCTTCTGAAGCGTTCAGCAATCTTAACTCTTTCATATTGATGAAAAAGACCTTGTACTCCTTGCATAAATTTCTCATCCTCATTTCCTGCGTTTATATCTCGCAAGGTATAGAATTTTATTTCCAAATTATTTAATTCATCAATTAGCATTTCTTGAACATAAAACTCCCTAGAGAGCCTGCCTCTGTCATAAACATAGAGGATATCAAACTCATGATTTTTAGCACCATCCCTCATAGCATCCAATGCTGGACGAGCTAATATTGTTCCAGACCATCCTTCGTCTTTATAAACATGTTGCGGTAATAATACATTCCCATCTTCCCTTATTTTTCTTTCTATCTCATCAATTTGAGATTTAATTGTTTCCTCTTGTTCTTGCCTCTGCGTTGATACGCGGGCATATAAAGCGGCTTTTAACATATATTTATTTCTCCTTCCTTTTTATTTTTACTTGATTTTTATTAATAAATTCTAACAAATCAGCTTTGGCTATCCTGTAACCCTTTCCGATCTTAACTGCTTTAATTTTCCCAGTCTTGATATAGGTCAATGTGGTCTGCCAATGAATTTTTAATATCTCCGAAACCTCGTCAACGGTTAGAAATTCCAACAGGTTGTTCATTTCTAATTTCTCCAAAGTTATTTACTAAGTTATTATCATTATCGCTAAGTAATACTAACTTTGCAAGAGCTTTTTGTCTTTCCTCATAAAACTCCTGTGCTATCTTCAAAAAAATAGGATCAAAGATGCTGTCTATCCTTTCTTGAAGGTCACCGACCTCAACAAAAGAGTATTGAGCATCAATCTCCTTTGTTTTATACCTCCCTCGTTTGTTAGTAATATTTTTTTGCATCTTTGATCTTATTTAATTATTTTGAATTATTCTCATCTGTATCTTCTTTTTTATTCTCTATTTCAGGCTTTTTTATATGTACAAAGGGCCATATTGAGTGATTTCTAATAATCATGCATATTAGATCAACAAGTTTTTCATAAAATTCTCTTGGGTTAGAAATTTTCGGATAGTATTTAATATCCTTATTTCTCTCCCAAAATGCTACTAGTTCTCTTACTCCCTCATAACCATAGATATCTAACAATAATAAAATGGCCTTTATGTGAGTTGGATTTTTATGGAAAATTTTTGTTCCTAAAAATATTTTTTCAAATTGATCTAATATCTGATCGGACTGAACAAGCAAATAATCATATTTATTTCCCCCCCTTGTTAGACCCCTATTAAACCCCGCCCCAATCCCTCCCTTGCCCTTAGGCAAGGCGGTGATGGCTAAATTATTTATTTCATTTATATCTATATTATTCTGGTAGGCATTTTTACTAAGCCTCCTTTCTCCTGATAACTTATCCTGACTAGAGCTTTTCTGTTCACCTGCATCAGGGATATCCATAACCCTAAGATACCGAGACCGTCCATCAAAATAGAAATATTGCAAATAACAAAGTCGTATAAGTTTATTCACATACTCACTTATTTGTCCGCCAGAAAGCCCGAAAAATTTCCCCAAATAAGCATTTGTAGCATAGCACCCCTTCCTACCATCTAAACCTCTAATCTTTGCCAATATATTCTTCTCGGTTATGCTTAAATTAGGATCACTCAATATATCTATGTCCATCCAAAGTCCTTTTGTGCCATCTTCTTTTAAATTATCTTTCTTCATGTTTTTATTCCTCCAATTACTATTAAATTTTTATAAACAAAAAAGAGTAAGTTGCTTATAATTACAACTTACTCCTTGAGCGGTGAGTCATTGTGACTCACTATATATTTTGGCTTAAATAACTATGTTATAGTTTTGTATTTGTTTTCTCCATTATTTTCAATAATCTTAGATCCTATTGTAGCCTCTGCTCTCTTGTTTATACCCCTTATTGCATCATAAATTTGTTTCTTACGATTTTCAACTGTAGATCTTTCTCCTCCATCAATATAATCAGCGATCTCATCCCAATGAACCCACTCACCCCTATTCTTGCTATTACTGTAAAGAAAGTAGCAGATAGTATAAGCAAACTTATCTTCTCCGTATTTATTAATTATTTTACCTCTATTAGCCTCAATAAGTTCGCCACTTTCTTTGAAATTTATAGTCACATTACCGCTTTCGTTATTATTATTTATATTTTCCAACATCT
>JACPGU010000003.1:0-4597 GCA_016188915.1 Candidatus Microgenomates bacterium | reverse complement strand
TCCAACATCTTCTCACTGATAGTAACGCTAGCCGAATTGCCATTATCGGCATTTTTATCTTTGGCTATCAATTGCTCAATCTTTATATAATCGTCATTTTCTAAAGTCAGTAAAACTTCAAAGAAGTTTAATTGATAAGATTCACTTATTTTTGAAGCATCTAAAAAAATTTCCTTTTTACCAGTTTGGAGATATGTTTTTTCAATTTCCTTTAATAAATAATCTTTTTGTTTACCGTATATCTTAAATGGTGTATGTGCTACTTTACTATCATCCTTAATGGTTTCTAGGTATAAATCAAGGAATATAAAAGAGAAGCGTTTAACTTCTTCGGGGTTTATTTCAAAAGAAATATCAGTTGCAAGCCTAATAGCATCCTTTTTTTGCAGGCTTTCTAAAATAGCCCTTGTCTGTGCACATAATGACTCTGGGAATGGATCTAGAAGTTTTTTATATTCTATTAGTGAATCTACATTATCAAAAAAAGCAAACCCAGGATGAAGGCCCCATATATCACATAGCCATGACAAATACCATAACGGATGCGTCTCTACATCGCCGACACGATCATAGTTGTCTTTTGTTTTAATAAAATATCTTATAGGCGTTTCTGCTTCCTTTATCGTAAAATAAACACCCATTTTATTGCGAACCATATTAAATAAAAAAACCGCAAGATCGCTTTTTATATATTGATTTGCAATAATATATGGTGCAAGTTCTATTTTCATTATGTATATATATTAATTTCTAAATCCTCTGCATTTTCTAAATCATTTGCAATTCAATAGGAGCTTTCAGGTATAGCAAGTTTCAAATCTCTTCTCGCCGACCGCAAGTCTCGGTTTATTTTGAAATAATCTATCAAAATAGCATTTGCAAAATGCCCCTTTCAAAACCAAAACCGTCAAAAAGTATTGGAATTCAAAATCTAAACCGCTACTTCCTCAGTATCTTTTATCTTGTATTTACCTGTTTGAAAGTTTTCTAACTGCCTATCTGCTATATGTCGGAATACATCAGGTATAGCCAGCCCATATTTACCATATTGCCGTATCAGTCGCACAGTCCTCTTTGTTACAGCTCCCTTGTAAAAAACATTTCTTTTAAGCGTAAGTGCCCCATTGTTAGCTTTAAGCATACGGCCATGAGCATATATCAGCCCATTGCCTACATGCTTCTTTATCTTGGTTGATTCATATACTAGGGCATGTTCTTCTTTAGAACCCCATAGGAGCTCATTAGGGGGCAAATAAAGCGTATTACAGGCCATCCCATTAGAATCAAGGAAGTACCATCGCAAGCCATAATTAATTCTTTGTCTTTTAATTTTAAATGTTTGCGAAATAGGAGCTTTATTGATATCTCTTGTAAAATATATCTTTATTTCCGCTGGCTCCAAATTTAGATTCACCTCGTAACCAATATACATTTTTTTATTGGTATATGCACACTTGTCTATAACAAAGCTCCCTGACTTGCATTTTAGGATCCCATTATCATTGTCCGTAGCGTATAGGAGCTTCTTGGGAAAATCTGATACGGACAGCTTAATACAATCATCCACCAACCTTCTGGATTCCTTATATTTTACTGGAAATTTTAGATCTTGGAAAATGTCTTCTGATAATGCCATAAATATTGCTAATTAATATAGACTCTCTTTATTTAATTATAGCATATTTTTTGGCTTTTTTGCTCAGAATTTTTTAGTCTCTCCCTTGAATTTTATCCTTTCTTTTACTGATTAAATCTGATATAATTTCACTATTAATGTAGCTCAATTTAGAAATAATTAAACTTATTTTTTATGGCAACAAAAACATCAGCCAATATCGGCTTTGAAGAAAAACTATGGTCAGCGGCGGATAAGATGCGTAACAATATGGACCCTGCTGAATACAAGCATGTCATATTGGGGTTAATATTCCTGAAATACATATCAGATTCCTTTGAAGAAACATATAATAAGATCAAGGATGACGCTGATTCATATGACGACCAAGAAGAAGACAAGGATGCATACAAGGCAGAGAATGTTTTTTGGGTACCAAAACAAGCGAGATGGAATTATCTCAAAGATAACGCCAAGAAGCCCGAGGTTGGAAAGCTAGTTGATGATGCCATGATTGAGATTGAAAAAGATAACCCAAGTCTAAAGGGAGTACTGCCAAAGAACTATGCTAGGCCTGATTTGGATAAGACTAGGCTAGGCGAGATTATAGATTTAGCTAGCACCATTGGCTTAGGAGATGAAGAAAGCAGGTCAAAAGACATACTAGGCCGAATATATGAATACTTTATAGGTAGGTTTGCAGGAGCTGAAGGTAAGGGTGGTGGCGAATTCTTTACTCCTCAATCAGTAGTAAAGCTCCTTGTGGCCATGATTGAGCCTTATAAAGGTAGAGTTTATGACCCATGTTGCGGTAGCGGTGGGATGTTCGTTCAAAGTGAAAAGTTCATACAAGAGCATGGTGGCAATACAGATGATATTGCTATATATGGTCAGGAATCCAACCCAACTACATGGCGACTATGCAAAATGAATCTAGCTATCAGGGGTATTGAAAATAATATAGGAACTCATAATGCAGATACCTTTCATAACGACCTTCATAAGGACCTTAAGGCTGACTTCATATTGGCGAACCCGCCCTTTAATATCAGTGACTGGGGCGGAGAGAGGCTAAAAGATGATGTTCGCTGGAAATATGGTGTACCACCTGCTGGCAATGCTAACTATGCTTGGATACAGCACATGATCCACCACCTAGCCCCAACGGGAATAGCTGGCTTTGTAATGTCCAACGGCTCCCTATCTTCTAATACCTCTGGTGAAGGAGAGATAAGGCAAGCTCTCGTAAGGGCAGGATTGGTTGATTGTATAGTAGCCATGCCTGATAAATTATTTTACACTACGGGAATCCCCGCTTGTCTTTGGTTTATTTCTCGTGATCGCCACGATCATAAATTCCGAGATCGCCATCAAGAAATTCTATTCATAGACGCTAGCAAAATAGGGACACTGGTAACCAAAAAAAGTAAGGGGCTTACTAAAGAAGATTTGAATCAAATTGCGGGAGCTTATCATGAATGGCGTGATCCAAAAGGAGCTTATAAAAATATAAAAGGTTTCTGTAAATCAGCCAAGATAGAGGAAGTAGAAGAAATGGGCTTTGTCCTTACTCCTAGTCGTTATGTTGGGTCTGATGTTGTAGAAGACAATGATGAGATATTTGAAGAAAAAATGAAGCGGTTGACACTGAAGCTTTCCGAACAATTTGTCAAATCAAAGGAGCTTGAAGGGAGAATTAAAAATAATTTAGGTAAAATAGGCTTTAAACTATAACTTTTTATGGAATTAGCATTTCAAATTATAATTGGAGTAATCAATACCATTGTTTTAATAATAACGGCTGTTATCGTTTGGAAATATACAAAAGAAGCACAGAGAAGCAATAAAATTCAAGAAAGACCAATTTTAAATTTATATTTAAGAGAAAACAAAAAATATTTAGCAGGAGTTCAACAGGTTGTGGATGTTGAATATTTATTAAGATTAAGAAATGTGGGCAAGGGCCCAGCATACAATATCAAGTTTTTTACTATTACTGCTAGTGATTGTATTTATTATCCATATATAAATGAGCCAAACCCAATTTTAGAAAACAATGGGGATGAGAAAACAGTAAACTTATGGATACAGGTCGGAACCAACGGAACTGAAATCTTTGATACTGGTCATGGATTCCAGCTTTTCATGTCTCGTCTTTTTCCAACCAATGCCGATGTAAAAGATCACGAAAATCTAAAAAGAACTGCGGGCATTTTTCTTATCACTTACTCTGGCGTTAATGACAAAAAATATAATTCTATTTTTAGAATATATCCAAGAATATGGTCAGTACCCAAAATATATGATTTAGTGGTTGAATTTATATCTAATATTGAGGGGGATTGTGACATTGCGGATGCTCATAGAATATGTGAAACAATAGAGACACAGAAACTATTTAAATAATATGGCAAATAACAATCAGATACAATTTAAAGAAACTGAAATCGGAGCTATTCCCGCAGAATGGGATTTTGATGAGCTAAAAAATCATGCGGAAATACTTATGGGTCAATCTCCCGAATCTTTATATTATAATGAATCGGGTGATGGTGCTCTGTTTTTGCAAGGCGTACGAACTTTTGGTGAAAAATATCCTACTTATGATACATGGACTACGAAAGTTACAAAACTTGCAAAAGCAGGGTCAGTTTTGCTTAGTGTACGAGCACCTGTTGGAGAAGTGAATATTGCACAAAACGATCTCTGTATCGGTCGTGGTCTGATGTCTGTTAATGGAAAAAATAATGAGTTTATTTACCAATTATTTAAAGCATTTAATAGCTATATTGTTAGCAAAGAAACGGGCACTGTATATGGATCGGTTACAAAAGATGATATCGCTAATATCAAGCTACCCTTTCCTCAACTACCCGAACAACAAGAAATCGCCGAGATTCTTTCTTCTCTTGATGACAAAATAGAGCTAAACCGCCAAATGAATAAGACGCTAGAAAGTATAGCCCAATCAATATTTAAGCG
>JACPGU010000002.1:308446-311798 GCA_016188915.1 Candidatus Microgenomates bacterium | reverse complement strand
TGGACGCGTTGGTGCCTACTGTGGAAGCATCTATTTTAGTAAAACAAAATGCTGGGTAACAGATAATGCGATTACTGGACACACAAAAACTAAAAATTCTTCACGATTTTTGTTCTATTTACTAAAAAAGCTTGACTTGAACAAGCAGAGAGGAGGGTCAAGTCAGCCTCTAATAAACCAGTCAATATTATACTCACTAAAAGTAGCCGTTCCCACAACTGAAGAAGAACAAGTCGCCATCGCCAAAGTCCTTTCAGATTTAGACTCAAAAATCGAACTCAACCAACAAATGAACAAAACTCTCGAAGTAATTGGACAAAATTTGTTTAAAAGATGGTTTATAGATTTTGAATTCCCAAATAACAATGGGAAACCTTATAAATCAAGTGACGGTAAAATGGTTGATTCGGAATTGGGTAATATTCCAAAGGAATGGAGTGTTGAACCGATTGGTAGCATTACAGATATTGCAATTGGAAGAACTCCACCGAGAAAAGAAAGTCAATGGTTTTCCACAAATCCATCAGATATCAAGTGGATATCTATTAGGGATTTAGGGCATGTTGGTATTTATATAGGCCAATCAGCAGAATATCTTACATTAGATGCCGTAGAAAGGTTTAATGTCCCAGTAATACCAAAAAACTCAGTGGTATTAAGTTTTAAACTAACTGTTGGAAGGGTAGCAATAACAACCGAAGATATGCTTTCTAATGAAGCGATAGCCCACTTTAAATTGGTTAATAATTCTTACAACCTAAGCCCTGAGTTTATTTATTTATTTTTAAAAAATTATGACTTTTCTCAGTTGGGTAGCACATCTTCTATCGCAACTGCCGTCAATTCTCAATCCATAAAAAAGATAAAGGTCATACTACCTGACAAAAAAACAATAGATGATTTTAATAATTTAGTCGGGTCAATTTTTAATCAACTCAAGAACACTTATTTTGAAATAAACTCGCTTTCAAATATTCGTGATTCTTTATTACCAAGACTAATGAACGGAAAAATAAGAGTAAAAATATGATTCTAGAAATTTCTGCAATCACAATATCTGTGTTATCTCTCTTGCTTTCTGCTTATGTAGTTGTCAGAGAGAGAAAAAATAAAAAGTTTGATACTTTATTAAAATGCCGAGAAAGATTGCTTGATATCTTTTCAAATCAACCAACACTAACCCCAGATGATTATATATTTATGGAAGAAAACCCCGATTCTGACTTTGCAGATTTGCATAGGACAATGAGTAGTGAGATAACCGCCAAAGCAGACAAGGAGTTTGAACTTATGTGTTATCTAGTTTTGAAAAAACAAATTGATTTTAATGTATTTTTTGACATTTTTAAGGGATTTATTATGGGCAGACTTTTTTTGTGGAGCACAACACAAGCATATAAACAAAATAATCTACCAAACACATGGAAAATAGTGACTTACTGCTTAAATAAGAAATTGATAAAACCAATAAAAAAATAAGATGGATTTTTCAGAATTAAAACCTGTAAAAACTTCTGCCGGTACCGCATTTACTGCAATGCAAAATGAGGGCGAAATTAAAATTGCTAATTTTGCTACTGGAGCTTCGCAAAATAAACTTATCTCTACTGTCTCCGATTCTGAATTTATCATTGAGGATAATCAAAGATTTAAGTACTTAGCAACTTATATAGGTGAGAAAAACGAGATTGTTGGAATTAAACTTTCTCAATATAAAAAAAATGATGGTGAGCTAATTGAAGAAAAGTTTATCATCTTAAAATTCAAACAGGCTGGTGTTTTAACGGATTTTATAAAATTCTTATCAGAAGCTGATCTAGGAACATTGACCTCTGGAAACTTTGTTTTAGCAGACTCATTAAATATTGATCCCGATTTGTATTCAAAACTTATCACCTTAAGTAGCGATAAGAATGGAAAGGAAGCACTAATAAAATTGTTTGAATCGGGATATTTAACTATTGACCTTGATATACCTGAACTTATCAAAAAAGGATTATCTCAAGCAAAGATTGATGAGAAGTTAGATGCGATTAATAAATTTGAAGAACTGATAAATAAACCTGATGTAAAAGAAGTTTCTGAAATCCAAGCGGAGCTTTCCAAAATGCCGTGGATCCTTGGGCCAGAATATGAAGCACTAGATGTAAGGGGAGCTGGAGACTCTGGAATCCCCGATAGAAGACTAAAAAGAATTGATGGGCTGAGCGACATATTGGAGGTAAAGCTACCAAATGTTGAGCTTTTAAGAAAAGATGCTACTGGAAGGCACTATATTTCACCTGATTTATCTGAAGCATTGGGGCAATTGACTGGATACCTTGAACATTACTATAGTGCATATTCAACAGAGAAAAATGATGAAACAGAAGAAGAGGTTTTGGTGGATAATTATGGGAAATATTATAAGCCAAAAGGTATCTTGCTAATTGGCAGAAGAATCACGCCTGAGGGAGTAGGGACACAGAAAACCGATAATGCTTACCCTAAATATCTCAGAAGACTCCTATCCTATTTTCATTGGGTTGAAGTATTAACATATGACGACTTAATTGAAAGAGCACGAAATGGTTTATTAAATTTAACTAAATAGCCAACTATGAATAATTACACAGAATCAGATTTAGAAAAAGCAGTTTTGGAGTGGTTGCAGGAGCTTGGGTACGATATCGTATTCGGGCCCGAGATTGCTCCTGATGGCGAAAAGCCAGAACGGAAATCATTTTCCGATGTGGTTTTAGTTGATCGCCTAAGATCTGCTATTAGTCGTCTCAACCCACAAATCCCTAAAGATGCTCAAGAAGAAGCATTAAAGAAAGTTATTAACGCTACTTTGACGAATCCGAAGCTAACAATTAATAATCAGTTATTTCATAAAATGTTGACGGATGGAGTTGGCGTAGAATACCGCAGAGAGGATGGCACTATAGCGGGCGATCGCGTCTTAATTATTGATACAAAGAATCTTGATAGCAATGAATGGACGGCAATCAATCAATTTACGATCATAGAAAATAATCGCAACAGAAGACCCGATGTAATTGTTTTTATAAACGGTATTCCTCTAGTGGTAGTGGAGCTTAAAAATCCTGCAGATGTGAACGCAACAGTAAAACATGCTTTTAATCAAATCCAAACCTATAAATCTGAAATTCCTTCTCTTTTTACCTTTAATGAATTGTGCATAATTAGTGATGGACTAGACGCAAGAATGGGATCACTAACTGCCGATATGGAAAGATTCATGAAATGGAGGACTATTGAGGGCGATGAATTAGCTCCTATCACAATTCCTGAAATGGAAGTATTGCTCCGAGGAGTTTTTGATAAAAAAAGATTATTAGATGTTATT
>JACPGU010000002.1:0-308432 GCA_016188915.1 Candidatus Microgenomates bacterium | reverse complement strand
CAGACGGCGAAAATACTATTAAGAAATTAGCCGCCTACCATCAATACCATGCCACTAATCATGCGATCAAAGAGACACTAGAAGCTACCAGCCTAAATGGAGATAGAAGATGCGGAGTAGTATGGCACACTCAAGGGAGCGGTAAGTCTTTGACGATGGTATTTTATGCGGGAAAATTGATTCAAGTTTTGGATAATCCGACAATAGTTGTTTTGACAGACAGAAACGATCTTGATGATCAACTCTTTGGTGTATTTTCAAATTGCCAAGACCTATTGCGACAAACACCTGTTCAATCAGAAAATAGAGGTCACCTAAAGGAGCTTCTAAGGGTTGCCTCGGGTGGAGTTATATTTACCACCATTCAAAAATTCTTTCCTGAGGAAAAAGGAGCTTCTCAAGAACTGCTATCTGACCGCAGAAACATTGTAGTAATAGCTGATGAAGCCCACAGGAGCCAATATGACTTTATAGACGGCTTTGCTCGTCATATGCACGACGCGTTGCCTAACGCCTCTTTTATTGGTTTTACGGGCACTCCTATTGAATTAAGAGATGCTAATACTAGGGCTGTCTTTGGAGAGTATGTAGATGTATATGATATTGCTCAAGCAGTAGAGGATCATGCTACTGTACCCATTTACTATGAGGCACGACTAGCTAAGATTCAATTATTGGAATCAGAAAGGCCAAATATTGACCCTGACTTTGAAGATCTTACCGAGGGCGAAGAAGTAGAGAAAAAAGAAAAGTTGAAAAGCAAGTGGGCTCGCCTTGAAGCAATGGTTGGTTCTGAAAAAAGAGTTAAATTAATAGCTAAAGATATTATTGATCATTTTGAAAATCGCCTTTCTTCAATAGACGGCAAGGGCATGGTTGTTGCCATGAGTAGAAGAATAGCTGTTGAGCTTTACGATGAGATAATTAAACTCCGCCCAGAGTGGCACAATGACGATAATAAGAAAGGATTTATAAAAGTTGTTATGACAGGTTCGGCAAGTGATCCGATGAACTTTCAAAAACATATTAGAAATAAGCAGGATCGTGAAGCTCTAGCAAAGAGAATGAAGGATCCAAAAGATGAATTAAAGTTGGTTATTGTACGCGATATGTGGCTGACGGGATTTGACGCACCGTGTATGCACACTATGTATATTGATAAGCCAATGAAAGGTCATGGATTGATGCAGGCAATAGCTAGAGTAAATAGAGTGTTTAGAGATAAACAAGGCGGTTTAGTAGTTGACTATCTTGGCATAGCACCATCACTTAAAGAAGCGTTATCTTATTACACAGAAAGCGGTAGATCTACACCGATTATCCCTCAGGAAGAAGCTATTGCAGTAATGCTAGAAAAATACGAAGTTATTAAAGACATGTATCATGACTTTGACTATTCGGCTTATTTTTCAGACAAAGCAACAGCAAAAACAAAAGTGATCTCCGAAGCAATGAACTATATTTTAGGATTAGAAGATGGCAAAAAGCGATACTTAAAATCCATCACAGAGCTGTCTTATGCTTTTTCTTTGGCAGTACCAAGCGAAGAAGCGTTAAGAATACGAGACGATCTGGCTTTATTTCAGGCCGTTGGTGCAGGAATCAAAAAACTAGAAATTACAGGTGGTGAAGGTGGGCCGACCGAGGAAGATTATGATATGGCTATCAGACAAATCGTGGCAAAAGCGGTGGTTTCTGACGAGGTAGTAGATATATTTAGTGCCGCTGGACTTAAAACCCCCGATGTATCTATCCTGTCCGATGAATTCTTGCAAGAAGTAAAAAATATGGAGCATAAAAATGTTGCCATGGAATTATTAAAGAAGCTCCTAAATGATGAAATAAAAGTAATGGAAAGAAAGTATCTTGTGAAATCAAGATCCTTTGCAGAAATGCTAGAGGCAACAATAAGAAAGTATCAGAATCAGACCATTGAAGCGGCTCAAGTAATAGCTGAATTAGTAGAACTTGCTAAGAAAATTAGGGGTGAAAAAGAAAGAGGAAAGGATCTGAAACTATCAGACGATGAAGTGGCTTTTTATGATGCTCTTGCAGAAAACGATAGTGCGGTTATGGATCTAGGAGACGAAACATTAAAGAAAATTTCACAGGAGCTTGTAGTATTACTTAGACAAAACACTACGATTGACTGGACTTTGAAAGAAAATGTCCGAGCCAAGATCAGAGTATATGTGAAAAAGCTATTAAATAAATATCATTATCCACCCGACAAACAGGATAAAGCTACCCAAACTGTACTAGAACAGGCAGAAATCTTGTGTAAGGACTGGGCGGGAAAATAATATCTACTAAATAAACTTTCAGATGCTAACCAAATCTGACTTCTTAAAATTTATCCAATGTCCAAAATATCTCTGGCTTGCAAAATTCCGCAAGGATTTAGCTGGAGAGATTGATGCTGGAACACAAAAGATGTTTGATGATGGAGCGGAAGTAGAAAAATACGCCTATGAATTATTTACTGATGGCGTAATGGCTGGGGGTAATAATGATTTTAAGACAGATATTTCAAAAACAAAGGAGCTACTAGCTGGAGGGGCAAAGACTATTTTTCAGCCAACCTTTTCTAATTTCAATACCAATCTTTACTGTCGTTGTGACATTATAAAACTCAGCGAAGATAACGAATCGTGGGATATTTATGAAGTAAAATCATCAACACAGCCAAAGGATATCCATTTTTATGATCTTGCCTTTCAGAAAATATGTCTTGAAAAAGAAGGATTAAAAGTTGGCAAAGCATATTTGATTCTTGTAAATAATCAGTATGTGAGAAATGGAGATATTGAACCAGAAAAACTTCTTAAGATAGAGGATGTAAATAATGAAGTGGAAGAAAAATCAGAAGAGGTAAAGGAAGAAATCGTTGAAGCCCTCAAGATTTTGGAACTCAAAGAAGAGCCTAGTGTCACTATTTTAAAGCAATGCAAGAATCCCTATGAATGTAGCTATATATCTCATTGCTGGGAAGGAATACCCGAAGAATCTATTTATGATGTTGCAAGTGGGCTATCAGAGAAACAACTAGCTATACTGCTTGATATGGGAATTATTAATTTAACTGATATTCCTGAAGGATTTGTAAAAAATGAAAAATTTATCAAGCATATTGAATTGGTAAAAAATGGGCAAAGAGAAATACAAAAAGCTGAGATTGAAAGTGAATTAGCAAGCCTAGAATATCCACTCTATTTTATTGACTATGAGACATTTGGAGGAGCCGTACCTCTATTTGATGGGCTTAGGCCTTACGAGAATATCCCGTTTCAATACTCTTTACATGTCATAGAAGCTCCAAACGCAGAAGCAAAGCATTATGAGTTTTTAGAAAAAGAATACAAAGACCCGACCAAAGATCTTTATGAATCGCTGAATAATATCGTCGGAGAAAAAGGAACTTTTATATCGTGGAATATGTCTTTTGAAAAGAGTTGTAATACAGGTATTGCCAGCAGAAACCCTGAATATAAAGAATTCTTTGAGGGTATGAATGAAAGAATGTTTGATTTGATGATGATATTTAAGAATGGATATGTAGCAGACAAGGGCTTTAAGGCTTCCGCCTCACTCAAGAAAGTATTACCAGTAATGGTACCTCACCTGTCATATAAGGAGCTTAATATCCAAGAGGGTGGCACAGCTTCAGTTTCATGGTTCACACTAACAGACGAGAAGGTGGACAAGGAAGAACGAGAACACTTATATCAAGACATGCTCAAATATTGCGAGTTAGATACTCTAGCAATGGTAGAGATATGGAAAAGGCTATCTGATTTGTAGTATAATAAAACCTATTAATAAAAATAAATTATATGGAAGCTGGAAAAAGAAATATATCTGACATATTTAATAGAGCCAATAAATTGAAAATACCTCATTTTCAAAGATCTTATGTTTGGCAAGAAGAACAATGGGAGAGATTTTTAGATGACATGAGGTATGCCTCTCGTGCCAACTGCCCCTACTTCATGGGATCGGTTATATTAAAACAACAGGAGACGCAGGTAAATGAAAATAATGTTAGAACAATTATTGATGGCCAACAAAGATTAACAACGGTTATGTTGTTTTTTAAGGCATTGTTTAATAAAAATGAAACACCTGAAAAGTTTCAGGAAATCTTTACAATGTTTAATAATAATATAATTTTAGAGCATAATTACTCAGATAAACCTATTTTTGAAAAAATACTGACAGACCAAGAACTTGATGCAAAAGAGAAGAAGAGCCAAATAAGCAGGTGTTACGACTATTTTCTAAAAAATATTGAGGCAAATGAAATAAATCCAAACAATCTATTATCTAATGTTTTATTTGTCGGCATTGATCTTCTTTTCAATGAAGATGAGCAACAGATTTTTGATACCATAAACTCTCTTGGTGTTAGATTGACAACTGCTGAATTGCTAAAAAATTACTTATTCCGAGACGATATAGAATTTTACAACAAAAACTGGCGAGATGTTTTTGAAAAAGATGACGAGATTAAGGAATATTGGGATCAAGAAGTTACTTCAGGCCGAAGCATCAGAAATAATATAGATCTATTTTTGCAATCATATTTATTTATAAAAATTCAAGAGAAGGATCTTAATGTTACCTCTGATGATAAGGAGCGTTATTTTAAGGTTGATTCTGTATTCAATTCGTATAAAGAATTTATTGCTAAGTATGGCTTAGTTAAAGATTTAGTGGTAAGTGAATTAAAAGAGTATGCTTCTGTTTATAAAAACACAGTTAATCCAAAGATCGTAGAACAGGATGTAAACAAAAATGATTATGTCCAAAGATTGAATTTGGTTATGTTTGGGTTGGATACGGCGACGATTATCCCGTATATCCTGTATGTAGCAAAAAAGGTTACCAATCAAGATGAAAGGAACAAAATTTTTAGATATCTTGAGGCTTATTTAATGCGAAGATTAATCTGTAAGAAAACGACAAAAAATTATAACCAATTATTTAGGAGCTTCATAAATAACGAGATAAACACGCTAGAAAAATTGAAGGAGCTTATTGAAATGAAGGGGGAGAAAATTAATTATATGCCTTCCGATCAAGATGTTGAAGAAGGTATCAAACAATCTGATCTAAGCAACAAACAAGCCAAAGGAATTCTTTACTTAATTGAAAGATCTATTAGGAGCAATCTAAACTCTACGGAACTTAAGTATTTTGACGAATATAGCCTAGAGCATGTGATGCCAAAAAAATGGCGGAATAACTGGAAAGACGATAATTTAACAAACGAGCAGGAAAATGACCGTGACGATCTAATATTAACATTAGGCAATTTAACTTTAATAACAAAACAACTCAATTCATCCATAAGAGATTCTGATTGGAAAACCAAAAAAGCTGGTAGTGGCCAAAATCATGGGCTAGTTGAGTATGCTCAAGGTATAGAAATATTTTCAAAATATCTGCAACGAGACGCGTGGAATGAAGACAGTATAAAGGAAAGAGCACAAGAATTATCCAAATATTCTATAGATAAGGTTTGGAATTTAGAGTTTTAGGGGAGATAAACAACTTGGAGAAATAACATAAAATAGCGTGATAATCTATATTACGCTATTTTTTATGTCGTGCTATAATGAATCTGTCACACCCAATTAGATTTATTATGCTTTTTATCCGTGAGGATAATGCAAGGTTGTACCAAGAATAGGGCAACTTTGTAAAACAATTAGGCACAACCTGTCTAATTGGGTGTGAC
Organism: Candidatus Microgenomates bacterium; assembly: GCA_016188915.1. Lineage (GTDB taxonomy): Bacteria > Patescibacteriota > JACPGU01 > JACPGU01 > JACPGU01 > JACPGU01. The sequence goes on along the minus strand of JACPGU010000002.1, from coordinate 302,692 downwards.
AACCTGCAAGGTTGTCCTTTTGTTTTATCAATAATTTAAAAATATGATGAAAATTATTGGGATAGTATTAGTAGCAATAGTGTCACTGGGAATTGGGTTAGGAGCTTTATTTAGTGGCATATTTTATTCCAATGAAGAGCTATCTAAGAGCTTTACTGTTGGGGATCCACTAAGACCCTCTACAAGTAGTAGCCCCATACTTTCCAGAATTTTAGCAATATTGGGAGGTCTATTATTTATAGCTTTTACAATATTCTCCGTTATTTATGCGATTAATCAATAAATATTATGACCAACCAACAACGCTTAGACAATTTAAGCGGATATGCTGACAAGGGCGGTTTTCATGTACGAGGAGCTTCACCAATCAAAGCCGAGGAATTATTGGCCAAAATGGGATTTGAAGCTCCTATTGATTTTCTGATCTGGATAATAAATATATTCGCTAATCAAATAATAGATTTTGGCTGTTCAGGCCATTGTTGCCACTCTTTACTCCCTGTCTTTGTTAAAGCATGCGAGGATGATTCAAAAAAGAGCTTGGATGTTCTTTTTGAAGAGCAATTGAATATACAACAATTCAGTAGCCAACAAAGATCAAATTTTAAAACCAACTATCTCCACTTCTTTAAAAAGGCACGAAGCAAACAACTAAAGGAGCTTTTTAATTATCATGATTCAAAGATGACCACGATAATATCAGACGACAAAATATCAGTTTATGACACGAGCATTAGACCACCAAAGCTAATAAAAGAGACCAAAATACCAACAAACAAAAATGGAAAATAAAATAGATCAGGAAAACATAGTTTTATCTTTTCTGAAGTTTTTACGGAAACCCGATTATTCCATTGATTCAAACAAAAAGAAAACGGCGGTTGACCTTCTTAATATTCTCATTCTAATAATAATAGGATTGGCAATTAATAGCATATTGGTATATCTTAATTACCACCTATTTAGATTATTTGATTATGATGTCGGAAACTTTGTGGGAGGAGAGGCTGATTATAGACCGATCTATTATATTCTAGTCGTTTTGATAGGAGCTCCTGTCATGGAGGAGCTTACATTTAGGCTTGGGCTGAGATTCTCTTTTTACAACCTCGCATTTGCCCTTATATTCCTCTGTATCGCATTTTTTGAGGAATTACGAACTTGGATAGCTAGTGTGGATATTGGCTGGGGCTGGCTCATTACAGTGTTTTCTGACCCTTATGACTGGATTATAGCTCCTATTATGATTACTATAGTCTTAGTACTGGGTTTTCTGCTGGCAAAGACAATGAAGAGATTCCTAAACGAACAAAAAATCAGGAGCTTCTACCAAAAAAGATTTGGGTATATTTTCTATATCTCGGCAATATTGTTTGGGCTAGATCATTTGTCTAACTTTTCCAACTTTAGCAACTTTTGGTTTTTGATTCCTTTCTTTATTCTCCCCCAAGCAACAGGGGGTTTAATATTGGGATTTTTGCGGATGAGGTATGGGTTTAAATATGCTATATTGGGGCATATAGGAAATAATATATTAAGTAATATTATCTTTGTCTTTTAAATATAAACCTATGAAAAACCAAGAAACATTTGATTTTGAAACTAATCCCTATGATGCTTTAGATAGTCTTCTAAGAAAGTATGTTGATGAGTCTATAGGTAATGTGCATATAACCAAAGAAAGATGGAAAGAAATAAGAGATATCGTCAATATCCCCTTCTGGCACTACGATCGCATTAGGGAAGCCGTCAAATATGGTATTGAAGATGGTCAGTTAATAAGTGAGGAGGAAATTAAAGAAAAGGCTAATAATATTTATCTGTGTGAATTAGAAAAGGATCTAAGAAATTGTTCAGGAGAATTTGAAGAAGATTCAAAAAGCTATCCAAATGAATCAGAAGAGGATTTAGTAAGTTACCCAAAGTTTTTTGTAAAAGAAATCCAACTATTAATCCTAAATGCTGTTAAATACGGCCATAATCTAGCAAAGAACAAAAAAGTTTAAGAAATACTTTAAGTTAGCCTTCGCTTTGAGGAAGCAGGATTCCCACTCGGCTTACCACCCATAAAGGAAAGACCCCCCCCAACGCCATTTTTGAATAGGAGCTTTTATATAGGGGTAGTTTTTTATCTTCTTATTCAGTAAATATTCGGTATTTGTTCGGTAATTTAGGAGCTTAAAACAATTATCATTTAGAACAAAGATATGTTATCAGAAAAATTAATACAAGAATTCAAACGAATAGTAAAAGAGGAGGCTGGAAAAGAGCTAACAGATGAGGAAGCGGGGCTATATGCAGAACAAATAACCCAATATTATGAGATTTTATATAAAATATATCTAGAGAATAAAGAAAAAGAACAAGTCCTCACCGACAACAATGAAAAATCTAATTAATCGGCCACTTTAGAGTGCAAAATCCGCCCATTTTCATCCCTTTGTAGGATGATTCTTTTTTTGCGTGGCTTAGGCATATTTAATTTAATTTCAAAAGGCATTACTAGGGGAAAATCAGAATAGTGAAATTGCCGATGCTAAGCATGAGCTATGAGTTATGAGTTATGAGTTATGAAGTATTTTAGCACAAAAACAAGAATACCGATAGCCAAAAAGTCTGGCAAAGTCGGACATTGCCAGAAAAATATTGACTTTATAAAGCGAAATAGGCTATAATAAGGAAAGATTTTTTGATGTTTAAAAAATCACAAAACCAAAATCAAGGAGGCGCTCCGCCATGGAGACTATTTTCAGCTTTTTCGACTTGTGGGAGGAAATCACAACCCCCTTCATCAATCGGTTGTCCAGCTCTCTCGGTGTGAGCCTGCCGACTGACATCTGCTCGCTCGTTCTGCTATTGGCGATCGTTCTGACTGCCTACGGTCTGATTTACCTCATTTTCCGACCACGGCCATCGCGAGAGGCGAGAAAAAGGCAGATAAAACCTGTCGTCGTCAACAATACCAAGCAAGGGGTCATCGCGCCTATTGCAAAATTTCAAGTTCCATCTCATCGATACGACGACCCTGCCTTTTTGACTAAGAGAGTGGCTCGGATCGAAGATATGAACTTGATTGTATCCAGCGTCGACGCCCTGCAATACCTCCATAAACTGCTGAGGAATTTACTCGCCCAAGAGCAAACATCCAGTGAAGTAATGACGATGGCCAACACTCTTTTCTACCAGACGAATCAGCTAATTGACTGGCTGAATGAGCCCGGCAATGCCCAAAAGCCAGGCTATGACCCCCTTAATCTCTTCATTATTGCAGAAGAAACGGGGTCTTGGGATGCTCTCTTGAAACTGGCGCGCGAAGATATGGAAGATATGGAGAAAGAAGTGGAGATGAAAACTCCTGGCACCTACACTACCGCCGAACTGTGCGTCATAGGAGACGGAATCTTCTGCGGTGGCTGTGGCGCTGAGCTCATTAGTGACGAAAGGTCACAGAAAAAAGAACTCGGCACGGCCATTTCGTCACCTTACTGTCCCCAATGTAACGCCCCGATTCCCAAAGGCTATGATTTCTGCCCAAAATGCCGTCAGAAGAAAGAACGCAAGGAGGAAGGCTCAATGGGCGAGGAAAAGGCTTCGGAAAAAATGGGCTCCACGCAAAATCCCGATGTCCGAAAGTGTCCGATGTGTCAAAAAGAAGCCGCCGAAGATGACATCTTCTGCGGCCAATGCGGACGAAGGCTCAAAGAGCTAGACCCCGACCAGCCCCCTCCGACAGACGAAACAAGCGATTACACTATGCCTCCATCTCCCTAATCGCTTTAATCGCGCAAATTAGTCCCCGCTCTAGCGAGCGGGGTTATTTTTTTGTCTTCCCGTGGAAAGCGCGATGGACATCGCGCAATTGTTGATTGGTCACATGAGTATAAATTTGCGTGGTGGTAATAGAAGAATGGCCGAGCATAGACTGCACACTACGAATATCGGCGCCGTTCATCAGTAAATCGGTCGCGAAGCAATGCCTTAAGGTATGCGGTGAAACTTTTTTGATAATGCCGGCCAATTTAGCGTAATGAGCGATTAGTCTCTCCACCGAACGAGAAGTCAGGCGCATCTCGCGCCCGATTTTCTCCCCGACGTCGGACGTCGGGGAATTACCCGCTCCGCGCACTTTATGCAAGACCGGAACAAAAACAGCCTTATGATTGTCTTTTCTTCTCTCCAAATATTTTCGCAAAAATTCTTTGGCCTCATTTGACAAAAAAACGACGCGGATTTTGCTCCCCTTGCCTCGAACGGAAAATTCGCCTCGCTCTAAATCCACTTGCTCACGATTAAGCGAGCAAAGCTCCGAGACACGCAGACCGGTGGAAAACAAAGTATGAAGAATCGCTTCATCACGCATTCTTTTGGTCACATTTTTTTCATACATCGCGGGAGATGCCATCAGCCTTTCCAATTCTTGGGCATCCAAGAAGCTCACTTCTCGGTCTTCTTGTTTGGCTAATTCCACTTTTTCCGCCGACAAAGATTTGATATCTCTTTTGGCCAGATATTTCAAAAAAGCGCGCAAGGCGATGGAATGATAATTTTGCGTCACTTTTCTGAGCATTTCGCCTTTTTGATTGGTCAGACGGTTCAAGTAGAGACGGTATTGACGAATGACATCTTGATCTATCTGTGTCGGCTCTTTCACGCCCAAACCTTCGGCAAAAATCAAAAAACGATTCAAATAGTGCTGATAGTTTTCTATCGTTTTGAGGCTTTTGCCACGTTCAACTTCCAGATGTTCCAAGAATTGGCGAATGAGATCGTTGAGGTTCATAGGTGATGAAGCATGAATTATGAGGCATGAAGTATGGATAGGAGTATTGTACGACATCTGCGATTTAAGTAAAGAGAAAGGGGCTACAAAAGAAATTCTATCCGTGTTATGCTCTTTGGGTCTATCATTGTTAAGTAACCTCTGATAAACAATATTTAGATATAAAATTAGAGATTTTTTAGATAAAATTTTTGAACAAAATTTTGAGTTTAGCCTAAGCTAAGTGATAAATTTTTTCAAAAATTTTAACAAAAAAGATCAATTTTTAGCAAATCAATTGTTTATCAGAGGCTACTTAAGTCATGAATCCATGAAATTAAAATTCACTAAAACCAAATTGCCCAACGGCCTCCGCCTGATTACTTCTCCGATGAAAGAAACGGATGCTGTTTCGGTGCAAGTGATGTTCGGCGCCGGCTCCAGATATGAGACACCGGAGATTTCCGGCATTGCCCATTTCTTGGAGCATATGGCCTTCAAGGGCACGAAGAAAAGACCGACCGCTCTGGATATCTCTAGAGAAATCGATGGAGTCGGCGGTCACTGGAATGCTTCTACTTCGGAGGAGATAACTATTTACTGGATTTATTTACCGGCAGATAAATTAACCTTGGCGCTTGATATTTTGTCCGACATGTTGTCCTCCTCTTTGCTTTTGCCTAAAGAAATAAAAAAAGAAAAAGGCGTTATTTTGGAAGAAATGAAAATGCACCGCGATAGACCGGGCTCTTTTACCAACGATATTTTCCAAGAATTAGTTTACGGCGATACTTCACTGGGTCGACCTGTTATCGGCAATGAAAAAACTGTTTCTGCCATTAACAGACAAAAAATCCTTGATTTCTACCGCCGTCTCTACAATCCGAATAATACCGTCATTTCTATTTGTGGTAATATCAAAGAAGAAAAAACAAAAAAAATGGCTGTTAAAATGTTTGGCTCATTGCACGGACAAACTAAAGAAAAACAGAAAAAAATCAGTATTTCTCAAATTATTCCTCGCGTTTTAGTCCACGAAAAAAAATGGGAACAAGCCAAAATGCGTCTCGGTTTTCATTCGTTCGGCTACCTGACAGAAGACCGTCGTAAATACACGCGAGCGGTCTTGGCCGATATCCTGGGTGGCTATATGAGCTCGAAGCTTTTTACAGAAATCAGGGAAAAAAGAGGACTAGCCTATTCGGTCAATGCTAGCGTCTGGAATTATTTTGATACTGGTCTTTTTTGCATCAATGGTGGCTTTGCTCCCGAAAAAACCATCAAAGCCTTTCGGGCTATCATGGATATTTTACGCCACGCCAAAAAATATGGCTTTTCCAAACAAGAAATAGAAATGGCCAAAGAAAATAATGTGGGTAGTCTGAAATTGGCCATGGAAAGCTCTAATTTCATTGCTGGGAATCTAGGAACCAGCGAACTCTTGGAAGGAAAAATCCAAATGCCGGATGATTATTTGAAAAAAATTCGCTCTGTCACCAATCAAGATTTAAAAAAAATAGCGCGAGAAATATTCCGTTCAGAAAATTGCAATCTTGCTGTCGTTGGACCGCTGAACAAAGAAAAAACCCAAGCGGAATTACTAAAATTAATCAAATTCTAACATGGAGAACACCGAGGTCACTCTTATTTTGCTAAAACCTGACGGCGTAAAGAAAAAAATAATCGGCGATGTTTTGAGCAGGCTGGAAAAAGTAGGCCTGGATATTATCGGATTAAAAATGGTCTGGCCAGACAGTAAAAAAGCCGGACAGCATTATGCCGATAATGAAGAATGGCTCAAATCCATGGGAGAGAAAACTAAAAAAAATTACGAAGAGAAAGGATTGCCTTTTGATAAAACCGAATTAGAGCATGGGCAAATGGTGCGTCAGCAATTAATGGATTTTATATCTTCCGGTCCGATTGTTGCCGTTGCCGCTCAAGGGCATAATGCCATCTCTACAGTAAGAAAATTAGTCGGTGCTACCGAACCGGCCGCGGCCGCTCCTGGCACTATTCGCGGAGATTATTCTCTGGACACTTATCGTCTTGCCGATCAAAATAATCGTCCAATCACAAATATTGTCCATGCTTCTTCAGATATTTTAGAGGCTCAAAGAGAATTAAATATTTGGTTTTCCGAGGAAGAGCTGTATAGAGCATGATTTTAAAAATACCCCGCTTTTGCGGGGTATTTTTAAAATCATTAGATATTATTGGATCTCAAAAAATAATTCTCGCACCAAATCGTCGTCCAAAGTGATTTTCAAAGAATATTTGCCCTTGGCCCAAGAAGCAACCGGCAACCAAGAATCTTTTTTGGCTTCCAGCGGTACAGCAAAAGTACCATTGCCAGTAATAGTTTTTTTATAAGTTTTGAAAATCTTATTCTCTGGCAGATATACCCATTGAGCCTCAAAAACATTGCTACTGGCACCAGAAAAACTAATAGCGGCATAAATATTGGCGGTATCAGCCGCGAATACATCCTTGCCGATACTGCCAGGCACACCGCTTAAGGAAACTTTTTCTACCAGTTGCGCATCAGTAATGACCGTCAAACGGTAATCTTTTTTCAATTCATTTGGCGTTTTGATTACAAAAGATTTTTTACCGACTAATTGATTGCTAATTAAAATACGAAATTCATAATCGCCACTAATAAAGCTTTTCTCTGTCTTGGGAAAAACAGCGCGACTTTTACCGGTGTAATCTTTTTCCGGTTTCTTTTTCTCCGAATATTGCACACTACGACCACTGGCATAATACCATTGGTATTCTACATTGGATTTGGCTGGCAAAGCATTAAGAGAAACCAAGGCGTAAATCCCTGGGTCTTCCGTAGAAAAAATATCCGTCTGACCAGTAGCCACACCTGCCTCACTCACAGATTTGGCCAAAATAATGCTCGTCACTATCTGTTCAGTTCCTCCTTTATTTTTACCAGTAAATGAAGGTATAATAATTACCAAGAGAAGTAATACCCCCAGGATACCAGCGACCAAAAATATTTTGTTTTTATTTTCCATACGATAATAATTAACAGTTAATAATTAAAGGTAGAATTTTAGCTAAAAAATAACGAATGTTATTTTCTTAATTTCTTATTTTCTTAATCATCATTTTACTATGGCATTATACTTTTTTCTAGCCACACTTTTTCTTTCTTTTGGGTTAACGATTTTGTCTTGGAAAATAGCCTTGAAAAAAAAGTTTTTTGATTACGCTTCCGAACCTAGAAAAATTCACCATATCCCCGTTCCTAATACTGGTGGGATTGCTTTTTTTGTAGCTTTTTGGTTGGTTGTCCTAGCCTTTGTTTTGATCAATAATACTTCCGGTTTTTATCTAAAATATCTAATCGGCCTTTTTTTAAGTAGTCTTCTACTTTTTGTCGCCAGTACGATCGATGACCGCAAACGTCTTGCTCCTGGGGAAAAAATTATTTTTCAGATAATCGCCGCTGTTATTATTATTTTATCTGGAATCGGAGTCAAATATATCACTAATCCTTTGGGCGGTTTTTTTTATTTGGGACAAATTCAGATTCCCCTAGAGATTGCCGGCGCTATCTATCACCTCACCCTTTGGGCTGACCTTTTGGCGCTACTTTGGATCATAGGGATGATTAATATTGTCAATTTTTTGGACGGGCTAGACGGGCTGGCCGGCGGTGTTTCTGCCATTGCTTTTTTTATTATCTATCTTTTAAGCATCAGCCCCGCGGTTGAACAGCCTTTGTCTGCCATTATCGCTCTTATTGCTTGTGGCGCTATTTTAGGATTTTTGCCCTGGAATCTTAACCCGGCCAAAATTTTTATGGGAGATGTCGGCAGCCAATTCCTGGGGCTAGTTTTGGCAGTTTTGGCTATTATCACCGGCAGTAAAATAGCTACTGCTTTACTCGTTCTGGGCCTACCAATATTTGACGGACTATGGGTAGTATTTTCTCGCGCGATAAATGGCAAAGCACCTTGGACAGCCGATAGAGATCATCTGCATCATAAATTATTAGATTTGGGATTGTCTAGACGCTTCATCGTGATTATTTTTTGGTTAATAACAGCTGCTTTTGGCGCTATCGCTTTGACTCTTAATACACAACTCAAACTGATAGCCATTATTTCTCTGCTGATATTTTTGACTATTAGTATGGGAGTTATTTCTGCATTGGCAAAAAATAGAAAAAGGGTCGATCTCGTATGAAAAACATTCGTAATTTTTGCATTATTGCTCACATTGATCACGGGAAGTCAACCTTGGCTGACCGTCTTTTGGAATTGACAAAAACAGTGTCAAAAAGAGAAATGACTAATCAAGTTTTGGACAGTATGGACTTGGAGAGAGAGCGCGGTATTACGATAAAATTGCAACCGGTTCGCATGTCCTATACGCTAAACGCTGAACGCTATACCCTGAATTTGATTGATACTCCCGGACACGTGGATTTTTCCTATGAAGTTTCTAGATCACTGGCCGCCGTTGAAGGCGCACTATTAGTTGTAGACGCGGCGCAAGGCATCCAAGCGCAAACTTTGGCAGTAGCAAGCCTTGCCCAAGAACAAGGATTAAAATTAATCCCAGTCATTAATAAAATAGATTTGCCGGCCGCAGACAGAGAAAAAGTAGCCGGTGAATTGATTGCTACCTTTGGCTTCAAAAAAGAAGAAATGCTCTATGTCTCTGCTAAAACTGGAGAAAATGTAGAGTCTATCCTGGAAGCTATTATAGAAAAAACCCCTCCTCCTCAAGGCAAAATTGACGGCCCATTGCGCGCGCTGATTTTTGATGCCAATTATGATTCCTACCGCGGAGTCATCACCTACATTAGAATATTTGACGGCTCTCTTAAAAACAAAGATATTATTACTATGATGGCTGCCGACAAAAAAACTGAAGCCTTGGAGATTGGACACTTTACTCCAAAAATGCAAAGAACAGAAGCTCTTTCTTGCGGTGAAATTGGCTATATCGTCACCTCGTTAAAAGACATTTCCTTGGCTTCAGTTGGTGACACCATAGCGCTAGAAAAAGACAAGATGTCCACCAAAGCTTTGTTGGGCTATCAAAAAGTAAAGCCTACCGTTTTTGCCGGTGTCTATCCGGCAGACTCCAATGATTATGGCAAACTGCGCGACGGCATCAGTAAGCTCAAAATGAATGATTCTTCTCTTTCTTTTGTACCAGAGAAATCTCCTGCCTTAGGGCTGGGTTTTCGTTGCGGTTTTTTGGGAATGCTTCATTTGGACATTGTCAAAGAACGCTTGGAAAGAGAATCTTCTCTTGAACTAGTTGTTACTAGCCCGACCGTAGGCTATGAAATAGTCAAAACTAACAAAGAAACAATTTTCACCTCCAACCCCGCTGAATTTCCTGATCCCTCCGCGATTGCCGAAATTCGAGAGCCATGGGTAACTACTGAAATTTTGTTGCCCAAGACGCAAGTGGGCAATGTGATGGAAATGTTGGGCCGCTATCGTGGTATCTATAAAGATGTCAGCTATTTGGACGAGACCAAGGCTTTGATCAAATACGAATTACCTCTGGCGGTAATGGTCAAAGATTTTTATGATGATTTGAAGTCTGTCTCTTCTGGCTACGCTTCCCTAAACTACGAGCATTTAGGCATAAGATCTGGCAACTTGGTCAAGATAGACATATTATTAGCTAATGAAAGAGTGGACACATTAAGCCGCATCGTAGACAAAAACGAAGCCCAAAAAGAGGGATCTGCCATTGTCAAAAAATTAAAAGAGCTGATACCTCGCCAAATGTTTGAGATTGCCATTCAGGCAGCGATAGGCTCAAAAGTCTTGGCGCGCGAGACAATTTCCGCGATGAAAAAAGACGTGACGGGTTATCTTTATGGGGGCGACAGAACGCGCAAGGACAAATTACTCAAAAAGCAAAAAGAAGGTAAAAAGAAGATGAAGGCTCTCGGCAAAGTCCACGTGCCACCTTCAGTTTTCTTGGATTTGATGAAAAAATAACGCTCGGCGATTCGACTATCAAAAAATCACGGTCGAGAGTCGCCACAAAGTTTCTTTTTTGTAACATCAATAAACTAAATTTTATCTTCTAACCACCCTCAATGCTCTCCTAGCGCCGGAGACTAATCTTTCTGCTTCAGGTACTTTGAAAATAATGCTTAAAATAATGTAAATGGCAACAGCCGCTAGTCCGGCTATCATCGTTTGAAGAAAAAGCCCGAGAGTCATCGCTGTATCAATATACGGCTCCACCCAATAAAGAGTGCGATAGGCGACAAAACCAGCCGCTAAACTAAAAAGCATATATTTCCCGGTCGGCCCTAAAATAGCGACGAAATCAATATGCCCAAAACGCTTCCTTATGGCAAGCAAAAGGAAAAAGAAATTGACAAAGGCCGCTATACTGGCCGCTAGAGCTAGCCCCACCACGCGGAAAGGAATTATCATAGTAAAAATAATACTGCATAAAATATTAATAAAAACCGCCACAAAAGTTATTTTGACCGGTGTTTTCGTGTCTCCAATAGCATAAAAAGCGCGAACCAAAAAAGGAATCATCCCTTGCGCCACGATGCTCAAAGACAAATATCCCAAGGCGCGACTAGTCCAAACTGTGTCGGAAACATCAAAAAGCCCGGCCCCCAAAAGCAAACGAACGATATAGGCGCGAAACAAAACGGTAAAAACCATCGCCGGAATCAAAAGATAAACCATCAGATTGAAAGCGCCAGTGAAATGGAAAGAAAAAAGAGCTTCTTTTTTTTCTGTATAAGCATAGGCCAAAAGCGGAAATATGGAAACGGCAACTGAAATTCCCACTAGTCCAACTGGCAAACTGACAATATTGGTTGAAAAATTAATGATAGCGATACTGCCTTCCTCCAAAAGAGACCCGAAAAAACTATCCACAAAAAGATTTATCTGCATCAGTGCCAAACCCAACGTTACCGGTAGCATCAGAATCAAGATTTTTTTGAAATAAGGGTCCTTGAGATTGAAACTAGGGCGGAAACGAAAGCCAGAAGAGAAAAAGGTCGGTAGCTGAATCAACAGATGACCGGCCGCGCCGGCAATTACTCCCCAGGCCAAACCCGCCGGACCGAAAGTGGGCACCAGATATAGCGCTCCGCAGATAATGCCGATATTGTAAATAATCGGGGCAATAGAATAAGCAAAAAATCGACCGAAAGAATTCAGCACACCACCGACGATAGAGGAAAGAGCAAAAAAGATAGGAGAGAGCAACATCACTCGTGTCATAGATACTGTCATAGCAAAAGCTTCTTTTTCAAACCCTGGTGCCATTATTTTGACCAGCCAAGGAGTAGCAAAAAATAGCACAAGCAAAACAGCCGCCATAAAAACAAAAGAAATTGAGGCGAAATTGTTTACTACCTGCCAAGCCTTTTCTTTGTTTTTGAAAAGAAGAGAAGAAAATATAGGAATAAGAGCTGCTGACAAAGCACCCAAAATAATTAGATTGAAGACAAAATCAGGGATACGAAAAGCGGCGTAATAACTATCCAAAACAGATCCTGCGCCGAATTCAGAAGCCAGAACACGATCACGGAAAATCCCCAAAAGACGAGATACCAAAGAAGTAGCGGCAATTACCGCCGCGTTCCTACCCACTTGTGAAATTTTATCTATAACATTTTTCATACACTAATAGCACTAATTCAGAAACTAATCACACGAATCATTATAACACAAAAATTAAGCGGTTCATTATAGGGCTTACGCACCTAACTTCCTTCGCAAAGATGTCCGACGTCCCTGCCCGCATTGCTACCTGCCCGTAACGCTTCGCGTCTATAATTTTTGCAGTTCGTAAAATTTCCGATAGGCGCCGTTTCTTTTTTTGATCAAATCAATATGCTTGCCCTCTTCTACCACTCTACCTTTTTCCAGCACGATTATTTTGTCCGCTTTTCTGACCGTGGCCAACCGATGCGCGATAATAATAGTGGTTTTGCCTTTCATCAATTTTTCCAGAGATTTGGTGACGATATTTTCGGTTTGCGCGTCCAGCGCCGAAGTCGGCTCGTCAAGGATTAGAACTTGCGCGTTTTTCAAAATCGCCTGCGCAATCGCTATCCTCTGCCTTTGACCCCCGGAAAGCTTTACTCCGCGCTCACCCACCAACTGATTATATTTTTTCTTGAAACCTTTGATGAATTCGTGCGCGCCAGCTTCTTTGGCGGCAGAAATGACCCCTCTTTCGTCAATACCTAGTTGCCCATAGCGGATATTGTATTTGATACTTTCGTTAAAAATAACAATATCTTGCGAAACTACGGCAATATTTTTGCGCAAAAGATGTAGAGGGAGAGATCGCGTATCATGGCCGTCAACCAAAATTTTCCCTTTTTGCGGAAAATAAAATCCGGAAACGAGATCGGCAATGGTCGTCTTGCCCACGCCCGATTTACCGACCAGCGCCACTGTTTGGCCTTTTTTTATTTCGAAGCTAACACCCTTCAAAACATCGGTTTTGTCTTTTTTCTTCTCTTCGTCATTGCCTCCAATGTAGGAGAAAGAAACATTACGAAAACTAATATTGCCAGAAATTTTGTTAATCTTTTCAGAATCAAAGGGGAAATATTCTTCATCTTTATGGCCAAAAATTTTTTCCACTCGTACTAGTGAAACCAGACAATCAGACAACCAGTTCCACCAGCGACTCATTTGGGTAAAGGGTCCCAAAATCATTGCCGTATAGCCATTGACAGCAAACAAATCGCCAATGCTAATTTGTCCACGGTGAATGGCGTAAACAGAAATGAAAAAAACAGAAAATTGCATGACCACAATGGAAAATTTTTGAAAAAGGTTGACCCTCTCATGGAGATTAACCACTTTTCTGTACATTCCTCTGGCTTGATCAACGATGTGTCGGAATCTTTTTTCTTCATATTCTTCCTGCCCTGACTGCTTCACTATTTTGATATTGCCCATCGCGTCATAAAAATTGCCATAGGCAATATCATATTTTTTGAAAATAGCGTGTCGCAATTGGCTGGCTGGCGCTAATGTGTAAAAAACCACTAGGGCATAAAGAATCACCACCAAAAGCATAATAAGGCCAAAAGTATAATTGATAGCAAAGACAAAAATGAAGCCAAAAATGATACTCAAAATATCCGGCGCTATATCAAAAATCATATTCATGGCCGATTCCAGTCGATCAGAGGCGGAATTGACGCGTCGCAGTGTCTCTCCTAATTTATTTTGTTTAAAAAACGAGAGGGGCAAATGTGAGAGTTTTTTGATTGCTTTGAGCATATAATTGGCCTCTAGGTCTCTGGCGAAAATCTCTCTTTTCCTAGAAGAGATGGAATCAATAATTCGAAGAATCACCTGAGCCAAAAGCCAAAAGGCCAACATCACCGCCCAAATGTGGTAGTGAGAACCAAAAATAGCCACAGTAGAGTCAAAATCCAAGATACTGTCAAAAAGCTTACCTGAAATATACGGCATAGCACCGTTTATAATAGAAGATAGAACGCCAAAAATAGCAAAAAAAATCACCGCCCCTTTGTATTCGGCGATTATTTTGAAAAAGACTTTGAACCCTTGTTTTGTTTTTTGTCTCCTAGTTTTGGTGTGCATGATACACGAATTGAACGAACTAAAAACTAACCACACAAATAGATTATACCATAGAGCAGAAATAGAGTAGAAATTTTTGGATAAGAAAATAGAGCACGACATTTATCATCGCGCCCTATTTTTCAGTTACAACTTTGTGCGTCTTAACAATACTTATCCCATCAGCGCTTCAAATTCCTCGCGCTCTAAAGTTTCTTTGACTAACAATTCATCAGTTAACTTTTTCAAAATGGCCTTATTTTTGATCAAAATATCGCGTGCAGCTTTACCGGCCATTTCAATAATGCGAGAAATTTCTTCGTCTATTATTTGCGCGGTTTTTTCACTATAATTTTTTGCTTCGGCCAAATCCTTACCCAAAAAAACTACACTATCTTTGCCGTTTAGCGAGATAGGCCCTAATTTGTCGCTCATACCGTATTCGGTCACCATGGCGCGTGCTAGTTTGGAAACCCTTGCCAGATCATTATGCGCGCCAGTAGTAACCTCTTTAAAAGTCAAAAGCTCTGCCTCTCTCCCGCCCAGCATTACCGCCAAATCGTCCTCAAATTCCGATCTGGATTGCAGAACCCTATCTTGCTCTGGCGGATTCCAAGTATAGCCCAGAGCGCGACCACGAGAGATAATGGAAATTTTATGCACCGGATCGGCATGAGGAGAGAAATGGGCAACAAGAGCGTGTCCCGCCTCATGGTAGGCGGTAATTTGTTTTTCTTTTTCTGATATTACCTTGCTTTTTCTTTCCGGTCCCATCATTACTTTTTCTATCGCTTCAGCTACATCGGCCTGCCCGATATTTTTTTTGTTCTCTCTGGCAGCCAAAATAGCGCCTTCGTTCAAAAGATTTTTCAAATCAGCACCAGAGAAACCAGAAGTTTTTTGTGCTAATTTTTTTAGATCAACATCTTTGGCCAAAGGCTTTCCTTTGGCGTGTACCGCGAGAATAGCTTCGCGCTCTTTAATGTCCGGCAGATCAACCAAAACTTGGCGATCAAAACGGCCGGGACGAAGTAGCGCCGGATCCAACACATCAGGCCTATTGGTAGCCGCCATGACGATGACATTTTCTTCGGTGTCAAAACCATCCAATTCTACCAAAATTTGGTTCAATGTCTGCTCTCTTTCATCATGAGATCCACCTAGACCCGCTCCTCTTTGACGACCGACAGCGTCTATTTCGTCAATAAAAATAATGCACGGTGCGTTGCGACGAGCTTTGGCAAAAAGATCGCGGACACGAGACGCTCCCACGCCGACAAACATCTCCACAAATTCCGAGCCGGAAATGGAAAAAAATGGCGCTCCTGCCTCGCCGGCCACAGCTTTGGCTAGCAATGTTTTTCCTGTTCCTGGAGGTCCAATGAGTAAAACTCCTCTCGGAATCTGCGCTCCCAAATCGCGATATTTTTTTGGATTTTTCAAAAAATCTACCACTTCAATCAAATCTTTTTTAGACTCTTCACTGCCCGCCACATCAGCAAAGGTAGTTTTTACATTTTGAATATTGAGCCTGGCTTTTGATTTACCAAAAGACATAGCTTGCGAGTTGGCACCCTGCGCTTGACGAAAAATAAACCATAAAAATCCGGCCAGCAAAAGAAAGGGAACAAAGGTGGAAAAAATTCCCCACCAAATAGAGCCGGCTTCGGCATTTTTAATATCAATTTTTACTTTTTCAGGAGTGATACCATATTGAGTCAGAGAAACGCCGTCTTCTTTGTAGGTAGTCTCTGTTTTGCTCTGGCCCTTCTCATCTTTTTCTTTAAAAAAGATTTTTAATTGATTGCCGGTGATTTCTATTTTTTCCACCATTCCTTTTTCTACCTGCTCGGCTATTTCGGAAATGCCTATTTCTTCTTTGGGGATAGTGCGTTTGCTGTAATCAGAATACCCAAAACTAGTCGCGACAATCACAACCAGTAAAAGGATAATCCAATTATTTTTCAAAAAATCAAAAATGAACTTCATAGAAATAATATATTAAATGTTGTTATGATTTTTTAAATTTAGCACAAAAAGCTCTTCTGGTCAAATTCTTTATTTAACATTTTGGCTAAATATAGTAAAAATATCTGTATATCTACTCAGTTGAAATCAGTCAAATTTTATAGTATGATAGCATAGCTTAAGGGAAAATCTGCATGGTGGAGGGGTCGCATAGTAGTTTAGTGCAATTGTCTTGCCACCGCAGAGAAGCGGAGAGATGGCCGAGTGGTTGAAGGCGACAGTCTTGAAAACTGTTAACCACGCAAGTGGTTCGTGGGTTCGAATCCCACTCTCTCCGTTTAAGGCAGTAAATGAGTTTGCCAGATTATTCGATCTGGTGCCCAGTCGAATAACTGGGCGAATCCCTGCCTCGCCAGCAGGCGGGTCTCCCCCTCCACCATGCAGATGAAATTAAGTCCAATTAATGCAACAAAAAATATGCCGATAAGAAAATGCGTAATACCGGTAGCCGGTTTTGGTACAAGATTTTTGCCAGCTACCAAGGCTCAGCCCAAAGAAATGTTGCCAATAGTAGACAAGCCTATCTTGCAATACATCGTAGAAGAAGCAGTAGCCTCTGGTATTACCGATATTATCTTGGTGACTAGCTCCATGAAAAGATCCGTTGAGGATCATTTTGATTATTCTAAAGACGTAGAGCAATGGCTGGAGACAAAGGGACAAAAAGAGATGTTGGCCGAAGTAAGAAAAATAGCTCAAATGGCCAATTTTGTCTATGTCCGCCAAAAAGGTTCTCCAGGCAATGGCGCCGCTGTTTTGTGCGCCAAAAGCATTATCGGCGATGAACCTTTTGCCGTCGCTTTTGGTGACGATCTTTTTGTCGGCGAAAAGCCCCGCTTGAAACAATTGATTGAAGTTTTCAATCAATATCAAAATCCTGTCCTAACTGGCTATACGGTAGAAAAAGCTGATACCGAAAAATACGGTATGTTGGAGGCCGACAAAATAACCGGCAATATTTATCAAGTAAAATCCGTAGTGGAAAAACCGGGCCCAGAGAAAACTCCCTCTCTTTTGGCCGCTCCTTCCGGCTATATTTTGACTCCTGACATTTTTGATGAAATAGAGAATCTAAAGCCTGGAAAAGGTGGAGAAAAATGGCTGACCGATGCCATCAATAATTTGGTCAAAAAACGTCCCGTCTATGCTTGTCAGATAGAAGGTAAATATTATGATACCGGCTCCAAAATCGGCTGGCTCAAAGCCAATATAGAGCTAGGGCTAAAACATCCTGAGACCAAAGATGAATTGAAGAAATATTTAAGTAACCTTAAATAATCCTTATGATAATAAGTTTGAAGCTATGAAAGTATAGGTCTTTTAGGTTTGCCGCTCTATTGTTTAGGGCAAACGGAGAGCAGAGGATTCGAACCTCTGAAAGGCTTACGCCCTTACCGCATTTCGAGTGCGGCCCATTCGACCACTCTGGCAGCTCTCCATTTGATTTACCACATGATTATATCGGAATCTCCATATTAACTCAATTTCTTAATTGTGCTAAGATGGACAAGAAAATCAAAGATTTGGAGCAAAATTAGACCAGGAGAGGTGGCCGAGTGGCTGCCACCGCCAAAGGCGGCCTGCCTGCCGGCGAGGCAGGGGTCCCGCCTACTATAATATTTTATGATAGTTGTGGCGGGAAAGGCGTAATCAACCAAAGGTTGATATGCCGCCTAGAGCAGAAAAGATGTTTCAGTCTATCGTGATGTTTAAATCAAAAATATGGAGAGGTGGCCGAGTGGCTGAAGGCGGCGGTTTGCTAAACCGTTATACGGGTGAAAACCCGTATCGAGGGTTCGAATCCCTCCTTCTCCGTTGATAACCAAAGAATATCAATTGATATTCTTTGGTTATCAATCAAGATATGGCGGGGATTCGAAGGGCGCGAGCCTGCCTGCCGGCAGGCAGGTGGAAAGCGAGCGAGCGCAACTTTTCATTGTGTGTAGCGCCCCGAATTCGAGCCAGCCTCGCCGAGTCTAGGCGGGTCGGAGCGAAGAGGAATCCCTCCTTCTCCGTTTGTAGAAATATTTTGGTATTTATACCAAAATATTTCTACAAACGGTGGTTTCAGGGTTTAGATAATAGTAGTATTGACGCAAGATAATAAAATAAGCAAGAACATCAAGAACATAAAGAGGTCAAGGCAAGCCAAGGGCTTGTCGCAAGATCGCCTCTCAAAAGCGGCGGATGTTTCTTATAATTCAATCATTAAACTTGAAACCGGCGGAATTACTAATCCAACAATTGAAACCTTGCGAAAAATCGCCAAAGCGCTAGATGTTTCGGTTGATGATTTAATTAAATAACCATGGACAGCAAAGAAACAAAACTAACAAAAAAAGTTTATTCCGCCAGTGTAAATGGTGAATGGAAAAGATTAATTAAAGACTCATTTCATGAATTAGAATTTTTAACGACTTTTTCTTTTCTTAAAAAATATCTTCCTAAAAATGGTTTAGTTTTAGATGCCGGAGGTGGCCCAGGAAGATATACTATTGAGCTCGCAAAATTGGGCTACGATGTTATTTTGTTTGACTTAGTAGCTGAGCATTTGGAACTTGCGAAAAAACAAATCAAGAAAGAAAAAGTCACTAATAAAGTGAAGAATATTGTCCAAGGATCAATAACCAACCTCTCAAAATTTTCTGACAATTCTTTTGATGCAGTTTTGTGTTTAGGTGGTCCACTTTCGCATGTTCACCCAAAAGCAAAACGACAGAAAGCCATTTCAGAATTGGTAAGAGTCGCAAAAGCTGGCGCACCAATTTTTGCTTCCGTAATGAGCAAATATGGAGTTATGCTGGCCACACCAGCGGGCTGGCCGCAAGAAGTTGGTTTCAAAAAACATTTTCAAAACCTTGTTGAAAATGGAGAGGATTATAAATGGCGGGGTAATGGCTATTGCCATTATTTTACTTCTGATGAATTAGAGAAAATGTTTTTGAAAGAAAATATTGAAGTTATCAGCAAGATTGGCCTAGAGGGATTGAATGTTGATGAAAAAGTAACGAACAAATTTGCGAAGAAATTTCCAGAAGCGTGGAAAAATTGGCTTGAAATTCATATGCAAATTTGCACCGAGTCTTTTGTTGTTGACACAAGTGGACACATGATGATTATTGTAAGGAAAAAATAGTTATGACTATAATTTCTGAAAACAAATCAAAAGCACTTCTTTTTATTTTTGCCTGCATAATACTCTGGGCATTTATACCAGTTGTCTCTAGACTTGGTCAGACAAATTTGGATAATTATCAATTTTTGTTTTGGTCTAGCTTGCTTTCGTTTGTAGTTTTACTATTAAGCACAATATTTTCAGGTAAAGCTTTTGAATTAAAAAATTACAACAAAAAATCTTTTTTTACTGCTCTTGGTTTGGGATTTTTAGGAACTTTTTTATATTATTTACTTCTTTACTTCGGATATGCCAATGCGAAAGGTTTAGAAGTTTTGATTATCCAATATACTTGGCCTATTTTTATTGTAATTTTTTCTTTCTTCTTTCTGAAGGAAAAAATTTCTCTAAGAAATATAATCGCCATCATTTTGGGGTTTATCGGCGTTTTCGTTGTATTAACTAAGGGAGATTTTTCGGCGGTAAATTTAAGTAATTTATTCACCGATTTCATTGTTTTATTTGCAGCTTCTGTTTTTGGCTTATTTTCAGTATTAAGTAAAAAAGTAAATTTTGAACCATTTTCTGCGACCACATTATTTTTTCTTTCGGCGACGCTATTTTCTTTTATTGCAATGTTATTATTTTCTCATTTTGCAATGCCGTCAAAAAATGAATTAATTCCAATTTTAGGGAATGGGATTTTTATAAACGGATTTTCTTATATTCTTTGGCTGAAAGGATTAAGCTATGCCAAAGCGTCATTTATCGCGCCTTTTGTTTTCCTAACTCCTATCCTTGCGGCTATTTTGATTGTTTTATTCTTTCAAGAAATCTTTTTACCGGTTTATATTTTGGGTTTGATTTTGGTGGTCTCTGCTGGATTCGTTTCGAAATAGCGGCTATAATAAACCTATTGGACGGCGCGCCAGTTTCACTGGCACAAAATTCGGCGGAGGCGGAAAAAAATTGGAATCGGAAAGCGAGGGCGGGCAAAAATTCGCTCCCCCCAACCCCCTTCCTTTTTGCCCGCCCGAGCGATTGGATTTTAAAATTCGGGATTCGGATTTTCGTCAAAAAAAGTTCGGATTTTAACCAAAAGGTACCGTTGGCAGAAACTTCACGATTTGAAAGAGTCGCTTATTTTGGAGTCAAAAATATATGCTAAAAAAAGAAGCTACCATCGGCGTGACGCCACATAGAATACCGATTGATTTACGAAAGGCTCTTGCTACAACCCCGACGGCGCAAACAGCGTGGAAGGACATTACGCCACTCGCGCGTAATGAATGGATTTGCTGGATTATATCCGCAAAGAAACTAGAAACCAGAAAACGTCGAGTTGAGAGACTGTGCGTGGATCTCACGAACGGAAAGCGTCGGCCTTGCTGTTGGGCCGGTTGTCCTCATCGTTAATATCCACAAAATATACTAAAAACAAATAATCATTGCTATTAATACTTAGTAGCTTAGCCATTAATCACCAATATGGAACCAAATACTCAACCATCAACGCCAAATTTTTCCGGGCTGGGGATCGCCCCGGATTTTTTGGAAATATTATCAAAGCTCAAATACGCCCAGCCAACGCCCATTCAGACACAAGCCATCCCTGTCGCTATGGACGGTCAAGATGTCGTCGGCATCGCGCAGACAGGCACGGGCAAAACCTTGGCTTTCGGCCTACCAATGATCCAAAGACTGCAAGCGGAAAAGGGCGCGCGCGGCCTAGTGGTTTTGCCGACCAGAGAACTGGCTATCCAAGTAGACGAATCTTTGCGCAAAATCGGCGGACATCTCGGCCTCAAAACAGTGATCTTAATCGGCGGGACATCTCTGCAACCGCAGATTTCCGCGCTAGCCCGTAGCCCACACATCATTATCGCTACTCCGGGAAGATTAAATGACCACTTGCAACAAAAGACAGTGAAGCTAGACGAAGTGCGTATTGTCGTCCTAGACGAAGCTGACAGAATGCTCGACATGGGCTTCGCTCCCCAGATTAAAAAGATTTTTGCCACCCTGCCCTCTCGACGCCAAACTATGCTTTTTTCCGCCACGATGCCCTACGAGATTATGAAGATAGCGACTACTTATATGAAAACGCCGATTAGGATAGAGGTCGCTCCCGCTGGTTCTACCGTGGACAAAATCACTCAAGAAGTTTTCATGCTCCCCAAAGAAGCAAAAAATCGTTTGATAGAAAAATTATTAAATGATTATCGTGGCGCCACCTTGATCTTCACTCGCACCAAGCACACCGCCAAGCGACTGACGCTGGCTATTCGCGAAATGGGACACACGGTGGCCGAGCTTCATTCCAATAGATCTCTCTCGCAAAGACGAGACGCTCTGGAAGGCTTCAAGTCGGGCAAATATCGCGTCTTGATTGCCACCGACATCGCTTCCCGCGGTATTGATGTCGTCGGCATTGAGCTGGTTATCAATTACGACCTGCCAGCCGCCGCCGAAGACTATGTCCATCGTATCGGCAGAACAGCCCGCGCTGGCGCTGGCGGACACGCCATTTCTTTCATCGCCCCTGATCAGAAACGCGAATTGCATGCCATTGAAAGACTAATCAATCAAACCATTACTATTTCTTATCTACCGGAATTACCACCCGCCCGTCCCGCGCCCTTTATGCCCAGAAACGAAATGGGGCCGCGCCGTCCGACCACTGGCGGAAAGGGTCGTCCCAATTTCGGCTCTCCCCGATCTGGTGGCTCTCGCCCCGGCAGGCCACACCGTGGCGGCAACTCTTTTGGCGGTCATTTTCGTCGCCGTCGACCATAACTATTAAAAAATCTATGCGTATCGGCATTGATATAGATAATGTGCTTTGTGACTTCACTCGTAGTTTTTTGACTTATACCAATGAAAAAATGGGGGCATCTTTTCGTTATGAGGATGTCGTTCAGTATGCGCTCTGGACTCTGTGGGATGGCACTATGGAAGAGGGTGTGGCGCTCGTTAAAGATTTTTTCTCTTCAAGGCACGCGAGAAAAATGCTACCGCTTGATGGCGCGCAAGAGGCAGTGAAAAAACTGCGCTCATCTGGACACGATTTGTCTTTGATTACCTCCCGTTTTCTCGAACATCGGCCAATAACCGACGAATGGTTAGCGAAACATTTTCCTGATAATCCTTTTTTAGAAATTCATTTCTCCGACAATATTCACACAAAAAAAGAAAGGCAAACCAAAGCCGATATCTGCCGAAATTTGAGGGTGGACACTTTGATAGAAGACGGCGCGCATTATGCCATAGAATGCGCCCCTGTTTGCCAACAAGTAATTTTGCTCGATCATCCTTGGAATAGAAATAGTTCTTTACCCACCAATGTTCGTCGCGCTTATTCCTGGCCAGAAGTGGCGGAATTAATACAAAAATCATTAACTACTTTTTAGCGAAACTGCTATAATTTGTATACCTATAATTAAAATAAAAATTATGGATAAATTAAGAGACGCAACACTTTTATTTTTGGTCAAAAAATCAGACGGGGAGATAAAAAATATTTGTCTCGCTATGAAAAAACGAGGTTTTGGCATGAACAGATGGAACGGAGTCGGTGGAAAAGTAAATGATCAAAGAGAAACGATTGAGGACGCCGCGAGACGCGAGACGAAGGAAGAAATAGATGTTGATGTGCAAGACCTAAACAAAGTTGCGGAATTGTCTTTTTACTTTCCTCATAATCCAGCCTGGGATCAAATGGTTCACGTTTATCTTGTTGAAAATTGGAACGGCGAACCAAAAGAAAGTGATGAAATGAAACCAAAATGGTTTCCCATAAATGAATTGCCTTTTCAGGAAATGTGGCCGGATGATATTTTCTGGCTACCAGATGTTATAAAAGGAAATTTATTGAAAGGGATGTTCAAATTCGGAGAGAAAGACATCGTCTTGGATAAAAAAATAGACATTGTTGACAAGTTGTAACAACGAAGTAAAATTCATAGGCAAACCTCAAGATATCCCAACTATAGACGAAATTTTGTTTTGTGTGTTGACAATCTTGCGACTAGGAATATAATAAAATCATGATAAATATTGCTCAAGGTAATTTTTTCTTCTGGCTTAATACTGACCATTTGGCGATCAGTTAGTTTGACATGTTTAGATATTGAAAACAGGACAAACAACTGGCCGCCAAAGGCCAGTTTTTTATTCCCAAATTTTACAAAAAACGAAAGGAGACGACTTGTCATGGGAATGGAAGAATTTATGGCTCTTTACCAATTTGCTCCTGAAAATACCGAAAAGGTCGGAGTAGAGATAGAATGTCATCTTGCCGAAAATGGCCAGATAGCTCCGATTGCCCATCGCATTCTGATGGGCATCAAGACCATCGCTCCTGAATTGTCTGATTGCTTCACTTATGAGCTTTCTGCCTGTCAACTGGAATGGAGAACACCAGAAGCATGCCCCATCGAAAATCTGAGAAGAAACATTCTAGAGGTAGAGGGAGTCATCAAAGAAGCCGAAAAAAAACTCCGTTTCTCCCGCATATTTTGTCCAGTCGCGCCGGAAGATATGCCATTAGATGTCTACCCCGATACGAGATATCTGGGCATCACCAAAGATCTCCCGAGACAAGTGCTTCTGGCGGCTTGTCGTGTAGCAGGAGTACATATCCATATTGGCATGCCTAGCCATGCAGAGGCCATGGCTGTTTACAACAAAGCTGTCGAGTCATTCAAATATCTCTGTCGATTAGGAGCGACCGACCAGAGGATTTCCGAATACTGCCGGGCAGCCATCGGGATGAACGCCAAAATGGACATCTTCCAGAAGCATATGATAACCAAATTTTTCCCGCCTCGCTACGCAAACTGGGAAGAATTTTATCAAAGAGCAGTCAACGAAAGATTTGACAACGATCCGCGCCAGCTTTGGGATTTCATCAGAATCTCCAAACATGGCACTATCGAATTCCGTATGTTCGACACTACGGAAGATATAGACGAAATAGTCTTTTGGGCCAGAGTATGTTACGGTATTTGCCAACAAGCTTTAGCTCAAAATGTTGCCTAAATTGTGAGGCGGGAACATACTTCCCGCCTCAATTTGTTTTTGTATATAATTAACTAAAAGTTTATGAATAGAAAAATTTTCAAAATCGCTATTGTCGGTTGCGTCCATGGCGATGAAATTATCGGCATCAAAGTGATCAAGGAACTTAAAAAAGCAAAAGTTAAGGAGGGATTTGTTTTGGATTTTTTCATTGGCAATCAACCCGCCTACGAGAAAAGGAAGCGCTGGATAAAGAAAGATCTGAATAGATCTTTTCCCGGCAAAAAAAATGGTCAAAATGAGGAAAAAATAGCTTATCAACTAAGAAAAGCCCTGTCTTGCTATGATTTAGTTATAGATATTCATGCCACCAATTCTGATATTGACAGGCTCGCCATCGTCACTAAATACGATAAAGAGATAAAAAGAATGCTAAGATTCGTCCCGATAGAAAAAGTTGCTTTAGTGAAAAAAAATGTTTTTGGGGGCAAGGAGCTCATCTCTCATGTGCAAAGAGGCATTGCTTTAGAATTCGGGCCAAACAAAAAAATGGCTAATTACCCAAAGGCCCTAGACGTAACCAGGCAGATGCTGATTAATATTGGAGCCTTGACGGGAAAGAAAAAATTAAAGCAAAAATCAGAGGTATTCCGTGTTTATGGTATATACAAAGTGGGGAAAAAATTTCAGCAAAATCCAGCGCTCAAAGATTTTCGACTGATAAAGACAAGGCAGGTCATCGGTCAAGAGGGAAAAACTAAAATAAAAGCGGAAAAAATTTTCTACCCGCTTTTTCTAGGCAAGGGCAGATACAAAGAAAATTCGGCTCTGGCTTTAATGGCTAAAAAAATGCGATAATTGCTATATGCCAAAAACCAAAACAAAAACTCATCCCATAAAGCTCGACAAAGAGAAGAGCGGAGTGCGGATCATTATCGTCGGTGGGGGATTCGGCGGAATAACGACAGCGCTGGAGCTGGCGAAGAAAAATCTGTCCAATGTCGCTATCACTTTAATCAGCGACAAAGCGGATTTTGAATACAAACCTTCTTTGTACCGTCTAGTCAGTGACCGTCACGCGCCGGGAGTGGCCGTGAGACTCAAAGATATTTTTGCAGAAAAAAATATTCGTATTGCCATCGACCGCGTCAAAAAGCTGGACATTAAAAACAAAAAAATTATTGGGCAAAAAAAATACTCCTTTGATTATTTAGTGTTAGCTATTGGCAGTGAAACTAATTTTTTCGATATTCCCGGTCTCCCAAAAAGGGCGTATCCTTTCAAGTCGCATGCCGATGCCTTGAAACTGAAAGCGCGCCTGCAAAAGATCTTATCAGCCAAAAAACGAGAAAATATAGTCATCGTAGGCGGAGGACCAACGGGAGTGGAGCTGGCCGGAGAAATAGCTTACTTTGCTCGCAAAAATGAGTCGGTCGGCATTGAATTAGTCGAACGACACGCGCGCCTCCTGCCTCATTTATCAAAAAATGTGTCTAGGCTTGCCACCAGACGATTGGAAAAATTAGGCGTGAAGATTTTGACAAGGAGAACCGTAGTGCGTGAAAACGCTGGCAACATCATCTTTCGTGATTTCGGCGTGAAAACAAAGACCGTCGTCTGGACGGCCGGCACGAAAAATAATCCTTTTTTCGCCAAGGCAAAATTGCGCCACGGCAAATCTAGACAAGTGACGGTGGACAATTTCTTGCAAGCAAGCAAGAGTAAAAACATTTTTGTCATCGGCGACAGCGCCGATACTGACGATGTCGGCACCGCGCAATCAGCTATCGCGCACGGACGGCTGACAGCAGAAAATATCTGCCGAAAAATAGCCGGGGGGAAACTTTTGACGCGTATGAGACATCCCGTCGCCTACATTATCCCTATCGGTCCTCGCTGGGCGATCGCTTGCTTGGGCAAAAAAGCTTTTGCCGGAAAGACTGGCTATGCGCTAAGAAAATTGGCCGATCTACGCTTTTTTTGGCGAATCCTGCCCAAAACTCGATTCTTCCGCCTCCTTCTTGCTCATTTGGGACTTTGAAAAAATAACTCTTTTTGCTAGAATAGAATCATTAAAAGTAAAAACAAAATCCTATGAAAAACGAAAATGTTTCGCGTTTTCAAAAAGTGTCTCTGATCCTCCTGCGCCTCTCTCTGGGCTGGATGTTTTTTTATTCCGGCATTACCAAGATGTTCAATTCCGATTGGTCGGCGGCCGGATATCTGAAAGTCGCCAAAACCCTGCCCGATTTTTACCAATGGCTTTCCAGCCCAGACATCATCAATATCACCAATTTCCTGAACGAATGGGGACAATTACTCATTGGCGTCGCTTTGCTTTTGGGAATTTTCACTCGTTTTGCTTCAATCATGGGCGTGCTTTTGATGGCGCTTTATTACTTGCCGATTTTGGATTTCCCCTACCCCAACGCTCACGCTTTCATTGTTGACGAACACGTCATCTACGCCTTTGCCTTGCTGGTTTTGGCCAGTTTCAGAGCCGGTCGCTCTTTCGGCCTGGAAAATTGGTGTTCGAAGCTCCCCATCTGCTCTCGCTTCCCTCGTCTTCGCAATTTCCTCGGCTAAATTTAATTATCAATCTGCGATCTTAAATCTGCAATTTCCCTATGTCCGTCCTCTCCAAACCAGAAATATTGAAACATTACCAGGCCGGCAATATCATCATCGACCCCTTCAACGAAGAAGACATTGCCAATAGCAGTTGCGATGTGCGTTTGGGGCAATATTTTTATCGCCAAAGTCGCGCTCACGACACCGAAACACTCAATCCCTTCTGGGAAGAATCAATTGCCAAGATGTATCCCAAGGTAGAGCAGTCCATCGAGGTAAAAAAAGTTCGTTCCAAAATCAATCCCTTCTTCAATCTAGAAGACGACGATCAGGTAATTTTTGTTGCGCCTGGCGAGACTATTTTGGCTCACACGACAGAATTCATCGGTGGCAAAAACGGCACAAAGAGTTTACCGGCGCTAACAACCGAAATGCGCGCTCGAAGTTCATTGGGGAGAATCGGCATCGGCGTCTGCAAATGCGCCGGCTGGGGCGATATTGGCTATGTCAATCGCTGGACGATGGAAATCACCAACTTTAGCACCATTATTATTCCTTTGGTCGTTGGCATGCGCATCGCTCAAATTATCTTCCACGAAGTGGGAAAAATCGAGGAAAAAGATGAATACGCCAAGCGTGGCAAATACCACACGCATGAGAATATTGAAGCGATGAAAAAAAATTGGAAGCCAGAAGATATGTTACCCAAACTCTATAAAGATCGTGACATTGGACAATTCAAGAAATTTGTCTAGGGAACATTAAAAACCGACGAAGGGAGCGAGAAAGAATGCATTGTGAAATTTGTGATCAGGATATTGGCCAAACTTTGGTTTTTCTCCCCATAAAAAGGATCGACGGAAAGCTAAATACTTCTGCTTGCCTTTCGTGTGCGGAGCAATCTGGGTACTACTGTCAAGAGCATCAAAGACCATATATCGGTTTTAACGACGGCACTTCTGCTTGTTTGCGCTGTATTGAAAAAATGGTGACAGAAGCCCCGAAAGATAACGCTGCCAGCCTTTGGAGAAAATTAACCAAAAATTTACCGGCAGCAGAGCTGAAAAAAGTCATCGCCGCCGCGCAAACTAGTTCTGACCTCACAAAAGATTCTTTGACCACCTCTCTTTTGCGTTTCTTGGCCAGCAAGGCTTGTCGCGAAAGGGTATCCCTGGAAAAAATTATTTCTCATCTTTTAGAGAGAAAAGACGCTAACCTTATCCTGGATGGCATCAGCTTTTATCCGAAAAATAATTGACCCGCCAAAAGGCGGGTATTTTTATAGCATCTTAGGCTATAGAGTTTCATTCTACTACTATCTTTCCCTTCATGTAGGGGTGGGGCGAGCAAAGATAATCAAAGGTGCCAGAAGAATAAAAAGTAAAAGAAAAACTCTCTCCTTTATTTAATATTTTACTATCAAAGCTACCTCCAGTTGCTGTATGCCCAATACTATCAAAATTTGTCCAGATCACCGTATCTCCTCTTTTGATGGTTAAATTACCAGATAAAAAAGCAAAATTCTTAATAGACACATTATATGTTTTTGCCTGAACAGATTGATTTTCTTCCCTATTTTCAGCAAAAGGTGTCTCTACCTTTTGGCTTTCTTTTTTCTCTTCTGTCTGGACTAGTATTGATTCTAGCCTTTCTTCTTCAGTAGTATTATCCGAAACAAAATTTTGCTTTTTATTTTCATTTTTTTGCCAAAACCAATATCCTCCGCCGATTAAAACTGCTAGTATTATTATCAAAATAATATTTTTTTTCACAAAATGTCTTTTTAATGATAAAATGACTACCATAAGCATAGGAGGAAAAATGAAAAATAACAACTGCATTTTTTGTCAAATCATTCGGGGAGAGATCCCCTGCCACAAAGTCTATGAGGACGAAAATTGTCTAGCATTTTTAGACATTCATCCGATAAGAGAAGGGCATATTTTGGTCGTGCCAAAGAAACATACGCCCGATTTTTATGACCTGATCGATGATGATTTTGTCAAATTGATGCTGGCTGTCAAAAAAATAGCGGAAAAAGTCAACGAAGAATTAAGGCCTCTCAAAACTGGTATAATGACCATGGGTTTTGATGTCCCTCATGCTCATATTCACATTGTACCGATGCAAGAGACAACTGACATTACTTCAAAAGTTTTGCTAGAAGAAAAGACTGCTAGCCCCATAGCAAAGGAATTGCAAAGTATGGCCGAAAAACTAAAATTATCTTAAATCCCCACTTCTTGCGAAGGTGACACCTTCGCAAGAAGTATATTATATTTCAATATTTCAATTTCAAAAAAAGCAACTATGAAAAAAATCTTAGTTTTCGCTTCGGGCAGTAAAACGGGCGGGGGTAGTGGTTTTGGAGAATTAGTTGAACATACCAAGACCGGTCTCTTGCCAGCCGACATTGTTGCCGTCGTTTCCTCCCATCCGGAGGGAGGAGTTTTCCAAATCGCTCAAGAATATGGAGTTCCTTTTGAATATTTCCCCGGCCCTTATGAGGCCGAGGGATACCAGAAGTTGGTTGCAAAATACAGTCCCGACTTGATTGCGCTTTCTGGCTGGTTAAAATTGGCAAAAGGTCTTGACCCTACCAAAACCATCAATATCCACCCGGGGCCCTTGCCGCTCTTTGGCGGGCAAGGGATGTATGGGCACTTTGTCCACGAATCAGTTATTGACTCATACAAGAAAGGCCTTATAATGGAAAGCGCGGTAACAATGCATTTCGTCACCGACGAATATGACAAAGGTCCGGTTATTTTCCGCTATCCCGTTTTAATAAGGGAAGACGACACCGCCGAAACTTTGGCCGCTCGCGTCAACGAAAAAGAGCGTGCCTGGCAATGGTACATTACCAAGTTGGTTTTGACAGGAGAAATATCTTGGGACGGACAAAATCCAAAAAGTTTACTCGTCCCTCAAGGATATCCGTTTTTGTAACCCAACCAAAACAGAAAAAGTTCCTCTCATTTTTTCTGTTATTCAGTCGCCCGTTAAAGACAGAGAGGACGTTTTTTTCAAGAGGGGACACCTCCCCTCGAAGTTCCAAAATAGCGCCGCCCGTTTGCTCCAAGGCAAAGGCGGCGCTTTGCTTTGGAGTCACCTATTTAGTAAACAGTTGAACATCGGGAAGTATTGTGTTATACTAAAGATGGATTTAAAAAACAATACAAAAATATGTCGGGCTATAATTTTTTTGATTCTTGGAGTGGCAACGAAGAAATAGTGCCAGATATCAGCCGTTTGGTACATTGCCCTTTTTGTGGCGCTGATTACATGGAGTCTAATATCACCATCGTCGCTCGTTTTGATTCCGGCTATGTTGGCCACCTTAATTGTCGCGAATGCCAGAATACTATTATGGCAAGTTTTGCCTTTACTAGCGAAAAAAACGACAGAAAATCAGAAAAGCCATTTTTGATAGACGTTAAAATGAATGAGATGATTGATTTCATCAAAAAAGGCCCCGTCCAAGATGACGACATCCTAGATTTTTACAAAAATATCAAAAATTTCAAAGGTGACTTCAGCGAAATAATTAAAAATAACAAAAAAAGCATACTGAAAGGAAGCAAAAATGGTAGGATACAAACTGATAGCTAAAAAAAGAGAAGAGAAGGGAGCAAGATTGGGGCCTTTGCGACAGATCGGTATTACTCCTGGTGTAGTTTATGGCAAGGGTAAAACCAATGTCAATATTTCTATTGATCTAAAAGAATTCAATCGTGTTTTTCGCCAAGCGGGAGAGAACAGTTTGATTGAATTAAACATTGAAGGCGAGAATACCCCTCGTAACGTTTTGGCACATGATGTGCAGCTGGATCCTCTTCGCGACGAAGCTATCCATATTGATTTTTATGAAGTAAAAATGGACGAAGAAATAGAAACCACCATACCGATAAAATTCGTTGGTGAATCGACCGCGGTAAAAGATTTGGAAGGAACATTAATCACTAATAAAACTGAAATTGAGGTCAAATGTTTACCGGCCAATATTCCGCACGAGCTAGAGGTCAATTTGGAAAAATTGAAAACTTTTGAGGACTCTATCACGGCTTCCGACATCAAATTGCCAGCCAATGTAGAAATGATTACCGACCTTAAAGAAACTATTGCCTTGGTCAATCCGCCTAGGAGTGAAGAAGAATTAGCCGCGCTGGAAGAAAAAGTAGAGGAAAATATTGAAGCTGTTGGCGATGCCGTTGAGAAACCAGAGAAAGAAGAAACAGAAAACGAAGCGCTCGCCGAAGAGCAAACTCCAGCCAAAGAATAGATCTCGTTATATAATAAAAACAAAAACTAATCAAAAAATAATGTCAACAAAACAAACTACCGTCTGGGAAATATCTTGGAGCAGTATTGTCAAAGTGGCTGTTGCTATCATTAGCTTTTATCTTTTGCTGCATCTATTTGATATTATCCTCACTCTCTTTATCGTTCTTATCCTAAACGCCGCACTCTCGCCATTGGTTGACAAAATAAAAGACCGCCTCAATATTCCCAGAATAATGGCCATTCTTCTGATTTATTTGGGGCTTCTTTTGATCTTTGGCATTATCGGCTATATGATTATTCCGCCAGTTGTTGACCAAATCCAAAATATCTCCCACAATCTACCAGGCTATTCTCAAAAAATTAATGAGCTTTTCAGCACTTTCAGTGGCAACGGCTTATTGGACTCTTCTAGTTCTATCAAATCAGCCTCCTCTACCCTGGGAAATGTTGCTGATACCATCGTCAAATCGGCCAGTAGCTTTTTTGGAGGAATAGCGACTTTGTTCTACATTCTGGTTCTGACTTTATTTTTGCTCCTGGAAGAAGATGGTATTAGGAAATTTTTTGTTTCCTTAATGCCTATTTCTCAGAAAGCCTACATCGTGGAAGTCAGCAAAAAGATTTCGGATAAAATGGGAGCTTGGGTGGTCGGACAAATCAGCTTGATGGCGGTGGTAGGCGTAGCCACTACTATTATTTTGTTTATTTTGCAAGTGCCATACGCTTTGACCCTGGGTTTAATCGCCGGACTAATGGAAGTTATACCAACCATTGGGCCGATTATCGCGGCTATCCCGGCAGTGATTTTGGCCTATCTGTCTTCGCCCTGGCTGGCAGTCGTCGTTTTGATTGCCTATGTCATCATCCAGCAATTGGAAAATCAGGTTTTCGTACCAAAAATAATGCAAAAAGCGCTAGGGATTTCTCCCTTTATCACTCTAATCGCCCTTTTGGTCGGCGGTAAATTGGCAGGGATTTTGGGAGTACTGCTCGCCGTTCCGGCGGTCGCCACCATCTCGGTGCTAACTAAGGAATATCCGACGATTAAAAAGAAACTTTAGATGCGAATTGCTTGAATTAGAGCGAATCGTTCGAATAAATACAAAAAACGCCCCCGTGATGAGGGGCGTTTTTTTTGAAACAAGCCAAGAGAGAAGGGGTGACCATCTATCTTAGCCTAAAAAAATTACTGGAGCAAAATCCTGGCCGAAGAATGTGAAACGCCGAGATCAACAATCAACGGCCTAACGCCCAATCTTTGTTCTATCAAAAGACTGGCCGGCTGGATTTTTTTGGCTAGTAGAGAAGGGGTATGGTCATACAAAACTAAAATGAAATGCATGACCGCCAAAGCCAGAAGGGGTGTGATATGGCCGAGCTTTTGACCATTTCTTTTTTGGCAAAGCCAGGGAGAGATGTCAAAATACGGCGTTCGACCATCTGTACCTTCCGTCAATCTGTGACGCAATTGATGATGGCAATCAATCAGATAGTCACCATCATCGACCACGACCCAGGCAAAGGGTTGACCAGCAAATCTCTCGGGGTTAACCAAAGTTCTTGTCTGGCCGTTATTGCGAACCAAAATGAATTCTTTTTTCCAACAATTAGTGGGACTAAAAAGATCCTTGGAAAATTCCAGCCAAATCGCGCGCGCGCCTACTCTGGCAGATCGATCAAGAAAAATCTGATCTACTTCTCGCCAACTGGCCAGGGGCGTGACAATAGCCGTCGTCGGTTTTTTCCAATCAAAATCTTTTTGCAAAAAATCAGGCAGTTCTCCGACAAATTTTTCTACGGCCTTAAAAAGGCCAGTATCAAACCGTCTTTTTTTTCTGAACGTCAACCGCTTCGTCAAGACTACAAAAAGGGAAATGGTCGCTAATCGTTTCCATATTCTGCCTCCGATTTTTAAGGTATTTAAAAAACCACCGCCTGGGCGGTGGTTTCGTTGTTGGAATCTTTTCTATATGCCAACAGCAAAATCACCGTCCAGCGATGGTAGCAAAATGACAGAAATGAGATTTTTGATATTGCTGTTTTTCATAGGTAGCCACTATTTTACTCTTCCTCAAAAAAATGTCAAATCTCAAGAAGAAAACTTAAACTTTTTGTTTCGTCTGTCTTTTTTGATAAAATACTATTTACCGATATCCGATTTCGGTAAGTAGCACTGGTAGCGCGCCACCCGCCAAAGCTTGTGTCGGCGACTGGCCTAATTGGCTAAGGCACACGATTCGCCTGCCCGCCAGAGCTTGAGTCGGGGTATAGCGCAGTTGGTAGCGCGCCACGTTCGGGACGTGGAGGTCGGCAGTTCAAGTCTGCCTATCCCGATTGAAATTCGTAGAGACGTTGCATTGCAACGCCTCTACGAATTTCATTTCAGTGAATTAATATAATTTCTCGTCGCGGGACCAAAGATACCCGTACCCTTGGTGTAGCCCAAGGGAGTCAAAATCTGATCAGCATTGGCTTCTTGAAATCTAGCCACTGCCCGGGCAGTCAACGCGCCGTAATACTGCGTTTCACCGCCGGAAGAACCAGGACCATTATCAGCTACCGTAAAACCGTTTTTATTCAAAAATTCCTGCAAAGCCTTGACTTCCACCCCATTGGAACCCACTCGCATATTGTTGAAAAAGATGATGTCGGGAACAAAAACCAGCGCCGGCAAAATCTCTGTTTGACTACCAGTATTATCGTTGGGGCTAATTGTCTCACTAATATTTTGTGGCGTGCCACCTTTCTCTGGGATAGCTTGATTTGCCCCCTCAGTTATATCTTTCGTATTCAGACGATAAGAGATGGTGTCTCTGAAAACTGCCGACATTTCTCCTTTGGCATTATAAAATCTAGCATAGACGCTGTACTCGCCCTCTGAACAATTGTGGGTTTTGATGTTGGCTTTTCCGACCGCGCCTGTATCTTTGTCGGCACAGATAGACCATTTTTTCTCTCTAGCGAATTGATCGCGAGT
The DNA here is from genome assembly GCA_016188915.1 of Candidatus Microgenomates bacterium. GTDB lineage: Bacteria > Patescibacteriota > JACPGU01 > JACPGU01 > JACPGU01 > JACPGU01. The sequence continues at coordinate 268,358 of JACPGU010000002.1, read as the reverse complement.
AGATTCTTTGAAGTCAGGATAATTAGAAATCTCCACTTCCGTAGCAGAAGAAGGAGCACTAAAACGCAAAGTAACTTCCAGATTAGTTGTATTGATCTGATCGTCATTAATATTTATGGAAAAATTATCGGTAAAGGTCTCTGTGGCCTTTTTCTCTGGCGTGGCGGCCTTGGGTTCTACCCCGCCACCTCCGCCGGTTGATTCGATAGGTGCCGTATAGGATGGTGGCAAAGAAATTGTCAAAGCAACATTGCCTGAATTGGCTGTCGTCCAATTACCGATAAGATTGTTTTCGTCAATAGCAGCGACGCGCCAATAATAATTTCCTTCAGACAAAGTCTGATTAAGCCACCCCGTCGTATAGCTACCACTACCTGTAGCCTGTCCAACTGAAAAAGAAGCTGTCCCCTGAGTGGCCATAGCCGAAGTATAGTCAACGATACTGGAAGAAAAGTCGCTCACTTGGCTAATTTGAATACGATAGCCAACCGTGTCGGATGTATCATTGTCGGTCAAGGTAAAAGAGAAGTTAGGTCTGGTGTTAGAAGAAGCCGTTCCGTCGATAGAAGCCATCGGCCCTAAAGAAGAAGGGGCGTTTGGTGGCAGGTTATAAGCGATAGTAACACTGGCTACACTAGGACTGGCCGTAGCATCGGTCGTGGCCAAAATCATTTTGTAGCGGAAATATCTCTGGCTGTCCGCCCCTGACCAAATATTATGACCAGAGGAAGTGGTGTAGTAGGTGTCCAAAAATCCACCCGGTCCGCGATAGACATAGCCGCTATCAGTGGTGGCCGTAGCCACCTGGAACAAAACCGATGTGCCGACTGGCGTCGTTACCGACCAAGACAAATTGCCGTAAACTTGCGTGCTAGAGCCAGTATCAATCGTGGCCGATTCAAAAGTACCAGAAGTATAATAGACAGTCGAACCGCCAGTGAAATCATATTTGGCGCCAGATATCGCCCCGTCCGACCAAGCAAAATAGATAGCGTCTCCTGCTCCAACGGTTATAGCTACCTGATTGGCATTGGCCGTTGTAGAGTCCAAAACCAAAACTCCGTTAGTGCCAACATTAGTATTGAGCGTTCCGGCAGTATTGTAAACGCGAAGCTTGATATCATTATCGGCTACCGTTTGCGTCCAAGTAGCATAGATATTGTCTGCCGAATCTGTGGCGATAGAAGGATAGATGGTCGCATTGGCTGAAGTCGCCAAAGTGATCGTGCCACCGGTACCAAAGCTCGTAACGATAACGCCAGCTGAATCATATTTGGTCAGGAATATTTGGTAGGCAGTAGGCGCGATGAGATCATCTACATTGCCCGAAGCCAGATAAACGGCTCCGGTAGAATCCAAAGCCAGCCTCGCCTCGCGATCAATATCGCCAACATTATCGTAAGTGATGGTCCCGCTCGTACCAAAAGCGCTATCTATCGTCCCGGAAGAATTATATTTTTTAATCTTCACTTTAGAGTCAGAGAAGTCCAGCTCCCATTCCACATAACCGACATAAAGATTATTAGCGGAAGAAATAGTCAGCGTGGGAAAGGTATCGGCTAGGCTGCTACTTGCTACCGTCAAAGTGCCGGAACTGCCAAAGGCCGAAACGATAACGCCGGCCGAAGAGTATTTCCTGATATAGACCGCGTAATCAGCGCCATCCAGAGCCAAATCTTTGTAATAAGCAACATAGATATTGTCAGAGGAATCCACCCCCAGCCCCATTTCTGTCGGTAGTTCATCGGATTCGCCCGCGCCGATTAAAATCCCTGCCTCCACCGTTAACTCTCCTGATGAGCCAAAAGTTGCGTCTAGCGCGCCACTACTGCTAAATTTTTTCACGTAAGCGTCGTAATTTGCCCCATCACGATTGTCATACCAAGAGACATAAATATTATCAGTGCTATCTAGCGTTATCCGTGGCGCGCGCTGGGCAGCGTTCGTCCCGGCAGAGGAAATCAAGACCTGCCCGTCGGTGCCAAATTCCGGAGAAGCGGATGTACCGTCGTAGAGAAAGCCCATGGCGCTGTATTTTTTCATATAAATATCGCCGTTGGCGTCCGTTGCCATATTGCGCCAAACGAAATAAACATTGTTGTCAGAATCGGTAGCGGAAGCAGGATGTTCTTGGCTAGAAGATTCACCGCTGATCGCCACATCATCTGCTGTGGCCGGTGAATAATCGTTATATCGCGTACCGGAGGAATTGAATTTTCTTATATACAAATCATATTTGGTATTGCCGGTAGAGCGATCATCAGAAGCAGCAAGATAAATATCACCGGTGGCATCAGTCATAATCGCCGGATAAAATTGATTGTTGCTATTATCGAAAGTGGCTAATTCTCCCGCCGTTCCAAAGCCGGAAACCAACGTGCCAGAGGAATTGAATTTTTTAGTATAAATGCTGTAATCCGCTCCGCGATTATCTTCCCAGGCGATATACATATTTTCACTGGAATCTAGGGCCAGCGCCGGTTTCCTCTGAATATTACTAGCTGTAGTTATTGTTGCCATACCACTCGTGCCAAAACTCGTGTCTAAAACTCCGGCCGTGGAAAATTTCTTGGCGTAAATATCATTGTTGGCCGCTTCCGTCCAAACGACATAGCCGTTCTCTGAACCACCGAAAACTACCACGGGATCTCGCAATGCCTGCGTGGAAGAAGCGATCTCCAAGATTCCACTGGCGCCAAAGCTGGTCACCGTTACTCCCGAAGAATTGAATTTCCTGGCGTAGATTTTGTGCGGACCGGAAATATTTTCGTAGTAAAGGAGATAAAGATTGTCGCCACCATTAACTACCATATATGGGTCACCGACCGCGTTGCCGGTAGAAACGGCTGTTAATGTTCCGGATGTCGCGTAGCTAGCATCCAGGGCTCCGGCCGTAGTGTATCTTTTGACTGTGAGGCTCGTCCCGCTCGTACCATTCGTGGCAATGTAGAGTTTGCTATTGGTATCAATACTAATAGAAAAACTATGATCCGTGCTGATAGATTTGTTATTACTACCGGCAGTCAAAAGCCCGCTCGTGCCAAAACTCGTGTCAATAACACCAGCAAAAGAAAACTTTTTGGCATAAATAGTTTTAGCGCTGGCGAGAGGCGCTCCGGCATCCCAGGCGACATAGAGATTACTGTTGGTATTGTCCACTACCAAAGATGGTGTATTGGGCATAATCCCGCCGGCAACAGCAGAAGATGAAATAGTCAAAGTGCCAGCTGTGCCAAAAGTCAAATCTTGCGCTCCGGCAGAATCATATTTTTTGACTACAATATCCCAAGTTGAACCGGCGAAAAAGTAGGCAACGTAGGTATTGCCTAAGGAATCGTGGACTAGACTGGGGCTATAGGCGGCGTATAAATCATTGACCTTGACTCCTACTTCGCCGAGAGAGTTAGTGCCGAAAGATTGTTGGGCAAAACTGGAAGAAACAGTAGCCAAAGAAATCTCACCGCCAGAGCTATTAGTCACTGCTGTTTGAGAGATAGCGCCTGCCGCAAAATCTTCTTGGCTGGTGTGAGTAGTAGAATTTACTCCCCGCACTAATGGCACCAAAATAGCAAGAACAGCTATCTGTAAAACTAAAACAACAATCAAAAAAGAATAAATTTGATTGCTTTTTTCTTTGAAAAAAGAAAGGGGGGAAAGATAGCTTTTTTTGTTTTTTATCCATTTCATTTGCTAGAAGTTATTTCATATAAACTTCCAAATGAAAACCAAGAGAATTGCTATCTGTAAAACCAAAACGGCCAAAGTCGCCCAATATACTTTCCGAAAACAACAATCGCCCACGCAAAAATCTCCTTTTTGGCTTTTTTTGTTTTTGTTTTTTGGCATAGAACAAAATTAATTATAAAACTTGTTTTTATTATAACATCAGTCCTCACAGCAACAATAGGTAAATCATTAATTCGCAGTCAAAGTAATCGTCATATTCAAAGAGTAATTGCCGATAGTTTGCTCTTGCGGAATTGATTGACTCAAAGAAACGCCTGTCAAATCCCAATAACAACTAGTTTCCGCCAGACCGCTAGCCGACAAAATGGTGACGCTGTCAGTAGTGCCCTGCACAAAAGCAGCTGAATTACCTTTTGTAATTCCCGTAGAAGAACAACCGCCCTGTGGCGTCACCGTCCCTGCCGAAGCGTTCATCGTTAGCTGTCCACCCACTCCATCAGCGTCTATCCCATCCGAACAGCCAGAAGCTGTCGCGTCGTTAAAATCATACAAGGGCGCGCCAGCCGTCCAAGTCGTAGTGGCCCCATCAGTCGGCGCGATAGTTAGGGTCCATGAAGGATTGCCCGTGCTATTGGAAACACGCATTTTCTGCGAAGCCGCCCCCAAGGTACCAGTAGCAGACTGGCAAGCAAAACCTAAAGAAGCGTTATCCATAGCTACCGCTGGACTACCCACTGGATCGCCATTACTGTCTACAATATCAGTAGAAAGTCCTCCAAAATTCCAATTGGTATTGCCCGCACCGTCCAAATTGGATGCGGCTGAAGCATCAATGCTGCTCCCGCCGGAAGCATTGGAATCTTTGGGATTGGTATTATAAACCACCGGACTGCCACTAGCGACAAGCAACCAAGCGGTCGGCGAGGAAGAGGAACGGAGCTGAACGCGCGTACCGGTCGCCTGGCCATTGACATTGAAAGTGGTAAAAGTATAGGTCGCGCCCGCCAAGAAGCGAATTTTGGTTGAGGCCGTCACCGCGTTGAAAGTGGTGGCGGTCGCCGCGGCCGAAAAAATTACCGAAGGCGAAGCATCGGGATCGGCGCCACTACTATTGGTAATTGTCAGAGTCTTGAAAGCGTTGGTCGTTGTCATCGTTCCGGCCAAAGTCTGCTGCGAAGAGCCGTTGATGGTAACGGTGCCGTTGTTGCTAGAAAAAGTGCCATTATTCGTGTAATTGCCACCAATACTGAAAGTGCCAGAAGTGGCATTTAACGTCCCCGATGAAGCAATGGTCACCGCGCCGGAAGCCGAAACAGTAGAAGCGTTAAGTGTCACTGTCCCGCCTGCTTGGATGTCAAAACTGGTAGCCGTAATACCATAATTGCCGGCCGTAGTATCCAAAACGGAAGCCGCCGAATTTTGCCTTCTAACGGTGACAGCCGGCGAGCCGGTGAGCGCGCCACCGAGATTGACCGTCAAAGAAAGACTGGTAGCCGCGTCCGGATTGATATCCAAGGCGCTATTGACCGCCACTGCTCCGCCAAAAGTATAGGTCTTGCCGGTCGTCACCACGGTCGGACTAAAAGTTAAATTATAATAAGTGGTTGCCGGAATGGTAAAAGATGCGTTGCCGGTGAAAACCACGGTACTGGTGGAATAAGTAAAAGCGCCGTTAGTAGTGAAAGGAGTAGTTGTACCGGTCAAAGTAATAGTGTTCGTCCCGTTAGCGTCAAGCGTTGCATTGGTCGTAATATTGATGGAGGTCGCCTTGATCGACGAACCAAGCTGAATGATTTTGGCCAAGGAGGCGTTGCCGATAGTGATATCGCCCAGATCTTGCTTGGTCGTGTTGTTGTCAGTCAGGCTCTTGGTATTAGCCGCGCCAGACAAAGTAATTGTTCCGCCCTTGGTGAAGGTCATCTGATTGGAACAAGTAGTGGCGCAAAGCGTCAAATTACCTGTAATGTTCACCGTCGGAGAATTGGTCGCCGCCGTGATTACTGTTGAAGCCGGGTTGGTGTTACCGCCTAGATCCAGATTATTATTGATGGTGAAAGTTCCCGCGCCCAAGGTATGGGTGACTGCTCCGCCGGGAAAAACTTGCAAATTGTAATAAGTGGTGGCGGGGATATTGGTCGCGCCATTGCCGGTAAATTTAAAAGTAGAAGTATTAGGAGTAAAAGTTCCCGTTTTAACAAAGGGGTCAGTTGTTCCGGAAAGTGTCCATATCTTACCAGCCGCGTCCAAAGTATGAGTGGCATCAATGGTCAGAACAGAAGAAACCGTTATCCCACCGGAGCCGGTAGCGGTCGTCGTCGCGCTATCAGCACCATCGCCAAAAGTAAGGGAGGAAAAACTCCAAGCTGTCGCCCCGCCAAAACCCGTGCCGGAAGCGCCCGTCACTTTGAATGTCCCGCCGGTAAGAGTGATAGCGCCATCACCAGTCACGTCTCCGCCAGCGACGGTAATATTTTGCGTGCCGAGCAGAGTGCCGGCCGTCATGGTCAAATCGCCATTCAAATTAACAGCTGAACCTGGCGTCCATTCTCCGCCTGAACCATTAAAAATTATGTTATTGAAACTAGAAGCGCCGGACAATGTGCCGGAAAGCGTTTCTCCAGTATTAACCGAGGTGAAGGTAACAGTGCCAGAATTGGCGGTAAAGGTGTCGCTATTAGTCCAAGAACCCCCAATAGAAATCGGGTAATTAGAGCCGGAAACAGTGTCTAGTGTTCCGGCAGAAATAGTCAAATCTCCACCGCCATTAGCGGTATCGGTAGTAATGCCGGATGTGGTCAGTGAAAAAGTGTTGGAGGTTTTATTGAAAATAACATGATGATAGGTGGTGGAGGCTACCGTAACACCGGTCGTGGAAGCGGGGGCGTATTCGATGGTAGAAGTGGCGGGCGTGAAAGTGCCGGAGACGGTAAAAGGCGTGCCGTTGGCTGTCAAAGTCGCCGTATAGGCGCCCGGCTCAAAAAAAGCGGAAGCGGTAATATTGACGGAAGTGGCCTTGATATTGGAGCCAAGCCCGATATGTTTGGCCGTTGCGCCATTGCCGATAGCCAAAGCCCCGAGGTCTTGCTTGGTGGTATTGTTGTCGGTGATGGTCTTGGTATTGGCCGTGCCATTCAACGTTAAAGTATTGGAAGATTTGGTGAAAGTCATCTGGTTGGAACAAGTGGACGCGCAGACCACAAGATTGCCCGTCAAACCAATGGTCGGGTTGTTCGCGCCAGCGGTAACGACAGTGGAAGCGCCATTGGCATTCCCGCCGATATCCAAATCGCCACCGATAGTGAAAGTGCCGGAAGCCAAGGTGTGAGTAACGGAGGCGCCACCGGGAAAAATCTGTAAATTGTTGTAAGTGGCCGCCGTAATAGTTGTCGCGCCATTACCAACATAGGTCGTCGTGCCAGTGGTCGCCGTAAAGGTACCGGTTTTGGTTAATGGCGTGCCGGTACCGGTAATAGTCAAAGTGTAGGCTCCGTTGTTGAAAGAAAAAGTGGCGTTGGCAGTGATATTGAGCGTCTCCAATTTCAAAGTAGAGCCCATATTGACGATTTTGGCAGCCGAGGCGTTGCCGATAGCGATTTTCCCAAGGTCTTGCTTGGTCGTGTTGTTGTCAGTGATAGTCTTGGTATTGGCTGTGCCGTTTAGAGTAATAGTGTTAGATGATTTGGTGAAAGTCATTTCAGGACAAGAAGAGGCGCAAACGGTAAAGTCGCCCGTGATATTCATCGTTGGATTGTTCGCGCCGAGCGTAACAGTGGTGCCGGTGTAAGAAGAATTTCCGCCCGCGATGAAATCTCCCGACAGAGTGAATGTGCCAGAATCGAGAGTGAAGATGGCGGAATTAGCGCCCGGATAGAGCTGAACCGTACTGTACCCGGTGCTGGCCGGAATAGTGGTGTTGCCCGCGCCGGTGTAGCGAAAGATGGAAGTATTACCCGTCAAAGTGCCGGTGAAAGTGGCGGGAGTGGTGGAGGCCGCGGAAAGGATGAAGGTGCGGTTGCCCGCGTCCAAAGTGGTAGCCGTTGAAATCGTCAAATTGGTTTTGACCTCAATAGTGCCGGTGCCGGTAGAGCTGGTGGTGATAGTATCCGAAGTGCCGGTGAAAGTGAGATTGTTAAAAATCCAATTAGTGCCAACCGCCACATTGGTGCCGAAAGCTTTGTTGGTCGTCACACTTTGCAGGAAAGTGCCGGAAGTGAGATTGACAGTGCCGCAAGTACCATTACAAGCCACATTGCCGTTAACCGTAATGTCGGCTGTACCAGCGCTATTATTAAGCGTACCGGCCGATACTGTGAGGTCATTGGCGATAGTCAAGGTATTGGTCAGCGCCGACCATTCTCCGCCCGAGCCATTGAGCTTGAGATTGTAAAAAGATGAAGAATTGTTGTTGATAGTATTGCCCGTGTCGGTCGCGTCAAAAGTGACTGTGCCGGAGGAGTGGGTTAGGGTGCCAGCATTCGTCCAGCTTCCTCCGAAAGTAGCTGTCCCCGTCGCGCTCAAGATCAATGTATGGTTGGCGCCTATCGTCGTATCGCCATCTACATTGAAGGTCGGATCGGAAGTGTCAATATTTAAAGTGATACCGGTATAGGCGCCCACTCCTCCCAACGTCAGATACCCCTGCATAGACAGCGTGCCGGAACTGGGCGTCACCGCCACATTGTTGGCCTGCGGCGAAACAACCACATTGCCATAGATCAAAGTCGCCATGGAAAAAGTGGCGTTGGTGGTCAAAAGTCGGTAGGTGCTCGTCGCGCTAGTGGAAAGACCGGCGAAACTGCTGATGAGAGTAGCACCCGTCTGATCAAATTGCGAGCCGTTGCTCATAGTTAGCGTATTGGAACCGGTACCAGTCATATTGTAACCGCCCGTTACAAATATTCCGTGCAGGACATTGACGTCCCCCGTTGTATTGGTAGCGGTAAGCGCCGCGCCAAGCGTTACGCCACTAGCGTGCGTGTTGCTGAAAGTCAGCTTGGCGTAGGTGGAACTGGTCGCGTCAAAGACAACCGTCTGCGCCGCCGCGCTATCAATATAGACAAAGGTACTCGTCGTCCCCGGCTGAATATCGGCAAGAGTTTGATTGCTGATACTCCCTTTGAGATTGACAGTCGCGGTGCTGGTCATCGCCAGCATTTGGTTGTCTTCCGAGCCGGCGGTATTCTCAAAGACGATTCCTCCGTTGGCGTTGAGCGTACCGGTGGATAGTGCTATTTTGGCATCGCGACCACCAGTCGTAGACTGCGGATTATACGATATTGCTCCCGAAACGGTGGCCGAACCACCGTTGATAGTCCAGAGCGTGTTGTCGCCGGCGCCGGCGCCACCATTGATGGTCACCGTGCCATTGACTGTCAGGGCATTGCTCCCGCTATGGGTCAAAGAAGTATCGGCATTGCACGCCGAGTCGCAGAGAGTAAGCCCCGCGACGGTGGCCGTGGTGTCCAATGTTACCGCATGACCGTCAGTTATGGTGATAGTATCATCTGCCGCCGGCACGCCTCCCGTTCCCGTACATCCTGACCATGTGGCGCCATTACTCCAATTGCCCGTACCGTTAGAAGAGCAAGCAGCGTCGGATGCGATCTGCCAATTTCTGGTTTCGGTAAAAATCGTACCCGCCGAAGCTGGTCCTGCCAAGTAAAGCTGAGGAGAAACATCAGGTGAATCGTAAGTATAGGTAATGGTTTTTCTCTGGTTGCGATTGAGACTGAGATTCCAAGAAATAATTTTTTTGTCGCCGGAAGTTATTAGTAAATCGTAAGCCGTATCATTATTAATAGTCGGATCAATTACTTCAAAATTATCCGGCAGAGTTTCAGAAAAAGCACCGGAGAAAGCCTCGTTGGCACGCAATTCAAAAATCATTCGATAATTGGCCTTAAAGGGATTGATGCGCGTGGCCGAGATTCTTTCTATCGTCATCGGCGCATAGTTTCTGACCTCAAAAGTGTCTGTAACGGAATAAAGATTGGTAAGATTGGTCAGCGTCATTTGATAGACACCGAGATCCCCGGTTGTATAATAAGCGAAATAATCGGGTGTGTCCGTCACATTATTTTTATCACATTGATCACTTAAAGAAATCGACCCAGAAGCGGTCGTCAAAATCGTAAACCCACCCAAAGGATCTGTTATTTCCAATTTTAAATTAGCATTGCAGATGGTAGAACCTTGATCGTCTAGCACTCCCATTTGCAAATAAGCACTTTCAAAGGGCAAATATACCGATTTGTTAAGGTTGATAGCCAAAACTCCCCAAGTAAAATTTTGATCGGAAATAAGAATTTGGCTGGAAGCCAAATCCAAAACTTCCAGATGCAAGCGATACCTGCCGGGACGGAATCCACGAGTGGGCTTGTTGACAATGATCTTGGTCGTTCCTCCTATTTCTTGCACCAAAGGTGTTATCGTTCCAGTGTTGCCAATAGGATCATAAACTTCAGCGGTCAAAACCTGCACTGCGCCAGCCGTGATTTCTTCAGCATGAGCTGGGAAAATATATTGAAGATTTGAGATTTGCCTGCCCACAACACCTTGCGCAACAAGGTGGGCGGGAGATTTAAGATTTGCAATACTAATACTTCGGGCTTCAGATAGAGAAGCAGTTGGGTTTTGCGAAGTGCCCGCATCTTGAAAGCCTTTGATTTCAAATTCCACTGCTTCATCTGCCCGGAAATCTTTTTTGGGCGCGACAAAAAGTTCTTCGCCAATATCTACCCTAGGTAAAGCCTCTATTTCTTCATCGCTAAAATCGTTTTGGAATACAGCGCTAATGGCAAAACCGTCTAACAAAACCAAATTTTGACCAAAATCTCCGATTGAAGTGACACGCAAATGGAAATTGGCGATATCGCTTGAATCTTTGAGATTTAGAGGAAATTCTGTCGCAAGATTATTTATCCCAACATTTGCCAAATCTTGCCAAATGGCATTATCCAAAGTATAAGAAATAGCGATAGTTGCCTTATTTATTTGCGCGTCTTGATCGGAAACTGTATCTTCTATCGGCTCTGTTGTTCCTATTGTCTGGCCAGAAATTACGTTTTCTATTTGTTCCGGAGCAATTATCTCTTCTGTTATTTTCTCGCTAACAATTTCTGTCGTAGTCTCTTCATCGGCCGCCAAAGCTTTCTTTGTTTGCCAAAAACTCGCTTTTGCCCCTTCGCCAATACTATCTGTATTCGTACTCCAAAAAATCTTTAGCGTTGCTTCCTGCACCTTGCGCACTCTGCTGGATTTTCCCTCATCACGAAATTGCGCGCAATCCAATGTCACGTTCTCTTCGTCTATTGTTACTGCAAATTCTGAAGGGGTCTGATCAGACGCGCTATTTTTAATCTGCCCGACCGCTTTTTTGCTATCGGCAGTACCAAAACAAAGATTGGGATAAAAATTGGCTGCATAGGCTTTGCTCGTTAATTGTCCTATTAAAAATAAAACAATTAAAAAAACAGCAAAAAACCAGGGGCTTTTGCCTCTTTTTCTCAAAGTGAACAAAGCGTCGCCGATCCGCGCTTTTTTGCCCTTTGGTGAATGTTTTTTCACCATACCTTTATTTTACAAGATAAAAATAAGGTTTAGAAGAGGAGAAAACCCTCACTTTTCCCCAATCTAACATGTCTAATTTCGGCTATTACAAGATAAATATTGCTGTTTTTATTTTTTTTGGTATAATAAAATAAGCTATATTTAGCGTTAAAAATCTAACTACGCGAGGTGACGAGATGACCACAGTAACAGAAACGAGAAATCCCGATCTGCAAAAAGGCAATGAGATTCTTTCGGCATTTTTCCGGACGGAGGAGATCAAAATCGGAGGCACAACCGAACAGATCGTCAAAGGAGGGGAAAGACAAAGAGCGACAGCCATCAGGGCGCTCAAAGAAGCCGGCATCAAGCAAATCGGCGTCATCGGCTGGGGCTCGCAAGCGCCGGCTCAAGCTCAAAATTTATGGGGCTGCCTGAAGGGCTCGGGTATCAAAGTCGTCGTCGGCCTACGGGAGGGCAGTCAGTCCGCCTCCGAGGCAAGAGAGGCCGGCTTCACCGAAGAAAATGGCACCCTCGGAGAAATGTTTGCCGTCGTCAAGAAATCTGACCTGGTATTACTCCTCATCAACGACAACGCGCAAGTGATGCACTACCGGAAGATCTTCTCCTTGATGAAAAAAGGCGCTTTCCTGGGCTTCTCGCATGGGTTTCTGATCAAATACCTCAAAGACGAGGGAATCAGGATACCCAAGCACATCAACATCATCGGCTGTTGCCCCAAGGGCATGGGCGACACTGTGAGACGACTTTTCCAGCAAGGATCGGGCATCAATTGCTCCATCACCGTGGAACAAAATGGGGGCGCCTCCATTGAGGAAGCCACCGATGTGACGCTCGCTTGGGGAACATTGATTGGCGCGCCCTTCATGTTCCAAACCACTCTGGAAAAGGAGTGTATCAGCGACCTGACTGGTGAAAGATCGGGCTTGCTGGCCGCTCCCTTCGGACTGGTGGAAGCTCTCTACCAATATTTCATTCGCCATAAGATGGGCCAGCAAGAATCCTTCATCGATTCCGTGGATCAGGTGGCTCGCGTCATCCGCCAGTACTGTTCCCGATTCGGAGTCAAGGCGCTTTTTGAGTACATTCAGGAGGACTTTCTTACCGGCGGAGAACAGTTTCGGCGCATCTACAATTTCGTCTATCCGGGAGCCAAGGCGCTCATCGCTGAGATTTATGACGAGGTGGCATCAGGCAACGAGATCAGAAGCGTCATCATGGCCAACCAACGCTTGGGCGGTAAAGATCTTCCTCCAATCGCCAAGACCAATATGTGGAGGGTGGTCGGCCCCAAGGCAAGAGAATCTATCGCCAAAAAGGAAGATAACAGCATCAACACCATTTCGGCCGGAGCGCTCATCGCTATTCTGATGGCTTTAACCGATGTATTGTCCGAACACGGCCATGTCTGGACCGAGATCGCCAACGAGAGCTGGATTGAACTCTTCGACTCGCTCCTCTCCTACATGGAAAAAAGAGGCATTGACGCCATGGTGGACGGATGCTCTATGACGGCGCGCCTCGGCACTCGCAAATGGTGGGCCAGCTTCTTTGCCGTCGTCGACCGCGCGCTGGAACTCTTTGACAAAAAGGACGAGGAACCAGAGCAGGACTTCTTCGCGAACTTTCTGGGACACCCTATCCACGACGCGCTTAGAGTCTGCTACAAATTTCGCCCACCATCAGAACTCATACTGAAATAAAAAGGTAGGGGAACTCTACCTTGCTTGCTCACTTCGCCCGCTACTTACAAGTGGCGGGTTTTTTCTATCAAAAATCTCGCCCGCTAACAGAGCGGGCGAGAAGATGTAGGTAATGATTATTTTCTTAATTTCTTAATTTTTTATAACATCTTAGGCGAAATCCATCCCGCCTTGGCGGGATGGATGAAGCCAAGCCCGGAGTTCTCCGAATCGGAGGACGGAGGATGTTACGCAGATTAGAGCCGTATCAATGTGGCTGAATAGCCACACGGCTCGTATCTCTTGTCCCGAAGGGAAACAAGAGATACTATGGGCTTAAAGCCCATAGAGCTTCATTTTCTTAAGCCTTCCCTTCCGGCTTTGGTGGCACTTTCACCGTCTCGCCCACCTTCAAAGTGTACGGAGGCCTCAAGTGATTGGTTTTGACAAAAAGTTTCCACGCGACATGATAATGCTCCACTAGATGCTCCACGCTGTCGCCGGATTTTACTTTGTGCTCAATCCAACTGTGCTTGATCCAAGATTTTCTTTTTTGCACGATTATCACGAAATAAAGCAAGGCCAAGATAGCTAAAAGAATAATTATCTCCATTGCCAAGGCGGGAAGACTGGGCCAGACAAAAAACCAAACTGGTGAAACAGAGAGATGTGTCCAGATGACATCTTGCGTTATGTTCTCGTCTACCTTCGGATCGGCATTATAACGAACGGCAAGAATAGCCTGATATAGACCGCCCCAAAAAGGACTTTTCATATCCATATTCCATTCCGATTCTTGCCCGCGTAAAATCGGGTATTCCCCACCTAGAACAATTTTTTTTCCATCATCTCCTTTGACGCTTGCTCCAAAAAAATATTTGGGACGGACTTCCACATCGGCATCAACAGAGACATTACCAAGATTTTTCACCTTGGGCTGAAAGATTATTTTGCCTTTTTCTCCTTTTGTTTTAGAAAATCCCGTAATCTCTAATTTTTTGGTAATATCTCCCGGTACCGTCACAGAAACGCGAATAGCAGTGCGAAAAGAAAGCGCCAAACCATTCAAATTTTGACCGGCGGACGAGTCTTTCATCTCTTGAATAACGATACAGCCTGACTGTTCGCCCACACCGGCATTTTGCGGAACATTGATAGTAAAAGGAATAACCTCCGAAGACAATGAGCGCAAAGTGACCATTTCTTTCTCCAAAGATATCCAACCGCCCACATTTTCTTTGGCATCTACTTTTTGAGCGCAAGCAAAAGCACCTCCAGAAGAAACCACCGAATCAGTAGAGTAGACTGAAATCGTCCTGGTAGTCTCACTATTATTGATAACTTTTACTCCTTCGGAGACTATTTGGCCTGGCTCGGCTGTATGGATAAAAATAGATTCGCTTCTAGCGTTGCCTGGCTGCGGATAGGCTGGCCGGCCACCAATACCACCGTATTCTATGGCCCAAGATGGAGAGCCTGACAGCAAAATCACGACCGCGAAAACGAGGCTGACAAAGTATTTTAATTTAATATTTTTTTTCTTTGTTTTGGCCATTTTTTAAAATGTTAGAAATTACGAAGCAGAGACTGTGATGGTAAACTGTAAAGTATAGGCGGCCGCCGTTTGTTCAGCTGGGATAGTTTGGGAAACAGTTACTCCCGTGAAATAACCCCGCCAAATATCTGCTGAAGTATTAGCTGCTGTCACCAAGGTGACACTATCCGTAGTGCCCTGAACAAAAGCCGTTGAGTTGCCCAAAGTAATACCGGTAGTGTCAGAGCCAGAATAATCGGTCGTGGTTGAACCTACGGATGGGTTAATAGTCATCTGTCCTCCCTTACTGTCAGCGTCAGCTCCATCAGTACAACCAGAACCAGAAGAATCATTGAAATCATAAGTGTTGGAACCGCCGTCTGACCAAGTAGAAGTAGCTCCACCGGTGGCCGCGATAGCCAAAGTCCAACCGTTATCTGCGGCATCTGGATTGTCCACATAGATTCTTTCTGATGCTGAACCCAAGGTACCAGTAGCAGCTGAACCGCCTGATAGACAATCAAAGCTAAAAGTTTTGGCGCCCATGGCTACTGCCGGACTGCCGACAGTTACCCGGCTGGCATCTCGAATATCAGTAGATAAAGTCCCCGCGTTAATGGTCTGATTAAAAGTGGGGGTAGCCGCCGCGTTAGTGTAAAGAGAAGTTCCTACCCCACCTAAAACTAAAGTAGCTACCAAGACCAAGGTGGTTGTTTCTACTTCCAATTTGCGCAAATGTTTTTCAAAAAAATTCATTCTTTGACAAAGTTATACACAGCCAATAAGGGCTGTTTTAATCACTAATATTATAGACCATCTGTCAATTAGCGTAAATCGCCAAAATGTGGATAAATTATTTTTTCTCTATTTCGGCCAACATTTTTTGCAAAACCTCCAAGGGCAATAGAGCGCATTTGAGACGCACTGGCTGTAAATCTATCTTTATCAAATCCAAAATATTTTCTTTTTTTAATCGCAAAATCTGCCGAAAAGTTAATTTATTTTTTATCACATACTCCAGCAAAATATCAGCTGTTGCCATCGATATAGCGCAACCAGAGCCGGAAAACCGGAAAAATTTACAGCTTGTAGCAATACAGATTTTGTCTCCGCAACTGGGATTTTCCAAACATTTAGTATGGTCAGCATCATCAATCTCTCCGAAATAGCGAGGATTTTTATAATGGTCCAAAATATTTTGCTGATAGATATCCATAAAAAATCATTTGTTAAATATTTTTTCAGCCGACAAAATCCCTTTCATCAAACGATCTATTTCTTCTTTGGTATTATAAATACCAAAACTGACACGACAGGTGGCTTCTACCCCTATTTTTTTGGCTAAGGGCATAGCGCAATGATGGCCAGAACGAGTAGCTACATTTTGTTTGGCATCTAAAATCGCCGACAAATCATGCGGGTGGATAAAATCGTGAGTAAAAGCAATTACCGCTCCGCGAGTAGAGGGCCCATAGATTGTGATATTTTTATTTTTACTCAATTTTTTCATAGCATAATGGGAGAGACTTCTCTCATGTTTTGAGATTTTGGCAAAACCTATCCTGCGGAGGAAGCCAATCGCCATCGCTAATCCCACCGCTCCCGCGATATTTTGTGTTCCCGCTTCAAATTTGTATGGCAGATTATTCCAGGACGATTTTTCTTTATTGACCTCTCTGATCATTTCACCGCCATATTGGTAGGGTGACATTTTTTCTAAAATCTCCCTTTTTCCATAAAGTACCCCCAGTCCAAAAGGTCCATACATTTTATGCGCGGAAAAAGCCAAAAAATCACAATTTATTTTTTGCACGTCAAGTGCAAGATGGGCTACGCTTTGCGCCGCGTCAACAAAAGTGGTCGCGCCGAATTTCTTTGCTTTTTTTACGATAAAGTTGATATCATTAATCGTTCCCAAAACATTGGAGAGATGGGTAAGTGCTACCAATTTCGTTTTTGAAGACAGCATTTTTTCATAAACTGCCATGTCCAGCTGCCCATCGGCAGTGATGGGAATAAAAAGCAAACGAGCGCCTTTTTTTTGCGCTAAAATCTGCCAAGGGACTAGATTGCTATGGTGTTCCATCTCCGTGAGAATAATCTCATCATTTTGATTAATATTTTCTTCTCCCCAGGCTTGCGCCAAAAGATTGATAGATTCTGTTGTTCCGCTGGTAAAAATGATTTCTTCTCTATAGCGAGCATTGATGAATTTTTGCACGATCTCGCGACTAGTTTCAAAAATCTGCGTGGCATTTTCCGCCAGCTGGTAAACCCCACGATGTGTATTGGCGCAAAAATTTTGATAAAAATCGGAAATAGCGCGTAGCACTACTTTCGGCTTTTGTGTGGTTGAAGCATTATCAAGATAGGCCAATTTTTGACCGCGAGTGTTTTTGGAATCCAATATGGGAAATTGTTTTCTGATTGATTTTAACAAAATTTAGATATTAGTAATTTATATGTATCACTCCGTTTTCTATTTTAACAGGATAAGTTTTGATGCCGACAGTTGCCGGTAAAGATTTGACCTCGCCTGTCCGAATATCAAATTTGGCTCCGTGAGCGTCACATTCTACTACGCATCCGTCCAAATATCCTTCAGATAAAGACACTTGTTCATGACTGCAGGTATCACCTGTGGCGTAAATTTCCCCCTCAACATTATAAATAGCTATCGCTCTGCCATCTATCGTAACAGATTTGATTTGGCCTGGTTTTATCTGGCTAGTATCAAAAATTGGTCTCCACATAATAATTATCCTACCGATAGAAAACTTTTTTTCAATAATTCTTTGGCTTTTTCTATGCTTATCCCTCGAGAAGCCATGTAAAAAATCATATCCATATCCAAAGAGCCGATGGCTACAGCATGCGAAGCGGCCAAAATATTACTTTCTGCTATTTCTAAAGAAGGAGTAATGAGAACACGCGCCGATTCAGACAAAAGCAAAAATTTTGCCTGTAAATCGACTTTCGCGTCAATTGATTTTTTGAGAATAGATAATCTCACAGCGATATTTAATTCTGCCTGGTCTTCCAAAACGCCTTTGAGCAAAATTTCTGCCTGCGTTTTGGGAGAGGCGGCTACAATTTCTAAATGCAGCTTTTTTTTCATCAAATCAGAGCCTGCGAAAATACCAGTAAGGCAAACCTTTGACTCTTTGCCATCTAGATATATTTTAATACTCTGCTCAAAACTATCATCTTTGCCCCAACTAAAAGCTAGATTTTTTTCTTGACTTTTTTTTGTCGCCATAAAAAATTCCGCGACCTTCTCTGGAATGATTTCTTTTTCTGATTGTTCTTTTTTCTGCTTTTTCATAATTAAGTAAATTACCCCACCGCTCCTTCCATCTCCAGTTCCACCAAACGATTCAATTCTATGGCGTATTCCATCGGCAAACCGGAAACTATTGGCTCCAAAAAACCCGCCACGATCAAGTGCATGGCCGCCTCTTCTGTCAGACCACGCGACTTAAGGTAAAAAAGCTGCTCTTCTCCTATTTTGGAGACGGAAGCCTCGTGTTCTACTTTTGCATCTTTTTCTCTAATATCCATAGTGGGATAAGTATTAGAAACTGATTTACTGTCTGCCAACAAAGCGTCGCACTGCACCTTGGCATAGCAATTTTTCATTCCTTTTTCTATTTTGACCAAACCACGATAAGAAGTAATGCCACCATCGCGCGCGATGGATTTGGCGCGTACCAAGGATGTAGTGCGAGGCGCGGCATGGACAGCCTTGGCTCCATTATCCTGACAACGACCTTTTCCGGCAAAACCGAGAGACAAAATCTCGCCATGCGCCCCTTCACCCAAAAGATAGACGGAAGGATATTTCATAGTCAATTTTGAGCCTAGATTGCCATCAATCCATTCCATTCTGCCACCTTCATAAACTGCCGCTCTTTTGGTGACGAGGTTATAAACATTACGGCTCCAATTTTGTATAGTGGTATAGCGCACTTTGGCATTTTTTTTGACAATGATTTCCACTACTGCCGAGTGCAAAGAATCAGTTGAATGAATCGGCGCGCTACAACCTTCAATATAATGCATCTCCGATCCTTCATCAGCAATAATCAGCGTTCTTTCAAATTGGCCAGCGGAGGCAAAATTGATACGAAAATATGTCTGCAAGGGCATCTCTACTTTGACTCCTTTGGGAATGTAGATAAAAGATCCACCACTCCAAACAGCGCTATTTAAGGCCGCGAATTTGTTGTCAGATGCCGGGATTACGGTGCCGAAATATTCTTTGACTAAATCTGGATATTGTTTTAATGCCTCATCAGGCGAGAGAAAGATAACCCCTAGTTTCTGCAAATCTTTTTGGATAGAATGATACATCATTTCTGATTCATATTGCGCTCCCACGCCTGCCAAAAATTTTTTTTCCGCCTCTGGGATGCCCAATTTATCAAAAGTATTGCGGATATAGTCCGGCACATCTTGCCATTTTTTTTCCGTTCTTTCGCTCGGTCTAATGTAATAATAAATCTTGCCAAAATCAATTCCTGACAAATCACCGCCCCATTTGGGTAAGGGTTTTTTTAAAAAAATATCATAGGCTATCAGTCTTTTTTCCAACATCCACTTTGGTTCTTTTTTTATTTTAGAAATCTCCATAATGGTCTCGCGCGTTATACCAGGCTTCCCCAAATGAGTATAGGATGTAGCATCATCGGCAAAACCATAACGCTCCTGGTAGCGCTGATCATAATCGGCAAAAATTTTGGTATTCTTTTTTTGTGCCATAGATTATTCTTGCTTGTAGCCTTTTTCGCTTGTTTTTCTAATCAATTCTGTTCCACCAGAAATAATAATCTTCCCATCATTCATGATATGCGCCATATCTGGATTAATATAGCGCAAAATATTTTGGTTATGAGTAATAAGCAGAATACTCATCTGGGGGTTTTTAGTCTTGATTTTTTTGATAGCGGAAAAAACTGTTTTGACAGCATCAATATCCAGCCCCGAATCTATCTCATCTAAAATAGTGAGTTTAGGATTTAAAACCAACATTTGCAAAATCTCTGATTTTTTTCTCTCGCCGCCGGAGAGGCCATCATTAACGCTACGATCGATAAAAGACTGGTCTAGCCCCAAAAGTTTTAGGCCGGGAATAATTTGATCGCGAAAAAAATATTCAAAAGAAATATTTTTATTTTCATTTGATATCGCCTTAAAAGATTCAAAAAGCAAAGAGAATAAAGGTAGCCCCGGAATAGCGATAGGGGACTGGAAGGAGACAAAAATCCCCATCTTGGCCCTTTCATCAGGAGAAAGTTTTGACAAATTTTTACCAAAAAATTTGATGCTACCACGGTTAGCTAGATATCCCGGATTTCCCGCTACCATTTGCGCCAGGGTTGATTTACCAGAACCATTAGGCCCGATTAGGATATGAATCTCGCCCTCGCTTAAAGAAAGGTCTACGCCTTTTAAGATCTCCTTACCATCGATTCTGACACGCAAATTAGAAATACGAAGATTATTCATTGTTATTTAATCTTAAGCAAACTTTTGAGGCTGATGGAAAAAAGTACTTCCTCCAAAACTCCCTGCACCACTCCCCAAACTGGCTTGGCCGGACATTTTTTTTCATTAACACAACCGATACTGGAAGTACAAAGCGACGGCGCGGAATCGGTCAAGGTAGCATACAGAATATCACCGATCATAATTTCTCTGGGATCTTGCGCCAAAGCATAGCCACCGCCCGTTCCTTCTTTGGATAAAATCAGCCCTTTTTTGCGTAAGATACCGGCTACCGAACCTAAAAATTTAACAGACAAATTATATTTGTCGGCCACTACGGAAAGGGGAACCCAATTCCCTTTTTTGTGGTCAATGGCTAATTCCGTAGCCAAAACCAAAGCATAATCTGATTGCCTGTTGAATTTTATCATTACTCTTTTTAGACTACTACTAAATCACTAGTAGTTAGTATAACAATAAAAAACCCCTCTTACAAGGCTTTTTTTATAAACATAACTACGCTAGCAAAAACTACATCCCTAACATTCGACGCTGGGAATATGCAATGCGCTCGAGAAGAATCGAACTTCTATTACAGGCTCCGCAAGCCTGCGTCCTATCCGTTGAACGACGAGCGCAAAAAAACCGCTACAGCGGTCATATTATATCATAAAAAAATATTTTTCAAAATCTCTTATTTGTGCAATAGCCTGGCTACCTTATCGGCCAAATCGGCATTTTGACTTTCAGTTTTGACAATATTTTTGGGGATCAAAGAAAAGATCTTGTCAGCTGGCGTTTCTCCCAAGGGTAAAGAAATAATAGAGGCAAGCTTTGATTGAGAAACAAAATACGCTACTCCCTCTCTTGAAACCCAATAATTTTTCAGCCCGGAAAAAGAATAAAAACTGCCGTCTATAATCAATCCTTTATCGGTAATACTGATGGCGATATTTTTTTGCCCCATCGCTAAATACCAGGACAAAACCAAAACCGCGCCGATAAAAGTGCCACCAGTCAGCCATTGTTTGGAAAAAAACGCCCAAGCCGCCGCTAGCACAATAACAACAAAAGCAATTATAATCTTGACCGCGTCAAGATCTCTTTTTTGATCCTTGGTTTCCCAAGATAATAAAACCCTGCCAATATCCATATTCCTCCTTTGCTTAAAGCATATAACTTTACCGAGAACAAGACAAGAGGCGAAGATTACTCATTTAGATCCATTTTGCGAATACGAATATTTTTCGGAGTAATCTCTACCAATTCATCAGATGAAATATATTCAATAGCGTCTTCCAGTCCCATTTCTTTCGGCTTGTCAAAATGTTCGGAAACGCCTTCTCCTTTAGAGCGAACATTGGAAAGCTGTTTGGTTTTGCAAACATTAACCCACAGATCGCTATTTTTGCTGTGCCTGCCCACCACTTGACCGCGATAAACTGGCACTCCTGGCCCCAAAAAAAGCGTTCCTCTCTCTTGTGTGTTAAGCAAACCATACATATTGGTCTCTCCCGTTTCATGCGCCACCAGCGATCCCCATTCTCTTTCCTGCCAACTGCCAGGATCTACCCGGTATTCATGAAAAATAGAATTCATAATGCCCAGCCCCCTAGTATCGGTCAAAAATTCTGTTCTATAGCCAAAGAGTCCTTGTGTTGGCATAACAAATTCTAGAGAAGTAATACCATTATCCGTTCGCATATCTTTTAATTCACCACGACGAGAGCCTAATTTTTGGATCACAGCGCCACTATGCTCTTCCGGCACTTCAACAAAAACCTGTTCATAGGGCACCATTTTTTTACCCTCTTTTTCTTTGATAATCACTTGTGGTCGAGACACTTGCAATTCATAACCCTCCCGACGCATTCTCTCAATCAAAATAGACAGATGCAGTTCGCCACGTCCAGAAACTGTCCAGCTATTGCCATCCGCATCTTCCACCCTCAAGGCCATGTCTGTTTCCAATTCTTTGTAAAGTCTCTCGCGAATCTGTCGGCTAGTGGTAAATTGTCCCTCTCTCCCCGCAAAAGGCGAAGTATTGATGCCAAAATTCATTTTGACTGTCGGCTCTTCTATCGCCAAAAGGGGTAGGGCCACAGGGCTCAAACTATCGGCAATAGTCTCTCCGATAGTGGCATCGGGAATACCAGAGATAGCGATAATATCGCCGGCTTGCGCTTCTTTTACTTCTACTTTGCCCAACCCCAAAAAAGTCATCAAAGAAGTGGGGCGATATTTTTTTTGCTCACCTAAACGATTGATGTGAATAATATCTTGGCCAGATTTAATCTGGCCGTTATAAATACGACCGGTGGCAATGCGACCCTTGAAAGTATCGGCCGCTATCGTTGTCACCAACATTTGAAAGGGTTTTCCCGTGTCGCCTTTTGGCTCTGGAATATGATTCAAGATAGCCTCAAAGATAGGTTCTATGCTCGTCATATGCTCCAAGTGAGGTTCCCAGCCAGCCTTGCCCTGTTTGGAAGCACAATAAATAATAGGAAAATCCAAAGTCTGATCGTCGGCTCCCAACTCCACGAACAAATCAAAAGTTTTGTTCAACGCCACATTGGTTCTGGCGTCTGGTTTATCAATTTTATTGATGACAACGATTATTTTCAATTTCATCTGCAAAGCTTTTTTCAAAACAAAACGCGTCTGTGGCATCGGACCTTCTTTGGCGTCCACCAAAAGCAGACAGCCGTCCGCCATATTCAAAACTCTTTCTACCTCGCCACCAAAGTCCGCGTGGCCGGGAGTATCAATAATATTGATCTTTATTTTCTCTTCTTTTCCACCAACATTTTGATCCACCACAATAGAGGCGTTTTTGGAAAAAATAGTAATGCCTCTTTCTTTCTCAAGCTCGTTAGAGTCCATAATCAAATCAGCCCCAGATGCTTCTTTGGAAAGCTGGGTATGCGACTGGCGAAGCATAGCATCAACCAGGGTAGTTTTGCCATGGTCAACGTGCGCGATAATAGCGACATTGCGAATATTCATTTTAGAATAAAAATTTATAAAGAAAACTAGCTGAAAAAGAAACGCCTCAATTGCTTGAGGCGTTTCTCGCGACCGAAAGATTGATTAGAATCTTTTTGGTCTTTCTTCCATCGGACGAGCCTCTGATACGCGGATCATACGGCCATCCAGTTCTTTTTCATTCCACATTTCAATAGCCTTATCAGCTTCCTCGTTGCTACCCATGGTGACGAAGCCAAAGCCTTTGGAGCGACCAGTCATTTTGTCCATGATAATCGCAGCGTCAACAACTGATCCAGCTTGCTCAAAAGCAGCCTTGAATGAATCTTGTGTGGTATTATAGCTCAATCCACCAACATACAATTTGTTCGTTTGTGCCATTTGAAAATTTCCCACTTACTAATAACTCGTGTAAGGCGACCTCTTTTAGGTTGCTCTTCACAAGCTTTTAGCAAGCCAGTGAGAACGAAACACTAAAAAAACTTACGACTTGCGCACAATTATACCAGACTAAGCAAAAGAAAGCAAGGACTTTTAATTAGAACTACTAATATTGCTCCAATCAACTACTTGCCACCAATTTTCTATATAATCAGCGCGCTTGTTTTGGTATTTCAGATAATAAGCATGCTCCCAGATATCCAGAGCAAGAATTGGTACTTTACCAGATGAGATTGGACAATCCTGATTTTGCGTAGCTTCAATCTCTAGTTGGCCGGCATGCTCTACCAGCCAACACCAACCGGAACCGAATATTCCCATCGCTATTTCGGAAAATTTTTTCTTAAATTCGAAAAAGGAGCCAAAAGAAGCCTCAATTTTTTTGAGCAATTCTCCCTGTGGCCTATTCTTCGAACTAGGACCCATAATGCGCCAAAAAAGTGAGTGGTTATAATGGCCACCACCATGATTTTTGATCGCTTTTCTGATATCTTCCGGCAGACCTTCAAGATCCGCTAGTAGTTCCTCTAAGGATTTTTCGGCCAATTCCGGATGTTTGGCCAAGGCTTCATTCAATTTGTTCACATAGGCTTGATGGTGCTTCAAATGATGAATTTCCATCGTTTCTTTATCAATATAGGGCTCAAGAGCCTCATAGGGATAGGGAAGTTCTGGCAAATTGTACATAAAATAATCTATTAGTATAGTATTTAAATTTTAGACCCACAAAATAATTAAAGAAAAGACGACAATCAGTCCCTGCCAAAGGAGACCGAAAAAAACCATCCGAGGTGTCGTAGGAATAATTTTAAATTCGGAAAATTCTGGCCGTTCTTCCTTTATGAACCAATGCAGTCGATCATGGTGATGAACATACCATTCAAAAGATTTGATTTTAAAAATTTTGACGCCAAAACCGATAAAATCCGGTACTAGCCCAAAAAATCCTCCGAGTAAGACACTGGCTATATCATTCCAATTAGTAGGTCGCCACCAAAGAAAAAATCCGCAAATTATAATTCCGATCAAAATATCCAAAAATACTAAAAAATAAGATTTTTTTGTCTTGGAAAAATTATAGCCCAAGTCCCAGTGAGGCACCAAATCAGCGAGAAAATGGGTGACAAATCCCAAAAAAGCCGCTAAAAAAGGATTGCCAGAAAGTCTCCCGACAGATGCGCCGATAATGAAATGCGAGGAAGCAAGCATAAAAATTAATTATTTACTTTTTGATTGTAGCTCATAGGCCGAAAGCCAGCAAGACGCAAAGGGCGCTTAACCTGTTAGCCCATGAGACAAAAGCTATTGGTAGTATACTAAATTTGACAAGAATATTAAATTTTGATAAAATGTGAATATCTTAGCAGTAGTTTTTTAGAAAGGGAGAACAATGTCTGACGAAAACATGAACCCTGCCGTTGATCCAGCATCTGCTGTGACTCCGACTGATGGCGCTACTCCAGTAGAGCCTACTGCAGGTGCAACAGACGCCAATACCGCTCCTGCCGATCCAACTATGGATTCTGGCATGAGCGCTCCTGTCTCTCCGGCAGACGCCTCTGCTCCAGCAGAAGCACCAGCTGAAGAACCAAAGGCAGATGAAGGCGACCCAACTGTTGCGTAATTATTTGCAACTTATCAAAAAACCGCCGCTTTTGAAAGAAGCGGTTTTTTGATATCTTGATCTCAATGACTTCTTGTTTATTTGTTTTTATGTTTTAATGAAGCCATGACTATAGCTACCAACAAAAAAGCTCTCCACGATTATGCTCTTTCGGAAAAGCTGGAAGTCGGTATCAAATTGACCGGAGCGGAAGTCAAATCCATCAAAGCCGGTTCGGTCAATCTGAAGGGTAGTTTTGTGATAATCGAAAGTGGCGAGCTGATAATAAAAAATATGCATATCGGCGCTTACAAACCTGCTAATCAAAAAAATTACGAACCAATCAGAAATCGCCATCTTCTCGCGCACAAAAAAGAGATTGAAAGACTGGCTGGACTAATAGAACAAAAAAGAGCCACTATTGTGCCTCTCAATATCCATCTGAAAAATGGCTTTGTGAAATTGGAAATAGCTCTCGCCCGCCGAAAACAAAAATGGGACAAAAGAGAGAGTCTGAAAAAGAAAGATGTAGAAAGAGAACTCAAAAAAACCTAACTACTTGCGAAGGTGACACCTTCGCAAGTAGTTTTTTAAGTATTTTATGTTTTAAAAACCAGTAAACCACTGATGGCTTGAGAGAGGAAATATTTTTTCTTTTATTTTTTCTCTTTCTTCCGATGAACGCAAATCAAAAACTACCGCTTTGTCTGGATAATAATCATCGGGAGAAAAATCGCAGGCTCCTGCTGGTTTTTTTTCTCCATCAGTGGCGCATTTTATCAAAGTCAAATATATCGCTGTCGCCGGAGAGACAAAACGCCAAGAAGAGGCTTTGTCGGCTATTTTTTGATGGTCGCCGTTTTTTATATTATACGACCAAACACTTCTATCGCTTTCTTTTTCATAATAAATTTCATCACTACCTGCCAGAATTTGTGGGTTATATGCGTCCATTTTTATTGCATTGTATCTTTCCCAAGCTGATGTTTTGATATTGAATTGATAAATTCCCCCTCCATCTCTTTGGTTGCGATAGACAATAGTATCATTGTTCAGCCACTCTGGCTGAGTAGCTCCGTTGATGATTATTTTTTTACCCGTCATTGTATCGTAAACATAAGTATTGAAATCACTTCCGTCGCGGCGAGAATTGGTGGCAATTTGCAAAAGATGTACCCCATCGGGAGAAAAAGCCATTTTGACGCTATCTTCATCAAACCCGCCACGACCTAAAGCAGGACCATTAATTTCATCCAAAGTAGCCAATTCCCCTCCGCGTGCCAAAATTAAACTAGATTTGTTTTCTTTATCATTTTCTAAAAAATAAGCTAATTTATCAGCCGAATACCAAGCCGCTTGACCGATAGTAAGATTTGGCCCCGGATCTTTAGCCAAAGTTATTTTTTTAGTCTTAACATCAAAAGTGTACAGACCACAAGGTCTTTCTCCCCCTTCTTTTTGACAATAAGAAAAACCTATTTTGTTATCATCCAGCACCGCAATATCACGATAAAGCAAAGTAGGCGCGGATGATTCCTGAAACAGCCAATCATCAGCTTTGCCAATCCAATTTTTTGTCTCACTTTTGCTCGTATCGTAAGAGAGCAATGTGTCTCCCAAAGAATAAAAAATCTGTCCAGCCGTTGTCGCTTCATCATCCGGCAAGATAGTTTTATCTAAAGAATCATCAATCGTATTTTCTTCCGGCGCGTTGATTCTGCTCTCTTTTCTGACAACCGCCACATAATAGAGCGTCACCGACAATAAAATCACTACCAAAAAAGCCAAAGATATTCTAGGCAAAAGACCGATATTATAATCTTCCGGTAAAGTCAATTCTCGAGTGGGCTGTTTCTTCTTGATGCCTGCCGTTTTTTTCACTTTTAGACCGGATGTTTTTTTCTTAATTGTTGCCATAGGTTTTTGTTGCTATATTTTTATAATATTCTAAACAAACCACCAAAAGCAAGGCTTATAATATTTGTGAAATTTAAGACTCTCTACAGGCAAGATTTTATAGCTCTGACAAATTTTTCTCCTCTATCAAATTCATTCAAAAAAAGATTAAAGCTAGCCGACCCTGGCGAGAGCAAAACTATATCTCCAGGCTTTGCCCTGTCTTTCGCCCAACATACCGCCTGTTCCATATCGGAAGCATGAAAAAATTTTGTTCTACATTTTTTTTCTAAACGATCAGAAAAATCACCGGGCAGGAGAGCTACCTGCAATTTTTTTTGGTCAATCAGCCTGGCGAGCGCATCTACTTCTTGACCAAATTTTTTATCTACCCCACCGGCAATCAAAATAGGATTTTCAAATTTTTTCAAAGCAAAAATAGTGGCTTCTGGATGAGTGGCCGTTGTATCATTAATGAAAATAACGCCTTTTTTGCTTTTGGCTACTATTTCCTGCCGACCCTCTAGGCCTTTGAAATTTTTTAATTTTTTTTCTACTTTTTCTCTTTTTATACCGAAATATTCAGCCAAAGCCAAAAGTCCTCGTTCGGCCGTGCCATCAAAAAATATTTTGATGGCGGGGGAGAGACTACCCCATTTTTTTAAATTTTTATTCAAAATCGCCAGATTGTTTTTTTTCTGAAAGCGCAAAATATTTTTTTTTGCTTCCTCGTATTTTTTCAAACTGCCGTGATAATTGATATGTTCATTGTAGAGATTAGTAACAATGGCGATATGAGGACTTTTTTTAGTATAACTGGCGTGATCAAGCTGAAAACTAGAAAGCTCCAAAACTACAATGTCATCTTCTTTGGCTTTTTCGAGCGCGTCAAACACAGATATCCTGATATTGCCTCCTAAAAATATTTTTTTTACTTTTTCCAATTTTCCTTTTTGGCTACGCGCTGCTTCTGATAAAAGTTCATAAATTAATTGTGTAAGGGTGGATTTGCCCTTGCTACCGGTAATACCGATAATTAAAGCCGGCGAATATTGTAAAAAAAGTCCGACATCACTAATAACGGGCACTTTATTTTTGCGCGCGACCGAAAGATAAGGATTGTCATCTTTTATGGCCGGATTGCGTACCACAAAATCAACATTAGCAAAATCGCCCTCTCTATGCTCCCCCAAAATATAAGAGATATTTTTTAAATGAGCCAATTTTTTCAAAGTAGGAGCTAGTGTTTTTTTGTCCCGCAAATCGGTTATCACAACTTTCGCTCCTAGCTTATGAAAAAAAACAGCCGCCCCCAAGCCGCCTCCATGTAGTCCCAGTCCCCAAATAAGTACCTTTTTGCCACCGAATATTTTTTTCAAATCGGTCATCTTTTTTTGGTTAAAAGTTTGTTCAATTTTTTCTCTATATTTTTTATCCTTTGGAGTTCTTCTGATTCTTCTTTTTCAGTTGCCAAAGAAATTTTGTGCTGTCTTTTCAGCCCCGACATAATTATTTTGTCCCCAACAAAAGAAGAGATCAAAAGCCCGATACTCATCAAAATAACCAAGGCCAAAAAAATAGATGCCCAGCTAGAGATAAAAAAATCGTCCGCCAGCATCCAGATACCGCGATAAAAAAGCACCACTCCTACTCCGCCCACCATCGCGTAAAGCAAAGGGTAACGGCTCAAAAGATGCCTGTTGCGGTCTTCAAAACGGTCAAAAAAACGAGCTATTTTTTTCCAAATCTTTAACATAAAAAACCATCCAATTAGAACAATTAGTTAAAAACTCGCGCGATTGGCATTTATTTTTTTGCCAATTGGTTGTACAGCCAAGCAAAAAGCCATCCCACGACAAAACCGGAGACCAGAGCGTAAACAGTCAGCAAAATAGCGCCACTGTAAGAGCCAATCACCACTCCAGGCGTAAGTGCAGCTACCATCGCCAAATAACCGGCACCGAAGCTCCCAGACCAGATGTAAAGCAGAGCGATAGCCAGGCACCAAGCGCCACACAGAATACCAGAAGCTAGACCAAAGGCGTTTGCGTTAAGTTTCATACTTATTTTTTTACTAATAAATTTTTATTTTTTCTTGCGGTGAGATTTTTTCTTTTTGCGCAGAGGATTTTTGATCTTTGCTTTCAAGCGAGGGGAAAGACTGTTCTCTGCTTTATTATTCAAAATCAAAAGCCTCTGGATCAACAAAACCAAAAGCACCAGAACAGCGATAGTAGTCAAAAAGAAAACAATCATCATGATCCAGCCGACAAAAATGCTTAAAGGGCTACCCATCATTCCGTAGCCAGAAAAATTTTCCATCATACCCCAACGATAGGCATCTTCTTTGGCGGCCAAAGTAGCTAGGGGCGTAAAAGAAAAAACAAAACCTATTAAAGAAAGGAGTTTTTTCATAAAATCTACCCTCCATAATTTTACTAATTGATTGTGGATATATTATACCACAAATACAAAATTGCAAAATGGCTCTTTGTTAAATAGAGTAAACATTATTTGTTCGCCCATTCTTCGCTGAAGCTACGAAGGGCATTTTTCGCTCACCAGAGCGAAAAATGGACCTGGGGGGAATCGAACCCCCGTGCAAAAAGTTTGGAAAATGATCTCTACGTGCGTAGTCTCAATTGGATTTTCAAGACGCGATAAAAATTGAGGCGAAATAACGCGCTTTATCCTTGGTGACTTACTGCCGATACGAAGGAATACCTACGGCCAGCATCCCCTATTGGTGACACCGCTAC
Organism: Candidatus Microgenomates bacterium; assembly: GCA_016188915.1. Lineage (GTDB taxonomy): Bacteria > Patescibacteriota > JACPGU01 > JACPGU01 > JACPGU01 > JACPGU01. The sequence goes on along the minus strand of JACPGU010000002.1, from coordinate 238,712 downwards.
CTGCCCACAGGGGAGGCAGACAGGGCGATGCTGCTTAAGCTAAAGCGTAAGCAGGGGCAAAATTAGATTTTGCTCGTAAGTTTTGTCATAGGTTTGCGAGACAATGACATTCTCGGCACGCGACCACTTTTCAAAGATCTTCTTGGCGAAACCTGTGCAGGCCCGTAAGTAAATTATACCACAAAATGGCTATTTTAAATATATTTTCAGACAAATAAAAAAAGTCCTTATTTATCTTCGCTGGGCATTGATACGAGAGTTCTGTTATCCAAAACTAAAACTAGTCCAATTTTATAGCTTCCTCCATCTCTTTGTGATACCATTGGCTTATGGAAGGGAAAACTAGCAAATAAACCTTTCTATGAAAGAACAAACATTTGTTACGGTGGCAGGAACGATATTCGCGATTGTTGGAGTACTCCATCTCATTCGTGCAGCGTTGAGCTGGGAACTTTTGATCGCTGATTGGGCCTTGCCACTATGGGCAAGCTGGGTTGGCGGTATCGTACTGGTCATACTCGCCTACAATGCCTTTACCGCAAAAAAGTAGAGGGTAATAATCCATGCTACAATCAAATCATGGGCAAATACCAAACTTTTTTGCAAAAATTTCCGGAAGTAAAAAAGGATACTCTTTTGTCGCCACTAACGACTTATAAAGTCGGAGGAAAAGCTGATCTTTTTTTGGCTACCGCTAATGAAAAACTCATCAAGGATGCCAGTGAATTGGCCGCCAGAATGAAGATTAAAACATTTTTTTTAGGTGGTGGAAGTAATGTAGTTTTTTCTGATCGTGGATTCCGGGGACTGATCGTCAAACTAATCGCCAAACCCACCGTAGTAAAGAGCACAAAAATCATCGTTAGCGCCGGATCGCCCCTGGAAGAGGTGGTGAAAACCGCAGCCCAAAATAGCCTTTCCGGCTTGGAATGGGCTGCTGGTATTCCAGGCACTCTTGGTGGCGCTGTTTATGGCAACGCCGGCGCTTGGGGACAAGATATAGCTAAAACTTTCGTGGAGGCTACTATCCTTACTCCTTCTGGCAAGATACAAAGGTGGAAAAACAAAGACTTTTGCTTTTCTTACCGTTCCTCTCGTTTGAAAAAAATCAAAGGCAAACATATCATTTTGTCCGTCGTTTTAAAACTTGCATCTGGCAATCAGAAAAAGATAAAACAAGAGATGGAGGAAAATATCAAAAATCGCGGTCATCTACCCATTGAACCTTCGGCCGGATGTATCTTTAAAAATATTATCGCTACTGAAAAAATAGCCAAAAAAATACCAAATGAAGCCATCAAACACGGCAAAATTCCAGTTGGCTGGCTGATTGAAAGCCTTGGCCTGAAAGGCAAGAAAATAGGTGGCGCCATTATTTCACCAGAACACGCTAATTTTATTATCAATACTGGTAAAGCGCGAGCCTCTGATATCAAAAAACTAAAAGACCTAATCAAAAAAAAAGTAAAGGAGAGATTTGGCATTATCTTGGAAGAAGAAGTAGAATTCGTGGAATAAACGCAAAAATCCCCCGCTCTACAGAATAAGCGAGGGATTTTCAAAAAAAATCAGGGAGTCGTCGCCATCATCTCTCCATCATTTCGCCGACGATTTTCAAAAAATCATCGGCCCTGATGGGCTTACGGACAAGGAGAAAATTCTCCGCAGAAAGCTCTTCCACCCGGCCGGTGGTGATGATGATGGAATGAAAGCCCTCTTCCCGCAACGCTTTGGCCACCTCCAGACCCGAGCCATTGCCCCAGTTGACGATGAAGACGTTGGGCTTGATTTCCAGATTAAGAAAAGACTCCAGCGCCACTTGGTGCGAGACAAAATGAATCACCAAGTACCCTGCATCGGTCAAAATCCTCGCGAAAAGATTCCTGACAGAAGAATCTTCTTCCGCCAAAAAAATTGTTCCTCTGATTGTCATATTACCCTCCTGAATGAATTTGGGAAGGAACTTTTTCCCTGTATTTACATTATACCACAGAATTAAAGTAAAGTCAAATATTTCTTCCTTAAAAAATTATCACATAGCGATTTTCCTGTTTTTTATATTTTCCCCTTGAAGCCCTCTATCCATTACTTTACAATAGGGGTAGTCTCCAAAAAAAACACCGCGTAAAAATATGGAGATTTTTTTATTGCCCAAAATAAATATGCAACAAGACGACCTCGCCAAAATAGCCCTCAAACAAGAAGAACACGAATTTTATACTCCTATGCCGGCCGGCTATCAAAAGGGCCGGACCAAATTTGTCGTGGTCGTCGGCACCGTTATGTCGGGCCTAGGCAAGGGTATTTTTTCTTCATCGCTGGGTAAACTTTTGCAAGACAATGGCCTCAAATGTGTCCCTATAAAAATGGAGGGATATTTAAATCTTGATTCTGGGACTTTGAACCCCTACCGCCACGGCGAAGTTTTTGTCTTGGACGACGGCACCGAATGTGATATGGATCTAGGCACTTATGAAAGAACCCTGGAATCCGATCTCACGCGCGACAGCTTCATCACCAGTGGTCAGATTTTTTCCAAGATATTTGAGAAAGAAAGGAAGGGCGAATATTTGGGCCGCGACGTTCAGATTATTCCTCACGTCACCGGCGAGATCAAATGGCACCTCCGCAACCTCGCACAAAAATCAGGAGCAGATATTATCTTGGTAGAAGTCGGCGGTACTATCGGAGATATTGAAAATTCCCATTATATTGAATCGCTTCGCCAGCTCAATTACGAAGAAGGGGAAAGCAATGTTTGCTTTGTTGCTCTGACCTATATCGCCCAGCCCAATACCTTGGGCGAACAAAAAAGCAAACCCGCTCAATTGGGCATTAGATTACTTTTGGAGGCGGGGATTCAGCCACATCTCGTCGCTTGCCGTTCAGAAAAACCGACTTCTGAGAAAGTACGGGAAAAAATCTCTATTTATACCAATGTCCCAATGGAAAGAGTTTTCTCCATGCATGACGTAGAAAGTATTTACACTATCCCGCAATTGCTAAATGAAGTTCATGTTGACGATGAAATTTTGCGAATTTTGAAAATTAAAAAAAAGAAAAACGCAGAAAGTAGCTCTTGGCATGCTTTTGCCAGTAAATTGGGAAAAAAATCTCAGAAAGTGACGATCGGCATCGCTGGCAAATACACTGATTTACGTGATTCTTATGCTTCTATAATTAAAGCTTTGGAACACGCCGGTATTAGTAACGGAGTCGCCGTAGAAATAGACTGGATTGATGTCACAGAAATTGAAAGAAACAAGAAAAAGCCATTTGATTTACTGGCCAAAATAGACGGCCTAATCGTCCCCGGCGGCTTTGGCAAAAGAGGAGCAGAGGGAAAAATAGCGTGCGTGAGATTTGCCCGTGAAAACAAAATACCATATCTGGGAATCTGTCTGGGGTTTCAAATGGCCTTGATAGAATTTGCTAGAAATGTCTTGGGGTTGGAAGACGCTCATACTACCGAGATTGACCACAAAACCCCACACCCAGTCGTCTGCATTTTACCTTCCCAAAAAAACATCAAAGGACTCGGTGGTTCTATGCGTCTGGGGGGTCGAGATCTCCATATTTTAGGAAAAAGCCAGGCTTTTAATATTTATAGTGGCAAGAAAAAAATTCGCGAGAGATTTCGTCACCGCTATGAATGCAATCCCGAATATATCAAAAAATTTGAAGAAAAAGGGATGATTTTTTCAGGTTTTGCCCCCAAAGAAGAAGGAGAGATAATGCAGATATTGGAACTGCCCGATCACCCATTTTTCATCGGCACTCAATTTCATCCAGAATTTACTTCCCGGCCACTGTCTCCCCAGCCACTTTTTGTTCATCTAGTCGCCACCGCCATGAAAAGAAAGGGATAATTTTGACAAAAGTGCTTTTTTTAAGCTATAATTTAACTGTTCTTTAACTGATAAAGGAAGGGGGGATGCGCCATGATGGTTGGCAAAAATTTTGTTTCCTACGAAACTCTCTCTATTTTGCTTTTCGCGCTCTTTGCCTATACCCTTTGTTATATCGCCTATGATTATTATAGGATTGGCAGAGGAGGAGGGAGAAGAATCTATCGCTGGATGTATTTTCTTTTTTGGCCACTGATCAAATTTTCTCTTTTATTCTTTTTTCAAGGGAAGATAAACTGCCATCGAAGCATTCACCCTCCACAAAAAAGCATCTCATCTCGCCTTCACATCCTGCCCTCCGCGGAAGAATTCGGTGACTAATCATAATTTCAAAATCCATATTGGGTAAAGGGGCTTCTGCCCCTTTTAATTTCCATGCGAAAAATATATTTTCTAAAAAATCTAGCCCAAACCGAAAAAATGGCCAAAGATATTGTCGGTCTCTTGAGAGGTGGAGAAATTTTGGCACTAGTGGGCGATTTAGGCTCTGGCAAGACCACCTTTACCCAGTTTTTAGCAAAAGAACTCGGCGTGAAAGAAAATGTTACTAGCCCGACCTTTGTCTTGATGAAAAAGTACAAGATTGAGAAATTAAGAAAACAAAAAAATAAAAAAATAAAAAGATATCTATACCACTTAGACGCTTATAGGTTGAGTTCGCCCGATGAGGCGCTAGATTTGGGCTTGGAAGAGATCTGGTCTGATCCCAAAAATATCACCGTCATTGAATGGGCAGATAGAATCGCCGATATCCTGCCGGAGAAAAGGATAGAGATTGCTTTTAGTTTAGAGAAAGAGAGGAAAGTAATGGTAAATTTCTAATTACTAATTACTCTAATTTCTAAAAAATAACCAATGCCATAATAACCAAAATTTTGAAGCTTAGCACTATTTTTTTTAGATCAATTAGGTCAATTAGAAATTAGATCAATTATTACAATTTACCATGTCTACTCTTTCGAAAACAAAAAGCATCCTTCTCCTCGATACCATCGGTGACAAAATTGTCCTCGGTTTTTGGGATGGGAAAAAACTACGCACCAAAACTCTAAAGAAAGACCTTGCTCACAAACTTCATTCTGGAATCAAATCCCTAATACTTACTACTGGATACTTAATACAAGATATTGACGCCATAGGCGTCATCAATGGTCCTGGCTCTTTCACCGGCGTGCGCACCGGTGTCACTATAGCTAACGCGCTGGCCTACGCATTGAAAGTTCCCATTTATGCCATCGATTCTCTAACCGCGCAAGCTCCTTTAGAAATAAGCAAAACATTTCCGACCCAAGGTTCGACCTTAAAGGATGCCCCAAGGTCGAACCTTGGATCAAAGAAGATTACTAGAAACCACAAACGCGATACGGTCACTATCATTCTCCCCGCTTCCCATACGGAAGTTTATACCGCCACATTCAAAAATGGGAAAATGGTAGGGGAGATTACTCTTGCTCCAAAAGTAGGGGCGATTCATGAATCGCCCCTACAAAAATCTGACAAACGTATCAAAAATTTGCTTCAAATGATTTTGAGCAAAAAAATCAAACCCCAGAAAAAAGTCCGACCCCTCTACATCAAAAAACCTAATATCACTACAAGCAATAAGAAAATAAGAAACTAAAAAATTAGGGCTAAGAGTTAGACGAAATTTTGTGCTATTCCGATGCTATAGCTAACAGATAACAACATCATATAGTAACCTCTGAATAATAAGCTGGAAGCTATAAAATGTAAGATTTTTTAGATAAAATTCTTGAACAAAATTTTGAGTTTAGCCGTAGCTAAGTGATAAATTTTTTCAAGAATTTTAGCAAAAAAGATTATTTTAGAGCTACTGCTCTATTGTTCAGAGGTTACTATACATTTTTCTTTCGTGCTCGTGTATACTAAACACAAAATCTTCTACTGACAATGACAAAAACAAAAAAACTCACCATTATTTTCGTACTTCTTGCCAGCATCGTCGGATTGTTTGTTGTTGGTTTTTTTGTTCTTAGAGATAGAACGGTCTGGCAAAGCTACACTAGCGAGCAACTAGGATTTTCCGTTTTAATACCTGATAGCTGGAAAATAGAGGAAGAAAATCCACCTTCCGGACCAGATATTATGATTATTGATAAAAATAGTCTGGCTTTCATCCGCGTTCGGGGCATGACAGACCTCGCCATAAACAGCATGGAAATGATAGACTCCTCTATCAGCCGTTATAAAAATAAGTTGGCTCAGCAAGACGGACATTCCGTTGCAGATTTCTCAACAGAAAATATTTCTGAAACAGTCAAAGAATTTACTCTGTCAGGAGAGTTCCCTGTAAACGACGTAATATATCGCTATGAAGAGCGCGGTCAGATCGCTACTGATGGCCGCGTTATTATTATGCGCGCCACTGATACACCGGAAGATTTCACACAATCTATCATTGCTATGCGAAAAATAACTGATAGTTTCAAATTGCAATAAAATGAAAACTATTTTTCAAAAAACATTTTTATTATTACTCGTCGTCTCCTTGCTCTCGCCAAATATCGCTACGGCAGAGACAGAATTAGAGTGGCCGCAGGTTTCCATGGGTGAGGTAAAATACAATTATACCGGCCCGAGAAAATTTAGCGACTTGGAAAGAGAAAATATTATCGACATTTATAAGAATGATATGGAAACTAATCTCATAAATAGCGGGGTTGCCGTCGGTGAGAGTGGCGACGACCTGATAGACCTTGAGTCGCAGCGTCAATCAGATAGTCAATTGAATCAAGGTCGCGGTGGCTGGTTTCCTGAAACAGATGCTAAGGGTAATTTCTTCGGCGGAGAATATGTAAAATACGATAATAACCTGCCACAAGTTCCCTACAAGATTAATGCCACGATTAATATATGGAAGCTACCCGAAGGAGATAAGTACGACATCAATTTCCACGCCACCATCATCGACACACAAACCGGCAAAGAAGTGGGCTTTACCTCCGTCTGGAAAAAAAATACCGAGTGGTGGGCTAATGAGCAATATATTGGCGGCGATCCAACATGGGTGGAAAAATATATCACCGGCTTTGTCCGAGAAACTACTCATGACGACATGGTGGAAGCCGCCGTTTCCGATGCGTCAAAGGTAGTTACGGAAAAATTAAATACTTTGAGCGAGAAAAAAGCCATCTCCGACGCGGAGAGATTTTTGGACGAAAGGAAACAGCACGCCGAACAAATCAAAGAGCAACAAATAGCGGAGGATAGTGATTCAAACGAAGGTGGGAAAACCGCGTGGGGAGATGCCACTGCCCAAGAAACAGCTTATGAAACTTTCTTTTGGATCTACGTTCAGGGACATGATCTCTCTATGACTTTCTGGCAAATGTACAGCGAAGACAGTGGGTTAGCTGAATTTTTGCGCACCTTGCCTGTAGGAGAGCCGGTGAACCTCAAAGAATATTTTAAGTCAAAAAGCGCGCGCATTCACTACAATAATTTGCGCGAAGCGCAAATCGATAGCCCATGGGGAGATGGAGCAAAAGTGCTCATGCCGCCATTGGATACATTCCTCGCCAATATCGATCAATATCAAGCAACTATAGACACTGCCAAACCAGCAGAAGATGACGGCAAAGATACCTCTGATATCGACACTTCCGACACACCTGTAAGCGACGATAATGCAACGAGTGATTCATCTTCTCAATACGATAATAATAGCTCCTCTCCACCTCAATCTGCCCCTCCGTCCTATCCTTCCTCTGGTGGTGGCTGGGTAGAATCACGCTAACTACCTATGAGCTCTATCCAATACTCCATAATCGGCGCTTTGATTCCCGGTCTTGTTAAAAAGGCAATACCGGCTATCTCCAAAAGATTGGGTTTGACAAGTTTTGATGCCACTACGAAAAATCGTGTCGGTAAACAAAAATATCCGCCTTATTACGGATTTTTGTACGGTCTGTGGGTTTTACTTTTGCTTGCTAGCGGCTTTGCTGTCTTGGGAATATTTTTTGCACTGGCATTTCGCACACCTGAAAAAATCGCACCCTATATTTGGCTCGGTCTCATCAATGCAATCGGCGGTTGGTTTATCTTGGGAGCGCTTATTGATGTGATATTATGGAGTATGTCATCGGAAAAATTCCGCGACTATATCCGCCTCCGTTTGCTAAAAGCCGAAAGTGGCTACCAGATGGCAGACCAAATCAAAGCTCTCTTCAAAATAGGTATCGTCTACTATCTTATCCTCTCGCCGGTAATTATCTATCTGATTTTAAAGCTATAAAAAATAAACATTTATCACGCGGCTTCTTTTTTCTCGTCTTTCGCGTTTTTTTTGACAGCCAGATCAGCGAACAGAACATCCAGCCGATAGGCCTCCTCCTTCTTCATCTCTCTTTTCCATGGCTCTTTTTTATAAACCTCAGCTTCAGGATTAAGGTTACCAAAAATGTCTGGGACAGAATCTCGTATTTCATCTATTTTCTCTTGCCCCGCTTCTTTGCCACTTATTAGTTGGCTCCACGTAAAAGCCCTCTCTCCGTTGCTAAGCTCTACCGCTACCGTGCTCTTTGGGGAACAGTTGTTGTTATAGAAAATTCTTCCCAATTCACGACAAGCCATGGCGCGCCGGTGGAGCTGCAATTCGTTTTCTTCTACTCCGATAGCCTTGAGCGCTCCTTGATATTTTTCGTAGATTAAAGCGTTCCTTTCGTTCTCGTCTAATTTAGACCATTCCTGCTCTGTTAAATCATCCAGTTTTTTTGCTTTCTCAAATTTTGGCGCGCCTTCAAACATCATAAGGTCTCCTCTCTATCTCACCCCCACTTTTTTTCTTACTATTAAGATTTTTTTTTCGGCTATTTTTTTGGCTTTCTTGGCGCCATCGGCAAGGATTTTTTCCAGATATTTTGGCTTGGCTAAGAGTTCTTTGCGTTTTTTGCGAAAAGTGGCGAAATGATCGGCGATACCTTTGGCCAAATCTTCCTTCAGTTTCAGGTTGTTGTTCGCATAATTTTTCGCGTCAAAATCTTTCATGAAAACTTTGGCCAAACTTCGCAGATTTTCCAGCCCTTTTTCGTCGGTAGTCGCTTTGCGAAATTTTTCGGCAACGATCCTTGGTTCGTCAGCCAAGAAGATAATCGATTTCTCACCGCCGGATTTACTCATCTTTTTTTCCGGCTCCACAAGCGACATGACCTTGGCAGATTCAGTTAATTTCGGCTGGGGCTCCTTAAATATTTTCCCAAAGCGGTTGTTAAAAAACCTAGCCACATCACGCGCCAATTCCAAATGTTGCACTTGGTCCATCCCCACTGGAACGATATCCGTATCATAGAGCAAAATATCGGCCGCCATTAGGGTGGGATAAGTAAAAAGCCCGACATTGGCGTTTTCCTGTTTTTTAGCAAGAGCATCTTTGTATTGAGTCATTCTTTCCAAAAAAGAAACAGGGGTCAGACAATTGAAATACCACATCAGTTCGGTATGTTCAGGAATAGCCGATTGTTGGAAAAATACACACTTTTTGGGATCCACTCCCAGCGCCAAAATCTCCGCGGTCAGAGTCAAGATTTGAGAATATTTTTTCTTTGGGTCGTAGTTAGCAGTCAAAGAATGATAATCGGCTACGAAAAAATAGCATTCATAGCCCTCCTTAATATACTTTGACCAATTGATCAAAGTCCCAAGGTAATTACCGATATGCAAATCTTCCGTCGGCTTGATGCCGGTCAAAATTCTTTTTGCCATAATTTCATTCTAGCAGAAAAAAGTAAGATGTAAAATCTTATCTATCTCTTCAGCCACGCGATATCGTCGGCAGACCATTGAGAAGAGAAATACACATCGCCACCTTCGCTCCCCGACGCTAGAGGACATGCTTCGATGTCTCTTTTTTCTTCCGAGATGACGAGGTCGCGCGCGGTAAGACCATATTGCGCGTATTCCGAGAGAACCTTGTCATCCATGTGGGCAAACGGCGCGTCAACTGCTGGCGTTCTCATTGGTCGGGTAAATTTCACCGCAATATCAAAATTGCCCGTTGCTCCCTCCGGACCGCGGGAGAGATTGGCCGTGCCGATTACTTGACCGGCTTTGACCGACGATCCTTTCTTAAGATCATCATCTAGGTCGATATGAAAGAAAACAAAATGCCACTGCCGCGGACTGATAGATTCGGGCGTCAGCCAAATCTGTTGATCGCCGGGACCACCGCCATCATCGTCAATGACCGAGATTGTGCCATCAAAAGGCGCGATGGCCTTGACTACGCCATTTTTCCCGCGCAGGTCATCACGCACCATCACATAATGCTTCATAGAACGAGGGGTGCTCTCTTTTTCTCCTGTTGCCGCCACGGGGTTTCTGAAATCATGCCCCGCGCAACTCCGGTATTTAGAAAATCCCACAATTTGCGACAAATCAAGCGGATTGGCTACAATAAATTTGCGGGACAATTCTTCACTCGTCGCTACCGAACGAAAGCGATTCGCAACCACCACTAGTCCACCAACAAGCAAAAGGATGATTACCACTAAAACAATTTTTGTTTTTCTGTTTTTCATAAATATCAGATTTTATCGACAATAGAGCGGAAAAATTCTTTGTCCTTGGGATGAGTGAGTATCTCCGCCACTTCTTCTTTTTTTACCCATCTGGCTTCAGGGTTTTCCGGATCGGTTGGAGAAAGTGGTCCTTGATGATTGGTTTTGAAAAGAAAAATAGTGATATGTTTGAGCTCTTGCAAATCATCTTTGTTCTCCGAAGACATTTTGTAGCGCTGATAAGAGCCGAGTTCTGATACGAATTCCAAATCGTCAACTCCCGTTTCTTCATGGATCTCCCTTTTGGCTGTTTCTATCTTATCTTCGCCTTGCTCCACATGGCCTTTTGGCAAAGACCATGATTTACTTTTCTGATTAGCAACCAAAACCAGGCCGTCATTATTGACGACCACCCCTCCCGCACTTTGTGTTTCGTGGATACTTGACATAAAATTATTTTAGCTTTTTATTACTTTTTCTTTCTGTTAAACTCTTTTCTTAGCTTAGAAAAAACTAATGTATTTCGAAAACAATCTCGATGTTCATCGTATGAATTTTCGCGCAGCTTGCCTTCAAAATAATATTTACATTTTTTTGCAACTCCAGCAGATGCGTTGTTTTCTTCATCGCATTGTATTTGAATTCGATTCAACCCAAAATTAGCGAAAAATTCTTTCTCCAAGACACTCACTGCCTCACTTACATAACCCTGTCTTGCAAATTTGGCAGAAATCCAATATCCTATTTCGCCAGATTTCTTTTTTAGATTAATGTCAAAAACACTGATATTCCCCACATAATTACCATTTACATAAATGCCATATTCGATCTTTTTCCCTACTTTTGTCAGTTTTTCTTTTTCAAAAAGATACCCTATAGAATCTTCAATTTTTTTGGTAAATTTTTCCCATGGAAACCATTTTCCTAAATGTTCACGGTTCTTATCTATGGTTTCAAACATTATCGAAGCGGTTTTAAGATTTGGTTTTGTTCTTTTTAGAATAATTCTTTTTCCAAAAAGTTGATTTTTGAATTTTTTCATATTATTTTTTTGTATTTAATTTCTTCAAACTAGTTTTTATTCTCTTCTTGGATTCCTTTATATGCTCGGGCGTTGGTAATTTTTCAGGCATAGCGCCACCAAGCTTTTGAATAGTTTTGCGAATTGCTTTTCCAACTTCATTATGAGCCAAACCAGCCACGTGTTGCCCAGTGATATTTTCTCGCAAGATCTTAGCTCTTGTTTGAGTAGCTCGGAAGATATTTGCACCGAGCTCTTCGCTTCCCATAAAATCCAGAATATTATCTTTATCTTTTAGCTTTTTCTTTGTTTTAATATCCTTTTGACGCAAACCACCATACAGCCCCATATATCCCGCGTCTTGAAAGTTTGCATAGTCAGAAACGCCTACTGATTTTGCAACGCCGAATAGTTTGCGATTTTTATGTTTAATATCTTCCCGAAAGGTTAATCTTATACGATCTTCCTCCATTAATTGATTTAAGAGCTCTTGAGTCTCCTGTTTCCTTGTTTGGATGGCAAAGTATGTTTGAGCTAACGCAATTTCCTTTTTTCTTGGGTCGCCATTTTGAGCGATTAGATAACAGGCATAGCGAGAAAGTCGGTAGTCATCAACTTCTCTCATGGTTTCTTTTGGGGTTCCTGTAGCTATTTTTATCATTTCGCTCACGCCGGCGAAATGATCCTTAATCGGATTTCCACTGGTTTCACAAGCCTTTTTTGCGCGTTCGATAGCAGGTATAAATTTACCATATTCTGTATAGCCAAGTATTTTATATAAATCACGACCACTCCAATATTCTTGCTCATATTCATTGATCTTTTTGATTTGTTCAAAGATTGTAGTATCCATAAAAACATTTTAACAAGAAGTCAATGATTAAAATACAGTATTTTCTCCCCTTATAATCAATAAATTTTCGCAGCCCAACTGCGAAAATATCATCTTAACCCCCACTAATTTCAGTTGTTCCCAAAATGGGAACGGTTGAGACATCTCTTTGTCCCTATCTTTCATCTTTGCCCAATATGTTTTGGTTATGGGCTATCGGTTAATATTTTGATGACATCTAAAATCGAAAACCACCATTCTTTTTTATAAATGGTTTTTCGAATGCTTTTGCCACGGAAGATGGCAATTTGGTTGTTTGTGTTTAGATCGTCAGTCATAAAAATATTATAGCACAATCTCAGTGGTATAAAGTTTATTTTTTACCAACAATAATTCCACTTAAATATCCAGAGAAAAAATAAGCCGCATCTATTAAAATAAACTTTGGAAGATCATCTTCGGGTCCTATTCTTACAAAATTTAGTTTTTTTATTTCTTTAACGACATCTTCATCGTTAAGGGAGCTAGATTCTATGTTGTGTGCAAATTTATTTCTTATTTTTCTTATCGTATTTAAGTTGTCTCTATCTTGTTTGTTTATTAACCCAAGGCAATAGGATAATTTAATTTTTGAAGAAAAAGAGCCTATTGGTGCGAGTGGACCATTAAGTATTTCATCTGTCTCTTTCTTATCATCTATAAATTTTTTTTCCAGTAATTCAGTTAAATATTCTTCTAATAATGTAGAGATGATTAAGACTATACCTCTATCACTTTCTTTTTTTAATTCTTCAAAAAATTTATTTATATCAAACATAGTTATTTTTTAGCCTTCTTATTCGGTTGAAGATTGTTTGCAAGATCATAGCTAAAGCCTTCTGGCGCTGGATTTCCATTTTCGTCAAGCGAGAAATAGTCAATTTTTCTGGCATTGTCAAGTTCCACAACTGCCTTATCTCCAATAGCCTTCGCAAAAGCATCTTCAATAGCAAAAACTTTTCTTGATGCAACTATTTGATCATTCTCATAAGAATCTTGTTCTTCTTTAATATCTGATTCTAATGACATAAAATTATATGCATTCCTGTTTTTTAGTGCTTCCATATAATCCAACCAATCATTTCTGAGTTTTTGCGTCATTGCATCATCATATCTATATTTACTAGATAAATCGTTATACCACGTTCGCATAAGATTTTTATAAATATAGAGTTCTTTCCTGCCTAGTGAATCTGGCGCGGATGTGTTCTGAAATCCTTTTTCAAAAAAAGTCTGCATTTTTATAACATTGTCTTCTTCAATTTTCCCTTTTCTGATTTCTCCCGTATTATTTTTTGCACCCTTGGATCGTTGGTAATCCCAGACCCAATATACCAACAGTACGATAACGATAGCCCAAATTAACATATATGTGATTTTATTAATATTCTTGAATTATATCATAAAAAAATAAATCTGCCCTGATTAATTTTGCTCTAATGAGCAAAAAAGAATTTTTCATTATGTCACATAACGTCTCGGGATTATGAGAAGTCGTGCGTAGCACGATTTGGGTGGAGAAGTCTGCAAGACTTCGTAACCTCATAATCCTTGTTATATTCCCCCGAAGGGCTGAAATTTAGTGCAACGTCCCGAAGGGAAATTTCAGAGTATTATTTTTGCCCCGTTCTATTCAATAAACTCATTCAAATTTAAGAATTCAATTTCTTCTCTTGTAGCTTTCAAATCTTTGATTGTGAAATTGTGAGTTTCTTCATCAAAAGCCCGACAACAATCTTTGATAATCTTGATTCCGAAATCTCTATCATAAGCATCTTGAGCCAAACTTCTAACACATAAATTTGTCAAAATTCCGCAAATAACTATTTCATCTATCCCCTCAAGATGCTGATCCAGATCAGTTTTAAAGAATGGACTGATTTTATTTTTCTTAATAAGCACATCGGAATCTTGTTTGTGAATTTCATCTATTATTTCAACATTCTCGGAATTTTCGGCAAACGCTTCATCTGAATTTTTTTCGATGTGCGTAGTGAAGATTATTTTGTAATTATTTTTTCTACAAAAATCTAGGAGTTTGTTGGTTTTTTCAATTAATTCAGAAACATCGCCAACAAAATAATCTGAACTTTTATCAGTCCATTCTTTTTCGAAATCTACAAGTATAAGGGCTTTTGATGTCATAATAGTATTGATTAAATTTGAATGGTTATAAAATTATCGGTTGAGGGGCAAAAATAATATTGAATACAACGCCACGCGGATATCCGAAGTCCCAAGAAGGAAGTAATCTTCCTGATTGGGATTTTGGATATCCGCTGTTATCTGAAGCTCCGCGAAGCGGACGAAGATGACAGCGGGAACCGCGTGGCGTTATCTAAAATGGAGCGAAGCGAGGTTTTAGATAATGTTTCGGTATATCTGATGTCCCGAGCAATCTCGGGATATGGGTGAAGGCTCTGTTAAGAGTCGTAACCAGATATGCCGTGTTAGCTGATGTATTAAAAATTTCTTTTCGCTTTTGTCGTTAGACAAAAGATTTAATTGGGCAAATTTATTTTTTTATTTTTTTTACCGCATTAAGAAGTATAAAATTAGAAGTAAATATATACTCCTTGTCGTTAAGTCTAACTTTTTCAGGCTCAACTTTGTCCGTAGTGATGCTCACCTCATAATCCTTAAACATTTCTTTCAAAAAAATTAGGGCTTCTTCAAGCGTATAATTTGGTTCAGTTTCAACAATCCAAAGACTGCCGTCGGGGTAAGTTCTTTTAATATCGGTAGCAAAATCAATAATTATTCGTCCGCCCGATTTTAACACTCTTCCCATTTCATTTAATATACTTTTAAAAACAAGTTTTGGAAAAAGATGTAAAGTACCAACACAAAATATTCCATCAAATATATCACTTGCAAAAGGAAATGGTTTTACAACATTTGCCGTTTTTACAATAAGTTTTTTTCTTAGTGTGTCAGGAGTAATGCGAACAATTTTTTGCAATGCGCTCTCATCAATATCAACGGCAATGATTTCATCAGCTTTTTTCAATAACTGGTTATTAAATCTGCCATCACCGGCGCAAAGATTGAGCCACTTGCCCGCAACATTGGTCTTCTCCAATAAATCAGCAGTGGCTTTATCTTCCGTACCCCACACGGAATCGTCTGGCGTATTGGCATAATCCACTTCATCGGTGTATATATTTTCTTGCTCGTTTGGTTGCATATTAGTAAAAAATAAAAAAATAAATTTGTCCAATTAAATGCCCGATAGGGCCGAAAAGAAATTTTTAATATTTCAGCTAATGTTTCGGTATATACGATGTCACGAAGTGATATGGGCGGAGCGAAGCGTAGCCGTATATACCGTGTTAAACGATGTTCAATAACCCGTTAATTTAAGTAGCGGATGACTCAGTAATCTCATCGCCAGTAGCTACACATTCAATCTCAACGAGTGCTCCTAACGGTAGAGACTTTACTACTAGGGCAATTCTTGTGGGTAGGTTAGTTTTGAACTTGGTGGCATATACCTCATTCACTTTTGCGTAATCGGCCATGTCTGTAAGGTAGATTCGGACTTTAGTCGCATGTTCAAAAGTCCAGCCGACCGTAGTGAGGATCGCTTCAACGTTCTTAAGAGCTTGGATAGTTTCTGCTTCAATACCACCTTCTACGAGTTTCCCATCGACCGGATTCAAGCCGATTTGTCCGGATATCTCTAAACGATACTTGGAGGACTCAAGAATTGCCTGGGAGAGTAATGCTGGAGCTGCTGGCGCATTTGTTGTCGATACAATCTTTTTCATAAGAATAGGGTTATTGAATTTCGTTTAATGTTTCGGTATATCTGATGTTTCTGGCTCGATTCAATATTAAATGTAGAAAAGAGTCTGAAATATGGGAGAGCGAGGGCACGAAGCGAACCAGATATGCCGTGTTACCCGACCCGAGCCTGATTCAATTATTAAATGTAAAAGAAGGCGAGAATGCAATGGGGCAAGGATTTGCTTTTGAGTATTTGATTATTTATTAGTGAAGCATCATTTAATCACCCAACATAGTAGCAAGGTTAAAAAAGCAAATCCGCAGAGTTTCACTAAAAATAGTTACCTTATTAAAAGAGTCCTTTTGAGATTTTTGGCTTGACTTAGATAAAATTATATTGTATGATGTAAATACTTTGACAAAGGAGGAATCGACATGTTAAACATCAAGACGTTGTCAGCGGTCTGCGATTATTTGCAGGTTGCCGGTTTCGCGCTACTCGTCGGGCTATATCTGTCGTTACTGCCGTCGTTCGTGTGGGTGCTTGTCGGAGTCACCGGACTCGCCGCAGTGGTAAAGATTTTTTTGCCGCTGGAAGGACATCAAAACACAAGAGCGATTATTGCGGCGTCCTGCGGTGTGGGGCTAATCATCCTAAGTTGCGTCACGGTAGCGCGCCTCATGTAACAATCTGCAAATAAGAGCAGATTCCATTTTCGGAGCCACCAAACGCGGTGGCTCATTTCTTTGCCAAAAAAAATCTCAAAAGGACTCAAATATAATATAGAAACTATTTTTAGTGAAATTTTGGGTAATGTTTCGGTATATCTGATGTCCCGACCTCGACACCTTATTAGTTGATAAAGAAAAGAGGTAGGGATATGGGTCGAAGAAATATGACAAACAATAAACCTTAAATGCGTCATATTTCTGAGCCAGATATACCGTGTTCTGCGACCCGAAGGGCTTGAGTCGCAAAAAAAATTATAATCGGCTTTTTCACTTCTTAATTTTAGTTTCGGGATACCTTACGATAACAGAAAAAATATCCCCTTTATCGTCCAACACTTCAAGTCTAGCAAAAAGGTCTAAAACCATGTCATCAGTAACATCTTCTTTCAGCCGTATAATGAGTGCGCGATCAATTCCGAGTTGTTTATATAAACTTTCCATCGCTTGAAATTTTCTCTCTTTATTTTTAACAACGGTATGCTTTCCGCTGGTTACATCCACTGCATAGTTTTTGCCTTGGAAAGTGAACATCATGTCAATGCCGAGCATACGGTCTAACAGAACATCTTTCGGTAAATCAGATAGCTTTAGGCCTTCGTCGCGCAATTTTTGTACCACCAATTCGTATCGTTGCGGAAAGCCTTGTTTAACCTGCTCTAATATTTTTTCCTCGCCATCTTCAAGAGAGAAAATTTCAACGCCAAGATCGCGCGCGGCTTCAATCAGTTTGTGCATTCTTTGCTCTGCCAACATTGAAGCCTCGTTAACATATTGAGGGGATATTTTTTCGTATTTTGGTGATTCAAACATAGATTATAATTTTTTTTGCGATTTTGCAGAACTCGTTGATATCTGGAGTAATTTGTGGTTATGGATTGGATTTAGTATGATATATTGATTGCTATTCACCTACATAGCAAATGCCAAACCTTTTAGATATTATAAAACAAGAAATGGAATTGCGCAATTATAGCCGAAAAACGATCTCTACATATTGTGGCACAATCAAAAACCTCTATGCATTTTATAGAAAATCGCTACGAGAACTCACAACTCAAGATATCAAATAATATCTCTGCCATAAAGCTCTCCGAGCGTACGCTCGGAGAGCTTTATTTCGGCACATCGAACACCGGTATCACATAATCGCCATAGCGCCAAGAGAGAGGGCTGTCGATTGGGGCAAGCGTAATACTGTTATTTTCCAAAGTCGGTGATGCTCCTTCTTCAATGAAAATCCCATCGCCGCAATTTTTGATTGTATTGTTTTCAATTAGTGGCGAACCACCAAGAACGACGATGGCGGTATGGCAATTTTCAATCGTATTGCCACGAATTACCTGCCCCGCCCCTTCGTACCCGACATCGAACCCCTCGTGTCCGCTGTCTGCCAAATAATTATTGATAGCGCTAATACCAGAATGAGCCGTAGAAATAGCTCCCCAAAGCGTATGCTCAACGATACTATTTTGGATAACGCTTTTGTTCTGCCGACCAACCGGATTGAGCCCATTTCTAGAATAATTAACGATCACATTGTCCACCACACTACCATTGCCAAAGAAAACGATAGATTCCCAGTCGGCCAGAGCGGGAGTTTGACTGACAGAAGTAAAGATGATTTTTTGGTCTTTCGTCCCGCGCGCGATAAAGCGACGCAAAACGGTGATGCCGGAATGGGTGATCGTATATGATCTCAATCTAGTAGGGTCATTATCATTGAATCCATCGGGCGGGATCTCATCGCCACTTTTTTGGTCATCCCCGACCACAAAGCTAACTTTCGTCCCTGGTTCCACGATCAAATCGCCGATGATCAAAACATCACCAGAAACGGTAATCTCCCCCGACCATTTTTGATGGCCAAAATACCAGCCACTAACCCGCCCGCCAGAAGTCACCTTTGGTAAAAAATAGAGTATTGAGACCAAAAAAATCAATGCGAGCAAAAGAATGCCAGCTAAAAGAAGTCTTTTTTTCATATCTTCCAAAGATTTATATCTTTTTAGTTTTCTGTTAGAGTAAGAAATGTTTTACAAAAATATGTTAAAATAGCCCTAGTAGCTATCTCCACTATAAATCAAATCTTTATGTCAGACAATCAGCAAAAAATAACCGATCTCAAACAAGCAACGCTTTTCACCGTCAGCTATTTTGATGCTTTTGGCCAACCACTGACATCTTTTGAGGTCTGGAATTATCTTTTTCGCCACCAGGCAGATTTGAGCGAAGTAATCATCGTCCTAGAGGAGCTAAGGACGGAGAAAAAAATTGAAATGACTAATGGATTTTATTTTCTGCCCAATCGAAAAAATATACTAGAATTGCGAGAAAAACGCTACGAAATATCAGAAAAATATTGGGAAAAGGCTCTTTTTGCAACTAAAATATTGTCTTTTTGCCCTTTTATAAAAATGGTGGCCGCCAATAATTCTTTGGCTCTTTTCACTTGCGACCAGCAAAGTGATATAGATTTTTTTATCATTACGACTAAAAATCATATCTGGTTTGCCAGGGGGTTTTCTTCCCTTTTGCTTCATCTTTTGCTCATTAGGCGCCACGGTAAAAGAATTAGCGGTAAAATTTGCCTTTCTATCTATGCCAATGAAGACGCGATGGATCTGTCCTATATCGCGCCAAAAAATAGAGAATTTTTTCTCTCCTATTGGATCGCCGAAAATGCTCCCATTATAAATAAAGATCAAACTTTTGAAAAATATAAAGAAGTCAATTCTTGGATAAAAAAAGATCTGCCCAACGCGCAGAACAATATCACTAATTATTACAAAGATTTCACTATCTCAAAACTGGCTCTGATTATCTCTCGTTTTTTGGAGATATTTTTTGCTCCAAAGTTCTGGGAAGACTTGGCTCGTTTTACAGAAAAAAAATTGATAAAAAATTCTCAAAAAAAATTCGGGCATCCGGAATCTGTTATTTTCAGCGATCAAATTCTC
Organism: Candidatus Microgenomates bacterium; assembly: GCA_016188915.1. GTDB lineage: Bacteria > Patescibacteriota > JACPGU01 > JACPGU01 > JACPGU01 > JACPGU01. Next base: position 218,979 of record JACPGU010000002.1, on the reverse strand, counting down.
AAATTTCATACCAAAGACTGGAAAAGAGTCACTGACGGAAATTGGGAGTCCTATCTTTGAAGTCTTGACGAAAGACCATTCGTTTGCTAGAATTATTGGTGCAATTAGCAATTTTATCTTCTATCACTATACTATACATATGCAGATTCAACCTCTTCGCGACAAAATATTGGTCAGACCGCTAGATGAAGAAAAAGAGACCAAATCAGGGATTATCATCCCTGATACTGCTGGAACCGAACGCCCTCAAAAAGGCGAGGTTTTAGCGGTCGGACCGGGGAAAAAAGATGATAACGGCCGATTTCACGCCACAGAAATAAAGCCCGGTGATTATATTTTATTCGCCAAATATTCGCCGACAGAAATAAAAATAGACGGAGAAGAATTATTCATTTTGGGAGAAGGAGATGTTCTAGGAATTATTAAATAAAAAAAATAAGAAATTAAAAAAACTAAAAAACAATAGCAAAAGAGATTTTTAGCAATTATTTTCTTAATTTATTGCTTTCTTAATTTTTTAACTTATGTCCAAACAAATCCTGTTTGATGAAAAAGCGAGAAAAGCCCTCAAAAAAGGCATTGATACTCTGGCCGATACCGTCAAAGTAACATTGGGCCCCAAGGGCCGCAATGTAATGTTTGACAAAGGCTATGGTGGCCCAACCATTACTAATGATGGCGTAACGATAGCCAAAGAGATTGAATTACCAGACAAATTTGAAAATATGGGCGCGCAACTCATCAAAGAAGTTGCGGAAAAAACCAATGATGTTGCTGGTGACGGGACAACCACCGCTACTCTTTTGGCGCAAGCTATTGTCACCGAAGGCTTAAAAAATGTAGCTGCTGGCGCTAATCCAATGGAAATCAAAAAGGGCATAGAAAAAGGAGTCGCCCTAATCGTTGATGAGCTCAAAAATATCAGCAAGCCAGTCAAAAACGAAAAAGAAATCGCTCAAGTTGCTGCTATTTCCGCTGACAATAAAGAAGTGGGGGAATTAATCGCCGAGATTATGGCCAAAGTTGGCAAAGACGGAGCAATCACCGTAGAAGAATCGCAAACATTAGGGCTAACCAAAGAACATACCGAGGGCATGCAATTGTCCAGCGGATATATCAGTCACTATATGGCCACCGACCAGCAATCACTAAGCGCTATTTTCGAAAATTCTTTGATTTTAGTCACTGATAAAAAAATTTCCGCTATCAGTGATATCTTGCCACTTTTGGAAAAAGTTTTGCAAACAGGCAAAAAAGAACTCGTTATTATCGCCGAAGATGTGGATGGTGAAGCTATCGCCACGCTAGTATTAAATAAAATCCGTGGCGTTTTTTCAGCCCTGGCTATCAAAGCGCCTGGTTTCGGTGATGGCAAAAAATCATCGCTGGAAGATATTGCTATTCTAACCGGTGCTAAAGTAATCTCGGAAGAAACAGGCATGAAATTAGAGGCGGTTGATTTATCTGATCTCGGCCAAGCCCGTAAAGTAATCAGCGACAAAGACAAAACTATCATCGTAGAAGGAAAGGGCGAAAAGAAAAATATTGCAGAGAGGATAGAACAGCTGAAATCTTTGGTTGCCAAATCTACTTCTGACTACGAAAAAGAAAAGTTGCACGAGAGAATAGCCAAATTATCTGGTGGCGTAGTTGTTATCAAAGTAGGAGCCGCTACTGAGATAGAACTCAATGAAAAAAAACATCGTATCGAAGACGCTCTGGCCGCCACTCGTGCGGCAACGGAAGAGGGCATTGTCCCCGGCGGCGGTGTGGCCCTTCTGCGTGCCAAAAAAGCTTTGAAGAGAATAATTGAGGGAGCAGAGGGAGATGAAAAAACCGGTCTGGATATTTTAGGACGCGCCCTTGAATATCCGATTCGCCAAATAGCCGAAAATGCCGGTGAGGATGCTGGAATGATTATTAGAAAAATCAACGAAGAAGAAAGTAATAGTTTCGGCTATGATTTCGCCAAAAATGAATTTTGCGATTTAGTAATATCTGGGATTATTGACCCGGCCAAAGTGACTCGTTCGGCTCTGCAAAACGCCGCTTCGGCTGCCGGACTACTTTTGACTACCGAAGCCGCCATTACCGATATTCCAGAAGAGAAAAAACAAAATCCTGCCGGTCACGATCACGGAATGTATTAAAAAATGCTTAACCCGCCAGAGAAGAGAGCGATTGAGGCGCTCTTTTTTCTTTGTTTTGCGCAGGCTCAATGATGTCGCGAATAATTATTTTTCCAGACAAAATAGAAAGGATACGATGGGCGCTCATAATACGTAATTCGCTAGAAAATCTTTTTTTGACAATAATGGTACCTATGGCTCCCAATGTGCTATCAAAAGAAAAATCGTGCAAAAATCCTAAAAATTTACCTTTTTGAGTTAAAACACGATCACCTAGAGCAAAAGTTTTTTCTTTCATCGCTTTTTCTACTTTGATGATATCTCCAACCGACACGATATTATCACTATCACGAACCAAAATCCCGTCTTTGTACCACTCTACAATATCTCGCCAAGAAAGAGCCCTAACAGTATTCCAGAAATTTTTCTGCAAAAGCAAAGCCAAAATAGCCCCGTTTTCCGGATCAACTACCACACTGGAAATATCCCCCGCTATGGTCAGCGAAGACATATCTACTACTTTGCCACCGATGATATTTTTTGCGTGAACGAGCATATTAAGAAAATAAGAAATTAATAAATTAAGAAATTAGGTATCATGTTATTTTATTTTCTTGATTTTTTGCTTTTTTATTTTCTTTTTCTTCCGCCTTCAGGTAAAAGAAAAATTCTCTATTTCCTTTGTCTCCATTGATGGGGGATGGGCACTCCCCTAGCACCTTCCAGCTAGCTTCCTCGCACCATTTCCGAAAATCAGCCAGCAGCTCTTCGTGAATTTTACTGTCGGTGATCACTCCTTTATATTTGTCAGCGATATTTTTCTTCGCTTCAAACTGCGGTTTGAAAAGCACGACGATTGTAGCGTGATTTATGATTTCAGATTTATGATTTATGATTTTTTTTAAAGTTGGCAAAATCTTCTTTAAAGAAATGAAGGAGACATCGACAACGAAAATATCTATCGGATCGGGCAGATTTTCCAAATATCTGGCATTGGTGTTCTCCATTACCACTATCTTCGGATTAGAGCGCAAACTCCAATCTAGCTGGCCAGTACCGACATCTATCGCGTAAACTTTTTTCGCGCCGTTTTGCAAAGCGTAATCGGTAAAACCACCCGTGGAAGAACCGATATCGGCCACTATTTTGCCGTGAAAATCCAGGGCGAAAGCGGTAGCCGCTCCCGCCATCTTCTCCGCGCCGCGACTGACATATTGTGGTGTTTGCAAAATCTCAATTTTGATGGCCTCCGAGTAGCTCATTCCTGGTTTATCCGAAACTTTACCCTCTACCAAAACTCGTCCCGCCATAATCAGCCCCTGCGCTTTCTCGCACGACGCAACCAGACCTTTATCCAAAAGTAGCTTGTCTAAGCGGATTTTCATATTCCCAGTATAGCATTTCCACTCCTTCTGGTCAAACAAATACAAAAATGTCCGCCAATCTGGCGGGCACTATTGTTCTCTTTTGTGAAATTCGTCATCAAATTCGTACGATTCGTGAAAGCACGTTACGCGCGCTCCGCATACAGTCCTGTCTCGGTGCTAACTTTGATTTTGTCGCCGATATTGACGAAAGATGGTACTTGCAATTTATAACCCGTCTCCGTTACTGCTTGTTTTTTCACATCTGAAGCAGTGGCCGATTTGATCCCCGGTTCGGTATCGGTAATTATCAAGACGACCTTTGGCGAGATTTCCACGCTAATCGGCGCGTCATTATAGATAATCAAATCTACCGCCATTCCTTCGGTTAAAAAGTAAATTTTATCGCCCAAAACACTACCGGGTAATTCAAATTGCTCAAAAGAAACATTGTCCATAAAAAAAGCGTTTTCTCCCTGTTTGTAGAGAAATTGCACTTTTTTCTTTTCTATTTCGATACCGCGTATTTCATCATTAGCGCGAAAAACGACCTCATAGACATTGCCGGTAATCATATTACGCAGACGAGTCGTCATAAACCCTTTGCTTTGAGAAGAACGAGAAAAAGACGAGGCCACGACTTCGTGTGGCTCGCTTTTGTATTCAATCTTTGTCCCAGGTTTTAGATCGGTCATATTCATCGAATATGTATTATGTATCTAGTATTAAGCATAAAGTATGAAGCGAGTTCATACATAATACTTAATACGTAATACTTGATACTAGCTAATAACGAAGGGTAGCAGAGCGATGTGTCTCGCTCTTTTGATGGCGCGAGACAAACTTTTCTGATGATAAACACAAGCACCCGTTCTGCGACGAGTTTCTATCTTGCCCAAAACAGACATAAATTTTTTTAAATGTTCGTGCTGTTTGTAGTCTATCTCCTGCAAACCCTTTGAACAAAATGGACAAATCTTACTTTTCATATCTATGTAAATCTTAATATTAATAATATAATTTGTGCTTTTAGAACGGAATATCCTCTAAGTTTACCTCTCCTTCTTTGGCATTGGCTGGCACACTTTCAGGGGGATTATCATTAGAGGGACTATCAACGGCAGGAAAGCTTTTTTCTGAATTTTCCGAAGGGGCGACAAAATTCGTAGCGCCATCTTTAGGTCTATCCAGAACCAACATATTTTCTGCTACTATTTCCGTTTTCTGGCGCTTGACTCCATCTTGTCCCTCCCAAGTTCTGGTCTGCAAACGTCCTTCAATATAAACTTTGCGACCTTTGGCTAAAATTTGCTTACAAATCTCTGCCAATTTACCCCAGGTGACAACATCATGAAATTCTACTGCTTCTTTTTTTTCTCCTGATGGGTCGTTCCATGCCCGATTAGTCGCCACCCCAAAAGAAGTGACCGCTTGTCCGTTGGCGGTATAGCGTAATTCTGGATCGCGGGTAAGATTGCCAATAATTTGAGCCCTGTTAAGACTTAGCATATGATGTCCCCTTTATGAATATTATGAATATTATCGCCTACAAAGAATCTATGTCATTTCCTAAAATTTCTGCCAGTTTTTTATCCAGTTCCGCCTTTCTCTCTTCTTCTGTCGGTTCTCTCCTTTCCTCAATCAGCTCTTTGATTTGTTTTTCTTGTGATTCTTTTTCTTCAATCTTTTCCTCGATATCTTTAACGATAGCCTCATCAAGCTTGCTTGCTCCGACCGAAGCATTGGGGCCTTTCTTCTCTTCCTTTTTTACTTTAATATCTTCTTTTTCTTCTTTCTTGGGCAATTCCTTTTCTTTTTCAATAATTACCTTTTTCTTTTTTGGAGCTTGTTCTTTCTCTTCCTTAATATCTCTTCCATCACTTTCTTTTTCTCCTTCCCATGGCTTTTCCAGACCCTCGATATGGCGCGTAATCAAATGCCGCACTACTGTTTCGTTGAGATTCAGATCTTTGTTAATTTTGGCAAGCACCCCCTCGTCAGCTGAAAAAACTACTATAAAATAATAGCCAAAAGAGTTCCCGGCGATAGGATAGGCCAATTTCTTTTTGCCCCAAAAAAAATCACTTTCTATCTCTGCTTTGCGTTCGGTTAAAATATTTTTTATCTCACGAGCGATCTCTTGCGCTTTCGGTTCAGTATTTTTTTCTCCCAAAACAAAAGCTAGTTCGTATTTTTTCATAAATCTCCTTTTATGGCCATTTGCCCGCTGATGAAGCGGAAAAAGGATTACTGTTTTCTTTTATTTTAGCACAAAAAAATAAGCCTGTAAACTAATTAAAATTTCTGTTTGTGCCATTTTTTAATTCGTAGTAATATTGAAGTAATTTTCTGATAAACAAAAACAAAATATGATTTTAGCCTTGCCATTAAAATTTCTCCTGTCGGCTATCTTTGGCGCCTTAATCGGGCTGGAAAGAGAGTCCAGCCGCAACAGCGATCACAAAGGAACATTAGGCGGTATTCGCACCTTTGCCTTGATCGCTATCATGGGCGCTTTTGCCGGATTCGCCAACGCAGAGGGGATGACCGGCATCTTTTTGATTATCGCTGTCGGGATTTTTACTTTGATTGCTATCTATTATATTTTAAGTTCTCTCTCTACCGGAGGGCTAGGGCTCACTACAGAGATCTCCGCTCTCTACGCTTTTCTGCTCGGATTCTTCATCACCGCCGAAGCTCTATCGGTACAAATGTCTGTGGCGCTTTTGGTGGTTTTATTGCTTATTTTATCGGCCAAATCTCAAACTAAAAAAATAATACTCGGCATTTCTCATCAAGAAGTACAATCTTTCATTAGCTATCTCATTATTGCTTTGGTAGTTTTGCCGTTTTTACCCAATAAAGCCTACTACCTGACCGATATCCCTAATATTTCAGCTCTCTTAGACGCTTATAGTATTCACCTAGGATCATGGGGAGATATTGAGATATTCAATCCACACCGTCTTTGGCTGATTGTTGCTCTGATTACCGGCATTGACATTTTTGGCTATATTACGAGCCGTTTGATTGGTAAAAATAGCGGCGTTGTTTTGACTAGCGCAATAGCTGGATTTATTTCTTCTACCGCCACAACACAATCTCTGGCTATGCAAAGCAATAAAAATAAATCCTATCGCAGGCTCCTGGGATCGGCGATGCTGGCTAATGCCGCCAGTTTTATCCAAATTTTTATTATTGTCTTGGCTATCAATAGTCAATGGCTGGTTGCCATTACTCCCACTTTGGTTTTGATTACTATATCTGCTCTTGCCTTGGCTCTTTTTTTCCTGGCCTACCGAGACAAAAAAAGCCGTTTTGACCAAATAGCCAACCGGCACGATAAAAAGCTTTTTTCTTTATTGCCCGCTATCAAATTTGCTTGTATTTTGATTGCTGTCAGGATCATTACCAAGACCAGTCTTTTGCTCTTCGGTCAAAAAGGGTTTCTCTTAACTTCTGTTATTGCTTCTTTTTCCGGCATAGATGCTGTGACGGTCAACTTGGCGGAAACAGCTGGTTCTGTTATTACTTTCAAATCTGCTCTCTTGGTCTTTGTCGCCATCAACGCGACCAATCTTATCAGCAAATCCATCTACGCTACTATTCAGGGGCATCGGCAATTTTCTTGGCGGCTGGGAGCTTCTATGATAATTATTAGCCTGGCGGGGTTCTTGGGCTATCTCGTAATCTAGGCCTCTTCATTTTCATCGCCCCAATCATCATCATAGATCTCGGTTGGAGCAGTATTATCAGCTCTGGAAACAATCACTTCTCGTGGCTTAGAACCATCAGCAGAGGCAATTACGCCTTGTTCTTCTAGTATATCTAAAAGCCTGGCCGCTCTCGCGTAACCAATTCTTAAGCGCCTTTGTAAAAAAGAAGCCGAGGCTTTGCCCGAACGCACTACTTCATCATAAGCCTGTTGATACATATCATCGTCTATCTCTCCCGCCATAGCTCCGCCAGCCATACCTGGCGCTTTATGTGGCTTGATTACATCTTCATTATATTCCGGCTCTTGCTGCGCTTTTATTTTATCAATGATTGATTTGATCTCTTTATCGTCAACGAAAACACCCTGGATACGCTTGGGCTTTTGTCCATCGCCTGCCATAAAAAGCATATCTCCTCTTCCGATTAGTCGTTCTGCTCCTGCCATATCTAAAATAGTACGACTATCCACTTGGGATGCCACTCGAAAAGCGACTCGAGACGGTACATTTGCCTTAATCAGTCCCGTCACCACATTAACCGAAGGCCTTTGTGTTGCTAAAATCAAATGAATACCTACTGCTCGTGCCATTTGGGCGATCCTAACGATTAGCCCCTCCATCTCTTGCGCCGCTTGAATCATTACATCCGCCAACTCATCTACCACCAAAACAATATAGGGCATAGATTCTTCGTTTTTACCAAGTTTTTTGTTATAGCCGACAATATCGCGCGCGCCGACACTACTCAAAAGTTTATAGCGATTTTCCATTTCTCCCACTGCCCAACGAAAAGCATTGATAGTTTTGTCCGGTTCGGTAATAACAGGCGTCAGAAGGTGCGCGATATCATTGTAACCGGTCATCTCTACTCTTTTGGGGTCCACCATAATCAGTCGCAATTCCTTGGGGCTGTAGCGAAAAAGAAGGCTGGCCAAGATACCATTCACACAAACGCTTTTACCAGAACCAGTAGCACCAGCAATCAAAATATGAGGCATTCTGGCAATATCAGCGACCGCTGGCACGCCAGAAACATCCTTACCCAAAGACACTACCAAATTGCCCCTGTCGGCAGCTGAACGATATTCACCTGACTGCAAGATCTCTTTTAGGCGAACTTGTGCTACTTTTTTATTAGGCACTTCTACCCCCACCAATGACTTACCAGGAATAGGCGCTTCAATACGAATGGGGTGAGTAGCCAAGGCTAAGGCCAAATCATCTTGAAGAGTGGTGATTTTGGAAAGCTTTGTTCCTTCGGCCGGCTTCAGAGTGTATTGCGTAAAAGTCGGACCCACATTAACATCCTGCATCGCTACCCGAATGCCAAATTGCGCCAAAGTTTTGGCAATAGTTTCGGCATTGCCAGTGACATTGCCACTATCAACCGAATATTTTGATTCTTCCAATAAAGAAAGTGGCGGATACTCCCAGGAAAAATTTTCTTTTACTATTGTCTCCTCGGTATTTTTCTCTTCTGCCGATTCTGATGTTTTAATGGATTTTTCCTCTACGCCTTCTGCTTTATTCACCGCTCCCTTGATAGCGCCAGAAAATTTTTCTTTCAAAGAAGGGGAGGGAATATTGATTTTTAATTTTCCCAAAGCTTTTGGCGGATCAATAGAAATCTTATAGGGGTCAGAGTCCATCTGCTCCTGAATACGGCGCAGGCTAGTGTTAAACAACATCAAACAGGCAATCAAAAATAGTCCACCAATGATAACAATAGAGCCAGACATATCCACATAGCTCTTCAGCCCTTGCCCCAAAAAATGGCCGACAAAACCTCCGCCAGCACCATCTAGAGCCGTATCAAAAGAAAAATCCGCCTGAACAAAAAGATGAATAAACATTGGTACAAGCAGATTGACCATGGCAAACCCGACATAGGTAGTAGCCTTGACGGGATAACGCCCTGGGAAAAACATCAAAATACCAAAAATGAGCAAAGATAGAGAGAATAAATACGAAGACCAGCCGAAGATTTGCTTTGCTATTTCACCGATATACTGCCCAAAACTGCCAAAAAGGTCAAACAAGGAAAGTCCCAAAATACCACCAACGAGAACAAAAACAATGGCAATAATTTCTGCCATGGTATCAGGGCTAATCGCCAGTTCCAATTCTTCTTGTTTACTTTTTTTGCTGGGCTTGGTCTTGGATTTTTTGACCTGTTGATTTTTCTTTTTAGGCATAAACCTACTCTATCACAAACAATAGAAAAATAAAGTGGGAGGTCAAAATATTTACAGAATAGATGCGATAACCAAAGATACTACGCCCAAAAGTTTGACCAAGATAGAGACGGCCGGGCCAGAAGTATCCTTGAAGGGATCACCAACGGTATCACCGACTACGGCCGCTTTGTGAGCGTTGGATCCCTTGCCGCCATAGTGGCCTTTTTCTATATGTTTTTTGGCATTGTCCCAAGCGCCGCCGGCATTAGCCATGAAAAAAGAAAGGAAAGCGCCAGTGATGATAGCGCCAGCCAAAAGACCCCCCAAAGCTTCCGCTCCCAAAACAAAACCCGCAAAAATAGGAGCTACTATCACCAATATCCCCGGCGTAATCATTTGACGCAAAGCCGCGGAAGTAGCAATGCTAACACAACGATCAGAGTCAGGATCGGCCTTGCCTTCGCGAAGTCCCGCTATTTCATTAAACTGCCTTCTGACTTCTTTAATCATAGAAAAAGCGGCGCGACCAACCGCCTGCATGGTAGAAGAAGAAATAAAATAAGGCAGGATTCCACCCAACATCATACCGATTACTACCATCGCATGGCGAACATCAATAGAAGACAGATGGGTTTCTTCGCCAAAAGCGGCGAACAAAGCCACCACGGTCAAAACAGCCGAACCGATGCCAAAACCTTTCCCAATAGCCGCGGTCGTATTGCCAATAGTATCTAGAGAATCGGTAATCCTTCTAGTTTCTTCCCCCAGTCCGCCCATTTCAGCAATACCTCCGGCATTATCCGCTATTGGTCCATAAGCATCCACCGTCATAGTAACGCCAACAGTCGCCAACATACCGATAGCCGCCAAACCAATACCATAAATACCAGCAAAATAATGTGCCAGATAAATACTGGCCGCAACAATCAAAATAGGTGCGATAGTTGACTCCATACCGATAGCCAATCCTGAAATCAAATTGGTGCCTGCTCCAGTTTGCGCCGCTTCGGCGATCTCTCTTACTGGTTTCCCTGAAGTATAATATTCTGTCACTAGCCCGATAAAGATACCGGCCAATAAGCCAACAATGACGGCGGCAAAAAAGTCTAATGGCGAACCCAAAACTGCAAAATATTGGCTGATAACATACCACGAGATAACGGCAAATAAACCTGCCGCGATAAAAGTGGAATAACGCAAAGCCGCTTGCGGACTAATTTTTTTTAAGAAAATAATGGAAGCAATACCTACAAAAGAACTTGCTAGCCCGATAGTAGCCAAAATCAAAGGCAAAATCATACTTTCCAGACGAAAAGCGGAAAAAGAAACTGCTGTCGCGCCAATTATGATAGTAGCGATCATAGAATCAACATAGGATTCAAAAATATCAGCCCCCATACCGGCCACATCGCCAACACAATCACCGACATTATCAGCTATCACGGCCGGATTTCTCGGATCGTCTTCCGGAATACCCGCTTCTATTTTGCCAGCTAGATCGGCACCTACATCGGCCGCCTTAGTAAAAATACCACCGCCAACTCTAGCGAATAAAGCGATAGCGGTAGCACCAAAAGCAAATCCAACCAAATAGGAAGCGGAAGCAGTCCCCAAAATAATAAAATAATAAAATAAAATAACCACTCCAATTAGCCCCAAGGAAGCCACAGCCAAACCCATTACCGCGCCACCGCCATAGGCCATTAAAAGCGCACGATCTTTGCCAAATTTTTTGGCGGCATAAGCTGTTCGAACATTGGCCGCTGTCGCCGCTTTCATGCCTATAAAGCCGGCAAAAATAGAAAAAATAGCCCCAAAGACAAAAGCTACGGCCATATAGGGAGAGATAAAATAATAAAGAAGAACGGCCGAGACAAGAATAAAAACAGACAAATAAGCATATTCTTTTTTCAAAAAAGCCATTGCTCCTGAATGAATGTGGGAAGCAATTTTCAAAATTTTGCTATCTCCCGAAGGAGCAGTTTTTATAATGAAATAAAGGATAAGGCCAGAAAGCAGACCACACACTCCAACTCCTAACGCAACAAACAAAAAAATCATAAAAAACCTCCAAAAAAATAAACCTCAGCCCCGTCTTGGATTGAACACGGAGACCAAGATTTGTTATTTATATTAAATCTATCTCAAACTTTTTATCATAGCCAAATATTTTTGTAAATACCAAAGAAGACCGCGAATGCGGTCTTCTTGAATTTTCAGTTTTTAGTTTTAATTTTTAACTTACTATCAGACCTCTATTACTACTGGTATTACCATTGGGCGACGCTTGGTATTTTTATAGAGATAATTGCCTATCTCATCGCGCAAAATTTCTTTAACCATTTTCCAATCACGGCCTCGACTGTGGCGAGTGACTATTTTTTTGATTTCCGATCGCGCACCCTGGATCAAGGCTTCTGATTCTCTCATATAGACAAATCCACGGCTGATAATATCCGGAGAAGTAGCCATCGTGCCATTTTTTTTGCTAATAGTGACGATTACTACGAATAATCCTTCAGTAGCCATCGCTTGGCGATCGCGCAAAACAATATTGCCGATATCTCCCACGCCTAGGCCGTCTACCATTACCGCTCCGACTGGCGCTTTCTTGCTAGAAACACGCAAACCCTTTTCATCTATCTCTATGATATTGCCATCTTCCACAACATGCACCTTGCTGGGATCATGTCCATGTTTTAAGGCCATATCGCGATTGGCAACTAGTTGGTTGTAATCGCCATGCACAGGGATATAGTGTTTGGGTCCAACTCTTTTGTACATTTCCAAAATCTCTTCATAAAATCCGTGACCGGAAACGTGGATTTCCATCATATGATTGTGAATAACCCGCGGTCCCATGCGGAGTAGATCGTCCATCATTCTGTAGACCGCTTCTTCATTGCCTGGGATAGGGCTGGACGAAATAATAATAGTGTCTAATGTTTTCAAAGTAATCTGCGCGTGATCACCGGTAGACATTCTTACCAGGGCCGAATATTGCTGGCCTTGCGAGCCAGTACCGATAATTACTAGATTTTTATCTGGGTGTTTGCCTATCTCATGCAGGGGAATAATCAAATCTTCCGGCGCTTTCAAATAGCCCAATCTGAAAGCTACTTCAATATTGTTTTGCATAGAGCGTCCGGAAATAGCTACCTTGCGACCATGATGAACCGCCGCGTTGAAAATCTGTTGAACGCGAGCAATTTGAGAGGCAAAGGCGGCAATAATAACGCGACCGGGAGCATCAGAAAAAGCCTGGACGAAAGCTTCATCCACCACTTTGGCAGACAAGCTCCGTCCTTGACGATGAATGTTGGTGCTGTCCGGTGCCAAAACCAAAACTCCACCGGCAGCTTTTGCCAAGCGTTCTATTTTCTCAAAATCAGTCGTCCAACCATCGACCGGCGTTTCGTCAATGCGAAAATCTCCCGTCTGAATAATCAAACCGTAAGGTGTGTGAATACCATAACCCACGCTCTCCGGCACTGAGTGCGCCACGCGAAAAGGCTCTATGCGAAAAACCCCCAAGCGCAATACTTCATCGGGGCTAACTACCTGTATTTTTTTATCGCGTAAAAGATTATATTCAGAAAATTTACGCTCTATCAATCCTCCCGTCAGACGAGTAGCAAAAATAGGTACATCAATCATCTCCGGCACAATATGCGGTAGAGCTCCGATGTGGTCTTCGTGACCATGAGTAATTAAAATTCCGCGGATCTTGGCCTTACGATCGCGTAAATAGGTAATGTCAGGAATCAAATAATCAATTCCATGCATATCCGAATCTGGGAAAGCCATTCCCATATCCACAATAATAATATCTCCGCCGTTGGGAAGAGCTGGATCATCATACTCATAGACCATCATATTTTTATTCATTTTGCCCACCCCGCCCAAAGGAATCATTTTGATGATTGCTCTTTTAGGCATATGGGCGACATTTGGACTTTTCTGCTGATCTGTGCTATTTGCGCCATTGCTACTGATCGGTCCATGGGTCACCAAATGGTGACGACTGCCTCTCGCGACATTTCTGTTGCGGGCATTGCGGGAAGAGTGCCTCCCCGTATTTCTTTCATTTTTTCTATTTTCCATAATTTATTTTATTTTTGCTAACGCTCCCAGAGATCAGCGTCTTAGTAATTTACGATTGTAGATTGTAGATTGTAGATTGGATATCTGACCAATAGAACAAATAATTTAGAGGCGAGGCCTCGGGGAAATTCTTGAGGCCTCGCCTCTAGCATTTTCTGTTGCTTCCTTGTTTTTTTGTTTTTTTGATTTCCCGCCTCTCCGGCGGGTCGCCGATGAGGCGACTTAATTTTTTAGTTTTTTAATTTTTTATTTCTCGCTCGCTTTTTTCATTGAGAAATTCAGGCGACCCATATCGTCAATTTCTTTGAGATAAACTTTCACTTCTTGGCCGACTTTGAGATAGTCTTCTACCTTGTTCACTCGCTCGTTGGCAATCTCCGAGATATGCACTAGGCCTTCTTGCCCAGACATAATAGCCACAAAGGCGCCGAAATCCATGATGCGCGTCACCGTGCCGTCATAAGTCTTGCCGATTTCCGGCTCTTCCACTAGATTTTCAATCATCGCTTTGGCCTTGGCCAAACCTTCCAGATTGGCGGAGAAGATGAAGACGCTACCATCTTGTTCAATATCAATTTCTGCGCCTGTTTCAGCGATAATCTTGTTGATGATTTTGCCGCCCGGGCCAATAATGTCGCGGATTTTGTCTGGATTGATTTTGATAGTTTCCATTCTCGGAGCATACGGCGACATCTCTTTTCTTGGCTCAGAAATTACAGAGAGCATTTTTTCCAAAATCTCTAGCCGGCCTTTTTCGCCTTGGGAAAAAATATCTTTTATCATTTCCATAGTCAGGCCATCGTTTTTCACATCCAGCTGAATAGCGGTAATACCCGCCTTGGTGCCAGCGATTTTGAAATCCATATCACCATGGTGATCTTCGGTGCCAGCAATATCAGATAATACTTTGTAATTGTCTTTTTCATCAGTAACGAGTCCCATCGCAATACCAGAAACAGGCGCCTTAATTGGCACTCCCGCGTCCATCAAAGACAGCGTGGAAGCGCAAGTCGAGCCCATAGAAGTAGAGCCATCAGACGACATCGCTTCTGATACCAAACGAATGGTGTAGGGAAAAGACTCCTCGGAAGGCAAAACGGGAAGAAGAGCTTTTTCTGCCAAAGCGCCATGGCCGATTTCACGCCGACCGGCCGAACGCAGTGGCTTGGCCTCGCCGGTAGAAAACGGAGGAAAATTGTAATGATGCATGTATCTTTTGGTCGTATCCTCCTCCATAGAGTCAATCACCTGCGCCATACTTTTAGAGCCCAGGGTCGTGACGTTCAAAATCTGCGTGTATCCACGATTGAATAATGCTGAACCATGAACACGAGGAAGCAATGAAGTTTCGCAAGAGATGGGACGAATTTCGGAGAGCGATCTGCCACCGATTCTCTTGCCCTTCTCCAAAACATTATTTCGCAAAATTTTTTGCGCTACGCGATCAAAATAATCTTTGACTAGCTTGGTTTTTTCTTCGTCTTCTTTGTACTTTTCCATCAAAGGATCTAAAATATCGTCAAAGGCTTTGCTCATCTCCACTTTGTCGGCCAATGCATAAGCTTTTTCAATCGCATCAGTTGTCTGATCCTCTATCTCTTTCAAAAACTTTTCATCCATAATTACTTCAAAAGCTCTCTTTGGCAAACCGTGTTTTTTGATTAGATTTTCTTGAAATTTGATTAATGTTTGGTTGGCCTCGTGAGCGAATTTGATCGCTTCCAGGACTTTGCCTTGAGGCACTTCTTTGGCCGCGCATTCAATCATGATCACTTTTTTAGCAGTTGAAACAATCACTAGGTCCAGCGGTGAAGATTTCAATTGCGTTTCAGTGGGATTCAAAATAAATTGTCCGCCCTCCTCCATTCCTACACGCGCCAGAGAGACCGGCCCATTCCAGGGAATATCGGACAAAGAAAGAGCCAGAGATACCGCCGCCATGGCCGGCACTTTGGAATTGTTCTCCTGATCGTAGGATAAAGCTGTGGCGATCACCTGCACATCGTAAAAATAACCCTTAGGAAAAAGTGGCCTGATCGGTCGATCAATAACACGAGAATTAAGGATAGCGTCTTCTGATGGTCGACCTTCTCTTTTGATAAATCTGGAACCGGAAATTTTGCCAGCCGCGTACATTTTTTCTTCGTAATCAACCGTCAAGGGTAAAAAGTCTTGGTCTTCGTTTCTTTTTTTATGTGGTGAAACAACAGAGGCAAAAATAGTCGTATCGCCATAACGGACGGTCAGAGCCGCGTCTGCTTGTTTGGCTAATTTGCCAAACTCAACAGTGAGTGTGCGTCCCGCAAACTCTACGGATTCCTTGAAGTATTCCTTTTTCATATTTTTTTCCTTCCGCCTCATCGGCGGATCTCCTTTTTGAGATCAAAGTCTTGGTGACAGATATAGGGTTCGGCGTCAAAATATTTGGCGGCTAACTCTACTTCTGTCGAGACAAAATCTCTTTTACTACTAATTTAAGAATCTTTACGAATATACGAATAATACTAATCAGCCACATTCGTACTATTTGTACATTAGTGCGCAATTTGTAAATTCGTAGTAGCCTATTTCCTTAATCCCAATTCTTTCAAAACTTTTTCGTATTCTTTGGGATCTTTTTGGCTTAAATATTTTAACATCTTGCGCCTTTGGCCAACATTGGACAAAAGTCCTCTCTTGGAAGAGAAATCATGAATATTTTTTTTCAGATGCTCGTTCAATTTATGAATTTTGGCCGTCAAAAGAGAAACCTGGGACGAAGCCGATCCGGTATCTTTTCCATCTTTGGAAAAAGTATTAATTGCCTTTTTCTTTTCCTCAATAGTTAAAGCCATAAAAAAACAACTCCTCTTCGTGATAAGAGCCGGCAAAACCGAGAACTCTTCTAAAATTACTAAACTTAAGTATCATGTTAGCACAAAACTCTATTATAGTCAAGAAATCAATAAAACAATTAATCAAATAATCAAAGCTCAATGTAATTTTTGCCTTTGTTTACTTGATTATCCCGCCAAAGGCGGTGGCTTACTTACCTACTATTCATAATCCTCGTCTTCATCCCAATCATTGACAATAATGCGAGGTTTTTTTTCTTGTTTGGCTTCCTGCTCCAATTTGGCAAAATCAATTCTGTCTTCTTTTTTCTCTTCTTTAGCTTTCAAAACTTTTTGCAAGATAGATTTGCCATCTTCCACTATTTTAGGCTTATCGGAATCAATATCGGACAGGGAAGGAGTGTATAAATCATCGTCAGAAGAATGGGCTTTCTCTTCTTTTTGTTCCAAGATAGGCGAGACTGGCAATCTTTGATAAGGTTTTTCTGCCTGGCCAGAAAGGCTCATTATGACTTTGTCTTTGACTATTTTTTCCGCTTCCGCCAGAGACATGTTTTCCAATTTACATCCGGCCGCTTGCTTGTGACCACCACCGCCCAGGGACAAAGCTATTTTGTCTACATCTACCCCCTCTTCGCTACGAAGACTGACCGTAACCAATCCCGGGCTTCTTTCTACCAAAAGAAAAGCTATTTTTACCGTCGGAGCTACTGACATAAGTTCGCCTACAATATGGCCAATACCACCTTCTCCTATTTGATATTCTGAAAGTTTAGCGTAGGGGAGAGTAGACCAAATAATTTTGTGCTCTTTATCCTCTTTGATATTGGACAAAATATCGCCCCAGGCACGTAAAACTCCGATTGGACGAGCTTTGAATATTTTTTTAACTATTTCTGAACGTCGCGCTCCAGCCGCAATCAATTGCGCCGAAACAGTTAGTGATTTGGGCGTGGTATTGGTATTTTGAAAACGATCAGTATCGGTCAAGATACCCGCCAAAAGCAATGTAGCCATTTCTCCGTCTAGCAAGGTCTTGTCTAAGGCCTCAAAGAGAGAGACTAAAATCTCTGCCGTGGCGGCTGAATTTATATCTACTAGATTGGCCGCGCCAAAATAATTATTAGTGGCATGATGGTCAATATTTATCACCGGCGTCTGGGAAAAAATATTTCTATTGTTGGCATAAAGGCTCAATCTTTCCAGATTTGGCGTATCCAAAGCAATGATCAAATCATAGGCAATACTTGAATCCTCTACCGTGATATGCTCTTTTTTCAAATAATCATCGCTAGGAGAAATCACCAAGGACACTCCTCCGCCATTGTCTTTTTGGTAGGAAATCTTGCCCACTTGCCCAGTCGGACTTTTTATTTTTACCACGATATCGCGACTGACAGGTAAACTGGCAAGAATCTGATCTCCGCCAGACAAAAAATCTTTTTCCGGGCCCAAAGTATCTGGCACAACTAAATCGGCTCTTTTGCCCATTTTGCGTAAAAAAAGCATCAAGGCCAAAGAAGAAGAGAGCGCGTCATGATCGGGTCGCACATGGGTGGCCACTAAAATATTCTGGCTTTTTCTGATGAGATCAACGACTTGTTGTTTGGGCGTAAGATCCCTCATCATAGTGTCGTTTTTGCTTTCAGTAAAATTCATAAAATAGCTTGAAGTTATAGTATATCTCAAAAAGAGTCGATCTCGCAAGATTACTCTTGCTAAAATTCCTTCTTATCTATCATTATATCATAAAAATTATTTTTTGTCAAATGCTTGAGCTCAAATTCCAGCTCAAGACTTTTCATTACGATATTACAGAATTACAGAAATAAAAGCCTCCGCGGCAGCGGAGGCAAACGGAAAAATCGAGAAAGATGGTCGTCAAAGAGAATAGAAGCTATATGCATTTTCTCTTTTCTCCGGATTGGAATCGGCCAAAAAATCAGCCAAAAGTCTTCTGATTTTCTCCGTCAATCCCTCCTCGTAATCTGACGATATGAGATTGACCACCAAGACGAGTCTACCGGATTCTCCTCCGAAAAATCCCACTCCCATATCGAAGAAGGATATGACTGGAAATTTTTTGCCACCGACAGGAATCATGTTGACAAAAACGGGACCGTCGTCATGGGAGATTTTCATCTTTTCCAAAATTTTCTCCCAAGACACTCCTTCTTTCAAAAAAAAGAACAAAGATCCTACTGTTGTGGTATTCATAGCGCTCTATCCCTTTCGTTTTTTTTTCGCTAATATAGCCATAATATCATTTTTCCGCCAAAAAGGCAAGCTTTACATACATGACGTTCAACGTCGTGTCCTACAGCACGCCGTTGAACGTCTAAGCAGTTGTGTTAAAATATCTGCAAGACACAATTCTTAAATTACCCAAAAAATCCTATGAGAAAAAAATATAAAAAAATAATTATCTTTTTTTTGGCCTTGGTTATTTTTTGGGATAGCGCCGGAATCGCCTTTGCCAAAACCAAAGAAGAGCTCCTACGTGATTTGGAAAAAATAGCCAAAGAACAAGAAAGCTTCATCCAAAATATAGCCAATTTTCAAGGCCAAAGCTCGGAGGCTATGGCGAGCCTCGGCAGTGCTCAAAATCAAATACTGGTTAATAAAAAAGAGCTAGAAGAATTAGAACAAAACATCAAAGAGGCGACCGTCATATTAGACCAAACCAAAGAGCAAAAAGACACTCTTTTACGCCGTTTTTATATCAATCGTTCAGGCAGCATTGGCTATTTGGCTCTGCTGTCGGCTGAATCTTTGAACGATTTAATCCGCAATCAAATCTACATTCATAGCGCCCAAGAAAAAATCGTTACCGAAATAAAAAAAATAGACGAAGAAAAAAAGATTTTAGAACAAGGCATTGTCATCGCTCAAACTCGCCGCGAAGTTTTACTCTCACAAATTGATATTTGGCAAAATCAATTAGCTTCTTTGCGCGCCTCTATTATAGAAGAAGAAAACAAAATAAAAGATTTAGAAAAAAACCGCCGCGAAGTAGAACAGCAAATCTTGGCGCTAGATCCACCGCCTATACCCAAGGCCAATAATAGCCCTGTCATCAATCTGAATGTAGTAGATTTTTCTCTGCAAAATACCATCACCATCGCCGGTGCCGGCACACCGCACGGTTTGGGTATGAGCCAATATGGCGCTAACGCGATGGCCAAAAATGGTAAAGATTTTGAAGATATTTTGACCCATTATTATCAAGGCACCTATTTAAAGCAAGCCAATACAGACGGTATTGATATCAAAGTAAAATTGTCGGCTTCGCCAGGCGGTGGCGCCATCATTGTCGCCAGTGGCTCGGTCAAAAATGAATCTACGGGAGAGATTTTATCAGCTGGCGCCATCGTTTCGGCTGTTCCAGGCCTCGTTCTCTCACCTCAAGATGCTACTAGTCGTCTAACCGTCACCTACAAATATAATTCTTTTAATATTTACCGCGGCCAAATCAATGTCATAGGTTCGCCAGGTCGACTCGTCACTTATAATATTCTGCCACTGGAAGACTATTTACGTGGAGTGGTCCCGGGAGAGATGCCTGCTTCCTGGCAGAAAGAAGCGCTCAAAGCACAAGCGGTGGCCGCTAGAAATTATGCTTACAAAAATCGTGAGATTTGCGACACGCCCAGTTGCCAAGTTTATCATGGAGCGCTGAAAGAGGTAGCCTCTACCAACCAGGCGATTGAAGAAACGCGCGGACAATTACTTTTTTACGGTTCGGAGATTATTACCGCCTATTATTTTTCTACTAGTGGCGGCTGGACGGAAAATAACGAGAATGTTTGGGGTGGCACCCCTCGGTCATGGCTGCGAGGCGTAGAGAGTCCAGGAGAAGAAGACTCGCCACACTATCGCTGGCAAGCCAAAACTTTGGACAAAGCAACATTAGAAAATTACTTGAATTCTGATCCGGATACAGCCGTCGGCAATGTGGAAAAAATAGAAATCACCAAAAGAGGGGTGTCGGGATTGGTGATGGCAGTTAAGATCACTGGCTCCAGTGGAACGAAATTGGTCACTGGCCAAAACTTCAAATATGTTATTAATGTCAATCTGCCAGACGGGACACAAGATTATGTCAAAAGCGGACTATTCGGTATACGCTAATCTGCATCTATGATATTTAGGAAAAAGTATTGACTTTTTTCTATTTTTATGCTAATGTAGCCATATTCCCCTAGCGGGAAAATCTGAGCCAGCGGGCTCAAAAAAGGAGGATTTAACAGCATTATGAAAAAAACCGTTTGTTTGTCGCTTGCCCTGACCCTTTTGTTTTCTGCCCGGGCCATGGTCGCCAATGCCAGTCCGACCAGCTTGTGGGAGTCCAGAGCCCAGGCCATGGTCGCCTGCGTCACGGAAAACACGGACCCCACCGCTTTCCCGATCCCGGCAGAGCTGGCCAGTCTGTGCTGGACGGAAGCGATGAAAGTCGCACTCCTACCGGAGCCGGAAGGGTTCATCGCCACCGGCAGCGCCGAAAGCAATATGCCGGAGAAAATGAGGCTGACCGAAAAAGGCGAAGTCGCCGAAAGTGAACCGACCGGGATCTACGCCGTTTCGGGAGTGGAAGCGCCTTCCATGACGGTGCGCGCCTCTTATTTCGGAGGTGACAACGAGGAGCAGGTATTGGCGATGACCGCGGCCATGTTCGAGCCGAACACCACCATCGTGGTGGAACGCTTCGGTCAAACGGCCAAAGTCATCAAGGGCAGCGTCATTCCCCGTCCCGTGGAAAGACGGGTGCGGACGGAAGGGCTTCTGCCCACACCAATCGGCCTCGGGGAGAGAATCTCCCTGATTCCAACAAAAAGCTTCTAAAACCTATGCCCTGACAGACAGGGCGACCCCCGCAAGGGGGTGTTTTTTTACTTAAAAAACATTGACTTTGGCTGAATTTTGTGTTAAGATTAGATTTAGCCAAAGGCAAGGATCCGACCGTTGTCTTTATCGGACCTTTACAAAATCAAGGAGAGAAAGAAAATTGAATAATCCGATAGAGGTAAATGAGCAAGACAAAAGTCTTTTTGCTTTTTGTCCGCTAGTAGCTTTAGCGGGACAAAAAGCAACATCCAACCATCGCGCCCAAATCGTTTGTGGCGCCATCATTTTTCTTTTTCTGGCAGGATTTGCCTGGGTGTTAGTAGATGGTATTCGTAATACCACCATCAATCCCAAAAAGGCCATCCTGTCCACCTGTTTTGCCACGAAGGAGAGAATAATCGTGGAAAACGATGTCGTTCTCACGATCAGTCAGTGCCGTGATGGACAGGAGCTGGTGCAAAAAACCAGCTTGCGACAATGGCTGAACAAAGAAGTCCCGCGATATTTCAATCCTACCTTCCCCCTGGAAATAAAAGGAGTGGAAGATGGCTTGATGCCGGAAAAACCACTTCAGACACCCCTACCGAAAACAAAAAAGGGTGATCGAATTGGAGTGATTCCACACCGTAAAGGTTGGCCGGGATGGAGACAAACGATGGTGCGCTACGCCCATAATTTGGGAGGAAAGGATTTTGTCTTGACCCTCACCGCCGAAAATCCCCAGTGGAATATTAAAGCGGTGGGGGAAAATTCCAACGGCACAACCGACCACGGCTTGTGCCAACTGAATTCGGCTTATCACGCCGCGTTCATCAAAAGTCCCAGCTTCAAATACTGGGACCGGCAACTGGAATACTGCGCCAAAGTTTGGCATGACGCCAAAAATCGGGGTAGACTTCGAACTACTTTCTATGGGTACAATCGTATCGATAAATTTGTCGATGCCTATGATTGGAGCCCAAAAAAGAGAAAGGGCTAAAAAGTCCTTTCCAGCCCGCCCTCCCGCCTCCGGCGGATAAACCCGCCTCGCAAGGGGCACACGGGGGAGAGCACAAAAGCCCGCTTTTTAGCGGGTTTTTTAGCACCGAAAAACAGTCTTGCAGGACATTATAACAATGTTATAATGGATTAAGAAAATAAAAAATTAAAAAAATAGAGAGACGAGAATAATAGCAAATTCTGAATCATTGATTTCTTAATTTTTTACTTTATTATTTTTTTATCTAATGGCCAACAAAATCATCAAAATCGGTTCTTCCGCCGCCATCACTATCCCAAAAAAAGTTCTGGGAAACCTCGGTATGGTTATTGGCGACAAAGTCTATGTCAATGTTGACGGAAAAAACCGTCGCGTAGTGGTAGAGCCGGTGGCCAATTTCAAAATAGAAGAAGAAAGAGCTCGTTATATTGAAGAATTCATCAAAGAGCATAAAAAGGATTTGGAAAAATTATCCGAATAATTTTATATGCAATACTTAACTCCAGCCGAAATTTTTTACCTCCACAGCCGATTAATATCAGAAACCGGCGGGAAAGCCGATCTAAGAGATTGGAAGATTTTGAAAAAGGTTGTTTCCTATATGAAAAACAGCGAGGTCTTCCCTGATATTTTCAGCAAAGCGGGAGCTTTGTTTTTTGCCATCAGTAAGAAAAAACCCTTCTCCTCCAAAAATACGGCTACGAGTCTTTTCGCCACTTCTTTATTTTTGAAAATCAATGGAAGGACTTTAAGAACAAAAGAGTCCGATATGGAAAATTTCATCAAAAACCATCTAGCTACGAGTCCTGTCGGAAAGATCTCTCAATTTCTAGCGGACAACAGCAATTAAATTGCTTTTTTGCCAGACTCCTAGTAAAATGAATAGGCGCTTGGCCTTTTTTATTTAAAATAAAAATAATCAATATCCTGCACCTGTAGCTCAGTTGGTTAGTCTCCGGCCCAGAGGGAGCGCCACTCTTATCGCCCTCGCCTTGACTTTCCCATTTGGGCCTGTAGCTCAGTTGGTTAGAGCGCCACTCTTATAAGGTGGATGTCGCTGGTTCAAGTCCAGCCAGGCCCATTTATCAAAAACAAAATAATGTTAAGCGATATTCTGCATTTCATAGAAAAACAAAATAGAATGAACAAAGTCGCTATGGCTTTGGCGACAATGATGATTTTTGTACTTTATTCACTAATAGGCATTGTTTACAAAAATTACAAAATCAATGATCAAATAGAAAATTTAAGACAAGAAATAGCCTACTTACAAGAAAATAACCTTGAACAAAAAAACAGAATATTGTATTATAGCACGGACACCTATGCGGAAAAAGTTTTGCGAGAAAAATTAGGCTATCAGAAAGAAGGGGAGAGGGTCTACGCCTTAACACGCAAAGACCCAGAAAAAGAAAGGTTAGCAAAAGAACAAAAAAGATATCAGGAAAGAGAAGATGGTAAATCCAATATAATCCGCTGGTGGGATTATTTTTTCAAAAAATAATTCCATTTATAGCCCATGAATATCCATATCGCGGGGTAGAGCAGCCCGGTAGCTCGTCAGGCTCATAACCTGAAGGTCGTCGGTTCAAATCCGGCCCCCGCAATTTGAAAAACAAAATTAAGCTTTGTCGCTCAAGAGAACGATAAAGCGACAGGGGCCAGGGTAGCTCAGTTGGTTAGAGCGTATGACTCATAAGCCTAAGGTCGAGAGTTCGATCCTCTCCCCTGGCATTTGTAAAATAAAGTTCATAATATCCATCAAAAAAGAGCGCCCAAGGCGTTCTTTTTTGATGGATATTTACGCTGTCCACTTCTCTACTATCAAGAATTCTTTTTTGCCATCAATGGGCAAGGTCTGGTAGATTTCTTCGGTAACAAAAGGAATTATAGGGTGGAGTAAAATCAGACAATTTTTTAGAACATACAAAAGATTGTCCTTTGTGTCTTTGACTAATTTTTCATCGTGATTTTCAGGAAGAGGAAAAGGGATTTGCTCTTTTGTTTTTTCAATATACACATCACAAAACTGGTGCCAGAAGAAATGGTATATTTCTTCCGCCGCTTGGCCAAAGCGATATTTTTCCAGATTGTCGTTGTAGAATTTCTTTAAACTACTAAATTTCTCCTGAATTTCACGGTCAGCATCTGTATTGACCGTAAATTTCAGTTCGCCTCGTTGCTCGTACCCGTCTAGTTTCATCAAGACAAATCGTGTGGCGTTCCAGATCTTGTTCATAAAGGTCTTGGCCATTTGCAAAACGTCTTCGGAAAATTTAATGTCCGGTGTGCCGGTCGTCTGATAGCAAAGTCCGAAACGAGTAGCATCCGCGCCGTATTTAGCGATCAGATCCAGCGGATCAATCCCGGTACCGAGAGATTTGCTCATTCTTTTGCCCTCGCGGTTAAATACGGTCGGATTGATATAGACGGTGTGAAACGGCGCTTTGCCCATGAATTCTAAACCGGAAAATATCATCCTGACCTCCCAAAGATTGATAATCCCCCGATCGGTGATATTGATGGAGTTCGGATAAAACCTTTCCAAATCTGTCGCTTTATTTTCTTGTTTTTTTAATTTCTTATTTTCTTGACTCTCCGGCCAACCTAATGTGGCAAAAGGCCACAGCGCCGATGAAAACCAAGTGTCCAGGACATCTTCGCTCTGCGCATATCCCTCTCCCGGTGATTCGAGTGAAACTACATAGTCGTCAACCGAAGGTTGGTTTTCTAATTTTGAGATTTGAGATTTGAGATTTGAGATTTCTCCCTGTTTGTACCAAACAGGGAGCCGGTGTCCCCACCAAATCTGTCTTGAGATACACCAGTCCCTGATATTTTCCATCCAATGAAGCGCCGTGCCTGCGTATTGTTCAGGGATGATTTTGATATCGCCAGATTTCACCGCCTCAATCGCCGGCTTAACAAGTTCCGTCATTTTGAGAAACCACTGAAGGGATGGGATCGGCTCAATCACTGAATGACAGCGGTAGCATTGTGAGCTGTTATGAATATAGCCCTCGTCAATATGGTCTATTAACTCCATTTCTGCCATATCGGCGACAATAGCCGAGCGCGCCTCTAGAGTTGTCATCCCCACGTATTTGCCACAATTTTCCATCATTTTGCCATCGGTATCGATGATTTGCTTCATCGGCAGATGATGACGAACGGAAATATCGTAATCGGTAGCGTCATGCGCGGGCGTCACCTTGATCGCGCCCGAGCCGAAAGCCGGATCCACCGCCTCATCGGCGACAACGGTGATTTCAAATTCACCCAAAACACCAGGGATCATATATTTTTTACCCACCATATCGCGATATCTCTCATCCGATGGATGGACGGCCACGGCCGTATCACCGAGTTTCGTTTCCGGACGGGTGGTGGCGAGAACGAAAGGACCGTATTTAATCCAGTAAAGTTTGGTTTTTTCTTCTTCGTGCTCTATCTCCAGATCGGAAAGTGAAGTGTGACATCTCGGGCACCAATTGACCACGCGCTCACCTCGATAGATATATCCTTTGTCCCAATAGTGTTTGAAGGCGGTAAGAACTGCCTTGGAATATCCCTCGTCCATCGTGAAGCGAGTGCGCGACCAGTCGCAGGAAACGCCCAATTTTTTCAGCTGGCCCAAGATAGTCGCCTCGTATTGATCCTTCCATTCCCAAACCTTTTCGACGAATTTTTCCCTGCCCAAATCAAAGCGACTCACCCCTTCTTTTTGCAATTTTTGTTCCACTTTATATTGCGTGGCAATCCCCGCGTGATCAGTACCGGGGATCCATAGCGTCGGCCGCCCCTCCATTCTTTTTTGTCGGACCAAAACATCTTGCAAAGTATTATTCAAAGCATGCCCCATATGTAGCTCGCCCGTCACATTGGGTGGGGGGATAGCGATGACGAAAGGTTCGCCATCTGCTTTCTCATTCGGACCAAAATACCCCGACTTTTCCCAAAGTGGGTAGATCTTTTTTTCCACCTCCTGCGGATTGTAGGTTTTGGAGAGTTCCATACATTAAACATTACATATAAAATAAAATCATTGACTTTCTGACGATAGTACGCTATTATGTTTTCATAAATGGCTTCGGCCTCGCCCCCGCAAGGGGGAGGACAAAAGAAGGTGGTTATGCCAGTATGGCAATAACCGCTTTTTTTATTTTTTCAAATTGCTTGATGTCAATCATCGTTATCTTTTCTTGTAATCTTTTAGCATCAATCAAACGAATTTGTGACAAAATAACCCTTCTCGTTTGCCCGTCGCCAAGATCAATGTCGCAATAATATTTCCCTTGTTTTAATTTGGTCGTTAGCGGAATACAAAGAAAAACTTCTTTACTAAACCCTTTGATGACAAGTATCGGCCTGACAAAATCCTTACCTTTTCCATCCATCTCGTAACCAACATTAAGACCAACAGAACACCACCAAACCTCTCGTTCGTGATAAAAACGATGCCCTTTCGTATCATTGATACCGCTTTTTGTTTTGTGCCATTTTTGAAAATCCTTTTTCATTTTTTGTTTCTATTTCACACGCC
Organism: Candidatus Microgenomates bacterium; assembly: GCA_016188915.1. GTDB lineage: Bacteria > Patescibacteriota > JACPGU01 > JACPGU01 > JACPGU01 > JACPGU01. The sequence continues at coordinate 192,288 of JACPGU010000002.1, read as the reverse complement.
TTTCCATCATAGCACAAAATCATCAGTTTAGAAAAGTTCTCTATTTCTACGAAAAAGAGCAAACCGTATGAATAGTTTGCTCTTTTGACACATCTGAAAAAATGAAATGTCAGGTGGCTGACCGCAGGAGCTCCAAGGGGACTCCCTTGAGGGACGCGCCGACACCGTCACTGGCATCCCTGCGATTCCAACCGCCGCGGACGAGGACGCCAGCGCCGCCACCGACATTCAGAGGATCGCCGTCGCTGTCAAGAGTGTCCACGCGAGACAATGTGGACATGCGCAGTTTGACGCCAATCGCTCGAGCAAGATTGAGCATTAGGCCATCTCTGGTTGCCGTAGCGATGCTCATCCCCTTCTCTTTTGCCATCTCTTGTTGTGTGGACCAGCTTTTCCGAAGCGAACATTCTTTTTCTCGCTTCAGTGGAGGTCTCACCTCCAACAAAGCCGGAGGAAAGACCTCCGCTTTCGCGTTGCCATGCATACAAAACTGCGGTTTTCAGACCAGAAAAAGAAAAATTGAAATCGTTGCTATCGAGCATTGGACGAGGGAGAGCAATCGGAGATTTATGATTTAAGATTTCAGATTTTGGATTTTCAATCTGCAATCCTGCCTCGCCGGCAGGCAGGCTACAATCTGCAATCTGCAATTTTTCACGATATTCTTCGGCATATCGTGAAACAACCGGTCCTCCGGGGTACGGCAATCCCAAGATTTTGACGACCTTATCAAACGCTTCTCCCGCCGCGTCATCCAATGTCTCACCCAGCGTCTGATATTGGCCGTGATCTTTCATGAGAATAAGCAAAGAAGGTGGTTTTGACGCCATTCATTCTGATGGTATATTGGTCGGGTTGATCCCAAATAGGCGCGGGATATTTTTTTTGCCGATGCAGAAAAGTTTTTATCTTCCTGTTGTCAAATTTTTTACGAGTAAATAAATCAAAGTCAATAGACCTCCTGTGCCCTATATGGTAGGCGATTGCCGTACAGCCCACCTGTTGCATTATTCTTAATCTATACTCCGCAACCATTTCGTCACTGCCTTGAGAGCTATTTCTAGACGATTTGGAAAATCTTTGTCAGCGATATGAATGCCGACATCAGCGCTAAACTGTGCTAAAAATTTTTCGTGATCATCGAAGCATTTTTCTATTTCAGGGATCAAGTCGGCATAACCCTTTGCTTCATACAGCTTCAATATAAAATTGCGACTGAGGTCAATACTAATGATAAAATATCGATAGCCAAACTTTTCTGCTACAGCCTTACGATCAACCCATTCTCTGTCTGCACTTGCATCGTAGATAATAGATAATCCTCGTTCGACCGCCTCATGGATTCGCTTATCTCTTCTTTCGCAATATTCTTCAAAATCAAAATTACCCAAATCTTCTTTGACCTCCGTTCTAATTACGTCATTGCTAAACACGGGAATCCCTAATTTTATACTTAAATAATGGGCAATGGGCGACTTTGATGTTCCCGGTACCCCCGCAAAAGCAATGAGTATTTTCGGCAGTATTGGCATTTTTTTAAATTTATTGTTTTTCTATACCCTCTTAGTGTTTTCTGCTCACTACATATCACTCCCTGCTTACCCTATTTCCCCAAAATCTTTTTCTCAATCTCACGGGCTAATTTCGGATTTTCTTTGAGGTAGGCTTTGACTGATTCGGCGCCTTGACCGAGTTTTATCTCGCCGTAGTCAAACCACGAACCTGATTTGTTGATGATGCCGACTTTGACGCCGAGATCAATAATCTCGCCTTCACGACTAATCCCCTCCGCGTACATAATGTCAAATTCCGCGACTCGAAAAGGCGGAGCGACTTTATTTTTTACCACCTTGACTACCACGTGATTGCCGATGATATTATCGCCGTCTTTGATCTGGTCTTTACGCCGAATATCCAGACGCACCGAGGAATAAAACTTCAGAGCATTGCCACCGGTGGTGGTCTCTGGATTGCCGAACATGACGCCTATTTTCATTCTGATTTGGTTGATGAAAATAACGGTGGTGTTGGAGCGCGCCACTGCGCCGGTGATTTTGCGAAGCGCTTGAGACATTAGGCGAGCCTGCAAGCCCATGTGTGACTCGCCCATTTCACCTTCTATTTCGGCGCGAGGGACGAGCGCCGCCACCGAGTCCACCACGATAATGTCTACCGCGTTGGAGCGAATGAGCGTCTCGGCGATTTCCAGCGCCTGCTCGCCCGTATCCGGCTGGGAGACGAGAAGATCGTCAATATTGACGCCGATTTTTTTCGCGTATTCGGGATCCAGCGCATGCTCCGCATCAATAAAAGCCGCCAGCCCTCCCGCTTTCTGCGCTTCGGCGACGATGTGAAGAGTCAGGGTGGTCTTGCCTGATGATTCGGGACCGAAGATTTCAATAATCCTGCCTTTCGGCACTCCGCCGATACCGAGAGCCAAATCCAGCGAAAGTGAACCGGTCGGGATGACTCCCACGTCAGCTCTGGTCGTATCTCCCATTTTCATAATAGACCCCGTACCAAATTGCTTTTCTATCTGATCGAGAGCGAGTCTCACCGCCTTTTGCTTGGCGGATATTTCTTTGTTATCTTCTTTTTTCTCTTCGGCATCGCCTTTTTTCATTGTCGCCTCCATCATCCCTCCTTTGCTAATTGTATTCTTTCTTCCAGTTTAGCACATTCTCCCAACAAAAAAACCGGGAAATTACCCCCCCGGCTTCTTTGTTCTTTGTTTCATTAATTTTTTAGTTTTCTACTTTCTTGGCCATCTACTCTGAAAATGCCAGATACAGAGGCAAAACTATCTGTCCTATCGGAATAATGATAAAAATACCCAAAAAGTCTGGCTTACCGCAAGCAGCCGCTATCTTCATCCAAACATAGATCATAAAAAAGGGAAAGGCGAACCACCCTACAATAGGAATTAAAAACAAAAGCAACCACCAGCCAGAAAAGCGCGCTATATTCAAAGTCAAAATAATATTCAAAATTGGCACCCAAGCGAACCAAGCATTAGCCGTACCGGTCTTTTTGGCAATTCTCAAAAGAGATATCGCCAAAGCAATATAGGTAACTATCGCTAAAATAAAAACGAAAAACATCATTCCTCCTGCCACGGCAAGACTCGCCACATCGGATGTGCTAAAGGCCTGATCAGCTAGATTTACACTTTCTATTGCCATTTTTTCTCCTTTCTTTAACGATAATTAGTAAATTGCAAAGGAATACCAAAATCGTGTTCTTTCAAAAAAGTAATTATTTCCTGCAGAGTGTCCTTGGAGGTAGAAGAGACACGTACATCTTCTCCTTGAATAGAAACCTTTGCTTTTTTGAAGCTAGTATTGATAAATTTGGAGATTTCTTTGGCTTTTTCTTGCTTTAAGCCCATCGCTATCGGCATTTTCTGTCTGACAGTATTGCCGGCCGCTTTCTCGCTTTCTGTCGTAAAATTCAATATTCTCTGATCAAGCTTTCGACTAACCAATTTCACTCGCAAAATTTCTTGAATAGCTTTCAGTTTATAATCGTCTTCGGCCGAGACAGTCAAAGATTCTTTTTCCAAAATAAAATCATAAGGAGAAGCTTTGAAGTCATAGCGAAAAGAAAGCTCACGCTTCACCTGATCGATAGCGTTGACAAGCTCTTGGCGATCAAATTGTGAAACTATATCAAAAGAAAAATCTGCCATATTCGTTGCGTTATTTGCCTAAATTTTTCAAAGCGGCGCGAAGTTTTTTTTCTGAATCGGTAATATCATTTGACACCATTTTGATAGCGGCTCGCGCTTCAATAGAATTATATCCCAGCCGCAGTAATGCTTCGTAAACATCTACCGACGAACCAATATCCAAAGATTTTGTTCCGATCGGTCGAACATCGCCTATTTTTATTTTGTTTTTTAATTCTAGAACAATTCTTTTGGCTGTTTTTTCTCCCACGCCGGATATTTTGGTCAACACTTCCGCATTGTCTTCTATCACCGCCACTTTGATTTCGGCAACGGATGCCGCATTCATCACTGACAGGCCGACTTTTGGCCCCACGCCCGAGATAGAAAGTAAAAGCTCAAAAAAAGATTCTTCTTCTTGGGAGATAAAGCCATACAGAGCCTGCGCTCCTTCGGTAATATGATGGTAAGTATGTAAAAATGTCTCCCCTCCGGTATGTAATGAGCCAATAACGGATTCCGGCGCAAAAATTTTGTAGCCCACGCCACCTGTTTCCACCAATACCCAATTGTCTTGTTTGGTTTTGACAAAGCCACGGATAGAAGCAATCATTTTAGGATAAATTAGTATCTATTGTTTTATTCTAACACAAGAAATCTATTAGAACAAAAATAGCCTCACCCTTTACAAAAGATGAGGCTATTTTCCAAAACAAGACTATCCATTAGAAACGACTACCACCAAAACTAGAACCAGGGCTAAGAGCCAGAAGAAGGTATAGGCTAAAATCTCCAAAGCTTTCAAAACTTTTTTGTCCGCCAGCAAAATAATAGGATAGCCAAACAATGCTAAAAATTCCCAAATAAAAGTCAAAATCAGAAGATTGAACATAAATAAAGTGCCGGAAGCTCCATCTAGTTTTTGAAAAAAGCTAACACCACGATCAATCGTTGCCACTAAAATCAGAAAGCCTCCAAAAACAGCTACTGCCTGGAGTAGCCCCAGGGCAGAATTGGTAAGAGGTTTGGCTTTGCCACTGATATTTTTGGAAGCAAACAGTTTTCTTTTGGGCATAAATCTCCTTTTTTATTTTTATTTTTTATTTTTACTAATCATAGCACAAAGCACATCAATACAATAGGCTATTTCTTTTTGATAATGCTCCCCAAATAGTTCTGAAAATGATGGCAAATCGCGATAGCCAAAGCGTCAGCCATATCATCCGGTTTCGGCGTTTCTTTCAGGCGCAAGATTTGCTTGACCATCAGTTGAATCTGCTTTTTCTCCGCCTTGCCGTAGCCGGTCAAAGCCTGTTTTACCTGCAGAGGCGTGTACTCGTAAAGAGGAAGGTTTGCTTTTTCAATAGCCAAAAGGATGACTCCGCGCGCTTCACCCACCGTCATTGCCGTCTTGGCGTTATTTATAAAAAAAAGCCTTTCCACCGCCACCACATCGGGCTTTGTTTTTTTGATAATTAAATTCAGTTCACTAAAAATATGCGCCAATCTTACCGACTGGTTTTGTTTGGCGGGGGTTATAATCACTCCGCAGCTTTGAACTTTGAGCTTTGAACTTTGAGCTTCTATCGCTCCCCACCCCGTAATCGCCGTCCCCGGATCAATGCCTAAAATTTTCATCGTATTATGTCTAGCAATACTTTATTTGATTTCGATTGATTCTTTGGGCGCATACTCTGCTTAATTTCTAATTGATCTAATTTCTAAATAATTCCCAAATCTCAAGCCCCAAATCTCAAAATTATTTATTGGCATTTGTTCATTGAGCATTTTTTAGGTCAATTAGAGCAATTAGGTCAATTAGAAATTTTCTACTATCCCAATATCTTTTTCTGCAAAATGTGCACTTTATAAAAAACATCATACCCTGCTCCTTACCAGTATACTCCATTTGCGCCAAAAGACGCTATCTGATATAATTGGCGAAACAAAGCGAAGTCTTAACAAAAAATCGGGAGGGACGAAATGGTTACTTTGCAAGAAAAGATTGATCCACTACCGACAACAACAGATGCCCTCGACACTTTGGAATCGATCAACACTCGCAATGATGGTGGCGAAGATGGCGCCTGTTATCTCCAATGGTTCGCGGATCTTCTGAAATGCTCTTTGGACGGAAGATCCCCCAAATTAAGCGGGCTTGCGCTTCAAAGAATTAACCCAATCGGCTACTTTTTGAGAATCAGAGCCCGGCACTTCACGCAAAATCTGGCACTGGCCTTTTTGGCAAGAAAGGCCATCATGAATCTTTCTCGAGAATTACGCCGAAAAAACGATCTATCTTCAGACTATATCCGGCAAGAGATCATCCTGCCTCTGGAAAAAATCGCTCAAGCCATCGCTAAAGATCACCATCATTTCTATGCTCATGATGACAAAACCCGCTTTCTGGAAGAATTCGCCAAATCAATGCGGGAAGCTATAAAAAAGTTTCAGCAACCATGGGTGCTGAAATCCCAGACGCAAAAATCGGCCTGATTTTTCTTCAAAAAGACATACCTTTTGCCCCCCTCGGGGGCTTTTCTTTTGCCAAAACAAAAGAGCCCGGGTTCCCCGGGACTCTCATAGATTTATGCTGTTTCGCGTCTCATGCGATGTGGTCAAAAAAATGTCCTGGCCAGTTGGCCTCCGCCGAAAGCAGTGCAAAAATATCTCCTCTAGTTCGCGCAAGATGTTCTCTGCCTAGATGTCCCGCGACATCTTTGGGCAACCCGCGCTGGCCGAGAAGACTGGACTGATCGGACGGTTGGACAATAGGAGCTTTTCGAGGAGTCTGGAGCGAAGTTCGTGCACTGATTGCAAATACTCCAAAGGAAGCCTCAAAAGCTACTGTCATGACCTCACCCCTTTCTTTTTTAAAAACTAAAACATGGGGAGACGCGAAACGGCTAGAAAATAGAGCTCATCTAGCATTATTATACCACTCTATCCGTCCCACCACAAGCTTTGAGTAAAAATAGCTATTTAAAATCTAAAATTATGAAATCCTTATTTTTTTACCCCAAATTCGTCCAGACATTTTCCGTATCATCATAGTCGTCCAGAGCTTCAAGCAATTTCAGTGCTTGCTCGGCTTTTTCTCCTTCCAATTTCACCGTATTTTTGGGACTCATTACTAATTCTGCTTTTTCTATTTTGAAATCTTTCTCTTCTAGCGCCCGGCTTACCATCGCTAATTCTTTCGGCGCAGTATAAATCTCAATCCCATCTTCGTCTTCCTCCACATCGGCAACTCCCTCAATATCCATAATCTTTAAAATAGTTTGGTCATTTGAGCTTTGGGCTTGACTTGGCATTTGGTTTTTCGATTTTGGATTTATGACTACAACTCCTTTTTGTTCAAAATTCCAACCAACCGAACCTGGCGCTCCAACTGTTCCTCCGTTTTTGGTAAAAATATGCTTAATTTCCGAGGCCGTTCTATTTTTGTTATCTGTCAAACAGTCCACAATAATATCCATCCCGCCTGGACCTTTGGCCTCATAGCTTATCGCTACCAAGGCCACACCGCTACCCGCGCCTGTCCCGCGATCAATGGCTTTTTGGATATTATCCTTGGGCATAGAAACAGCTTTCGCTCTCTCTACCGCGATGCGCAGTTTGAAATTCATATTAATATCACCCCCGCCCTCGCGAGCCGCGGCAGTGATAGCGCGGGAAAGCGCCGTAAAGGCTCCCGCCCTTTTAGCATCTTGTTTGCCTTTTCTGACCTGAATATTATGCCATTTGGAATGACCGGACATAATGGATGCTTAGTTCTAGTATCTTAATATTTTAGCCCTTAGTAAAGACGTTCTCAATACCGTTGTCAATTTTTGAATTTTATAAATAATGATGAAATTTTTAATGCTCGCTTCGCGAAGACTATGAAGACTATAATGAAGCAGGTTTAGAAATTAAGATTTAAAAATTATTTTAAAAATTACAAAAATTAAAAAATTAAAAATTCCTTATAGTTACTTGCAAGTCTTTTCGCAAACGATCTTCCACCTCCCGTCTCTGCCCACCTCTACCTCGATCGTTCCCGACAGATCCGTGCGCAGGACGCGACTGCCCGCAGTGATTAATCTTTGTAATGCTTCCGGCGCGGGGTGCCCATAGGTATTGCCCTTCCCAGAAGAAATAAAAGAAACTAGAGGACTCGCTTTTTGCAAAAAAGCGGTGGTTGAGGCATAACGCGAGCCATGATGCGCTACTTTCAAAAACTCACTGTTCAAATCATCGTCCAGCAAACCTTTTTCCACCGTTTCCGTAGCATCGCCAGTCAGTAAAAAATCTATCTCGCCGTAAGACAATTTCATGACGATGGAAGAATCGTTCGTGTCGGTAGCCGAGGACAATATCCCCGGCTCTGGCCAAAAAACTTCTGCCGTAACGTCCGAACCGAAATCAAACCGATCGCCGGTTTTGGCGATGATTTTTTTCTCCCCTCCGCTCATCGCTTCTTTTTCTAATCTTTCATAACCGGCAGTTTTGGCCACAAACCCCGACTCAATAAAATTACTCACTTCGTATCTTTGCAGAACCTCAATCAAGCCTTCCAAATGATCGGCGTGAGGATGCGTGAGAAAGACGTAGTCAATTTGTTTGTCCCAAGCCGGCAGAACTTTCGCTAGTTTCTCTATTACTGACGAACCCGGTCCACCGTCAATCAAAACATCCACTCCTTCAGCTGTACGAAAAAAGATACCGTCTCCCTGTCCGACGTCAAAGAACCAAACGCGCAAGCCTTCTCCCGCCGGCGTATTAGCCTTGGAATATTGTTGCAAAAAGAAAAATACCGCCAGCGCGATAGCGAGAAGCGCGGTAAAGGTGATTTGATTTTTATTTTTCCTCATACTCCCAGTATAACAAAACTATCTTACCGTCCGATATCCACCCTTCACTCCACCTTTGGAGAGTACTATTTGCCAAAGCTGATTATTGGCTCTTGTGCGGAAAGAAGCTGCGCAAGTAAGGAGATAAAATCGCCACATGCGGTAAAATCTGTCGTCGTATTTTTCCTTAATTTCATCCCAATGATTATTGAAGTTTTCGTACCAACACATCAGAGTCCGATCATAATCAGCGCCGAAATTGTGCCAGTCTTCCAGAGTAAAAAGTCCCTCAATAGAACGGCCGATTTGAGCAACGGAAGGCAACATTGAATTGGGAAAAATATATTTAGCAATCCAAGGGTCGGTGCCACCCACAGAATACGCTCCACCGATAGTATGCAGGAGAAATATGCCACCTTCTTTGAGGGAGCGACACGCTATCTCCATATACTCGCGATAATTTTTCACTCCCACATGCTCGAACATGCCCAGCGAAATGATGTGGTCGAATCGTTCGCTTGTCCCGAGCAAAGTCGAAGGGTCAATGTCGCGGTAGTCTTGGAGACGAATCTCTACCGGCAGTCCAGCGCAGAGTTTGTCTCCCAATTTCTTTTGCTCTTGGGACACCGTAATGCCCACTACGCTAGCACCGTATTTTTCGGCCATATATTTGGCGCTGTTGCCCCAACCGCAACCGATATCCAGCACCCGATCACCTTTTTTCAATCCGATTTTTCGACAAACCAAATCTAGCTTAGCTACTTGCGCCTCATCCAGATTTTTAGCGGGATTTTTCGGCGCGCTCCAATAACCGCAAGTGTAATTCATTTTTTCATCCAGCATTCGCTCATATAAATCATTGCCGATGTCGTAATGTTTCTGGCCTATCTCAAAAGCGCGATTTTTGCTTTGGAAATTAAAAGTCTTTGCCTTGAGAGCTTCCCAGAAGAAAGTTTTGATTTTTACCTTTTTCTCTAGATTGGCCTCAATGATCTTGGCAAGCATCACATCGAGCGCTTCGCAATCCCACCAGCCGTCCATATAGGCTTCGCCGGCGCCGAGCGACCCGGAAGCCAAGATCCTTTTATAAAGACGAGGATTGCGCACTTGAATATCCCACGGTCTGCTCCCGCCGATTTGAATATCGGCTAGCGCCAAAAGTTCCTCCGCTTTTTTTGCCAAAGATTTTTGCGACATAAGAGATATTTAAAAATAATTGCCATAAATTATAACGTACAAAGCCAAAAAAAACAAGCCCCAGTGATACCGGGACTTGTTTTTTGTTTTGACAATCAAAAGCTACATTGCCGGAGCGGCTTCTGGGGCCGGCGCTTCCGCTTCTATCCTCTGGCAAGCGCACTTGGAGTCTGCTTCTCCGCAAGACGCGCACTTTGGCTTGCAAGAGGTAGCGCCACACTCACAACCGCAACTGCTACCTTCGGCATCAAGGCCACAAGCTTCGCATTTGCAACCAGCGGTTACTCCGCCACAGGCTGAACACGCGGGAGCGACATCTTTCATTTCTTCTTCCATAGTGTCTCCTTTCGTTTGGCTACTAATAATACCAATAGTATAACACACCATATCAACCATACTGCCAGTTTGCCACTTTTTATTTCCAGATACGCGTAGGGGATACGCGCCAAAAATTCAGAGATTTTGATTATCAAATCTAACACCGCGTAGCCGAAAAAAGCTAGCATCTGCCCAAGATAAAGATTAATGAAGGCCAAAACGCCTGAGAAAAATCCGAGCGTCATAGCGACCGGTATCAAAGGCAAAATAATCATATTGGCCAAAGGGGAGATGAGAGATAGCGCGCCGAAATTGGTAATCAAGATAGGCAGAGCCAGCGTCTGCGCGGCTAGCGTGGCCGACAAAGCTTCAGAAAAAGGCTCCGGCACTTTGCGAAAAATATGTGAAAAAATAGGAAAAAAAAGTACGATGCCGAGCGTCGCCAAAAAGGAAAGCTGGAAGCCCACATCGTCTCGCAGGATAAGAGGATTGAAGAATATCATTATCGTGCCGACCAAAACAAGCGCGTTGAGAGGGTTGTTTTTGCGATCAACAAACCCCGCCAAAACCAGAACCGCTCCCATAATCCCGGCGCGAACTACTGAAGCTTGCGCGCCAGTAATAATGACCAGCCCCGCGATGAGGAACAAAGTTCCCCAGAGAGATAGCTTTCGATGCCAGCGCCCGATAAGCCCCTCGGAAATTTTGGCCAGGATAGAAATATTGTAGCCGGAAATAGCCACTATATGCGTGATACCAACGATTTGGAAGAGCGCGACCAAATAATCAGGCAGAGTGCCCTTCCCACCCAAGATCAATCCTTGAATCATCCCCGCGTGCGGTTCGGGAAAAATCTTTTTTATTTTTTCCACGAAAGCCGCTTTAGTTTGATAAAGTGCGGAAACTATTAACGAGCCTTTGCCGCTCGCGATGATTTCAAATTTTTCTACATTTTGCGCGATGCTATAGATCCCCGCTTTGGCCAAATAATTGGAATAAGAGAAGTCTATACTATCAGTCGGCTTTTTGAGCTTGGCTTTGAAGCGAATCTGGTCGCCGTATTTCACATCCACATTTCTTGGCAGTTCAGCTAGAATATCTCCTTTGAGACTCAAAAATTCTTTTTCTGTCCGGATCTTGATCTTTGAGATTTGGACTTTGAGTTTTGTATCGTCATTGCTTGGTTCCGCATCGACGATCCCATCGACAACTAATTCCTGACCGTTGTAAAAGCCGATATGACCCGCGTCGATTTTTGGTAAATACAATTGATAGCGGAGGAAACCCAGAATCATTAGGGAGACCAAGACGATTGAGATTATTGGGACGGGTTTTGGAAAAAATAAAGAAAAAGCGACGACAAAAGCTCCTGCCAAAATTATCCCAGTCATCGGCGCTAGTGGCGCCAAAAATACCCCCGCAATAAAAGAAAGCAAAAGGTAGAGAAAAATTTTTGACGGAGTGAAAATATTTTTCATACTACCATCATAACACCTTTGTTATGTTAAAATGGCTCTATGGAGAAAAAGCCAAAAGAGACAAACGGTATCAGTATTGACCGACTAACAATAGTGGTTTTTCTTTTGGCGGTAACTAATATCAGTATAGAATTTTTTGCCCGCAGAGCATTGCCGGAAAATATGCTCTCGCCGATACTTAACGCTACGCAAATAATTCTTTTCTTTCTTCTCCCACTCGGCATAATTTTGAAAAGTTTTCCTCGCGCTGTCATCGTTATCTCGCTATTTCTTCTTGCTGTTTTCGTACTTCATAATTCATACTTCATAATTCCTGCATTCTGGCCTGTCTTCGGCGCTATTTTCTATTACCACCGTCAAAGCTCTGGTAAATTTGGCTTTTCTCCCAAGAAGTTGCTATCAAATATCACGCTGGGTATTTTCGTCGCCACTATTGTCGTCTCTCACATGCTTGCTACTTTTTATCTAGCTAGCTTTACTTTTCCGCCTATCGTCTGGTCCAATCTTTGGGTCAAAATCCTACCAGAGATAGCCTTTGGCGTTCTGGGCATGGAGATATTTTTTCGTGGGATGCTTTTCCTGCGGTTGCGTCAAAAAAACAATTTTTCTTTTCTTGTTGCCACTATCATTTCTACCACTTTTTATCTCTTGCCGTTCCTCACTAATCCTGTCTATTTTGCCAGTCGGGGACTTTTGGCTTCCGCTATTTATTACGTTGTTTTTGAAGGTTTCGTCTTTTGTTATCTGGCAGAACGAACCAAAAGCCTGATCCCTTCCACTGTCGCTTCTGCCATCGTCCTGGTTTTCGTTAATATTTTGTTATGAAACATTCCCTTATTACTGTTGCTGTTCTGGCTTGCGTTTTTCTGCTTTATACCGGTCAAGTTACCGCTATTGACGCTAATTTGTCGGCGCGTTTTTTGCTTTTTGCGTCTATTGTTCTCGGCGCTTTTTGGTACGGAACCGAAGGTGGCCTCTGGACGGCAGTGGCTTCCTCCTACTTTCTCGCGCCTTTTATTTTTCTCTCTATAGAAAGAAATGGGATCGGCGCCAGAGAAATAGACCTCTTTGCCACCGTTATATTTTATTTAGCGCTTGGCGGCGCGCTGGGAACTATTTTTGAAAAAATCAAGAAAAGAAATCATCAATTTGCAGTCATGGAAAAACTGCGCGATATTTTCGCTGGTGGAGAGGACTTCTTGAATGGTTTTCGCCTCGCTTTCCCGCGAGGCACTTTTCGTCGCGCGGAAGAAGAAATTTTGTCCGGTATTTCTCTGCCATTTCTTTCCAACAATACTGCGTCTGATGACAGATTTGGTAGAAGCGAAATCCTACCGAAAAATCTGATGGGTTGTCGTCTTACCTTTGCCTCCGAAAATTTCGGCGCTATTTTTGGCGCCTCCGCCAAAGAATTTTCCCGTGAGGATTACGGCTTTTTCAAAACACTTTGCCACTTGACCGCAAGTCATCTTTACGCCCAAAAGCAAACAGAAAGAGCCATCATAGACCCTCTCACGGGACTTTTCAACCGCCGGTATTGGCATGAATGGGAAAAAGAGCTGAAGCCTGAAGTCACATATTCCGTCATCGCGCTTGATATCGATTTTTTCAAAAAGGTCAATGATGCCTTAGGCCACGCCAAAGGAGACGAGGTGTTAGTGGGGCTAGCCAGGATATTACAGGAAGCAGAGGGAGTGGCGTTTCGTCTCGGCGGAGAAGAATTTGCGATAATTTTGGAAAAAGAGCTAGAAGAAGCCAAAAGAATCGCTGAAAGTATCCGGCAAGTCTGCGAAAAAACAGTATTTATTCCGGAAATCTCGGCAGGGAGCATCACTGTCAGTATCGGTGTTGCTTCAGGTAGGGAAGGCTTGACAAAGATTCTGCAACGCGCAGATATTGCTCTCTACCGCGCCAAAAGAGAGGGGAGGAATAGGGTGGTGGCTGACAATACTGTGCTTTAATTAGGCACGAAAATTTTTCTTGACTTCATGTTTTCTTGTGTGTAGAATTATAGACATAATTATAGCTATATTGACTAAATTAGAGAATGAGGTAAAATCTATGGAAACATTTACTTTGAAGGTTTTTAACACTGGGCAAGTAACTCTGCCGAAGACGTGGCGGGATAAAGTGGCTACTAAACACTTTCTCGCTGAAGAAACTGAAGAAGGTCTGCTCATCAAACCTTTAAAAAAAGAGGAGGTGGTTTATTTTGAGAATAAAGATGGCTTCGGCCTTTATTGCGAAAAAGGATTACCCGTAGAAAAAATTCTTACCAAAATCAAAGCCCTCCATGGACCAGATCGAAAAATTCTTAAAAAAGCTCGATAAGAAAACTGCTCTCAAGATAGCGCAAATTTTGACTGATATCGCCACTCTTCATATTGGCAGTTATGACCTGGAAAAATTAGCTGGGCAAAAAGACCTTTGGCGTATCCGATCTGGTAAAATCAGGATAATTTTTAGTAAAAAAGACGAGCGTGGTATTCCTGTTTATATTGAATTTCGTGGCAAAGTGTACAAAAAGCTGTAAATGTAAATTAACTTGCAAAAACAAAAACCCGACCACAAGGGCCGGGGCTAGCGGGAAGACCGCCATTTGATGATTCACGTAGAATCAGGACGAAACGCCCTACCACGAATACTGCCAGTATGGCGCTCCATGATAGTCGCGGCCCGATCGTTAAATTCGTTAGCGACATCGAGGTCGATATCGGTAAAATGTCGATACCACGCCTCTTCGACTTGCCGTGGGACAACCAGTTTGTCCGCGTGGGTTGCAAATCCCCTCCCCCATTCGTCGCGAGAAATGGTCTTCCGAGCAATAGCGGAGAGCTCTTGCGCGTAGCCATAGTCACTGAAAATGCGCGCGACGGGAGCGCCGTATGTCAACCAATAGATATCTGTTTCACAAATATCCAGCTGGTCGCCAAGTTCCTCCGTTGTCCACTCGAGAAAAACGATGCTCTCTTCGCAGGTCTTTCGCGTTTCGCCGGGAGATCCGAAAATTAAAGAATAATGTAGGTGCGCGCCGGCCTTGCGGATAGATCTCACTGCTTGTCTGTTTTCTTCAAGACGCGAGCCATGGATCGTGGATGACTTGGTAACTCCTCGTTGCAAAATCTGTTCATTTCCAGAATCCATGCCGATATTGACAAGCAATCTCTCGGTGGCGATCTTCTGCCACTCTTCCAGTAAACGAGGGTTTTGCGCAACACCCTGGGATCGCCCGTAGATCGTCATCGCCGGCCATGATATTCCCAGCTCTTGCAGGACGCGTGCGACCGATCGCATTTCGTAAATACTGTCGGTGGCATTGTAGACCATATCGACCCCGAAGCTCTCGTAGGCCTCAAAGGTATGCGCCAAGTAATCTCGAGATGGCATGTTGATGTCGGCCACATCGGCAATACTGCAATAACTGCAAACATCCGTGCCACGAGTTCGCGTACACCCCTGAGCAAGAAGCGAGATTGCGTTTTTGACCGTATTGGGATTGCTGTGTTTGTGGCCAAATGTTTTCCGATAGTTCGCCCACACTTCGCTCCAATGAGGATAGAGTTCAATCCTCGGGACGATAAACACATCGGCCTTGGTTCTCGCCTGTTTGCGCTCCAATAACTCGCGAAGTAGATATTTTCGCTCGTTTGAACGCACCAATTGTCCGGGCATCGTCTGAACACCAGGGATATTGATATGGTCAAAACCAGCAGTATCTATCTGCCGAAAGAATCCTCTGATGGCGGCAATATCGTTAGAGGTAAAAACCGCATCAATTGGCTTTCCCGGCAGAGAAAGGATTTGGTTAGCTCGGAATATCGCCGAATCGTTGCCGGCAATGATATAGCGCGCTCCCAAGCTCTTTGCCCTATGAGCCATGTCTATCCCGCGCTCAATCCCCGTGGCAACAAGACTTAACCCCAAAATATCGCCCCGATGAATCAACTCCTCTATCGGCGCGTACCCCGCGACCAATTCATCCCACAAAACCACTTCCCAGCCCTCTTCATACGCAACAGTGCCGACAGAGATAAGACCGAGATGAGGCCAAACGCGATACTGTTTGTCGTCAGCGCCCAACCTCTCGTTGAGCGTCTGCTCAACATTAATGAGAACGAACCGACGCTTATCGAGCACTTGACTTGCTCCAAGCGCCAAGAAAATGTACCGCTCCTGATTGATAAAGACGAGCTTTTTAAGCCCTATCTTTACTGTCTTTTTCACGGGAATGTGTTCCGGAGCAAGAAGTTCCGCCCTTTTTTCTGGGTCGGCTTCTTGATGGCGCCACATTTCCGATCTGGTGTTGTGGTTGATGTAGACATTGAAGCTCGGGTCAAACTCGATCCCTTCCGGATTCCCCCACAAAATCCACGCCGGCCTTTCAATTATACTTACCTGAAATATCGACGCGAACAACAAGAAAACGGCAGCGAGTCGCTTCATGACGGACTCTCCTTTGAGGTTTATTTTGTAAAAGGACTTCTTGACACCTTCATATGAACTATTCAAATTATAGCATAACTAAGCGATAAAGTAAAGTACATAAAAATCTCTTGACGGGTTTTTTATTTTGGGTACAATGTACATATTAGCACTCGGTATAGGAGAGTGCCAGATAGCAAATTGACCTAATTTCTAATTGATCTAATTGACCTAAAAAAACCAAACACAAAATCCCAATTTTAGGCATTGGCTCATTAGTTATTTTTTACCACCGCTTATAGCGGGATCCCGCCTACATTGATAATCTGCAATATGGTGGCGGGAGAAATTAGAGCAATTAGGTTAATTAGAAATTGCAAAAACCATGTCATCCCGGAAAGACAATATACTACAATCTATCGTGGAAGAATTCATCACTACCTCCGATCCGGTGGGGTCAAGGGTGATGGCGGGATTTTTGGGCTTTTCGCCGGCGACTATCAGGGGTGAGATGAGTCGTCTCGAAAAAGAAGGTCTGATCTGTCAACCGCACACTTCCGCGGGCAGAATCCCGACTGAAAAAGGTTATCGCGCCTACATTGACCATCTGACTTCAACCAAAAAATTCCCGGAAGCAGAGGACTTGAAAGAATTCGCGGAAAAAAGAGGACTGGACAAGATTTTAAAGCTGGTTTCCGTTGCTTCGGGAAATAACACCGCCTTTTGCGTGACGCCGACCATCCTGCGCGCCTGGGGGCTGGCCGAAACTTTGAGCAAAAAAGAATTTGCCGAGCAAGAGATCGCGGTGCGTTTCGCCCGCCTGATAGACAATCTACCGGATTTCGTGCAAGTATTGGAATTTGACGGATTAGGAAAAGCCAGAGTTTATGTCGGCAGAGAGAATGCCTACCAAGGCGCGCAAGATTTTTCCACTGTCGCCGTCTGTTTCCTCTTTGGCACGCAACCTTGTGTCTTGGGAGTTGTCGGACCAACGAGAATGCCATATCAAGTGATTATCCCTTATTTGGAAAAATTAGCGGGAGTTTTGCAGAGAAAGAGGATGTTGGAATAGTTTAATTTTTACAATTTTTGAATTTTTAATTTTTGAAATAATGTCTCAATGTCTTAATTTTTAAAAATTTAGAAATTAGGATTTATTTACAAAATTAAAAATTACAAAATTAAAAATTATGAAAATGCCTAAACCAAAAAAGCCTACGGAAATTGAACAAATTGTCGCCGAAAAGGAAGAGTATTTGAATGGCTGGAAACGCGCTATGGCGGATCTGGATAATTACAAGAAACAGGTGGGAAAGGAAAAAGAAATGGTCGTGCAGTTTTTGAAAGTCAATTCCGTCAGCGGAATGTTGCCGATTGTCGCCAATTTTGAAAAAGCGATTGGCGCTATTCCGACCGAGCAAAAAGAAAGCGAGTGGACAAAAGGCATTGTCGCCATCAAAATCCAGCTGGATGAATTGTTGAAAAAAGAAGGATTAGAAAAAATGATCACGGTTGGACAGAAATTTGACCCTAATCTCCACGAAGCGTTACTGGAAGAAGAGTCGGAGGGAGAGGAGGGAATGATTTTGGAGGAATTCGAACCCGGCTACCGAATCGGCGAAAGAGTGGTGAAGTATCCGAGGGTGAAAGTGGCGAAGAAAAGAAACTAAGAAAATAAAAAATTAAGAAATTAAAAAGCGAGCGGAGGGTTATATTGCTACACTGCTATATTGTTAAAAAAATCAACTGCCGACAATTTGTCGACAGTTGAAAAAGCCAATAAGCAAGTAAGTTGATAAGCAAAATTGTCATTCCGCACTTGATGCGGAATCCAGAACAACAAGAATAGAATATTATTATATTTCGAATGTACTGGATCCTCGATTTCCTGCTCGGATTACCGAACATGAGCTCGAGGATGACAGATAAAAAACAAATTGGCTCCACGCAGAGCATGGAGCCAACAGGAGAACAAGAGATGTTTCGACCAGAAGATTCAGAGATATCCGCAGGCCGTCAAGGCAAGCAAGATGAGGCCAAGAACCAAGAATCCTGTGGCGAAAATATTCCTGCCTATCAAATCTACAAGGAACTGATCAGAGTTTTTCATTGCGCTTTTTGCCTCCTTCTTTTTTACCCTTCCTGTCGGCTAAGATAACAAACCACATGAAAAGGTCGAATACCGACGCGATTACAGCTCCAAATAATGCGAAACTTCCCCATCCTAATCCTGGACGAAACTGGGTTAGGCAAAATATTAAGACTTCGTCTTTAGGTAATGACATTATACAGCAATAGTATTATTTGTCAAGTAAATACCTTATTTAAGCAAAATATTAAACTAATTCAATAACAATATCTAATTAAAAGAAAGGAGCATATATGTCAAAAATCATAGGTATCTATTTAGGCACAACTAACTCCGCGGTTGCGGTGATGAGGGGTGGGAAGGCGGAGATTATAACGAATGCGGAGGGGAATAGGACGACTCCCTCTATCGTGGCGACAACGAAGACTGGTGAACGACTGGTTGGGCAGATCGCCAAAAGACAAGCGGTCACCAATTCCGACAACACCGTTTTTTCAGTAAAAAGATTTATCGGTCGTTCGTATTCTGATAAAGAAACACAGAAAGACATCAAAACCATGCCCTACCATATAGAAAAGGGTAAAGACGACCATGTGATGGTGAAAATGGGCGACAAAAGCTATTCCGCTCCTGAAATCTCGGCCATGGTTTTGAGCAAACTGAAAGCCGACGCGGAGTCCTTCCTCGGCGAAAAGGTAACAGAAGCCGTTATCACCGTACCGGCCTATTTCAACGACGCGCAAAGACAAGCCACTAAGGATGCGGGTAAAATAGCGGGCTTGGATGTCAAAAGAATCATCAACGAACCGACCGCGGCGGCGCTGGCCTACGGCTTGGACAAGAAAAAGAACGAAAAAGTTGCCGTCTACGACCTCGGAGGTGGAACTTTTGATATTTCTATTTTGGAGCTGGGAGACGGAGTTTTTGAAGTGAAATCCACCAACGGCAATACGCATCTCGGTGGCGACGACTTCGACCAAAAAATAATTGACTGGCTGATTGCTGAATTCAAAAAAACAGAGGGGATAGATCTCACGAGCGACAAAATGGCTCTGCAAAGATTGAAGGAAGGCGCGGAAAAGGCCAAGCATGAGCTGTCTTCCAGTATGGAAACGGATATCAATATCCCCTTCATTACAGCCGATAGCGCTGGTCCGAAACATTTGAACATCAAATTTACAAGGGCCCAACTAGAAAAAATAGTCGGCGAACTGGTAGAGATGACTTTGAAGCCGTGCGAGAACGCGCTCAAAGACGCGGGGCTGAAGACCTCCGAGATAGACGAAGTAATCTTGGTCGGCGGTATGACGAGAATGCCCTTGGTCGTAGAAGCAGTCAAAAAGTTTTTTGGCAAAGATCCGCATCAGGGTGTTAACCCCGATGAAGTAGTCGCCATCGGCGCCGCTATCCAGGGTGGTGTCTTGGGTGGCGATGTCAAAGATGTCCTGCTCTTGGATGTGACTCCTTTGTCGCTGGGCATTGAGACGATGGGCGGGATTTCCACGAAATTGATTGAAAGAAATACCACCGTGCCGACCAGCAAAACGCAAGTATTCTCCACCGCGGCGGACAATCAGCCATCGGTTGAAATTCATATTCTCCAAGGTGAAAGAGAAATGGCAACTGATAACAAAACGCTCGGCCGATTTATTTTAGATGGCATCGCGCCGGCGCCTCGAGGTGTGCCACAAGTAGAAGTATCTTTTGACATTGACGCTAACGGTATTTTGAATGTCAAGGCAGTGGACAAAGGGACCAACAAGGAGCAAAAAATCACTATTACCGGCTCTTCCGGTCTCTCCAAAGAAGAAGTGGAAAAAATGGCTAAAGAAGCCGAACTGCACGCCGAAGAAGACAAGAAAAAGAAAGAAAATGTTGAAGCCAAGAATATGGCAGAAACATTGATTTATTCCACCGAAAAAGCGATTCGCGACAACAAAGAGAAACTAGACGAAACAGTGGTAAAAGAAGTTGAAGAAAAAATCACGGTCTTGAAAGAAACAATGAAGAGTGAAGACCTTGAGACAATCAAAAAGCAAACTGAAGAGCTGATGACGGCGAGTCAAAAGATTGGGGAAGCTATCTACAAGGACCAAGGAGCAAAGAACAATGAACAAGGGGAGACGGAAGCGGAAGAACAGAAGAACTCAGCAACCGAACAACAAAAGGATGAGACAGTAGAGGGAGAATATCAGGAAGGAAAGTAACGAATTGCAAATTGCAAATTGCAGATTTCAGATCGGAGATTGAAAGTTGATATTTTATGTTTTCCAAAGTTTTTAAAAAAAACTTTAGTGTTGCACCTTTCAAACAGAAAGACTACAATGAAAAAAATAGTCTTCAAAACTAAAACAAAAATATGAATAAAAAAATTCTTGTCATATCGGCAGTTTTGATTGTTTTGGCGGGTGGCTTGATTTTTGGTCAAAGATTTTTTTTCACCAATAAAGGTCAGTCTTACTCTTCAAGTAGCAAAGAAAATGCAGGTTCTGATCAAAATGCTATCCAAAACAATAATGCCTATCCTCTATCCGATGAAGAAATCGCTACTTTATCAGAACAGGTCAATCAGGAATTTGATTATGCTTTTACGAAAGCGAGAGAATGGCGTGACGATTCTGTTCTGATAGCCAAGCTCATCCGCTATAAAGGCAGTATCAAAACCGCCCTTGGTTCCAATACATATGTCTTTCTGTCTCCCTCTATGGCTGAATATTATTGGACCATAGAAATTGACCAAGACAAAAATACCGAGGGAGATAGCAACTATCGTCGAGCTATTTATTACAAAGAAGATTATTTTCTAGATCCGGCCACTGTCGCTGTCCCGCTAAAATACATGAAATTGTCATATCTAGACGCCCTCAAAGAAGCGGACAAGGCTGGCGGAGACAAGATTCGTTCTATGGGCAAATCTTATGATGCCAATATCCTGCTTTCAGCACTCAAAGATCGCTATCTTTCATGGAAAGTAGAATACGTCATTGACAATGAAGCGGCTTTTTCCTACGAAATAGACGCCAACAGCGGTAAAAAAATGTAAAGATATAAACAAAATATTTTCCTTTGAAAAAAGTGGGCAGTCCCACTTTTTTCGTCCAATACATGCTCAATACATTAAGTAAACAATATTTGTGCCCAGCAAAGATTATTATCAAATCCTAGGTGTTCCAAAATCAGCTTCCGCTGATGATATTAAGCGTGCCTTCAAAAAATTGGCGGTAAAATATCATCCGGACGTAAACAAAGAGAAGAACGCGGAAGAAAAATTCAAAGAAATCAACGAAGCTTATCAGGTCCTTTCTGACCAAGAAAAAAGATCTCAATACGATCAATTCGGGACGACCGATTTTGGCTCTTCTGGAAGAGGAGGATTTAGCGGATTTTCGCAAGGCGGTTTTGATTTTTCAGGATTCGGCCAAAATACAAACTTTGGCGGAATAGATGATATGTTTGATATTTTCTTTGGCGGAGCAAGAGGGCAAAAAGACAGGGGTAGGGGTCGCGATATAGAGATAATACTCCAGCTAACTTTTGAGGAGGCAGTTTTCGGTGCGGAAAAAGAAATTGCCTACTCTATTATGGATTTTTGTCTTGTTTGTGGTGGCAAAGGAGGAGAGAAACTAAAAAAATGCTCTACTTGCCAAGGGGCTGGCAAAGTTCAAAAAACTACCCGAACTATATTGGGTTCTTTCGCGCAAACAACTATTTGCCATACCTGCGAAGGACGCGGAGAAATCCCAGAAATCACATGCTCCAAATGCCACGGCAAAGGAAAAACTCGCCAAAACAAAGATGTTAGAGTCAAAATACCGGCCGGAGTAGACGAAGACTCAACCATCAGGCTTGCCGAAAAAGGTGAAGCTGGGCAAAATGTTTCTGGCGATTTGTATTTGAGGATAAAAGTCCTGCCGAGCAAAAAATTTACCAGAGAAGGGACTGACATTATGACCGACCAAGAAATCTCTTTCGCTCAAGCAGTCCTAGGAGACAAAATAAAAATAGAAACAATCCACGGTCCAATTATCTTGAATATTCCAGCCGGCACAAAATCGCACACGCATTTCGTTTTAAGGGGCAAAGGAGTAGCAAGCCCTACCGGGCATGGTCATGGCGATCATCTAGTTAATATCATTATTGCCGTTCCTAAAAATCTATCCCGAGAAGAAAAAGAGCTTTTAGAAAAATTAAAAAAGATCGCTGAAGAAAAATAAACCTTGCCTGTCATCGGAAGAAAAGATAGGATAGGGTAAAGAATAAAAAAGGAGGGCAAATTTGCCCTCCTTTTTTATGAAAAAAATAGCCCATCACACCAAAAAAATATCTTCCACAGGCATCGGGGTAAAGGCCACTATTGTTGCTGTCGCCAGTATTTTACTTGTTTTTTCCACCTCGCAGAACGAACTTTCAAAAGGTCAGCCCAAATTAGAAAATTTGCCAGACAGCGTTCATGAAAATCCCATTACTATTCGCGGTGATAATGTTAAGCCAGAGTCAGATGTGGATATTTTTGTAAATAAAGAAAAAAATAGCTCCACTACCGCCAATAACGAAGGAGAATTCTCGGCTGCCGTCACTCTAGAAGAGGGAGAAAATATCATTCAGGCGATAGGGATAGATGAGAATGATAAAGAAAAGAAAAGTCCTATTCAAAAAATAAACTACATCATCGATCCTCCAGCGCTTGCGATAATAGAACCTCAAAATAATACTTCCACTACTGCCGATGAGATAATAGTTAAAGGCACTACTGAACCGCAAAATGAAGTGGTTGTAGAAGAACAGCCCGTGTCTCCCGACCTTAAAGGAAATTTTCAGGCCACTGTCCCTCTTGCCCCAGGCCCTAACGAAATCAACATCGTCGTAGATAATGGCAAGAAAAAAACCGAGGAGATAATTATCGTTGAGAAAAAAGAAGATGAAAAAAAAGAATTGCCACAAGAATCACCTCCGACACCAATAACCCCAAGTCCAGAACCGATAACCGAACCCGTGCCCGAACCTGTGCCCGAACCTACTCCCAACCCCTCCAAGATTATTATCAGCTATGTTCATTATTCTAACGATCCGGGCACTGAATATATTGAATTAAAAAATACCGGTGGCATAGAAGAAGATATCTCCGTTTGGACTATTTCCGATACCGATCAAAATATTTTTCTTTTCTCTGAATATATTTTAGGGGCGGGTGATACCGTAAGAATAAAAACCGATGGCGGTAGATTCTCTTTTGATACTAAAGAATCTGTTTGGAATCGCTACGGAGAACCAGCCTATCTTACCAATCGCGAAGGCAGAATCATTGATGTCTATAGCTACTAGTTCTCTTAAAAAACTTGACACAAAAACAAAAGATAGTATATTTAAGATAGATAAATAAAAACAAAATCATGACCCCCAGTTGGGATCTTTTCGTTATTATTTTTTTCATTGTAGCTGTGGTTTTCGGTGTGGCCTTGGGACGAGAGAGAGCTGTGGTCGGTGTCATTGCTTCATATATGGGGCTCGTGGCCGCCAATATTGGTGGCAATGCTTTATACGCTGCTATGGGTGGTAGTACTACTACTCAGATCGGCTCTACTTTGTCTATCACCGCCACTACCTCTCCTTTTATTGTTAAGGCCATTATTTTTATTTTGATTACCTTGCTTTTGATAGTTAAAGGAGATTTTTTGAAAAAAGCTTCTACTATCCATGAAGGTTTTGGTTCTATTATTTTTGCCGCTATGTATAGTTTTTTAAACGCCGGACTGATAATCACAGCTATTATTTCTTTTTTGAACGATGCCCAGAGAACCGATCTCCTCACTCAATCGCACTGGATTAACGAAATCACTCAATATCAGATTTGGTGGATGGTTTTGCCAATAATTTTGATGGTGCTTCTAGGCTTTAAAAAATCCGGGGGAGAAGAATAACCATTCCGGAATTACAAAAACAAAAATCTCCGGATAGCGGAGATTTTTGTTTTATCTTGAAAAAAAGCCTCGGATATGTTAAAATCTTTGAGCAGTTTGGGTCCATAGCTCAGCCCGGTTAGAGCACTTGCCTTTTAAGCAAGGTGTCCTGGGTTCAAATCCCAGTGGACCCATTAGAAAAAACAGTATATCAACAAATCGTTTATGATATACTGTTTTTTAGTCGGATTTTTTATCACCAACAAAAAATAGAGATATTTTATGCGTATTACTTTTTTTGGAGCCGCGGGACGTGTTACCGGCTCTAATTACATCTTGGAGACGGGCGGGAAAAAAATCATGATAGATTGCGGACTTTTCCAGGGTAATATTGACGCCGAGAAAAAAAATCACGAACCTTTTGCCTATAATGTGCCGGAGGTAGACGCTGTCATTATCACCCATTCGCACATTGATCATATCGGCCGAGTGCCAAAATTAATAAAAGAAGGATTTTACGGCACCATTTACTCTACCGGACCAACCAAAGAGCTTTCTCATATTTTTTTGGCTGATGAGCTAAAAATCATGAAAAGTGACCTTCAAGCTACTGGCGCGCCATTGCTCTGGGAAGAAGAACATTTGGAAAAAACCATTAGTCTTTGGCGCACTTTTGAATATCACAAACCCTTTGCTATCGGCGAAGCAATGGTGGAATTTTTTGACGCAGGGCACATCTTGGGATCGGCCATTGTACGAATCACTTGCGAGGGTAAATCTATTGTTTTTTCTGGCGACCTAGGTAATCCGCCTACCCCTATTGTGGCAGCGACTGAATCGCCTAAAATAGCCGACTATATCGTCACTGAATCCACTTACGGAGATCGCCTTCATGAGAAAAAAGCCGACAGCAAATTGATGCTGGAAAGAGCCATAGAAGATACCTTCACTAGAAAAGGAGTTTTGCTAATCCCGGCTTTTGCCATGGAAAGAACTCAAGAATTGCTTTTTGAAATTAATGAATTGGTGGAGCATAATCGCATCCCTCATACTTCTGTTTTCATTGATAGCCCTTTGGCCATTAAGGCTACCGAGATATATAAAAAATATCAGGCGTATTTCAATCAAACGACAAAAGATATCATTTCAAGCGGTGATGATATTTTTCGTTTTCCGAGGCTTACAATGTCTCGCACCAGCGAAGAGTCAAAACAAATTTTGAATGTTCCTACTCCCAAAATGGTTATCGCTGGCTCTGGTATGTCCACTGGCGGAAGAATCCTTTTTCATGAAAGAAATTATCTCTCCGATCCATCTACGATTATGCTTTTTGTCGGTTATCAAGTAAGAGGAACCTTGGGCAGAAGAATCAAAGACGGCGAAAAAGAAGTCCGGGTCTTGGGAGAGGATGTAGCTATCAACGCCGAAATTAGAGCTATTGAAGGCTACAGCGCGCACGGCGACCAAAATCAATTATTCAATTGGACAGCCTCTATGTGTAATACTACCCACAAACCTCATAAAGTTTTTATTACTCATGGCGAACAAATCCCAGCCGAAACTTTGGGCAAAAGATTTCAGGAAGAGCTGGGCTTGACTATTGAAATACCAGAAGAAAAAGATTCTTTTGATCTCTAATATGCTTAAAACAAAAAAAATATATTTGATCTGGCTAGTTTTTTTTGTTTTGCTGTCTTTCGAACTACAGCCTGTTTTTGCCGATCAAAATCTTTTTGACAAAGAATCTCTTTTGATTGAATTTTCAGATTTATTTTCGGCTGAAAAAATATTGCGAGATTTGCCTATTTTAGAAAAAGAAAAATTAGGCAGTCTTGATAGCTACAAAATATCTTTTTTTCGTCACCGAGGCATGGAAATAGAAAAAAAACTTAGGAGTAACCCCAATGTTATCTCAAAAGAAAAAGACCAAACAGCATATTTGAGTTTTATACCTAATGATCCATATTATAATCTGCAAGACTACTGGATTAGCTCAAATTTTACCAAAGCCTGGGACATCAACAAAGGAACAGACAATATCATTGTGGCAGTGATTGATACAGGCATCAATTACCTGCACGAAGATTTGCAAAGTAGATTGTGGACCGACAATAATGGCCGATTTGGATATGATTTCGTTAATCTTGATGATGATCCTATGGACGACCATTCTCATGGCACTATTGTTTCTGGGATTATTGGCGCTAGCAGTAATAATAATATAGGTATCAGCGGGGGAAGCAAGGTCAAAATAATGGCTATCAAGTCCATGGGGCAAAATGGTGAGGGTCTGATTTCCGATATCGCCCAAGGCATCACTTACGCCGTGGACAACGGCGCGAAGGTAATCAATCTAAGTCTCGGTGTACCTGAAGACAGCGCCATTTTGGACGCAGCCGTATCCTACGCGTATAACAGAAAAACACTAATTGTAGCCGCCAATGGGAATAAGGGATGGCTTTTGCCAGATTCACCTGCTCGTAATCCCTTGGCTATTGGCGTGGGCGCGACAGACAACACCGGCGCGATTGCTTCTTTTTCCAATTATGGCCAAGGCACTACATTGGTTGCGCCAGGAGATTCCGTTTATTCTACCGCTTGGTCTAGCCAAAACAGTAACGATCTTTACCAATATAATCGCGGCACTTCCTTTGCTACTCCGCAAGTAACAGCGGCGGCGGCCCTGATTTTATCTGTCGACTCTTCGCTTTCTCCCGACCAATTAAAAAAGCGCCTGATTGTCTCTGCCAAAAAATTATCCGCGATGAATAATAACTATTACTCTACCTACTACGGCTATGGCCAATTAGACGCTTATAGGGCTTTAATTTATGACAAGATCGCTCCCACCATTAATGTCAGCGTCGTCCAGGACAGTAATGGCCTCAATCAATTAACTGGCGAGATAATTGACGATAAAGATACCGTCGTAATGACTACTGTGCCGACCAGTAATATTTCTCTTGCTCGCTATCAAATAGACAATGGAGCGTGGAAAACTATTGCTACCGGCACAAAAACCGCCAACGTCAATGAATCATTGGCTACGGCAACTATTGGGCAGCATAATATTTTGGTAGAAGCTACCGATACTGCCGGCAACAAAACTTCAAAGCAATTGAAATTTAATCAAACAATCAGCTTGAGTATTTCTCCTAGTCCCAATTCTTATCGAGCGGAAATAATAGAACAAAGCCCCTATGTTAATCTTTCTCCTGGGCAAATAGCTGATATGAAATTGGTTTTCAAAAATACCGGCTCTTCCTATTGGCTACAAGATAAAGTTTATCTAGGCACCGCCAGAGAGCGTGATCGTTTGAGCGGTTTTGCCAGTTCATCCTGGTTTACTCCCAATAGAATAAAAATGCGGGAGAGCTTGGTTGCTCCGGGAGAATTAGCTCATTTTGAATTTAGCCTCAAAGAAGCTCCTTCTTCCTATGGTTCTTTTAAAGAATACTTTGCCTTGGTCGCTGAAAATATCACTTGGTTTTCAGATATTGGCATCTACTGGCAAATTAATATCGCCACGCCTTCTTATCACGCCCAATACATTAGACAAAGTCCTTATCCTATCATTGACCGCAATAGTGTTAAAACATTTTGGGTAGAATATAAAAATACCGGCTCGGCTACCTGGACCAATAGTATAGTAAAGCTGGGAACGAGCGATCCTCAGGATAGAAAAAGTTCTTTTTATACCACCGGCAATTCTGGCTGGCTTGGAAATAATCGCGTAAAATTAGAGCAGGATAGCGTTGCCCCGGGCGAAATCGGCCGATTCACTTTTACCGCCAAAGCACCCAACACTATCGGCGTCTACTATGAATATTTCCGCCCTGTAGCCGACGGCATTACTTGGATGGAGGATTGGGGAGTATACTGGAAAATAATTGTGCTGTAGCGGAAGTTTCTAGCCATGCGCCAAAACCAGCCCCCAGACCTCTCCGGCGCCAGATTTTTTCAAGACTTTGGCGCATTCCTCCAGCGTCGCTCCCGTAGTCGCCACGTCATCTACTAGAATGACTTCCGCCCTTTTCAGATCTCCGCCCAACCAACAAAAACTACCTTTCAAATTTTCTAGTCTTTTTTCGCGGGACAATTCCATTTGTGGTCGGCGATATTTTTGACGCACCAAAATATTCGACAAATATGGTCTGTCAGAAGAAAGAGCAACCACTTTAGCCAAAATCTCTGCCTGATTAAAGCCTCTTTGCGCTTTTTTTAGATTATGCAATGGCACCGGTATAATCAAAAAACCTTCTTTATTTTTTTCTGTCGCGAGACGTTCGGCCAAAATTTTACCCAAAATTCTGCCAATATCAAAAAAATGTTCATATTTAAAATGATGAATGGCTTTCTTGATAACAGCATCGTCGTAGCGAGCGCAAACAATCATACCGGAAAGAAAAAATTTTCCAGCGCAACTCTGGCAATATTCACCCTTTATTGTTAGCTTGCGACAATTAGGGCAAAAAGGAAATTTTATCCAGTTGACCTTAGGCAAACAAAGAGAGCAAATCCAGCGCCCTTCTTTGCCACAACCAAAACAAAGGCGCGGGAACAATAAATCCAGAAAAAAACTTTTTACAAAATCCATTAAGGCAAATTAATGGCATAAATACCTATTTTTACATTGAGATTGGTCTCATCTATTTTTTTGATGGCCGTACCGGAATAATAATAATTCAAAACATTTTGATACTTTTCTCCGCTAGCCACCTTGCCCCTGGCACCACAACCAGACATTCCCACGCCATGTCCTAAAAGTTGTCCTCCCTTGCAAGACGAATCGTCTTTACCTACCAACCAAGGATATTTCGCTTGATCCCAACCCCAAACTTCACTGGCAGATCGTGTCCTTCCGTCGCTTTGTGAGAAATATGGAGTAATTACTGGCCGATCATTATAGGCAACGACTTCTCCTTTGGTGGCGACAACCGCCTTGCCTATATTGGGGGCGCGCAAAGAAAAATTATAGCCAGCATAAATCTGATCATCGCCGTTGCCATTGCGGCTATTTTTTAAAGTCAAAAACTCGTCAGGATGTTTGCCACCATTTTGCAAATGATGATAGACATAGCTCCTTTCCGCGACAGTAGCTACTTTCAAATATTCCGGATCAAAACTATCCAGCGGCTCCGAAACCCCCGATAAATAATCTTCAATAAACAATTCATTAATAGCCCAAAGTTTTTTGGTAACTGGAGTATAGCGAATTTCCAAAACTCCCTTGAAAGCATTGTCGTTAATGGTTGGATTCCAAGCTGGACGATCGGCATAAGAGGGTAAAGACAAAATAGTACCAGTTGCCTGGGGAACAAAGCGCAAAAAATTAGAGGAAGAGAAGCTAGAGCCCTTCAAAGACATCTGGTAGATATTATCGGTAAAACTGACAGTAGCCAAATCATTCTTTCCACCATAGGCAATAGTTTTCAGGGTTACCCCGTCTACTACTACGAATTTGTCAGTTCCTGATATTTGTATCGTTTTTCCTTCGGTCACTAAAGGAGGGGGGGCTTTTTCTACTTTTATTTCCCAATAAATACCAATATCTTTTAGCCAACCCACGCCATCATGGACTGGGCTGAAATATTCCTTGAAGACACCTGATTGATCGGGCGCCGTAATAGAAAAAGAAAAACGGACAGTCTCTCCAGGAACTACCCGATCTCTATCAAGGGCGATCCTATTGCTAGACAAAAAGATACTCTTTCTATCGCGCGGGCTGGTAGTAGCCAAACGCACGGAATCGGCAGAATTTTTCTGCCAAGTGGTCGTTCCGGTATTTTTGATTTCTAGCCACAGAGAAGCCGTCTCGCCAGAAGACATCATCACAAAAGGACTTTGCGCGACATAGGAAAAATCATCAAAGGGCGGGGAGATATCCACCAACCAAAACAACCCGATGTTATCAAACCAGCCTATTCCATCAGCAACCAAGCCAAAAGATTCTCTGAAGATCCCTTGGGCTGTGTCCGTATTAAGATTTATGATAAAAGTAGCCACTCCGCCAGGGGAAACGGAGCTTTCCAAGAATTCCAATCGATTGAACGACTTCCAGCTACTATCGGCAAAAATACTTGGCCGGTCATAAGGTCCCGTGGTGCCTAGTCTTACTATATTTTTTTGCCAAGTGATGTTGCCTGTGTTCTTCAATTTAACGACAAGACGAGCGTTTACTTTTTGAGAAGTTTTGATATAGGGGCTTTGCTCAACCAAAGAAGCGCTATGGGTTGGCGGAGCAACAGTAATATTCCAGACTATTTCACCGTTAGTCCAACCTACACCATCAACCACCAGAGCCATTTTTTCTGTCCATGCTCCTTTATTTTGCGGAGCGGTAATAGTAAAAGACCAGACAGCCGTTTTGCCAGGGGCTATTTTGTAAAGAGTAGGCTCTATTCTATTTTTACCGCTCCAACTACTATCGGCAAAAATACTTGGCCGATCATAGGGAGCTACTGTCCCCAGTCTCACAACATCGCTATACCAAATACTGTTGCCCGTATTTTTCAATTCCAAAGACAAGGTCCTTGTTTCTCCCAAAAGCAGCGTCTGATTGGCATCAGAACGACTGATTATTTCGTAGTGATAATCGTTAATTTGTTTGCTGTATATTTTTGGCTCAGGAGAAGATAGGGGTCCTGTTTGATCGCCTACCACCAAAAGAAAATCTGTTATTTGATTATCTATCCCTTCAAAATTTTTATCAGAAACAAGCCGAAACCATTCCTTATACTGACCAGGAGAAACTGGCGCTGTCGCCGTAAAGCTAATTTTACCCACCTGTCCGGTAGCGACTCCTGTTTGGTCTAGTCCTCCAGGCGAATTATTATTAGTCCAATCGCCACTGGCATAAAAAACACTACTACCTCCATCCTTGGTCACAAGACGTAAATTTTCCGATCCATTCCAAGTATTAATCCCCATATTTTTTATCTCAGCCCACAGGACAACGCTCTGTCCTGGCTGAATGTTTTGGTTTTCTTTTTTGGCAATAATTTTAGCGCGATAAGACGGGGTTGTAATAATGGCAGAAAATTCCGCGTGAACACCAGGAATTATTTGATCGTCTTGAATCAAATCAAAGGCAGCATCAGCAGCCTGATTAGCAAAGGGCGCCCAAATATCAGCTGATAAAGTAGCCGTCTGCCCAGGCTCTATGCTTTTGCCAAAAGATACCAGACCACCAGAAAAACTGCTACTTGATAGTTGCAATTTCAATCTGCGATTTCCCTCTGATAGCCAAGTCGCATTGCCAGTATTCTTCACCGTCAAATGCAATTTGGCTATATCGCCGCCATAAATATTTATCTTGGGATCAAAAGAAACTATTTCCCCTCTGTATGAACGCTCCGGATAATTTTTTAATCTTTCCGCTGACAGAGTAGCGATACTGCCGACTTGAGAATAAACGTTACTACCCGGGCAGCTAGTAGCGTTAAGATCTTGGTGTCCTACCACCGTATTAATATTTTTGTCTTTTAGAGTAGTTTTGCTATCGGGTGAAAGAAAATTTTTGAAAGATAAATAAGCGATCAGGTCAGCCAAAGCTCCTGTTTGGGCCTCTGTTATATTACGTGCACCATAATCACCGATTAAGGCGATACCAATGGTACCGGGATTGTAGCCTAAGGTATGACCGCCCACTACGCTATTGCCACCATAGCGACCCTCATAGATTAAGCCATTGATATCTATAATATAATTATAACCAACATCGCCCCAACCATAACTGACGGCATGGCCATAATAAAGATTACGTACTGCTTCTGCTTGATCCGTCAACGCCGCTTTTTCTTCGCCAGCCGTATGATGAATAACAATGGCTTTGACCTCCGCGTATTCTGGTCCCCAGGTCCGATAAGATTCATTGGCTCCCCAATTTTGACGAGAGACAATATTAGGACCGAGACCAGAATTGTCTGTGCTGAGAGCCGCTATTTGTGCCGAGGGACCAAATGTATCAAATAAAACAAAACGGAAAGAAAATGTTTTACCAATATCATCATTAGAAAAAGAAAGGCTATACTGAAAAAGACGCGCGCTTTGAATCGTCAAAATTTCACCCAAAGTTTCTTCATCGTGCCGACCAGAACGATCTGGTAAATCGTCGGTTAGCGCCTTCGGAGAAATAAAACGTTCTATTTTTTCCTGCCCCAAGCCAAAATTTATCTCGGCACCGTCGAAGCCCTTGGACCAAGAAGAAGCGATTCCTGAAAAATCCCAATCCAAAATCACAATCTCCGATTGATATCTGGTTTGCTCTATTTTAATAGAGCCGGATATTTCTTTTTGGTTTTTCAAAAAATCTTTTTCTATAGCCACAGACGGACGAGGCAAAAAAGTAGTCAAAAAAACCAAGGCAATAAGAAAAGAAAGTATTTTTTTCATAACTCTATTATACTACAAAAAAAGCAGACTTTTAGCCTGTAATTTGTCTCTTTCGTCAAAAACAAAGTCTAATCTCGAGATATTATAATAAAATTAGAATAAAATATCTCTTTACGAATAATCCATCCCCGTCTATAATTAAAGTAACAAAAGATTTTTTTAGTTATCAACTTTCTAACTAAACCAAGGAGGGGATATGTCAAAAACAGAGATAGAAAAATTTTTTTCCGACGATGATGACAACACCGAGATCATCGCCGGAGACGGCTGGGACGAAGATTTCGGTGGGGGACAGCTGTCTATTGATATGTATCAAACCGCCACAGATCTGGTCATTAAGGCGCCCATTGCCGGTGTAAAAAAAGAAGATTTGGACGTTGTGGTGACCGATGACTCTATTACTGTTCGCGGCAAAAGAGAAAGAGAATCCAAAGAAGAAAAAGACAATTTTTTCGTCCATGAATGTTACTGGGGTTCTTTCTCTCGCGTAGAGTCTTTGCCCGTTCAAGTTATCTCAGAAAAAGCCAGAGCTAGCCTCAAAGATGGTGTTTTGACTATTCATGTGCCAAAAGCCAACAAAGAACGTGGTCGTTCCCTGAAGATAGACACAGACTAAAAACAAAAATAGATGAATAAAAAAATACTGTTCATCGGCGGAGGAATATTAATCGTCATTATTTTGGCGATAGTTTTAATTGTTGCTTTCTCTGGTAAGCCTCCTGAACAATCTCCAAAGAATGGCAATGGGGATGAGAACAGTGACGATGGGAGCTTTGACCAAAACGAAAAAATTACGCTGACGATGTGGGGACTCTTTGATGACTCAACAGTAATCCAGCCCCTGATAGATTCTTTTAATTACAAATATCCCAACGTAGAAATAATTTACAGCAAAAAAGATTATGCTGATTACGAAACTTCATTGGTGGATGCTATTGCTTCCGACCAAGGACCGGATATTTTCCTAATCCACAACGACTGGCTACCCAAACATAAAAATAAATTGTCTCCCGCTCCAGAAAATATAATTTCTCTAGAAGATTATGCCGCCACGATTACGCCTTCTGCCTACACTGATTTCGTAGATAACAATAAAATTTACGCGCTACCTTTCGCTACTGACAATCTCGCCCTGATTTATAATAAAGAATTATTTAAAAAGGCCGAGATTTCTGTGCCACCAACTACCTGGGAAGATGTCTTGTCTTACAATAAAATATTAACCAAAAAAGCCATTGGCGATCCAACCAAAATAGAGACAGCGGGCATTGCTCTGGGCACAGCAGGTAATGTAGGTCGCGCCGGTGATGTCTTGCTAGCAATAATGCTACAAAATAGCACTCCCATTGTTTCCGGTGACAGAAATTCTTACGATTTTAACCAATTTCGCAAAGATGCCGAAGGCATCCCTCGCTATCCCGGCACCGAAGCTTTGGAATTTTACGCCAATTTTGCCGATCCGGCCAAATCCAGCTATAGCTGGAACAAAGACATGGGAGACCCCATCAAAGCCTTTGCCGAAGGAAAGGTGGCGATGCTTATCGGCTATTCATATTTTTTACCCAGTATAAAAAGATTGAATGCGTCCATAGACGTTCAAGTATCATCAATGCCCCAGATAAAAGGGTCATTAGACCCTGTCACCCTGGCTAATTATTGGGGCTGGGGCGTGTCAAAAGCGTCTGCCAGATCAGAAGCTGCCTGGGAATTTTTACGCTTTACTGGCATG
Organism: Candidatus Microgenomates bacterium; assembly: GCA_016188915.1. Lineage (GTDB taxonomy): Bacteria > Patescibacteriota > JACPGU01 > JACPGU01 > JACPGU01 > JACPGU01. The sequence continues at coordinate 158,262 of JACPGU010000002.1, read as the reverse complement.
GATAAAGACAATAGCGCTCTTGAGCGATATTTGATAGCTACTCAAAAAATTTCCGCTAAACAAGATCTCAACTATTACGAAACGGGATTAAAAATTTTTTATCAGCAAGCAGATAGCGCCAAAACTATTTACAAAAAAGACAGCGAAAAATTTGACACTATTATTATAGAAATGATAAATGACGTAGTGGTCAACAAACAACCCTATCAATCTGCCATAGATGTGGCGGCGGCCAAGGCCAGGGAAATGTTATTAGGAAAATAATTAATGATTACTAAAAAAATATTTTTACTTTTTTTTGTTTTTACTTTATTTCTGGTTGCTTTGAGCACTTTAGCTTTGCCAACCTCAATTTTGGCGGCCGATACCCCTACCGCCGATGAAAATCTTCAAGAGATAGAAAAAGCAAATAGAGACAAAGATGCGTCCGGGTCCAACACTCTTACGAATTTTGTCAAAGTTTTTTATGCCATTTTGTCTCGCATTGTTATCTTGGCCGCTCTTTTGGCTGGAGTAATAGGCGGTTATATCTATATGTCCAGTTCCGGCAACCCGGAAAAAATTGGCCAGGCCAAAGATATTATTACTCGCGCCATCTTGGGGCTGGTAGTGGTGGCATTAGCCTATGCTTTCTTCCGAATTATCGCTCCTGATATTATTAGCTAAATTATGATAAAAAGATTTCTACCTATCGCCCTTCTTGCACTCATTTTTAGTCTTTGGCTTATACCGGCAATGGCTTTGGCCGCTGATCCAGCTACTAATGTAAACTCTTCTCTTGCCGAATGTCGCGATCCTTTTAATTTGCTAAAGACCATCTCTGAAAAATCCAGTGGCAATAATCCCATAGCCAATCCTTCGGAGGCGATTGGTTTTGTGGAGTGCGCTTTGGCTGGCACGATTAATTTTTTGTTGGAGCTTGCCATCTTTGTCGCCACTGCCTTCGCGGGAATAGCCGGGCTAAAATATATGACTTCCGCTGGCAATCCCAAAAATCAAGAGTCAGCTATCAAAAGTTTGCAATCGGCCATCCTGGGATTTGCTTTGCTTTTTTTCGTCTTTGGCGCCATCAATTTCATTTTGCAAGTAATAGAATTTGAACAATTCCAAGCGCAATTTGACAATATCCAGTCTTTGCAGTAAATTAAAGAAAACAAAAACTCATCGATCGTTGACAACCAGCTATTAGTAATATCATTCGTGATTCTAATCTTATTAGTGAACTTAGCGCGTAAAAGAAGGAGGATAAATGTTTAAAAAAGTTTCTAGAGCCATTGGCCTAACGGCCACCTCATTGGCTTCTCTTGTTTTTAGTATCGGCTCCGCCGTAGCAGAGACAGTTAAGCCGCCCGCAGGAAAAGGCTTTTCAGAAAATCTTGGGGCAACCATTAATAAAGGATTGGGCTATGTTTTGTCTATTGCTGGCCTAATTGCTTTGTTCTATATTATCGCCGGTGGCTTCACCTATCTTACTTCCGCTGGCAATCCGGAAAAAGTGGGCACGGCCAAAAATCAAATAATGTATGCTTTTATTGGCGTAGTTGTTATCGCTGCTTCTTTTGCCCTTAAAAAATGGGTCTTTTCTAGTTTGGGGATAACTAGCGCGGGAGACAATATAACCCTTTAGTTCTTTCGTCTACTAAAAACCTCTCAGATGGAGAGGTTTTTAGTTTTTTATCCTTACGAATTGTCTTGTCTAGATCAATGTTTTGGCTATTTGTGATTTCTTGCGAGCAGCAGTATTTCTGTGATAAACATTATTTTTAGCCGCTTTATCAATGGCTTTAAATACTTTGGAAAGAGTGCTCTTTGCCTCTTCTTTTTTACCTTCTTTGATTAGTTTGGCCAAGTTTTTTATTTCTTTTTTCACCTGATTTTTCCAAATCAAATTCTGTCGCTGTCTTCTGCGACTTTTTCTGACATCTATGATAGAAGCTTTGAGATTGGGCATAATATTTTTTGATTGCTGGGCTATCTTAACACAAAATAATCTACCTGTAAACCATGAAACTATTTGTAGCGGCTCTCTACCATTGTAGCCAAGGCCTCGCCGATATTGGCGGGCTCTCCTTTGGTTGGATAGTGGTGCATGTCAATATAGGGCAGACTATTCAATTCTAAAACAGCGCCATTTTGCTCCCGCCAAGATTTTTTGATATCTTCACCCAAAAAATCCACTCCCACCAAATAAACGCCGAATATTTTGGCCACCCGGCAAAACAATTCATAATTGTCTGGATGAACTGTCTTTGTTGTTTCCTCCAGGTCGGCGCCTATATCCAAAATCACTTTTTCTTGCAAAAAAACTCGTTCACCAGAAGCCGGAATAGTTTTTAGGGTATATTTTTTTTCTTTGAACAATTTGTGGCTCGTCTCATCAATTACAATTTTGAAAGTCGCGCAATGTTTGTCTCCGGCATTACCACGCAAGGGATCCTGGTTTTTTTCTTCCACTAGCTCTTTTATGCTTTTCTCCCCATCGCCAACGATATGCGCTGGCAGTCTCTTAACGCAAGCCACAAATTTCTGATCCACTATTGTCGCCCGATAGGTAAAAGCATTGGTAATAAATTTTTCCAAGATGAAAAAGGGGCTGTATTGGAGGGCTTTTTTGATGGCCGATTTCAAAGATTCTTTATTTTTTATATTGAGACTGACATGCTGACTCATTGAGCCAAAGCGCGGCTTGACCACACAGGGATAAATCTTTTGGCTATCCGCCCATTCCAGGGCCTTCCTAGCCTGCCAAAAGCCAAAGGATCGGCCAAAAGCACTGGGTATGCCATTCTGCTCTAAAATTTTTTTTACTACCGCTTTATCATCCACACGAAAAGATATTTTTTGATGTAAAAAATCTGCCCTCGGTAATCCCTCGAAGGTATGTTTTTTACCCCCCACTTCCATCAAAAATTGATTAATGGGGCCATAAGAAGATTTGATTGCCCAAATTTTGATATTTTTTTTAAGCGCTTCGCGGAAAAAAACACGGCTACGCAAAGAAATTTGCTCGTTTTCCAGATTATCGGAAAGCCTCGTCAGCCCCAAAAAAAGAAAGGCGCGATCAATCAAATTATTAAAAAAATACTTTTGGCGCGCCGGAAGAAATACTCTTCCGCTGGGAAGAATAGCCAATATATCTTCTACCCACTGCAAAAAATGCGAGGTTTTAAGAGGACCGCAATCTAGGCATTTATTTTTTTTCAAGATTAACATTTTCCTTTTCCAAAGGGATAACTTCTGTTTCCTGAATTACTATTTCTTTGTGGTCGCCAGCTTTTTTGATCTTGATTTTCATTTCCACGGATTTTTCTTTATTAACCCAAAGCTGTTGGCCAATGGAAAAAAGCGTGGTCGCCACCCAATATAAAGAAAGCCCAGCCGGAAAACCTATCGCTATAAAAAGAGTAATTAAGGGCATCATAAAAGTCATTTGTTTGGCGATCATTTTCTCTTGCGGTGTTCCGCTCTGGGGTATTTGTGAAGTCATCAAGGTTAAGATATACTGCGAGATACCCGCCAAAACTGGTAAAAATATTTTATCCGGGACAGACAGATTTACCAATCCTAAAAAATCTGTGTCCATTTGGCCCGGGTAGTAAACAAAAGAGTAAAGGTGCTCAGGATTGATCGCCGTTAACCCTTCTCGTAAAACCAAATAGAGTGCCCAGATCAAAGGAACCTGAATCAACAAAGGCAAACAGCTGGAAAAGGGGCTCACGCCATAACGCTTGTAAAGTTCCATTTGCGCCTTGGCAAATTCTTGCTGATTGCCTTTGTATTGTTCTTTGAGCTTGGCTATCTCCGGCGCCAAAGACTTTGTTTTTCTTTGTGAACGAGAAGCCTTCAGCCCCAAGGGTAGGATAATTATCCTTACCAGAACAGTCAAAACAATGATCACCAAGCCTAGGTCGTGCCCGGGCAAAGCATTGTAAAGAAAGACCATGGCATTAAGCAGGGGTCTGTAAAGAAAATCATTCCAAAGCAGATTTAGCATAATATAGTTTTGTTATTGTTAGGGCTCATCTACGCCACCCGAATGAAAGGGGTTGCAACGCAAAATCCTCCAAATAGTCTTGCTCAATCCTCTCCAAAAACCGTAGCGAAAAAAAGATTGCCGGCTATACTCCGAGCAAGATGGATAAAATCGGCAATAGCCTCCGGGGAAAAAACGCGCCAATGGTCCGTGATCTAAAGATAATGTTCTCTGATAAAGCCAGATGGTGCCAGCCGCCACCAAAGAAGGAAGGCTAATCAGTGTCTTGAATAATTCTATTATATAATACCTGCTTTTTGGCATAAAAAAATTAATTCTTTTTCCAGCTCCGAATAAGGGGTCTCTACCGCCCTCAAGAAAACTATGACTATAAGGGCTGTTTTTTTATTCTTCAGGTTTATTTTTTTTCTTATTATTTCTCTGATTCTCCTTTTCAAAAGGTTGCGGTCGGTTGCTTTTTTAGAAACTTTTGTCCCAACTACTATGCCGCAGCGACCAGCTATTTTTTCTACCCCAAAAATAAAACGCAGGGACAAAAATTTTCCTTTGATGCCCCTGCCCTTTTTATAAATAAAATCAAAATCCCTGTCTTTGGTCAAAGACAAATATGGCATTATTCATCGCTTACGGTCAATTTTTTCCTTCCTTTTTGACGCCTAGCAGACAAAACTCTTTTGCCCGATGTTGTCTTGGCGCGAGCACGAAATCCATGTACCCTGGTTCTTTTTCTTTTTTTGATAACATTGGACCCTTTTTTCATTTTTTACTCCTAGCCTTGGTTAGTGTGTTTTTACTGTTCTGTTGCGACTTCTACCAGTATAATCATTGACTTGCTGCCTGTCAACAGGGTGTGAATAGTGTATTGCGGCCTGTGCATAACTTTGTTAGGATGGGTTGTAGTTGTTAATACCAATCTAATTTTGTCTTATGAACGTTGAACAAATATGGTCAGCCTGTCTCGGCGAACTTGAGGTTTTGCTTTCTCGGGCAAATTTTAATACTTGGTTCAAGGGCACAAAAATAGCCGGCGTTGGCAATGACAATATTGTTATTAGCACTCCCAATTCATTTACCAAAGAATGGTTGGAAAAAAAGTATCAACCCCAAATATGCGAGGTGTTGAGCAAAAGAATTCCCGGCATAAAAAGCGTCAGCTTTGCTGTTTTGTCCCAAGCGCAGATATTAAAAAATAATGTTTCCATAGAGACGAGAGAAGACATACAAGAAGGGGATTTCGCGACCAACGACAAAGAAATAGACGGGCTCAACCCTAAATATACTTTTAATACTTTCGTTATTGGAGAATCTAATCGTCTGGCCCATGCCGCCGCCACGGCTGTTTCCAAGACCCCCGGTACAACCTATAATCCACTTTTTATCTATGGCGGAGTAGGCCTAGGGAAAACCCATCTAATGCACGCTATCGGCAATGAGATCTCCAAAAAAGATAAAAAGAAAAATATAGTCTATACCACCTGCGAAAAATTCACCAACGAATTTATCTCCCTAATTAGAAAAGGAAAGGGAGAAAAATTTAAAAATAGCTATCGCAGCGTTGATGTTTTGATGATTGACGATATTCAATTTTTGGCAAACAAAGAATCCACCCAAGAAGAGTTTTTTCATACCTTTAACGCCCTACATAGCAAAAACAAACAAATTGTTATTACTTCCGATCGACCTCCCAAGGCCATTCCCTCTTTAGAGAGCCGTCTTGTCTCCCGCTTTGAGTGGGGCATGATCGCGGACATCAATCCTCCTGATTACGAAACCAGACTGGCTATCTTGCAGAAAAAAGCTCTAGAAAAAGAAAGGCCGGTTAATAACGAAATTTTAGGTCATATTGCCAAAAGCATTCAAAATAATATTAGAGAGCTAGAAGGCGCCCTCAATCGCGTGATGGCCTATGCTGAATTGAATAATTCCGAACCCAAAATGGAAGATATTAAACAAATTCTCGGAGAACCAATCATCAATGGTCGTCAAAGAATTTTAAACCCCAAAGATTTATTAAAAAAAGTATCCGAACACTACGAAGTCTCCATAGAGCAACTCATGGGCAGTCGTCGCAATAAAGAATTAGTCTATCCAAGACAAATCTCTGCCTATCTTTTGCGAGAAGAACTAGCGATGTCTTTTCCCAGAATAGGCAAAGAATTAGGGGGTAAAGATCACACCACAATTATCCATGCTTGCAACAAAATAGCCAAAGAAATTCGGTCTAGTGATATTATCAAACATGAAATCAATATTATTAAGGAAAAATTGTATTCATTATAGATATCCACAGGCATTGTGGAAAAGGTGTTTAAAAATAATAGTCTTTAGTGGATAAAACGAGAAGAGGAAAAATTAAAATATCTTTTTGTCCCCAAGCAGTTTCACTTTTCAACACTATTTCGGATGGTTATTCAACAACACCCCTTGATATAAAGATAGCCACCATAGCTGTTTTTTCTACTTATACACAAAATTCACAAGACTATAATTATTACTACTATATTTATTAATATAGATTAATACTAATAATAGAGAGATGAAAATAACTTGCGTTCAAGAAAACCTACAAAAAGCTCTCGCACATACTTCACGCATCATCCCTAGTCGTAGCTCTCTTCCTATTCTGGAAAATGTATTATTCTCTACAGATCAAGGGAGACTAAAGGTGTCAGCTACCGACTTGGAATTAGGTATTAATTATTGGGTAGGAGCAAAAATAGAAGAAGATGGGTCACTCGCGCTGCCATCAAGGTTAACAACAGAATTTATTTCAAACATTAAAGAAGATAAAGTAAGCATCAAATCTCAGGGGGTGGATGTGAGTATAGAAGGAGAAAAATACAACGCCACCATCAAAGGGATTGAGTCAGAAGACTACCCCTTAATCCCCGATATTACCAAAGATTTTATATTTTCTGTTTCTACTAAGGATCTACAAACGGCCATATCGCAGGTGGCTTTTTCGTCTGCCGCTGACAATGCTAGGCCGGTTTTGTCAGGGGTCTATTTTTCTTTTGACAAAGACACCCTGAAAATGGCGGCCACTGATAGCTATAGATTGGCCGAGAAAACGATAAAAGTAGTTAAAGGAGAAAAGGTAGCCAAAAACTTTATTGTGCCATCTCGCGCCATTATGGAGCTCGGCAAGCTACTCAAGGATTCCGGCGACAAAGTGGAAGTTTGTTTTGATGGCAACCAGGTTCTTTTTAGTCTCGGATCTATTCATTTGGTTTCCCGTCTCATTGATGGACAATATCCTAATTATACCCAGATAATACCGACCGACTTTGAAAGCGAAATAGAGGTGGACAAAGAAGAGCTTTTTACTGTTTGTAAGGTGGCTAGCCTTTTCGCTAGAGAGTCGGCCAACAGTATCAAAATTAATATTAAGCCAGACAAAAACAAAGAGGGTGTGGGTATTTTGGCTATTACCGGTCAGGGCAATCAAATAGGTGAAAGCACCAGCAAAATAACAGTGAAGGCTCTTGGAAAAGAGCTAGAAGTATCATTTAACGCTAAATATATCCTGGATGTTTTACCCAACATTCTGGAGAAAAAAATCAAACTGAAACTAGCCGGCAAAATAAATCCTTGTCTTATTCAGGGAGACGGCAAACAAGACTACACCTATGTTATTATGCCTCTGAGGGCCTAAAATAAATGAAAGAGCTTAGCGATTTAGCCAAGACCATAATCAAAAAAACAAAAGTCGCCGAAGCGGCTTTTGTTTGTCATGTAACCAAAAAAACGATAGAAGATGTTTTGGGCAAGGAAGGCGCTAGGGGTTTGGTGGTGGTCGCCTTTACTGGCAACAGAATAAAAATAGTGACTAAAAGCGCCGCTCAGGCGCAAGAAATAAAACTAAAGCAGACAGAAATTCTATCCTTGGCCAACGAAAGAATGGGATACGAAGTGGCGCAAGAAATTTCTTTGACGAGCAGTAGATCTCCCAACGTTTTCTAAATAACCCCCTAGTAGCCGATATGGACAAAACCTTCCATATAATCGCTTTGATGCAGTCCTTTTAGTCCGCGGAAGATAGAGGGTGGTCCATAATATTTTCTAATGAAATCATCTTTAACAGGAATTGGCCAAAAAACCGTCTGCGCAGAATCTTTTTTGCCATTAAAATAATCTATATCCTCCTGATTAAAAGTACCGATAATGGTGGGTAGCAGCCCCTTTTCTTTGGTTCTTTCTTCTATTTTGAGCATAGCATCAAGTAGTCTCCTAACATTGTATTGTGCCCATTGCGAGTATAGCTCATTTTTTTCCTTACACCAGCGACCATAATTCACCATATCGGAAATGGGCAGACAGGTCATCTGTACCTCTACTTTGGAAAAGCCAAAAAGAACAGTAAAGGCAGCGAAAGCCCAAGCTACCGGTCCGCCGACGATAGAAGCAGAAATAATAGACGACAAAGACCCTGGAGGTAGACCAATGGCCGCATCGGCTTTGGCCAGTTGTTTGCCGAAAACAACCGCGATGGCCAAACCAATAGCATCGCCCTTGGAGATTGATCCGGACTTGAAATCTTTGTAGATGCCGTAGGTTTTGGTGGTGGTACCTGGGGGTAGACCCAACTGTTTGTCGGCTACGCCACCAATATAATTCAATCCAAAGTTGTCCCAACTATCTTTGAAATTCGCCGAAAATTCTTTTCCCTGAAATACCTTGCCATACAGGGCTTCAGCGGTGCCGGAAGGCAACCCCTTGATGCCGATGCTATCTGCCAGTTGACTATCCAAAAATCCGTAAAGATCTTTTTTGCCAGCCTCTTTGAGGTCTAGGCCAATACTATCTAGATTGCCAGTGTTGGCTACTTTACTCAAAACCTCCATAACATTTTTTTGTTCAGCCAAATCGTCGCCGATGATGTCGGTATTGTTGATCATGTAGGTAAAGCCATACCCCACTAGCATTTTGTTTCTTTCACCGGGCGTGCCGGTGAACATTACTTTGGAAAAATTAGGCGGAATAGGCGGAACAACCTCATTGCCCACCAGCTTACTGGAAAGAGCAGCCACCTGAGCGTCAACATATTTGAATTGCAGGTCGCGCCTAGCATCTGGGATTACTTTGTCTTGCGCTTCGTTAATGGCTTCGTCCAGGCCTTTTTGGTAGGCCTCGGGATTGCTAGCCAAGAGGAAGGCATTGTTGGCGAAATAATCATTCGATGTTTTTTTAGAAACATCCTGCCTCTTGCCCGTGTCTCCCCAAATAGCACCCTTGATTTCTTCGTAACTAACCTGAAAGCCAGCCGGGATAATTCCTGTGCTTTCCCCGTTGGGGTCTTTTGTGGCATTGACAGAATTGACGGTAAAGGCGATGCCGATGACAGAAAGAGAGCGCATGTCGCCATTGATAATATTAGTCAGATCGTTGATGGGCACTTTTACCCCATTATTGTCTCCCGGGACCATCTCGTCTGTGAGTTTGTTTATTCTGTTTTGCAAAGTATTCATCAGACTAAACTGGCAGACACTAGTTTGTCCTAAGCTGAAATCTTCTTGAATGGTCTGTGTCGGGATAACGCCACAACTGTTTTGATTGGGATTGGTCTCACTGATTAGGCGGCCCAGGGCATCTCCGACCGCTCCTGGTTTATTCGGAATCAAGTAATTATAGGCGAGAGACAAAGCTATTTGGGCCTTCGGGTCGTCCAAGAATTGTTCTTCGCCCAACATGCGAATTCCCTCGGAAATCAAAATGCCGCGGCCCTCTTTGGGGTTAGCAATGAAATTTTCTAGAGTGCCAGGAGAAAGCCCCCATTTGTCGTCCAAGTCAATGCCAGCAGAATTTTTCAAAGCGGAAAGAATCTGAAGTTGTGTGCCCGGTGTTTTTAGAGCATCGGGGTTTTTTATTAAATCAAGAGCTGTTTTGGCAGTGGCAATATAGGTAGGGATACTGCCCAATTCTTCTATATTATTACTGGCCAAAAATCCCAAAAAGCCGTCAGTGTCTAATTTTTTGAATTGATTTTGGCGAACGCTCTCAAGATAATTGGCGATAGACAAAGAGCCAGACAAAAGCTTTTGGGTCATCCTCCCTGCTTTGTCTAGTTTGAGCGCGGCATCAATATTGCCAGTCAAAAACTCGGTGGTGGGCAATTGCCAATAGGCACCGCCCGAGAAAACGTCACTATTTAGAAATTGTAAGACCTCGGCATCGGTTTTTTTGTCGGATGGTATAGTGATCCTGAAAGCACGAGCGAAATTTTTTGCTCCATTGATTTTGGCTACTTCGCTAATGGGACGATCGGGAGAGAAAGAACCATTGCTAAGTCCTAGGGTTTCTTCTACTTGTTTTTGGGCGAAATTGGCAGTGAATTCGCCTTCTATCGGTATGGGTAATTTGTCTCCCAGCCCTAGCCCAAAAAGAAGGCTCATCTCGCGCGCTGGAATAGCATTAAATATGGCTCTATTTTTGAGGTCGTCGGGATTTTTCAAGAGATCCTTGAGTTCGCTTGGACGAAGATCAAACTTTTCCATTATTTTTTGCGCGTCTTCCCCTAAAAGATTTTTGCCCAACTCGTCTATGCGGCCATCGGCATAATTAGAATAAACTTCCTTTTTATAATTGGTGACCGAGATATTATCTCGGAATAATTTAGCGGAGGTACCCTCAGACAATCCCAGTTTGCGGTCTACATTAATGGCGACATTGTAGTAATCCGTATTTTGTAAAAAATCTATTTGCCGTAAAACATTTAAATTAAAATTCGGATTTTTAGTATCAAAACCGAAGGCCTGTAATATTTGTTGGTCCACATAGCGAGCGTCTAAATTTTGTTTTTTAGTAACATTATTTTTGATATCCAAAAGACTTTCTCCTTCAAACCAGCCAGCCGGCAAAGATCCGCCAAGAGCGCTCTCAATTTTATTTTGGGCTATCTTTTCTTTGCTATTGTCGCTGGCCGAGATATCTTCATAGACACCCATAAAACCTGCTAATTTGTCTTTGCCGGCGGCAGCCAAAATATTTTCTATGCAACCCAAAGAGACATTGAAGTCTTGGCAAGAGCTATCGGCGCCATGGATAATGCCGGTGACAGTGCCTGGTGGTAATTCCAGTCCGCTTTCTACATAGGTAGCGCCAATTTTTAGTCCAATGTCTTTGGCGTTACCGGCCAAAAGAGAGATAATATTGTCTGAGTTAATGACAGAACCAAAATTGGTGGTGTTAACAGTGCCGTTTAGGCTATCCGACGAAGTGCTATCCAAATAGGCTCGTCCAACCATAGCAGTAAACTCAGCCGTGTTTATCTTTGTGGTCAAGAAATCATAGCTTGCGCCCCGTCCAATCCCGAGTCTTTTGTCTAGATCTTCGCCGGCTGCTTTGAAATAGGCCGGATTACTTTCTACTGGTAGTTTTTTGGCCATTTCATTGCCCGATCTGCCAGGGAAAAGTTTGGCAAAAAATTTATCATATCCGCCAGCCAAAATCACTACACCCAAAACATTTGGTTCGTTAAAGACTCTTTTTTTGAAGCCCAGGCTATCTTCCAGATAACGAATGCCAATGGATTGCAATTGGATAGCCGAGACTTCTTCTGGTTTTGGCTTAGTGCCAAAGGCCTGGATAGTGGTCAGCGCGCCGGACAGAGAGCCTGCCGGTAATTCCAAATCGGACTCCAAAACAGAAGCGCCGATTTTGGCGATACTTTCCACTAGGCTACCTGTGTCTTGATTATTAATGATAGAGCTGATGGATTTTTTAGAGCAAGAGACCTTGTCTTTGGCTTGTTTTTGTGTCTCCTGGTAGAGGCTTTCTTTTTCATATTCTAAAAGACGAATTTGGCTATTGATTTTATTCAGCTCTTTTTTAGAAGCATCGGCCTCTTTTTCATATTCTTTTTCTTCTTTATCTGTTGTTGCCGATTCGGCATTTGATTTGAAAAAGTCTAAATCTTCTTCTAGTCGCGCTCTTTTTTGATAAAGACTGTCAAGCTGAGCATCTACTCCCACGCCTTTGCCCAAAAGACCATTTGTTTCTTTGATTACAGTGGTTTTATTGTTGCCTATTTGAGCAAAAACCTCCCCTGCTTTGTTATTTAGTAAAATATCTTCCAGGGCATTATCTGGCAGAGCTAGAGACTCATCAAAATAGCTTTCGGTGATATAGGCGAAGAAAGAATCAGTCGTTTCGTTTTCATAGTCATCTTTGTATTTTTCCAGCTCGTCTTTGGCCAATTTTTCTCCTATTTTTATGTCCAGAGAAGATATCTCCGCCTTGGAAAGATTTTTTTTATCATTTATTTTTGTTTCTGTTGGCCCGTAGCGACTGACAAGATTAAAAGTATTGCCGAGACTGTCAGCGTTCAAAGAGATAGAGGAAGAATCGTCTAGGGCGCTAATAGACGCTTTCTTTAAGGGAGTATTTATGGTCGGACGGAAACCAATAGTGTCTAGCTCAACTCTTTTTTCTGATGACAGATTTTTGTTGAGAGAATGCCATTGGTACAAAACATCGCGCTCGTTGCTATTATCGGTGAGCCTTTTGATTATTTCGTCCAGACCGATATCGGACAGTGCCGACTCTATGTTCGATTTTTCTTCCAATATTTTTTTGATACTACCATCGGGCATGTCCATCGCCTCGTCTTTTTGTGAGCCTAGCAAGCTAGAGGGGACCATAATAATACCGGAGAAAGGCAGTATTTTTGTTGTGGCTATAGGGTATGTGGCAAAAGAGCCGATTTTTGTCTGAAGAAGGCTGGCCCCAACCATTTTTTTGTAATCAAGAACAGAATATTGTCCAGACGCTAATTTTTGCGATGGCGCGACAATGTATTTTCCATTCATCTGTTTTAATGTTCCTAGCTCTGGGTCGTTGGAGTCAAAAGTCAATCTCGTTCCCTTGGGATCTAGCCCCAAAATAGTATCAGTAGAGGCCGGATTAATGGCAAAGGCGTTACGGAATAATTTTTCTCCAAGAGCACTTTTTATATCAGGTAGATTGTTGCTACTCAGACTATTTTTTGGTAGATTTATTCTTTGCTCAATGACAATCTGGCCGATGTGGGCGACAACGTCGGTATTATTAGAAATATTTTCCAGAGAAAGATTAGGTAGCCCTAGATTTTTCTCCAATTTTCTTTTGCCTAGGTTCTTTAATATTTCTTCAGAGCTTGCGCCAATCAAAGAGCCAGGAGCGAGATTGAGCCTTTGCTCGGTTAGGGCGCGACCGATATTTTCTTCTAGTGTGGCGGCTGGTTTGCCGGCAAAATCCAGGGCTGCCAGTTGGCTATCGCCGACTGCCAAATTTTCTATTCCGTAAACATCAAAAGAACTTTTTGGCAGATCCAGGCAGTCGGCGATAGCTTCGGCCCCGACATTTTTCAGCAAATCCTCAAAAGAACCATTGCTTTGATCAGAGTCCATGGAAGAACCTAGCTCTTCGGCCAAAATGGCCAAGCCAATATTTTTAGTAAGGTCAGCAAAGCTTCCGCTGCCAACGTCTAGCCCCTCTAGATTATAGCCGGTCATCTCGCTGATTTGGGCAAGCAGTACTGAAGTAGAGGCATCCTCGGCCAGCAAACCAAAAGTTTCGCCACTACTAGTCAGGGAATTGCCAATGCCTTTACCAGATTTGTTAGACTGGAGAGCTACTAGAATATCTTTGCTGGGAAGCTTTTTGATTTTTTTTCTAACAATGCCTTTTTTGTAAAGTCTTCTATCCACATAATCAATGGCCGTCACATCAAAAGCTTGACCAGAAAAATGTGGACTAACAGAGCGATCTTCGCTAGTGGTAAAATCCCATTCTTTAGAAAACTTTCTCCCCTCCGAATCGTAAGAGCTTTTAATCCGCCCCACTTTTATTTTGCGAAATCCGGCGCCACCCTGATTAATTGGTGTTACCAAATAATTTAAAGCCTTTAACACGCGACGGTCTACCTGATAGGAGCGAATATAATATTTATCTTTTTCCGAAATAACCAACTTGGAAGAAACGGTAGTAGCGACAATAGTTTCTAATTTTTGCAATTGAGTTTTTAATAAAATCAGGCCTTGTTTGCTTTCGGGGCTTTTGGTCATCTCCTCTCGGACGCGACTTAATTTTTCCATATCACCTACCGCGTCTTTATTTTGTCCAGGGTTGGTGGTTTTGACTTTTTCAGACGCTTCTTTGAAGTCTTCTTTATCTCCTAGTAGAATAGAGACTCTTTTTTGGAGCCTTTCAATATTGGCTTTATCTGCGGAAGAATTCCCGGTGCCCAAGGCCAATATTTCGGCTTGCAAAGTTTGCGCTTCTTCTTGGACGGCGGGTAGATTTTTTTCTTTGGCGACATCTAGTATTCCCTGTACTGATGCCAACGCAGACTCTGTTTGACTAGCGATAGAACGAGACAGGGCAGCGTCTTCACCAGCGTTAGCCATTACTTGATCCTTGAGGGCTTCGTCAGAAGGATCGCCCTTGGATAGCAATTGCCCTTTTGTTTTACCAGCAGAGCCATGATTAACAAAGGCGTTAATCAGTCCCAAGACAATCATAAAAACCAAAAAAGAAATCACCAAAACAACACAAGCCGCACCCCAATAGGGCATAGTGGCGCGAATGGCGGCTTGCTTTGCTTTTTGTTTAGCAGCGGTAGCAGCCGTTTGGCGGGCTTGATTGGCGCGAGAATCCTCCTCTTCTTCTAGACTCCCTTCTTCATCAAAAGATTCTTCCTCGTTTTCTTCTGGCTCGGCGACAGAGGTGGCGCCACGACTTTTTTTAGACAAACCGGTAGCTTTGCCGGCAGTGGCCAAGGGCTTTTCTATTTTTTTCCCTAGCTCAGCTTCTCTTTTTTTGATCAAACGGCCGATCAGGGGAGCATTCTCAAATTTACTAATGATGCTCGACCCTTTTCCGCCAGTACTATAATCAGCGATGCCTTTTAGGGTTGCTCCGCCAACCTCTTCACGCTCTTTTTTTATCTGTTCTTTAGATTTGCCTTCTTGGCCACGAGTCATACTGGCGGCTGATTTGGCACCCTGAACATAGCCCTTGATATCAGGACCGGTAGAATTTTTAGGATTTTTGTTTTGGTTTGAGAGATCGGCCATAGCTTAAAACCTAAAGGTTGTCTTTGGTTAGATTTATTCTATAAGGATAATAACCAGATGTAAAGTAAACGATACCTTGCTCTTGGTCAAATAGCCAATCGTCAACAGAAAGAGGCAGTGGCTTATTGGTCATGATTTGATTTTTGGCTCCGGTTTTTAGATCAATGGAATGAATAATATTTTTTTCATTATCAATCGAAATAGCGATTAATTTGCTGTTTAAGATTGTTATTCTGTCCAAATCGGCATAAAAATCCAAGTCTTTTACTTCTTTTTTTTCTAAATCAAAAATACCAAGTGAAAAACTATCGTCTTTGATTCTTTCGTAGATTGCTAAAGAATTATTGTTATTGGGAAAAACAATGCCGGTAGCACTTTCGGCATCTAGTATTTTTTCTGTCTTGTTAGTCTCTATATCGGCTATCATGATTTCTGTTTTTTGAGTGGGGGCGATTTCCTCCTTTTCGCTACCGGTATATTGATAATAAAATACTTTTTCGCTGGAGATAAATCCCAATTTTGCTCCGAGAGGATAAGAAACATCGGCTAATTTGCGCCAGGAGGAACCGTCTGGATTAGCGATGGCAATATTGTCAAAATTATTTTCAAAATCCACATAATGATAAATAATTTTTGAACCGTCTGGCGACCAGGCAATATTCTCTATATTACTACTCAAGCGACTGGCTTTTTTATTGAGTAGATCATATAGCCAAACAGCATTATCGTTGTCGGCCATATTCAAATCGGCAAAAGGACCCTCAAATTTTTCAGCTACTGCCTTGTTGTAGGTGAATCGCACAATCACCTTGTCTCGTTGAGGCGACCACCAGATTTGTTCCGGCAAAATCTCCAGTCTTTCACTGAGAGCAATACTTTCTTTAGTTTTTAAGTTAAAAGAAAAAAATTGAGAATTGGCATCGGAAAAATAAAAAAGCTTTTCTCCGTCCGGTGAAATCGCGGGGAAAAGCATTATTTGGTCGGCTATTTTTTCTACGGAAAGAGTGCTTTGTTTATCTGAATTTTGGTCAGTATTGTCGGTCGGAATATTTTTTTTATTATTGCTGAAAAAGTAAACCAAAATAATAGCGATTGCGAAACTGCCTATGATAATAGCTAGCAAGATCTTATTTTTTTTGCTCATAGGGCTATTTTTATTGATTTTTGTTTTATAATATGTTATTATGAAAAAAGTTTTTTATCTTGTTTTTATTATACAACAAGACGCGCAGTTTTTAAAATCCAAATTCTCTAGGGAGGGAAGAGATGAAAAAAATGTTGGCAGTTTTTGCAGTATTTTTTACCGGATTGTTTTTTTTCTGTTCGCCCAGTTTGGGCGCCATCAATGGGCTGAACGAAGACAAGCTTTGGGAAAAAATTTATAAAGAACAATATCCTTTGTGGGAAGAAGCCAGAGAGAATATGTTCTCTCATTATCAAGACATGGGCAGAAACAAAGGAGCCAAGGAAATCTGGAAAAAACGATTTTGGAACAAAAGCTTTGAGGCCGACATTGACTATGACGGAAAAAAGGAAAAAATCACTGCATTTTTTTCTTTGGCTCCACAACCAAATAGAGCCCCCTCAGAAGAAATTATTTGTCGTTTGCACATTGAAAGTGACAACGAGACCATTCTAGGTGCCAATCTGGGCAACGAAGGAGCTTTTATCTTCTACGATCTTTTCCCGGAGTATCGGGGAAAAGAAATCTTGCTTTTTTACAAAAGCGAAGATCGTTTTCGGGATAATTGGTGGGTGCCCTACTATATGGATGTCTTTGCCAAAAGGCTGGACGGAGCATACAGGATATCCGCTCACATAAAAGATCCTTCCGATCGCACTCAGCCACTATACAGTGGCATCGGTAAATTTGGCGGGTGGGCCGTTTCCGACGATTTGTTGGAGCTATTAGAGAAAGAATTGGTCGATAGGGGCGGACAGATTTGTGAATTTTGCCGATCTCTGCCCGAAGAGGCCACCCTCGCGTATTATCAAAAAGAAGGAGGGAAAAGAAATCTAAATTTCTCTGGCAGGGCGGAAGGGGATAACTTTCTCAGTTTTTCTGCGACGGAAATTTCCTCGGAGGGGAAGCCAACGCATATCATTCATTACCTTTTGGAAAAAATTGGCGATCAGTGGGATGTTGTAACATTTTGTCTTGCCGAAACCGATGGAGAGCCTCCTTGGATAACCGAAGGCGAGGCTGAATACTTTAGTCTTTCCTCGGTGGTATTGAATCAATTGGGCTGGAAGGTTGTCTCCGACGAAGAAGCCATAGAGACTATTGATGATTAAATCAAATTTTTGAGAAAAATGCAGGGAAGGCTTTAGGCCTTCCCCTTTTGTTTTAAGTAGTGGTGTTGTTTTCTGTTTCTGGCGGTTGGCAAGCTAATTCTGCGTGGATATGATTGCCCGTTTTCATCTTGGTTGCGTGATTGTATTCGTCTATTACTTTGATCGTCCATCCGCTGGCGAGCAGAGAGCTAGTTATGCCCGGGGCATTACTTTTGGTGAGGCTACCGCCGGCGATATCCAGTCCAAAACCTCGTTTGTGAGCTTGCGAAACATGGGAAGATCCATCAGGGTCGTGGGCGCCGGTAATCAGGATACTTTTATTAATTTCGTTATCATCTCCTTGGTCAATAATTTCATAAACTACTTTTGCGGCGGCAGCGCAATTAGCATCTACTTCAGGGCTGTCGCGTCTTGGAGGGCTAGGCTTGAAAAGTTTTGGCAATCGCAAAGAATCTATCGTTACATATGTCCCTGCTAAAATATTTTTGCCCGGTATGGGCGGTTCGGGAGGATTGCAAGAATTATTATTTAAAAGATTATTATAATTTTTCCAAACTATGTCGGCATTTATTATATCTTTTCCATTTGGCTCTCTGTTGTAATGTTTGGCGTAAGCCATTCTAAAATCTTGATTATAGTCGCTAAGACCTTCTGATATGTATTCAGCAATCGCCATAATGGCATATTCTGGATTAAAGCGGTCATCATTTTTGTACTCCGATTGCAATAGAGCATTTATGTTTTTTTCGCCGCGCATGTTTTCTGGAATAGTCTTGATAGAGTTTTTGTTGGGAAAAGAATCCAGGCCTATGGCAGTCTTGGCCGCGAATTGCCCTATGCCGGCCGGTCCAGTTGGGGAAGTGGCGTATTGATTCCAATTGGACTCTCTTAACACAATAGCGATAATTTTGGCTTGATCGCCGTTGAGATATTTATCGGCGGCCGATTTTACAAATGGCTTGTACTCAATCGGCATATTGCCGGCTTTATTTATACACTCATTACCGATACCGCCGGCATAATCATCGCCACCGGCTCCTGCTTCGGCTTCTTGGCAAAGAGTTTTCATTACCTGCTCCTGCTCTTGGCTTAAGACCAATCTTAAGGCTACTTCAAAATTGCAGGCGACATCCAGAAAAATTTTGGCTGCGCCGAAAGCCAAGACTAGCCAGAGCATAGGCGTAAGCAAGCCAAAAATAATGATAATGATGGCAATTTTTTTTTGCAGACTGGGAGACACGGAAATAAATTATTAGATTAGCTATTCGGTCAAAGAGAAGCTGAAAACTCCCTGGTCATTAACTAGAAGCAGAATGCCGGTACCAAGCAGAATATTTTTTATATTGCCGGGCAGAGAAGATTTTTTGTAATCTAATGCTTCTTTTTCGCCGGATATTTTTACTTTCCAAAGTTCATTGTTATTGGCCACTACCAATCTTTCATTATCCAGCCAGGAGCTAGTGTTGACATGACCGTCCGTGCCCAGACTTTGAGTTTTGTCTGAGTCGGCTGTTTCCGCCCACCACAATTGATTGTTTGATCTATACAAAATCATTTTACCGTCCGGAGAAAAGCCAACTTCATTTCCTTTGCCGTCATTGGTAACTTTGGTCGATAGGCGACTGGCAAAACTGAAAAGAAAAATATCTCCTGGCGATTGACTGTCGGGATTAAAAATAGCAACATTTAGTCCGTCCGGAGACCACAAAATAGCTGGCTCAAATTCCAATGTTGCCAACATCAATATTCTGACAAAATTGCTTCCGTCCAAATCAGCGCTGGCGATAGTTTTTTCTTCCGCGCTTTTGAAGAAATAGCCGATTTTGTCTCCCTGTGGAGAAAAGGCGATATTGACTAGGCTCGGACGATAATTTTTAACAGAAATATTAACCAAATCAACCCTTTCCAGATTGATTAGCCAGCTGATTTTGGTACCTTCGCCATGTTCTGGGAGATAGTTTAAGAGCCCATTTTGCAGAGCGAGGCTATTAGTTGTCTTGACGATTAATTGTTTGTAGGTGGGCGACCAAGAAACACTCTCTATACTAGCTATCGGCTTGGTTGTGAGGACAGTCTCTGTCTGCGTATCCAGATTGTAATTATTTATGAAATAGCCGCTTTCTTGTTTGTCAAAATAAAGCAGGCTGTTGGTAATTTTATCATAGGCGGGAAAAAATATTTCTTTGTCCAAAATTTTTCCGATAGTTTGCTTGGCCGATAGGCTAAAAACCAAGGTTTTTTTCCCGGCCGTGCCAGTCACTTCCACATTTTCACTGCTGGAAAAAAAATCTTCTTTGACGATAGCAATAGTATGTTTGCCCGGCTTTACTTTTATTTTGTGCGGCGAGTTTACGTTGGTGGCTATTTTTCTCTGGTCTAACAGAACATCAAAACCATTTTCGTTGACACTGATTTCTACGGTGGCGGCGCGGAAATAGGCTATTCCCAGCCAGATGGCCAAAACCAAAATAATACCAGCGACAATAGCTCCTAAAATCAAAAGAATTTTTTTGTCCAATTTCCTTTTCGGTTTTTCTGGCCCAGGGGAGAAAGCTTCCTTTGTTACTGGAGGTGGAATGTTGGGTGTGGGCGCTTCCGGCGCGATTTCCGTTGGCGGAGCAAAACTTTCCATTGGTTTGGGGGCCAGGGGTATTTCCGGTGAAATAGGTGGCGCAACCGGAACCATCGGCTCCTTTTCCGGCTGAATAGGATTTTCCATTTTCCCTCCTTTTGATGATGATTAAATAGTGTTGATTAAAGCATAACATATAATAATAGGTTAGAAAAGATAAAAGAGAGAGATAGCTAAATATGGCTATATTTGGCCAATTTTTATTATAACAGAAAAAATATGTTCTGATACATCAGAAAACCATTGACAATTGCCGATATCTGTGCTATAATGGAGGCAAGCTAAAAATAAAGGGGGGCCAGGGCTCCTCTTTTTTAGCAAACAAAAACAAAATGAAAACCACCAACAAAACAATTGAAAAATCTTTCTTGGCCTCTCGTCGTATGCAGGGGTTGGCAACGAAATTGGGAACGAGAGTTTTTTCTGGCCGTAAGGCGGAAGATTTTTCTTCTATGCGTCCGGAAGACATTCTAACTCTTTTTCATCAAGGAAAATTGAAAGAAAAAGACGCGATGTTTTGGCTGGGAGTTTTGGCGGTTTCGGCCGATGAGAGAGCCAAAGAGCACGAAGCTTTGGCAACGACCGATGAGTTGACCCAGGTCTATAACCGTCGTGCCTTTATAGACAATCTCTCCAAAGAGCTTTCTCGTTTGCGTGCTAAACATTTGCAGATTCAAAAACTTTTGGAAGAGCCAATGACTTTATCTTTGATGATGATTGACATTGACTATTTCAAAAAAATTAACGACAAATACGGACACTTGGCCGGCGATATCGCTTTGAAGAATTTAGCCAGTCTACTTCAAAAACAGGCGCGTGGTACCGACACAGTCTTTCGCTATGGCGGTGAAGAATTTGCTATTCTTCTGCCCGATTCAACACCTGCCATGGCAATGACCGCGGCCGAACGTATCAACAAAATAGTAGCCAAAACAAAATTTGCCATTGATAGAACTGGTAAGAAAAAAATTAGCTTTACGATTAGTATCGGAGTGGCTCATGTAGAAGGTCAGCATTTGGCCAAAACTGTTGTCACCGATATGTTCATACCAAAATTAATTGGCCGTGCCGATGAAGCTCTATACAGGGCAAAAAACAATGGTCGTAATCAAGTGGTGCTGTGGAGAAAAAAGTAAAAAGATAAACACAATAATACCCCCTCTGAGAGGGGGTATTTTATGATTACGGCAATGAGGTTTATGAATATGGCTTTTTAGCGATTGGCAAATTGAACCAATGGACGCTGGACGCCTATTCTGCCAAACGTTGGCACCTCCAGGGTGTAAGAAGTGTCGGGCTTTAACTGTTCGGGGGTTGTGATGACGGTGTATGCTTCTCCGTCTTTGGCTTTGACGATTCTGACGTCGCTGCCAATAGCTTTGCATCCCCAGTGCATCCCGAGCGAATAAATGCCACTGACTTCGTCGATCTGGTCGGAATAAAACCCTGTATTATTGGGGCGAGGTTTATATTTCGGGCAGTGGATGATTCGCTCTGGCTCCAAATTGCCTTTGTAATTGTAGAGAATATAGGCGATGCGAGTGCCTGTCCGAACATTTTTGAAAACGGTGATGGATTCGTCAATATTGGTTTTGACAAAGCGGTTCCCGTCTTCCATGTAAAGAGTGCCACCAACGATGCCTTTGTGGGGATTCTTTTCCACCAACCTTTCGGCGAATTCTTGGGAGCCATAATCCGACGATTTCAACCGGACCTTGTTTTCTTGAATGTCGGACGGAATGGAACCATCGGAGAGACTGGCCAGCATTTCGGCCCTTTCTTTTCTCTCTGTGTACTCTGCTTGCTTTTGCCATTTTGTAGCGAAATAAAAAATCGCGACAATCGAAAATATCACCATCAGGATGATAATTGAAGAGCTAACCTCTCCTTTATTGCGCCGACACAACCAAAGCATTTTTTTCATAGCGACCTTCCTTCTTTTTGAATTCGGACTGTTAAAGAGCAAATCCTGTCCGTTAGCTTATTTTACTTTGTTTTTTATTAATGTCAATATTTTGCCTGTTTTTAGCCATAAAAAGATTAGTTATCAAAAGCTGGTGAGCTATGCTATACTTAAGTAATATTGCTGAAAGATTTTTGTTGGGAAAATTTAGATAAAAACAAATGAGTAAAAGAGGGCAAAAAATCCGTCGCGCGATATTTATTGTCTTGGCAACCTTTTTGGTGTTGCCTTTTTTGATGGCGGGGCTGAATCAAAATCCTGCTTTGGCAGTGGTTAACAAGCTGTCTGAACTAAAAAGTACTCCAGATAAATTCGGTTCTGTAGATTGCTCTTTTGAAGTAATTGGCAAAAAGGGTAATTTTCTCACTGGATATAAAAGAGATTATTCGGTTTCTTGTACTTGGGAGAAAAGTCAAACCGATGGTGCTCGTTATGCTCTTTTTTATAATCAGGCAACGGGAAACAAAATTGAGCCGGTATGTTTTCCCTCTACAGATAAAATAGAAAGCCTAGACGACAACAAAGCCAGAGAGTGTCTGTATACAGATGAGTCAAAGATGGTTTTTGTAGAAAGAATAACAGGACAAAATGCCAATCAGCTTGATTCTGCCATGGAAAATGTTCTCAAAGATTGGGGTCTTCAGGTGGCTTATTATGACAATACTCCTCAGAATTTGACCTATAGTCAGTTAAATGAACTTTCCGATGAAGAAAAAGAATCAATAACAAAACTGCAAGATCTTTATTCAAAAATAGTAGAGGACACCAGAGCAGTGCAAACAGCAGAAGAATTGAAAAATATTAGCACGGCAGACACAGAGGCTTTTATGGCAGAAAGAGATCGCTGGAAACCTAGTAGTAAAGATTTCTGTTATTTTGTTAAAAATGGCGATGAGGCCAAAGACAAAGATGGCAACGAAATTTCACAAGAAAGAGTAGATGCTTGTACAAAAGCAACCACAGAAATCAGCAATATGCAAACAGTCGTATTGTTGGCTCAAACCGCTATCAATAGCTCTTGTTCGGGGGCGCTAAGCGATTGTTCGGAATATACAGCTTTTGTTCAGAAATCGGAGGAAATAGAAGAATTATTGGAATTAAAAGGAGAACAGTCTTTGAGCAAAGACCCACTAGGGCCTGGAGCAAATAAAAATACTTGTCCGCCAAGTTATAATTTTTTCACATTGTTTTCCGGAAAACATGATGTTTTTGTCAGTATCGGTTGTTGGTTTTTGTCTCTGCTTTTGGCGATAAAAAGATTTATTTTTGGTTGGATCAATCCGGAGCTTTTGTCAAAAGTTCTGCTGGTTTATGGGGTGACCGAAGGTAATAATCAGGTAGTGGAAGTCTGGGGAACTATTAGAAATATTATTAATATTGGCTTTTTGCTTTCTTTTTTGGCGATGGCACTACTTAATATTGTTGGCTATGATTTGAAGACTTGGCAGTTTCGTCGAATGATTCCGGCTATTGTGGGAGCTATTTTACTGGTTAATTTTTCTTTGGCGATTTGCAATTTCATTATTCTTTTTATGAATGTTTTGACCAATTTTTTCCTTTTCGGCGAGCCAAATGCGACTAGCTCCAGCGCTTCCTTAGATTCTCTTTTTGGTCTGGGCAAGGAAACTATTGACCAATTGGCCGATAAAACTTTTGGCGCGGCCCTTGTTCAAGTTATTTTGTCCTGGGCTTTTTCTATTATTTTGCTTTATCTATATCTTTTGCTTTGGGTTCGGGTAATAGTTTTGAATATTTTGTTTATGTTTTCGGCCATTCCCTATTTGGCTAATGTCGCGCCGGTCAAAGCAATCAAAGAGCAGACCGGCAAATGGTGGGATATGTTTATGAAGTGGGCGATGATGGGACCGATGGTGGCCCTGCTTTTGTATGTCGCGGCCAAAACTATCGCTGTGGCAGGGCTAGAGGTAGCTCCTCTGCCTGATGCGGAATATACTTCTGACACCCCGAGACTTTTACAACTCATCACAGCCGGAGTGATCTTGTATATCGCGGCCACTTATCCGATGAAAGCGGGGGGTGATATTATGAAAGCGGTTTCCGAATATGCTAGTGGCAAAAAAGGTCCTTTGGGTAGTGCTACGGCTAAATCTTTGAAAAAAGCAGCGGGGGCAAGGCTCAAAGGACAAAGACAAAAAGTGGCTTCTATGGATTTGGACAAAACGTTCAAAGACGATCAAGGCAATTTGAAAGACTCTAGTGGGTGGGGAAAATTAAAATATGGATTGGCAAGAGTAGCCAAAAAAGGCACCAGCGCTGGACTGACTATCCAGAACGCTCCCAAGATGATAGAAGAAAATGCCGAAAGATTTCAAAAAGAACAAGAAAAAGCCTTTGGCAAGGCTAGTAGTAGAGGTGCCTTTACTAAGTGGGCAAAGAGAGCCTCCGAGTTGGAGATTAAAGAAGAAGCGCAGAAGAAAGCCGATCAGGGCGTGGCTGCTTCGGCTCTGTATAATACTTTGATGAACGATAAAAGCGATAAAGAAAGGGCCATTGCCTTGAAGGCCTTACAGATGTTAAGCAACGGCGAAAAAGGCGCCAGAAGGCAAGAAGAAGCCAGAGGATTTTTCCAGTCTTTGGGCGTAAGCCGCGAAGATAGAATCACTATGGATTCGGTTGAGAAAATGAAAAGGCAATCTAAATTTGCCGGAGAAGAAGGCTTTGACAAACCAGAGAAATACAAACCCGTTCCAGAGGGGTTCAATCCTGTCGAAGAGGCGGAAAAATTGTTGACTACTATGCCACGCCAGCAGGCTAGCAGTATGGATACTGGGCTTTTGGAATCCAAGCAATGGGGTTATCTGGCGCAAGCTAGCGCTAGAAATAAAAGTGATATGTTTGCTCAAGATGGAACGATAGACCAGTTTTTGATGAATTTAAAGAATGGTATCTCTCAAGACGCCAAAGACGCTATTAAGAGAACAATGATGAGCGGAGACCAAGACGAGATAAACAAAGTGTTGTCTGAAAATGGTATTGATGTAAAGCTGGATATGTCGGACGCGAATCTAGAGATGCCTCCAGGTGATAACGCTGGCGATCTGGCCAAGATTATGAAAAATGTTAATATTCGTTCCAATCTAGATCAGATTTTTGCTCGTCGCAAAAATGATGTGCAGTTGCAAGCCGCTAGTCGGTTAAAAGGATTTTTGGATAATCCATCAGTTTTGCAGATGTATGGAGGCAATGAACAAGGGTTGTATACAAAGATTACGAATGATATGCAGGGCATCACTAATGATTTACAGAATAATTTTTCTGAAGCGATTAGAAAAGCCAAAGAAGTTTTTGCTCCGCAGTTTGCCGGACGAGAGACTGACCAGATTGATCCTGAGGAAATCAGAATGCAGATAGACGCTACTACCAGGGCTATTGATTGGGCAAGAGAGGGAATATTAAAGAAAAATATCGGAACCTTGGCTAGCGGTAAAGCTGTTCAAGAAAAAACAGCCTCTAAAAAGAAAGAGCCACCGAGTCAAGGCCAGCCTACTTCTGGTATATACTATGGTCCATAAACGAGGTAATGATTTTAGTTAATTTTTATGCAAGACAATTATAAAATACCGCAAAATATAGATATTGAAGACAAAATATTCGGGCCCTTTACGCTCAAGCAATTTTTGTATATGGTGGGGGGTGGCGCGATTACCTATGTCCTTTATCTGGCTATTGCTTCTACTAACTTTCTCCTTTTCATTATTTTGGCTTTGCCGGTGGTTACTTTGAGCTTCGCTTTGATCTTTGTCAAAATTAATGAGAGGCCATTTTTGGACTTTTTACTTTTCTTTACTGCTTTTACTATAGAGCCGAAGATTAAAACTTGGCAAAAATCGGTAAGGGTAAAAAATATGGTAACTCAGTCAGTGGTTGAATCAGAAGAATCTAAAAAAGGTATTGCCCGTCAAGCGGCTAGCGGGATAATAGAGTCACGTTTGGCGGAATTGGCTACCATTATGGATACGCACGGAGCGGTAGGTGGTAGCATAAGCCCCGATCGTATTGTTGGAGTTGCCAATGCCCCGGTGGCAGATGCTAATATAGAAGAAGATTTGGAGGATGTTTTTTCTGACCTGGAGCAAGCTTTGGAAAATGTGACAGTGACCCCTAGAGAGACCACTGACTTCCGAGATCTGGCGGCATCATTGTCTGGCGTGATAGCAAAGAAATGATAGGAGCAAACAAGTAATCAACTAATCAAGTAGGCAAATAATCAAATATTCTGATGGCAGATAATAAAACACAAAAAAATATTACCAATCCGTCGCTGGAAGCATCGACCGCAAAAAGCACAGCCACTCAGTCTTTTTTAGATATTGATCAAATACGCGAAGGCATTCTGATCCTAAAAGACGGTAGTATGAAGGCTGTTTTGATGTGTTCGGCAGTCAATTTTGAATTGAAATCAGAGATAGAGCGCGACTCTATTATTTATGGCTATCAAAGCTTTTTGAATTCTTTGGATTTTCCTATTCAGATAGTATTGCAATCCAGGAGACTGGATTTGGATGTTTATTTGAAAACTATTGAGGAAAGAAAAAACCAAGAATCCAATGAGCTTTTGCGAACGCAGATGGCAGAATATATTAATTATGTTCGCGAGCTGATTACGCAATCCAACATTATGCAAAAAAGATTTTTTGTAGTTATTTCCCATTATCCTGCCGGAGTAGCCAAGATTGGTGGAATGAGTCGATTTTTTGGGGCCAAAGGGACGGTGGCTGTAAATAATTTTGTTGATGAAAGAAAATATTTGATGCAAAAAGTAGCTACTACGGCCAGTGGTTTGCAGGGAGTGGGTATAAAAATCTCGCAATTAGTCAGCCAGGACCTAATTGAGCTTTTTTATGGCACCTACAATCCCGATCAGGCGGTGACGCAAAAATTAATTGATCCTTCGCAGATGGAGGCCGAGATTATAGAAAAATTGCCAGAAGAGATGGAGATAGGATAAATAAAATCGTTATATTGTTAGATCGTGGAGAGATTATGCCCGAATCAAAACCAGACAACCAAAATCAAAAAACTTTTGACGCAATCAAGCCGCCACAAAGCGCGCCTGCTTCTACTATTCCTGTTTCTGCTCCGGCTGGCATCTATTCGGCCTATCAGAGCGCTCCCAAGGCTTCTAGCCCAAGCCCTGCTCCGGTTACTCCTCCTCCCGCGCCTATTTCACCATCGCCAGCGTCTCCTCCAAAAGGATTTTCTTTGTTTGGGCCAAAAATGAGCCCTGAAGAATTGGCTCGTCAAAAAGAGACGGAACACAAAAAACAAGAGCAAATAAAAAGAGAAAAAGAAGCGCAGGAAACTTATGAAAAAGGTTTGGCCTCTATTCGTGACTTAATCTCTCCTTCTTCCTTGCAGGCCTTGCCTTCCTATCTGATGCTTAACGATTATTATGTGCGTACTCTTTTCGTTTTTAATTATCCGCGCTACATTTTCCCTAATTGGCTATCTCCCATTATCAATATTGATCAAACCATTGATATCGGCATGTTTATTTATCCGATAGAGTCGCGCGGAGCACTGGATACTTTGCGTAAAAGATCGGGCCAAGTAGAATCTGCCCTGTCTATTGAAGCGCAGAAGGGTCTGGTTAGAAATCCCGAGCTGGAAACAGCCATGCAAGACATTGAAGATCTGCGCGACAGACTCTCGCGCGGTGAGGAAAAATTATTTCATTTTTGCCTTTATTTTACGATTTATGCCAAAACTTTAGATGATTTGGAGCTAATTACCAAAAATATAGAGACAACCTTGGGCGGCAATCTTATCTACACCAAAAGGGCCAATTTCCAGATGGCACAAGGCTTTCGCTCTACCATTCCACAGGGCGCGGATCTTTTGGACATTCGTCGCAATATGGATACGGGGTCTTTGTCCACCAGCTTCCCCTTCACTTCCATGGATTTAACTGGCAATAAAGGCATCATGTACGGCATCAATAGGCACAATCGTGGCTTGATTATTTTTGACCGCTTTGAGGAGCTGGAAAACGCCAATTCAGTAGTTTTTGCTAAGTCTGGAGGCGGTAAGTCTTACGCGGTAAAATTAGAAGCTTTGCGCTATATGATGTTGGGGGTAGACGTGATGGTTATTGACCCAGAAAATGAATATCAAAATCTTTGTCGTATAGTGGGTGGCAGTTATCTGAATTTTTCTCTTTCCTCCAATGAACGTATCAATCCATTTGATGTCCCGCCTTTGGCTGATGATGCCACGGAGGATATTGGAGAAGATAATTTGCGTGCCACTATTATTACCGTCAAAGGATTAATCAACCTTCTGCTTGGTAAATTGAATAACGAAGAAGACGCTATCATAGAGCACTCCCTATTGGAAGTTTATATGAGTAAGGGAATTACCAAAGATCCCAAATCACAAAAAAACCCTGCTCCTTTGATGGGGGATTTGTATAATCTATTATTGAGAACACAAAATGGTTTGTCTTTAGCGCAAAGGATGGAAAAATACGTTTCTGGTACTTTCGCGGGGATTTTTAATAAACCGACCAATATTGATTTGCACAAAGGTTTCGTGGTTTTTAATATCCGTGATTTGGAGACCTCTCTTCGGCCGATTGCGATGTATATGATTTTGGATTACATTTGGGC
Organism: Candidatus Microgenomates bacterium; assembly: GCA_016188915.1. Lineage (GTDB taxonomy): Bacteria > Patescibacteriota > JACPGU01 > JACPGU01 > JACPGU01 > JACPGU01. The sequence goes on along the minus strand of JACPGU010000002.1, from coordinate 129,695 downwards.
CAGAGTCAGGGCCGAGAGAAGAAAAAGAATGCTCATAGTAGACGAGGCATGGTTGATGATGGAGAACGAAGACGCGGCCAAATTCATTTTTTCTATCGCCAAAAGAGCCCGCAAATATTTTTTGGGACTGACTACCATAACACAAGATGTGGAAGATTTTTTGGGCTCAAAATATGGTCGGGCAATCGTAACGAACTCTTCCATGCAACTTCTTTTGAAACAGTCTCCTGCTTCTATTGAGTCTGTGGGGACGACTTTTAATCTGACCGAAGGCGAAAAAGCCTTGCTTTTGGAGTCGCGTGTGGGAGAGGGATTATTTTTTGCCGGGGTCAATCATGTGGCCATAAAGGTGACTGCTTCCTATACTGAAGATCAAATTATCACTACTTCTCCGAAGCAATTAACCGAGATGGAAAAATTACGTCCGGAATAATTTTTTTCAAGATTTTGCCAAACTTTACGAAAAAAGGTAAAATAGTGGCAAATATCTAATTTTTATCCTATGCCTGACAGCGAACTAATCGCCTACATCAGAAACAATCTAGATGATTATGGCACCGAAAAGCTAAAAAAGGGCTTGTTAAAGCAAGGTATTGCTATCTCCGAGATAGAAGAAGCGCTGGCTTTCATTGAAGAAGCCGATGAAAAAAACAAAAAAATAGTTATTCAGCCAGATGACCTTTCTTCCCCTAGTGCTCATTTGCGTGGCTCAGGGAACTATCGTCAAAAAGCCGATGATGTTTTATACGCTCTGCTCAAACTGCTCAAAGTATCTCCGGGCGAGAGAGAGCTTTATCTGGCTGCTGTCAAATATGGCGCGCTGTCTTTTGCTATCGTCACTATTTTGACTTTTGTTTTTCAGTATTTTGGCGGGCAAATAGTTTATCCTAAGGTAGCTATTAATTTTGGTGCTTTAGGCGCTTTAGCGTTGCCTGATGTCTTTATCCTTTATGTTGGACTGGGATCTTTAGTCGCCAGTGTTTTATGGAGTTTTATCTGGGGGGCGGTTATTTCCTATCTTTTCTTGCGTTATCTTTTGAATGTTTGGCCATTTAAAATCTGGCACTCTCTATTCAAAAAAACTTTCTTTCTATATTTTGCGGTCAAATTTTTCTTTGCTATTATAATCGATGGTTTTGTCGTTTCTTTTTCCTCGCAATATTTTTTGGGCTATTTAGTAGTTGCTTTAGGTATTTTGCTCTCTTCCTACGCTGGCGCTTACTATTTTTCGGACAATGTTTATCGGACCAGTGAAGAAAAAATCAAAGAGTTAATACGCAAAAGCTGGTAGTGTTTCTGTTGGGCTTGATCTGATTAAGGGGGGAGCCGAGAGTGCTTCTTTTTTTTATAAAAAAAGGTAGAATAGCATTATGAAAAAAATTAAAGAATTTATCCGGCGCTTTACGCCAAGATTTGTTTTTTCTTGGTATTATTTTGCCTGGTCTTTGGCGGCGGCTCTTTTTTACCTCAATCCTTCCAAAAATCTATTGGTTGTTGGCGTAACCGGTACTAATGGCAAGACTTCTACGGTTAATGCTATCCATTGGATTTTGCAGTCGGGCGGGATAAGATCTGGTTTGATCTCTACGGCCAATTTTAAAATCGGCAACAAAGAATGGATTAACAAAACCAAAAATACAATGCTGGGGCGTTTTGGAATGCAAAGTATGCTTTCCAAAATGGTCAAAAACGGCTGCCGGGTAGCTGTGCTGGAAGTGTCATCTGAGGGGGTAGCAAGTCATCGTGTTTTTGGCATCAATTTTGATATATTGGTTTTTACCAATCTTTCGCCAGAGCACATAGAGTCGCATGGCAGTTTTGAAAAATACAAAAAAGCTAAACAAAAAATATTTGCCAGTTTAGGTAAATCTGCCAGGAAAAAAATAGCTTTTCCCGCGACGGGATTGGCTAAAAAAACTATCATTGCCAATACAGACGATCAGCATGCCGATAGCTTTTTGAAATTTGGCGCTGATTACAAGATGGGCTTTTCAGTAAAAAATAAACCTTCTCTTTTTGCCGAAAAAGTTATTTTAGCCAGCGATGTAAAACAAAGCCAAAAAGAATTGACCTTTAATATAAGCCTGGGAGGAGAAAAGGCAGAAATCATATCCCCTCTTTTGGGAGAGGTAAATGTCTACAATCTTTTGGCAGCAGCAGCAGTGGGTCATTTGGCGGGTTTTTCTTGGGACAGTTTGGCGGCAAATCTTGGGGATTTTTTGGGAGTAAGTGGTCGAATGGAAAAATTATCTAGCAAAAAAGGCTATGATGTCATCATTGATTATGCCCTGACTCCCGATTCTTTGCGAGGCCTCTATGCTACCATTAGAGCGCTTTACAAAGGTAAAATAGTAGCTGTTTTTGGTGCTTGTGGTGGCGGGAGAGATAAGGGCAAAAGAGCACCGATGGGGCAAGTGGTTTCGGGTTACGCTGATTATTCTATTCTAACTAACGAAGACCCTTATTTTGATGATCCGTATGGAATAGTAAGAGAGATAGCGAATGGCTTCAAAGATAACGACAAAAAAGAAGGAGAGGATTATGAAATTATTATCAATCGCGAACACGCGATAGAGAAAGCTCTGCTGATGGCGCATGGCGATGGCGATGTGGTGGTGATAACCGGCAAAGGTTCGGAGGTCGGGATGAATGTGATGGGCAAGATAGTCCCTTTCAACGATCGTGAAGTGGTGTTGAAATATTTGAGATAGTTTGAAGGTTAAACTACTGCTAAGGAGAGGGAAAGATGAGAAAAAGACCTTTAAAAACTTCGTCAGGAGAATTATCGGCAGAAAAGATGAACGAAATCGTGAAAGCTCTCAATGAACATGAAAGAAAGCTTAGAGATGATCCAAAATTTGCCGAAAGAATAGATAGAGAACTAAGAATAGCCAATCTCAAAGTCGGCATGTATCTTGACAGGATCGAAAGGTCTGGCGGTTGTCGTTTTGTATTATGTCGCCCGCTGTTTCATCGACATTTTCGGTGAGATTTCTAGCTTTTCGCAAAAAAGACCTTCGGAGAAGGTCTTTTTGATGGTTAAGGATAAGTTTTTAAAGTAAGTAAAAATATGGCCAAAGCCATATTTTTTTGTAAGCAAGTTGCCACAGATTGACGAATTACTTGTTTTGGTGATCTTGGCGGGGAAGAGGTGAGGCTACGCCGTTTTTGCCGCAAACAGGACACCCTTCTCCGTCTGGTGAAAAAATATGACCACAAACGCGACACTCGTGCGAGAGTGGTGTTATGGCTTCGGTTGTTATCATGTCGAGAAGGTCATCTACGCTAATCACAGTGATATCCTTTCGCGATTTTATTTTTCTAACAGCAGTTGTCGTCAATTATTTTAAAGAACAGGTAAAATTTTTGTTTTGGGCGAAGGGCAGAGGGGAATTAGGGGGGGGTGAATGCCCAAGCCAAAAATACTTTAATTTTAGTTTACATTTTTACATTAAGAATAGCAATATAAACTATATCAGCACTTAGTTAATATTATGTCAAAAGAAAAAAACTAATTTTTTAATCGGATATTTTAACCATATCCAATTATATCCAAAACTAGTTAGTATCTGACTCCCCTTCAATATTAAATGTAGAAAAGAGCCTGAAATATGGACGCTGTGCGCTTCGTAGTCCGTGTCATTCGTAGCTGAAAGCGAAGAATGATGGGCGAAGAAGTGAGCGACGGCAGGAGCGAACCAGATATGCCGTGTTCTGCGAAGTTAATTTTTATTTCTTTCTTATAAATACATAAACGGATTGTTGTCGTTCGTCCATTCCGGTCTTGTCTATTAGCTCAATTTCAATATCAACACCCTCCTTTTTATATTTCTGAATATACTTGCCGACAACATCATCCTTTGTTTGGGTTGGTACAGCATTGAATTTGGCCCCATCGCTAAACTTAAATTTTGTTAAACTTTCTAATCCAGCATAAACAAATCCTCTTTTCTTCATCTCGGCTTCGATCTGAGAAAAGCCTTTCTCAATATTGTGTGGCGGTAACTCATTGTTCATAAAAAAGAAATAAAAATTAATTTTGCAGAACTCGTTTTTATGCGAAGACAATTCGCATAAGGGCAGTATATTGAGTATTATAGACAGTCATTATCCCGCGCTAATCGGAACTCTGTTCTGACATTTTCATATTCTTCACAATCTAGTATAATAGATTCTAGCCAGTAAAGCTATAATCTATGCCCAAGAACAAGAAATTTCTCTTAATCGATTCCAACGCGCTCGTGCATCGGGCGTTTCACGCGATACCCAATCTTCGCACCAGAGACGGCCGACCTATCGGGGCGGTCTATGGCTTTACCTCCACGCTTTTGAAGGCCATTGAGGATACCAAGCCCGACTATATTGCCGCTACTTTTGATATGGCTGGGCCCACCTTCCGGCACGAAGAATACGCCGACTACAAGGCCACTCGCGTCAAAGCTCCCGATGAGCTGTACGAACAAATCCCGATGGCGCAGGAGGTTTTGGTCTCGCTCAATATCCCCATTTTTGAGCTACAGGGCTTTGAGGCCGATGACATCATCGGCACATTGTGCGCCAAGATTGACGAAAAAAATCTTGGTGTGGATACCTATATTGTGACTGGCGATATGGACACTTTGCAGCTGGTGGACGACAATACTTTCGTTTACACTTTGAAAAAAGGCATCAAGGACACCATCGTTTACGATGAGAAAGGGGTGGTGGAAAAGATGGGTTTGACGCCGTCGCAAGTAGTGGACTACAAGGCGCTTCGAGGTGACGCTTCGGACAATATCCCGGGGGTGAAGGGGATAGGAGAAAAGACCGCAACCGACCTTTTGCAAAAATACCAGACATTAGATAGCGTTTACGAGGCGGTGGGAGGCAAGGATTTTGGGTTCTCGGATGCGGTGAAGGAAAAACTGCTGGCTGATAAAGAAAATGCTTATCTATCGCAAAAATTGGCAACAATCAACAGAGAAGCGCCGATCAAATTGGTATTGCCCGCGTGCGAGTTGACGGATGTGGATTTCGGGAAAGCGACGGCCACTTTCCAAAAATTTGAATTTCGCTCGCTAATGCCGAGGTTGCTGAAGCTGATGGGCGAGGGATCAAAAAGCGTAAGTAAACAAGATGAGCTGACCCTTTTTGATAAGAAATTAAAAAAAGAAGAAATTAAGAAATTAAATAACAACTATATTCTCGTCAATGACCAGCGGTCGTTCGGAGAATTTCTCAAAGAATTAAAAAAGCAGAAAGAATTTGCCATAGATACCGAGACATCGGCTCTCGGCGCGCTGGATTCCGAATTGGTCGGCCTTTCTTTTTCCTGGAAAGCGGGCGAGGGATATTATATCCCCGTTGGACACAGCAAAGGGCAACAATTGCCGAAAAAATCAGTTTTAGAGACCTTGCGACCCATTCTAGAAAACGAAAAAATAAAAAAAATCGGCCAAAATATCAAATACGACATGCTCGCCATCAGAAAAGCGGGGGTGAAGATGACGGGGATTTATTTTGACACCATGCTCGCTTCTTACTGTCTCGATCCGGTCAGACGCGGACATTCGTTGGACAATATGGCTTTCATTGAATTTGGTCATCAGATGATTCCGATTACCGCGCTCATTGGCGCCGGCGCCAAACAAAAATCTTTTGCCGAAACCGATGTCAATGAGGCGACCGAATACGCCGCCGAGGACGCGGATTTCACCTGGCGACTCTACGAGGTTTTGAAGGGAAGATTGACGGGAAAGACCAACGACCTTTTTTACGATGTGGAGATGCCCCTTCTTTCCGTGCTGGCCGATATGGAGTGGTGGGGGGTGCGGATTGACGCGGGAAAATTGAAGGAAATATCACAGGTTGTCGCGGAAAAAATTAAAAAATCAGAAAAACAAATCCATCAATTAGCAGGAGAGGACTTCAATATCGCTTCTCCCCAACAACTCGCGGAAGTGCTTTTCAAAAAACTAAAAATATCTTCCGAGTTTGTGAAAAAAAACAAAACCGGACTTTCTACCGCTGCCGGTGAACTGGAAAAATTGAAAGGCGCGCATCCTATTATTGAGCCGATTTTGGAATACCGAGAGCTGACCAAATTGCAAAATACCTATCTGGAAGCTCTCCCCAAGGCGGTCAATCCCATGGACGGGAGAATCCATACCAATTTCAGTCAGACGATTGCGGCCACCGGACGCCTTTCCTCTATTGACCCCAATCTCCAAAATATTCCCGCTTCTGAAGAATGGGGGCAACAGATTCGTTCCGCTTTCGTGGCGGAAAAAGGTCATGTTTTAATCAAATTTGACTATTCACAGATTGAGTTACGCGTGGTAGCGCATCTATCAGGGGACAAGAAAATGCTCCAAGCTTTTCGTGATGGGCGTGATATTCATGCCGAGACGGCGCAAGCGGTCTTTGGTGTGTCGGCCGACAAAGTAACGAAAGAACAGAGACGCACCGCCAAGGTGGTGAATTTTGGCATTCTTTATGGCATGAGCGCTTTCGGACTTTCGCAATCTATCGGTGTTTCGCCGACCGAGGCGAAAGAATTTATTGACCAATATTTTGAAAATTTTTCTGGCGTTCGTGATTATCTGAATGACACGATAGAATTTGCCAAAGAGCACGGGCATGTGGAGACTCTGCTCGGGCGTCGTCGCCCGACACCCGACATCCTCTCACCGGTGGTGCAAGTTCGAAAAGCTGCCGAAAGGATGGCGATTAATATGCCTATCCAAGGTACCGCCGCCGACATTATTAAGCTGGCGATGATTGAGATAGACCGGCAGATTCTCTCGAAAAATTCGGAGGTCAAGATGATTTTGCAAGTGCATGATGAACTGGTTTTTGAAATTCCCGATGGAAAAATCTCAAACCATCCTGTCGGCGGGGCAGGTCTCAAATCTCAAATCTCAAAAATAATGGAAAACGTTTTGGAGCTCAAATGTCCACTTATAGTGGATACCAAAGAGGGCAAAAACTGGGGGATGTAGGAAAAGTTCTTAGTGTTGGCAAATTTTCACCACCAAAAGATCCAATGCTAGACTTTCTTCCATTTCGCCGGTCTTGATAGCCAGATCGGTGGCGGCGATAGCATGATATATCTGAAGTAATTTCTCTATACTGAAATTGTGGAGCTGTTCGGCTGATTTTTTCAAGGCGTAAGGATGAATAGCTAATTTTTCAGCAATAGTGTTTTGGTCTATTTTTTCTTCTCGGGCTATTTTGAGGCCTAAAAGATTTCGAAATTGTTTGGAGATAAGCGACATAATGCCAAAAGTACTTTCTCCTGTATCGCTAATATTTTTCAAAACTTTCTCTGATAGGGTGAGATTTTTTTGGGCTAAAGCATTAGAAAAATCAAAAATATTAGTATTCATCTGCTCGGAGACTATCATTCCCACATCTTGAGCGGTAATTTTTTTTTCTTCAAATTTGTAGGCTAATAATTTTTGTATTTCATGGTAAATTTGGCGGGTGTTGCCTCCGGCGCGATTGGCCAAAACAAAGCTTGTCTTTGACTCTATTTGATAGCCAGATTCTCTCATTTGAGCATCTATCCAGTTTCTTAATCGGGGTTGGTCCATCGGAACAAATTCTTTGATGTTGTCTTTTGAAAAATATTTTAGTAGCATATTGCGGCTGTCTGTTTTTTTTATTTCGTGAAAGATAACGATAGTGGTATCGGCTATTTTTGGTATAATTTTTTCAAATTTTTCTTTGTCTTCTTTTTTCCAAACGCCCAAAAGATTTTCTGCTACCACCAATCTTTTTTCACCCAAAAAAGGAGAAGATAAAAGATCATTGGCTAGATTTTCAAAAACAAAATTATCTTCGTCATAGACCGAAAGATTGATATCTCCGTGTTTGGTGACGAAATTATTTTTTTGCCTTTGCAATTGCTGCGAAGAGAGAAAATCATCTTCTCCGTGAAAAAGATAAAGCATCAGAGGGGGCTTAAACTCTAAATTCTAAAATCTAAATTCTAAAAAAAAGCTCCAAATCATAAACTCCAAATCATTTTAAGCTTTTTGATTCGGGCCTTGTAATTTCTTTATAATTTAGGATTTAGAGCTTATAATTTTTCTGTTATCTTAGCCTATTCAAAGTTCTAAAGATTTTATACATCATATACCATCCTCCAGAAATCACCACATCGTATGTTCCCGGAAAATTTATTTGCGTTCCACCAAAGCCTTTTTTGAATCTGGTAATTCCTGCCCAGGGATGACGGACGGAATCATTAGGAGCGATACCGAAAAAATCATAATACTGACATCCGTATTCCTTGGCATCTTTAATCGCTTGCCATTGCAAAAGGTAGGGCGCCATGACATTTCTTTCTGAATCAGAAGAAGCTCCGTGGAGGTAAGTTGCAGTATTGCCATAAAAAGCGATGAGATTACCGGCAATGTATTGATTGTTGTAGCGAGCCAAATAAAGCCTTAGGATGCCATCATCACCCAGAGACTCCAGCATTTTTTTGTAGTAATCTTTAGAATGAGAGCGAACATGATCTCTTTTGTTGGTTTGCTCAATAATTTTATAGAAAACTTTTATATGCTCGGGGTTAGTTGTTGTCTCTATTTTTACGCCCTTTTTAGCTGCCAGATTGATATTGTACCTAGTTTTTTGCTTTAAATTTTTGAGCAACTCTTCTTCGCCCTGGGTAAGGTCTAGGACCAAAGTATTCTTTGGATGGATGTCTTTTGTTTTTTTTATTCTATATCCTAAACCCTTTGTCTTAAATCCTGCCCGTGGCTCCACGCGAATAAAAATAGCTTTCTCTTTTTTGGCCAAAAGCTTTGCCTTAAACAAAAAATCTTGATTTAATTTTTCTGGACCCCAGGGGCAAAAAAGATAACATTTGTTTTTTGGGAGATTATTTTTTATCAATAAAGCATCTTCAATCCAAAAAACCTCTCTTCCCAGAGCTTTTTGAAATTCCGCCCATCGTTTTGATTGCAACAGGTTGTCGGTTGACATAGTCAATAGTATTATAGCTTATTAAAGCAAGAAAACCAATAATCTGATATAATATACTGTGTCTATTATAATACGCTACACAATAATATGAAAATATTAGGTATTGAAACATCATGCGATGAAACAGCGGCGGCAGTAGTTGAGCTACAATCTGAAATTAAAAATCCACAATCTGCGATTATCCTCTCCAATGTTGTCTCCTCTCAAATAGATATACACGCTTTGACTGGCGGAGTGGTACCGGAGGTAGCATCCCGCGCCCATGTAGAAAAAATAATCTCGGTGGCGGAACGAGCTCTCAAAGATGCGAAGGTGACACCTTCGCAGATAGACGCAATCGCCGTGACGGCCTATCCGGGACTGATCGGCTCGCTTTTGGTAGGCGTTAATACCGCCAAATCATTGGCGCTGGCGTGGGGGAAGCCCTTAATACCGGTGAATCATCTGGAGGGACACATTTACGCAAACTTCGTTTGCGAAATCTCAAATCTCAAAACTCAAATCTCAAATAAATCCAAAATCCAAAATCTTAAACTAGACGCTAAGCGCTCTACGCTAAACGCTAATAATTTTGAATTTCCAGCAATTATATTGCTGGTCTCTGGTGGTCATACCTCGCTTATTTTAATGAAAGATCACGGCCAATATCAAACACTCGGAGAAACTTTGGATGACGCAGCGGGAGAAGCGTTTGATAAAGTCGCCAAAATCTTGGGGTTGCCGTACCCGGGCGGACCGGTCGTTTCGGCAGAAGCCGAAAAATATCGTGAAAAATTGCAGATTGCAGATTGTAGCCTGCCTGCCGGCGAGGCAGGATTGCAGATTGAAAATCCAAAATCTGAAATCTTAAATCATAAATCTCCGATTGTTCTCCCTCGTCCAATGCTCGATAGCAACGATTTCAATTTTTCTTTTTCTGGTCTGAAAACCGCAGTTTTGTATGCATGGCAACGCGAAAGCGGAGGTCTTTCCTCCGGCTTTGCTGGAGGTGAGACCTCCACTGAAGCGAGAAAAAGAATGTTCGCTTATGAATTCGAAGAAGCCGCCACCGATGTTTTGGTCGCCAAGACCATCAAGGCCGCGCAGAAATATAAGGCAAAAACTATCAGCATCGCTGGTGGTGTGGCGGCGAATAAAAGATTGCGAGAAAAAATGAGACTGGAAATTCGGCAGCTCATACCTAACACTCAATACTTAATACCTGATACTATTTATTGTGGTGACAACGCCGTCATGATCGCGACTTGCGCGGCGTTCCAATTAACCAAGAAAACAACGAAACAATTAAGCAAAATGAACTTTGAAGCCGCTTCTAGCAATAACCTGTAAATATATACTTAATTATTTACTGCCACTACATGAAAATCACCAATCTTTCTCCTCAAAAAAAGCGTAAAGATCGCTGGAATCTGTTCTTGGACGGGGAGTTTTATTGTGGGATGGACGAAGGAGCGGTGGCGCGACTGGGACTCAAAATTGGGCAGGAAGTAGATGAAGATTTTTTGGCCAAGATGGAAAATGAGGAGACAAGCGCCAAGGCGTGGAACGCGCTTCTTTTTTTCCTGAAAAGCAGGGAAAGGTCAGAAAAAGAGGTTATCAACAAATTGAAAAGCAAGGAATTTAGTGATAATGTTATTGCACAGACTTTGGAGAAAGCCAAAGATTTAAATTTGATTGACGATCAGCGTTTTGCCGAGATGTGGATTAGAGAGCGGGCGAAATTTAACCCAAAGGGCAAAAGAGCGTTACAGATGGAGTTGCGACAGAAAGGCATTGCTGATGAGATTTTAAAACAGGTTTTAGCGGAAAATATTGATACCGAAACAGAAGAGTCTCTCGCCCACCAGGCCTTTGAAAAAAAATCTCGTGTCTGGACTGATATGGCGGATCGTAAACAACGGGAGAAAATGACGCGCTATTTGGCCGGGAGAGGGTTTTCTTGGAACACAATAGAGAAACTAATAAAAACAAAATGAACATTTCCCAAAATCGCACAAAGATTGTCGCCACCATCGGGCCGGCGACGAAAGATGAAAAAACGCAGAGAGCCTTGATTGAGGCCGGGCTTGATGTGGCGCGGTTTAATTTTTCGCACGGTAAATATGAAGAGTTCGAGCAATGGCTTTATCAATTGAGGCGTATTGCTAACGAAGACCATCAGTCGCTGGCCATCTTGCAAGATCTTCAAGGGCCGCGGATTCGCTTGGGAGCCGATCTGCCGAAAAAAGGCGTTGTTTTGACCGAAGGCGAGAAAATCTCGGTAGGTTTCGGCAAATTCAAAAAAGGTTTTCTTCCCATTGATTACAAACAATTGGCCGAAGAGGTAAAAATTGGCACCAAAATCCTTATGATGGACGGCATGGTGGAGCTCAAAGTGATCGGCAAAGCAAAAGGAATGGCCGAGGCGCAAGTGGTTCGCGGGGGATTGGTTTTGTCTCGTAAGGGCATCAATATTCCCAACGCTCATCTATCCATAGGCGCGTTAACGAAAAAAGATTTGGCCGATTTGCGCTGGGGAGTGGAACACGACGTGGATTTCATTGGGCTTTCTTTTGTTCAGTCGGCGGAAGACATTCGTATTCTTCGCAAAGAAATTCGCAAAATTCGCAAAGATTCGCGAGTCAAAATCATCGCCAAAATAGAAAAACCGCACGCATACAGCAGTATCAAAAGCATCTTGCGGGAAGCCGATGGCGTGATGGTGGCTCGTGGCGATCTAGGGATTGAATTGCCACCGGAGAGAGTGCCTTTGGCGCAAAAAGAAATCATTGCGGCCGCGGTATCAAGTGGCAAGCCGGTCATTACGGCGACTCAAATGATGGAGTCAATGATGACCAGTCCCAGGCCAACCAGAGCCGAAGTTTCCGATGTGGCCAACGCGGTGCTGGATGGCACGGACGCGGTGATGCTGTCGGAAGAAACAGCTATGGGGCCCTATCCGATCAAGGCGGTGAAAATGATGGCCTCTATCATTCGCGAGACAGAGAAGGGACTTTTCCGCACTGGCAGGCTCAATTTTGAGAATTTTTCACTAACCAATCTGGTACCCTTGAAAAACCAGTCGCATCGCGTCATCTCGCCAAAAATCATCGGTCCTTCGGCGAAAGCCTTGGCCAAAAATGTGAAGGCTAAATGCATCGTTTGCTTTACCGAAACAGGATTTTCGGCGCGGATGATATCGCAGTCCAGGCCGCAATGTTTCGTGGTGGCGCTCTCCCATGACAAAAAAGTCATCAATCAACTGGCTCTTTCTTGGGGGGTAGTGGCCGGCTACGGGATTTTTCTGGAAAATGAGAAAAAGTTGATGGCGGAAATCGCCCATTTCGTCAAAACCAAAAAATTGGCCAAAAAAGAAGATTTGGTGGTGATTGTTGCCAACGATCACAGGTCCTACGCCGCCAAGGCCGTGCATCTACCCTAGGGCTTGACTTTCTTCTCTTATTTTGCTAACATAAGATTATTATTCCGGCAGGTTCGCGACACATGGATGAGAAAACTGGCTCGCCTTCGCATGCTCTGACAGTTTTCTCTCCATGTTGTTGCGAACACCTTTCCGACCTTAAAAATAAAAGCCTACTTTCTGGGCTCTGGTGTAAAATCTCAAGGAGAACGCAAGGAGGTGATCTATCGGCACTGGATTAGTCCCAAAACAAACCGGGAATAACTCGGGGCTAATCCCTGAAGGGAGAGTAGAGCTTTCCTTTCAGTAGGAAGGAAAAAACCATAGTCTGTCTACGGCAGACGAACCAGAAAGGCTCAGAGCATGCGAACTCAAGATCAAGGAACAGTAAGAGAAGGGCGGAAAGAAGAACTCCCGATTTTATGGGAAGCTACAAAAGAGAGGGAAATCATTGGTTGTTTGGGGGGAAAAGTGGTTCACAAAGGAGACACCCTGACGGCCTCTGATTGTGACGGCAACACCAGGTCCTTCACGATTTCGACAAGGTCAGATCTCGAGAATTATCACAACTTCGTGGCTGGCCAGCATTAAGAGGTGAAAAAGCACTATGGGGATAGTGTGAAGTGGAAACTAAAACTAAGACATTACGCGTAATGTTTTGGGCAATCTGCGCCCCTCGCAGATCGCTTGAAGCATACATTTTATCGCGGGGCATCACGCCCCGCGCTTTTCTTTCGGCATTTTTTTCAAAAAACGGGACTTCTGGGACGACATTCGAATTTCTTTGATGGAGCTAGAGCCAATACTAATCCCAGTCATTTAATATACAAACTTCATAAATAATACCAAAAAATATGAGGTAATACAATTATCCCTTTACAACTGTTCGGGAAATGCAGGAGAAAATATGAAAATGACCGAAGAACAAATCAAAAGAAATACCGATAACTTAGCAGAAATGCTCCTGCTAAAGGACTATGGGTATAAAAATAAGATAGCTACTCTCCCAACGGAGCTAGAGGATGAATTAAGGCAAATGGTAATCGGTGGTTATTCTTCAAGAAAAGTTAAGTCAGAGTTAGAGTATTTGGTTAGAAGCAACCGTATAAATTATCCCAATATAAGTATCCCGTCCCACACTGTTATAAATAATTATAGAAATAATCTCTTAACACAAGATTCAGCAGTAATTATTAGTGGAAATCCATATTTTTTTAGAAAGATAAAAATTGTTTATGAAAAACAGGAATTTGATTCCCTGAAATCACTCATTGCGATTTGCCAAGAAGCTATGAAAAGGTACCAAGAATTAGGGAGAGACTACGAAGAAACAACCAAGATGCCTCTTAGAGCAAGGCACAAAGCATTGAAATTTGCTTTAGAAGCCACCAAGACACTTATAGATTTTGAAATAAAGCTGGGAATAAGGAGAAGCTGTTAATATAGTGGTTGCTTATAGTATTAAACCTAGGACAGTAATACTTTTTGAAAATAATCGTTCAGTTCTTCTACTGAAGAAATATTCTCTTTGTTCGCTAAGTCAATGACTCCCAACAAAATGCCTGTGGCTAGATGATGAGCATCGGTGATTTCGGAATCTGATATGCTACCCGTTCCAGAACCGTGAACCAATATACTTCTTATGCGATATATCCCTTTTAGTTTTCGTTTCATTTCCAATCTATCTTCATAGCTATCGCACAACACTATAGCTCCTCGTTCTGAGAACATTTCCGATATTGATTTGTCATAAAAACCCTCTGTTAGCTTATTGCTTGTAAGAATAGTCTCTAGGGCAGTTACAAATCCAACAAGTTTATGGGGAGTAGTAAAATGTTTTAAGCTTTCTGAATACCAAAATAATGAGTCAAAAATCTTGCTATCCAATGAGGTACTCTTACTGTTATATGCCCTTTCCAATAACGCATTTGTGGCTTTGAGGTTAGGAGAGTTCGATATTTGCTCAATGCTCTTACTGCTAATTATCGGACAACGTATCCAATATTCATTTCTTGCAATAAAGAAATCGCTATTTATTTCTGGCATCACTGCTGTCATCGTGGAGTTATCGTGACTACTCTCAGAATAAATCACGGTATATTCTGTCTCCAATGACTGCTTTGTCCCTATAAGTTCTCCTTCTACCTCTGCCCAATCTAGCAATAGACGGAGGACACCAAACACTTTATTGAAATATGGCCTACTTAAATCAAAGATTGCTTTTGGTGCTGAACAGCCCTCGAACTTTATAATAGCAAAATTTCCAGAATCTCTAAGCATTGTCCTCTCGCCATCTCGAAACTTATCCATTTTAACCCACTTTACAAAATTTTCCGTAAGAGCGGGACACTCTTTAGAGATAAAACTAACATTGGCAAATTCAAAACATACATCTTTGTCTATGCGTAAGTTGGTAACTGGCACCCACGTTATCACTCTATGATTCTTGTAAAAAGATATTTTATTGGCTATCTGCTGGTTTATGTGCTCGACAATCGGAATAGCTAAGTCATCAGAATATTTAATGAATGTATCTAAACCCACTTTACGAGGAGCGAGGTCAATAGCCATACTGCCATCATCAAATTTCTCGGTTTTTAACGCCACAGCGGTGAATTCGCCTCGAAAAATAGCATAAAAAACATTTCTTTGGAATATATCGTAGATTGCATCAAAAAATATCGTCTTTTTAATCTCTTTATGATTGCTTATGATATTGCTACAGATTTTCTTTATATCTTCCTCTGCGTGTTTTTTAAAGTATAAATAGAAAAATTCCCATTGCTCATTGTTCTGGAAATAGGGTTGCCCGATTCGTTTGTCTTTTGATGTGTCGATTGCAAACGAGACAAGGGTTTTTTTCAAAACTCCGATGTCCTTGCTTGATAGATATTGAGGCGAGTCTATATTTGACATTGTTTTTACACGCTATTACCTGTAATTCGCTTGTATTATCGCACAAATAATGACTTAAATCAAACCCATCATTCAAGACAGCAAGGGTTGTACACGATGTTGTGTGATGGCAGAAAAGACCCTTGGTTAAGCTAAAATCCTATTGACACAGTGGGTACATAAACTAAAATAAAAACATAACTAAAACAAATTGATGGCAGAAGAAAAGAAACAAAAAGCAGGAAAAGGATGGGAGATAAAATTGGCAAAGAAATTTGAAGATAAAGGATATACTTTTGACCTCGTTGCTTCAGCTCTTCAGAAATGTATCAGGAGGGGAGACGAAAGAGACGCTTGTAAATTTGCTTACATATTTTACGCTTCAGGATACGGAAAATATTTGAGCAGACGATTAAACACGATAGTCCACGAGGACATAGGACTAGCAAACACAACAGCACTAACGTTGGCAGGGATACTGGAAATAAGAATGAACCTATCAGTATTCAAAACGAACTTTGGGGGAGATGGATTTCTCCCCTTTGTTAATCTAATAGTTTTGGCTTGCAGGAATAAAAAGACAAGACTCGGAGATAACCTGACCAATATCGTAGTGGACGAAATAGATAAGGATGAAAATTTTCCAGAGATAAAAGAAATTTTTATAGATTCCCATACGGCTATAGGAAAAAAGAGGTTTGGGGGATGGCAAGATGGAACGGAAGAAGATAAACAAAAAAGAGTGCGACTTTGGTTTTCACAATGGTCTTTAATTGAAAATGAAGATGAATCCTTTGACTGCTATCAAGAAGAATTAAAGAAGAAATGGAAGTTTTATGGGTAGTTTACTCTGGTAGATTTTTATGATAGAGTATATTTACAATTTAGAGTATTAACCTAACCCTCGAAGTAATTTGAGGTATGGTTATGAAATCCTCAACGACAAGAACGGTCATCTGACTGGTACTTCGTCGTTGAGGTCACTATCCGAAAGGATAGCGGGTGTGTCCGCAAGGTTACACCGCTAGTTCAGGTGACCTTTTTTGTGTTTATAAATAACCAAACGATATGGAAAACACCGAAGTAAAAACCAAAAAAAGAGGATGGTATGCAAAATGGTGGGGCATTGTAGCCATCATCGTTTTACTACCAGTTATCATTCTCTTATTACCCTTTATTGCTGTCTGGACTATTTGGGCGAAGACCAAATGGGGACGAGTCTATAAAATCATTGCCACCATAGTTGTTGTGGTGTTTTTGATTCTGATAATGTCCTTGTCGGCAAAAGGACAACCTTTTTTAGATGAAATAAAAAGTCCGACTAATCAAAAGGCGGTTGTTGTCTCTGGCTACCATATTGAAAGCGGGACAAAAGCGAAACTTATGATAAATAATCAAGAAATCCAAGAAGTGATTGCCGATTCCAACGGAAAGTTCATTTTTGGAGAGTTTACGCTCAATGAAGGTGAAAACACAGTTTATGTAAGCACAACAGACAGTAATGGCAGTACAAATAAAAGTGCTACTAAAAAAATTATTCTTGATACACAAAAGCCAAACATAGAACTTGAAAATACAGAGATTACTAGCGACAAAGACAAGACAGATATAAAAGGAAAAACAGAGAAAAACGCAAGAATAGAACTTTTTGGTTCAGACAACAAAAAAATTAAAGAGGTACGAGAATCCAGCGAAGAAATTACCGTTGATTCAGTCAGCCTGAATGAAGGAGAGAACAATTTTTATCTTATAGCTATAGATGAAGCAGGGAATCAAAGCGACAGAAAGGATATAAAAATAACCTATACTCCACCAAAGAAGGAGGAGGCAAATCAAGAATCCCAAACAACAGGGGAAGACAACAAAACGGACGCTAGTCAGTCATCTTCTGGTTCAAACACCCAGAGCAACCAGACAACGCCCACCCAGACCACTACACAGTATTATGGCGTTGTTTCCGTAACGGATGGCGATACTTTTAAGGCCAGTGTTAGCGGAAAGACAGAAACGATTCGTCTAATAGGTGTAGATACTCCTGAAACTGTTGACCCTCGAAAACCAGTTCAGTGTTTTGGTGTTGAGGCTTCCAATAGAGCGAAGGCATTGCTTTCGGGGAAGAAAGTTAAGCTTGAATCTGATGCGACTCAAGGGGATAGGGACAAATATGGTCGGCTATTGCGTTATGTTTATCTTGAAAATGGCACATTTTTTAACAAGCAAATGATTGGTGATGGGTATGCTCACGAATATACATACGATATCCCATATAAATACCAAGCCGAGTTCAAAGAAGCAGAGAAACAAGCGAGAAGTGGGCAGAAGGGATTATGGAGCTCGACTACCTGTAGCGGCAATACAACAAGTTCGTCACCAACTACCACCACACCAGCACCAACTAGCCCTGTGCCAGCACCAGTAACGCCCACTCCAGTCCCTGCCCCGCAAACCACATCTGGACACACTTATTATGCGAGCTCTTATGGCACAGCATATCTTTATTATTGCGATACAGACTCGGCCTATAAGAATCTCTCTACAAAATATCTACAATCTTTTCCGAGTTTAGAAGCTGTACAGAAAGCATATCCCAGTAGAACCCTACACGAACCCTGCAAATAGGATAATAATAGCCCAACTGTCATATTATTAACTAAATACGAAATATGGAAAAAACAAAGCCCAAAATCATAAAGGAAACAAAATGTAGCTGTAGTGCTTGTGGGAATATCTGGTTCTATGGTAAGCAGGAAGCGGCACAGTCGTGTGGCGAATCGATGGAGAATTGTGGCAAATCTGCATCGTGCTGTTCTGGTTGTGGCCCCGCTGCATTTATCCCAGACAAAAAGCCACTAGACCTTGGCAAGTGCCCAAAATGTGGTTCTCGAGCTATAAAAAAAGAAGAAATAACACACGAACTATAGGATGTCAAAATTAGTTATATTCTTAATAGTTGTCTACCAGAAGACAATTTCGCCACTTTTGAGACGCAGGATACAGTGCCGTTTTTATCCAACTTGTTCCGATTATGCCATATTGGCTATTGAGAAGTATGGAGTGACAATGGGGACAAGAAAAGCCCTCAATCGTATTAACCGATGTCGCCCAGACAATTTCGAGAGCTGTATAGATTACCCATAGTGATATTTGGCCTCATATAGACAATAACTATTGACACAGATAGTTCATATTCTATACTAAATCTATACAATAATTTTGGTTATGGGGAGCGAAAAGAAAAAACCGAAAAATAGAAAAGAGAAATTACTCAACAATAAAGCCTCGTAGAAATGCGAGGCTTTTGTTTTGTGCCAATAGCAATATAACTAACCACAAGATATGAAAAAAATTGCAATCTACGCTCGTATAAGTACCACAGATAAGAACCAAGACCTCGATACCCAACTGATACCATTACAAGAGTATGTGAAAAATAGAGGCTGGGAGGTATTCAGAAGCTACACTGATACGGATAGCGGAAGCAAAGAAAACAGACCGGCCCTTACGGAGCTATTAAATGACGCTCACAAGAGAAAATTTGATTGTGTGGTGGTATTTCGCTTTGATAGGTTCAGTAGAAGCACAAAGCAACTCATAACCTCTCTGGATACCTTTAATTCGCTAGGAATAGACTTTGTGAGCTATCAAGAGGCGATAGACACATCGACACCGACAGGGAAGGTAATGTTCACAATGATATCTGCTTTCGCAGAATTTGAGAGGTCAATAATCCAAGAGAGGGTGAGGGCAGGAATGGCAAAGGCAAGAGCAAAAGGAAAGAAAATAGGCAGACCAGCATCAGAGATTGATATTGTTCGGATAAGTGAATTAAGACAGCAAGGGTTGTCTGTTAGGAGAATAGCAAGTATGGTAAACATCTCAAAATCGACAGTACAAAATGCGATTTCTAGTTTCAAATAGTCTATAAAAATAGTATAATGTTACTATGGATACGGTTAGGCAACCAATTACAACAGAAACCGTTTTGGGACATATAAAGTCAAAAAGCGACCTTGTCGCCCAAGATTTTGATAGTAATTATGACGAGATATTCTATGGTCTCGCAGAAGAAATAGCCGAGTCATTAGAAACCCTTATCGGTCTTATTGATTCTGAAGGAGAGAATGCTCTATCTGATGCAGATTTTCAATCCGCTATTTTTTTATGGAATGGGCTTGGGTCAATAATATCTGCAATAGAAATCTTTAGAAGAGGACATATCTTGGAGCCACAGACAATCTTAAGAATGGTAGTAGAAACAGTGGCTTCTGCTTTTGATATACATTCTAACCCCGACAAACTGATACAGTTAAAATCGAATAAGTATGACTCTACAAAGGCTATCTCAATTGCCACCAAAGCTATTCCATTGGCTGGGCAGGAGTATGGAGTACTAAGCAACTATATTTCGCATATAAGCCTCTTACATACTGCCCCCAAGGGAAATCTCGACCAGACAAATCCTACACTTTGGATTGGTGGTGGTTACAAAAAAGAACACGAGAAATATCATTATGGGGTGTTTATGGCTATCAAGACGACACTTAGCTTACTAAATGAATTTATGGAAGTAATTTTTTATGAGAAAATCAAGAAACATAAGTATATAAAGAAAAACCTTAATGGCGAGTTAGTAATAGATATTTCCGAACCAACGGCAGGTAAATGGAAAAGCATAGCCGAAAAATTTAGAGAGCTTATGGATATTGATATGGACGACATAGATATTAAATGAAATATCGCCTGTCCAAAAAACCCTATCGAAAATAGTGGCTATTCAACCTTACAGGTAAAAGTAAAACATCTGTCCATTAAACAACTCTTTTTCGGACAAAAATAACAGGGCAAATC
Organism: Candidatus Microgenomates bacterium; assembly: GCA_016188915.1. Classification (GTDB taxonomy): domain Bacteria; phylum Patescibacteriota; class JACPGU01; order JACPGU01; family JACPGU01; genus JACPGU01. Next base: position 109,579 of record JACPGU010000002.1, on the reverse strand, counting down.
CTGTTTTTTTGTGTTATAATAAATAGAGATATTAATGAAACTTTATGTCGCAATACCCAGAAGAAGAGCTAGAGCAAATATTTAAATCGAGAGCAGAGACAGCCAATGTCGACTTTAAGGAAGATTTTAATTGCAACACTGATAAAGATTGTCATCTCGGTGTCATAAAAGACATATTGGCGATGGCAAACACTAAAAACGGTGGGAGAATTTTTATTGGCATAAAGGATGACGGCACAGTAGAGGGTTTATCCGATGAGAATCTCGCGTCCTTTGACCAGACTTCCTTTAATAATAAATTGCATAGTTATACAGACCCTAAATTTACAGTTTATGTTCAACGACCTATTTATAAAGGAAAGAACCTTGTCATAATAGAAGTACCCGAATTCGATGAAGAACCAATAATATGCAAGAGGAGTAATCAGAATACAAAACAGCAACCGATACTAAAAGATGGGGGCATTTATATTAGAACGGAAAAGGGATCGAGCGAAGCCATACCATCTTCAACGGAAATGCGAGAATTACTTGGTAGGGCAATGACCAAGAAAGGAGATTTTCTATTGAATCAGATTGGACGACTGTTTAGTGGAAGACCCAGCAATACAGAAGAAAATGACGATTACAAGGATGAGTTGGTCGAAGCCAGTGACTATATCGAGAAAAAAATAGGAGAAGAGTTAAAAAAATATGGATATTGGGAAATAGTGGTAAAACCAACCGAATATAAAAAAGACTTAATTCCAGATATAACCAAAGTAAAACAAGCAGTTGAGAACCAGAGAGTTCAATTGAGGGGGTGGGATTTTCCACATCTTGATAAAAACGATTTTGCTAACTTTTCAAAAGGTGTTCAGTCGTGGACAAAATTTGAACCAAAGCATTATGAAGCTTTCCGTCTTTTCCAGAGCGGTCTTTTTGTTTACAAAATCACTCTAAGAGAAGACGGTGCAAAACAGGACGAAACCGACACAGGCAAAGCATTAAGCTATATAGGAGCCATATACTCAATAACAGAATTTCTCTTATTCTCTAAACAGTTTTATGTAGATGAGCTAAACTACGATGGCGATATTGATATTGGTATAAAACTTTACGGTGCTGAAGATAGAAAGCTAAAATCCTACGACTTTAATATTTTGCTTTACGATTGGTATATTTGTCGTGAATCCGTAGTATCTTTGGACGAAAGAGTGTCATCGGTAAAACTAAAGTCTTTATGGAAAGAAACAGCAAATGATTTATGCATAAAGCTTTTCAAGATATTTAACTTCAACGAAGTGTCGTTCCAGACTATTGAAAAGTTTCAAGATAAATTTATAGAACGACGAATATAATAAGGTCAACGCATTATAGTTTTCCACAGATATTTTGACTAGTCTTCAATACTCTACCAAACTATCACATAGATAAGCCAAAAAAGCTATTGACGCTTTATCCCAGAGAGTTAAAATAGAATTAACAACTAGGCAAAGTTAAACAAAAATACAAGACATTATAAGAACTGGCTATAATGCCGTTCTGCCAAAATCAAAGAAGCATATATTGCTCACGTGATGAAAGCTTTTTTGATATCAGCAGGACGGTTTTTTATTACCGCCTGCAACTTAACACTTTAAGAGTCAAGGTCAGTGCGGACTTATGTTTACTGAATTTAATTAAATTAAATTGAGTTTAGTTAAAAGAATCTGGGTTCACCGCACTGACCCAGATTTTTTTATTATAAAGAACCGTAAGAAATTACGAGAAAGAAGAGTGAAATGTTGTCAGACGAGTCCATAAGAGCATTACAAGATATTTGGGAAGAAGAGTTCGGAGAGACTATCCCCGACAGTGAAGCTATGGGCAAAGGAGCAGAACTGATAGAGATATTTCAGTTAGTCGCTCCACAAGAGGTCGATTGCTTGCCGAAAGCAGTTGTTGGTATAGGAAGCAGTATAAAGTCAGAAAGTAGATTCCGAGAACAGCATCGAAAAACTACGCTTGATTAAGCCAAAAACTCTTTTATTTTGTTTGGAAAATAACTATAATATAAATAAACAACAAGTATATGGAAGAAAAAATAAATTATATTCTATACGCAAGAAAATCGTCAGAGCAAGAAGAGAAGCAGGCTGCTTCTATTGAGTCACAAATAGCGGAGTTAAGTGTATTGTCAAAAAAGATTGGTTTACATATTTGCGATACATTACAGGAATCTCACACCGCCAAGAAGCCTGGCAGACCAGTGTTCAATGATATGATTAAGGGATTCGAACATAATAAAGCTAACGGTATTCTTACTTGGAATGCAAACAGGTTATCGAGAAATTCTGTCGACACTGGGATGTTGGTATACCTGATGGATTCGGGTAAAATAGCTGAAATTAGAACACCAAACCAAGTATTCAAAAATACCCCCAATGATAAATTTCTTTTTAGTATGATTTGCAATCAGGCAAAGTTAGAAAACGACAATAAAAGTGAGGATATCCTGAGGGGGTATAGGCAGAAGTTCGAGAGAGGGTTAAGGCCTGGCTCTGCACCAGCAGGATATATTAACGATGGTTCTAGGGGAGAGGGATTGAGTGAATCCATCCCCGACCCTGAGAGATTTAACCTAATAAGAAAGTCGTTAGAGCTAATCCTGTATGACAAATACGAAGTTAGACAGGCTCTGGAAACACTAAACAATGAGTATGGCTACCGAACTCCAAGAACTAAAAAAATGGGTGGTGGCCCAATGTCTAGGAGCACATTTTATAGGATTTTGACCGACCCGTTCTACTACGGAATGATTAAGCACAGAGGAAGCATTAAGCAAGGCCATCATATATCCCTGATAACGCCAGAGGAGTTTGATTACATTCAGGATGCCCTAGGAAGTAAGGGTAAGCCAAGAAAACAAAAGCACGACTTTGATTTCACTGGCCTAATACAATGTGGCGAATGTGGTTGCTCGATAACAGCAGAGGAACACAGGAACCGCCACGCAACTCGCATTAAAACCCCATACTACACCTACTACCGTTGCACAAGAAAGAACAAAGCGATAAAGTGCTCCCAACCATACATAGTAGCTAAAGAGCTCGACAGGCAATTACTAGAAACCATAAATAGTATAACTATCTCTGATAAATTCAAGGAATGGGTCTTGAAATATGCAAGAGAGCATAACAATCAGGAGATAAAAACTCAGACCGAGATATTGAAAGGTCTTCAGCAACGCAGGCAAAGCAATAAAAAGAAAATGGATAATCTGAAAAGACAGATATTGGAAGATAATGGATTTTTCACTTCAGAGGATTGTGAAAAATTCTCCAAAGAAACAATACAGGAAGAACAAGAAATAACAACACTAGAGAACAAATGGAGGGACAAAGAATACTGTCAGCTCGAACTAGTAGAGGAACTGTTTAATTTCTCTTATTACACCAAAATAAAGTTTGAAACTGGAAATATGGAGACGAAAAAGCAAATCCTGAAAACAATCGGTTCGAACTTCACTTTGACTAACAAAAAACTCGATATTATACTAAAAAAACCCTTCCTGATAATACAGAAAAGGCACATCTATCCCTATAAACGGAGAGGGGGAGATTCGAACTCCCGATACCCTTGCGGATATACCGCCTTTCCAAGGCGGCGCACTAGGCCACTATGCGACCTCTCCAATTGCTAAGTCATTAAATCACAAAAAACTAAAAATCTCAATCATATCTGTTGTTTTATATCAAAATATTTAGTACAATTTTTGATAGACAAAATAACTACTAATTTAATTCCTATGATCCAAATCAATCAAAACATCAAAGATATTGCCGAGATTGTGGATTTTTCTTTCGAGTACTATCAGGGCGACAAGATAAAAAAAGCCAAACTTGTTGACTTCAAAGGCCAGTGGTTGGCACTTATCTTTTACCCGGCTGACTTCACCTTCATTTGCCCAACCGAGCTGGAGGACGCCTCCCACCACTACGAAGAGTTCCAAAAAGAAGGGTGTGAAGTAATTTCCGTTTCCACCGATACGGTCTTTACCCACAAAGCGTGGCATGACGAGAGTAAAGCCATCGGCACAATCAAATTTCCTATGGCGGCCGATCCGACTGGCACGCTTTGCCGTGCTTTTGGCACCTATATTGAAAGCGAAGGACTCTCCCTGCGCGGGACATTTCTGATAGATCCCGATGGCGTTTTGAAAACTATTGAAATTCATGACAATTCAGTCGGGCGTTCCGCGGATGAATTGCTTCGCAAATTGCAGGCAGCCAAATTCGTTCGTGAAAACGGCGGAGAAGTATGCCCCGCCAATTGGCACCCGGGAGAAAAAACATTAAAGCCTGGGCTGGATCTGGTGGGGAAGATATAGGAGGGCAACTAAGCAACAAAAAAACTAAAAAACTAAGCAACAGGAATACGAAACACACAGACAAAAAGGCCCCTGCGGTCTTTTTGTTTTTGAATTAGGGGACATTGCTTTATACTTGATACATAATACTTAATACCATTTCGTGGATCAAACTGACGAGATTAAACAAAAAATAGATGTAGTAGACCTGATATCAGGTTATCTTACCTTGCAAAAAGCGGGGCGGAATTGGCGCGCCAATTGTCCCTTTCACCAGGAGAAAACGCCATCTTTTATGGTGACACCCGACAAACAGATATGGTATTGTTTTGGTTGCAATCAGGGCGGCGATATTTTTTCCTTTATTGAAAAAATAGAAGGTTTGGATTTCGTAGGGGCGCTTCATCTTTTGGCTGATCGAGCAGGAATTATTTTGGAAAGGCAGAATATTGTTCAAAAAGACCACAAAACTAGGCTTTATGCGATAACCGAAATAGCTGCCAAGTTTTTTCATTATATTCTGCTTCAAACCTCCGTTGGCAGAGAAGCCCTAAGGTATCTTTTGGAGAAAAGGAAATTGACAGAAGAGACGATAGAAAAGTTTAATCTGGGATATACTTCCCATCAGCCAGTACTTTTACGAGATTTTTTATCCAAAAAAGGATACAGCGAAAAAGAAATGGCAGAAGTGGGTCTAATTACCAAAAATACCGATGGCAGAACAGTTGATAAATTCAGAGAACGCATCATCTTTCCCATTATTGGCATCAATGGAAAAATAGCTGGTTTTGGAGGAAGAATATTTAAAGAAAATAATAATCCCAAATTTACTCCCCCCAAATATCTTAATTCGCCCCAGTCACCAATCTATGATAAAAGCAGTATCCTCTATGGGCTAGATCGCGCCAAAGAGTCTATCCGCGCAAAAGATATGGCAATAATAGTAGAAGGATACCTAGATGTTATCTCTTCCCATCAGGCAGGAGTGGATAATGTGGTGGCGGCTTCAGGTACGGCTCTTACTTTTGAACAAGTGAAGATATTATCCCGCTATACGAAAAATATTGCTTTTTGTTTTGACACGGACATGGCAGGGTTAATGGCCGCCAAAAGAGCTTTGGAGATGACCAAATCAGAAGATATCGCGGCCAAAGCTATTTTGATTAAAAAAGCCAAAGATCCGGACGAATTAATTCAAAAAAACCCTTCTTTCTGGATAGATGCCAGTGAGCACCCCATAGATTTGGTGGAGTTTTATTATCAGCAAATCAGTGAAAAAAATAAAGATGGGCAGGATTTAGCTTCTAAAAAATCGATTGCCTCAGAAATGATTCCGATAATAGCGCGAGTAGCAGATCCAATAGAAAAATCATATTGGCTCAAAAAAATCAGTCAGGACTTAGGAACGGATGAAAAATATATAGCAGAAGCCTTACAGAAAGTAAAAAATCCACCGACACGCGAGACAAAAAAAGAACAATCAAAAAGTCAAGAAATAATTTTATCTCCGGAAGAAATTTTGTTAGCAGCGATGGTTCTGTATGGAAAAGTAAGAGAAGAAATACTTTCCAGCATAAAAGAGGATTATTTCACACTAGAAAAAACAAAAAATCTTTACAAAATAGTCGAAGCCTGCCATAATCAGAATATAGCAGAAGAGGCTGTTTTTCTGGCGACAATCAAAGATAATTTAGATAATTTTTCGGCCAAACAGGAATTTGATTTAGCTATTTTTTTGGCGCAGACTTTTTTTGATTCATTGTCCCCAAATGATATTACCAAAGATGCTAAATTTTTAGTTGATCAGCTGGTGGCTAATTATAAAAAAAGGCAAAGACAATTGATTGAGAGAGAGATAGTCCAGATAGGGAAAGATGATAAGCAAAAAACAAAAGAATTGCTGAAAAAATTACAAGAGCTTATATAGAGTCAGAAATCCTAAACCCTAAACTCTAAAAATATAAACTACTACTATTATTAGGAGACGGAAGAAAATAGATTAATTAGAAATTAAATAGAACATATGCCTAAGAAAAAACCCGTCAAAGAGTCACGTAAAATAAAGGCCGATCCAGAATTGGAGCAATTGTTGGAAAAAGGTCGTAGCCAAGGATTTGTGACACAGGCCGACATTCTATCGGCTGTTCCCGCTGCCGAAGAAGATTTAGAAAAATTCGACGAGATTTATTCAGTGATGCTAGAAGAAGGAGTAGAAGTTGCTGAGGGTGGCATAGAAGAGAATGCGGAAGAGAGTGAAGTATCAGCCGATGTTGTCGAAGATGATGCTTCCGAACAAGTCAAACAACAAGAAATGGCTTTGGCTGATATTTCTAATGATTCGGTGAGAATGTACCTTCGGGAGATTGGCAGAATTCCTCTTTTGACATCGGAAGAAGAAGTGATTTTAGCCAAAAAAATAGAAAAGAGCGAGGAAGGCGCCAAGGCGAGATTGGCTGAAGCGAATCTGCGTTTGGTTGTTTCTATTGCCAAAAAACATATGGGTAGAGGATTACAACTTTTAGATCTAATTCAGGAAGGGAATTTAGGACTGATGAAGGCGGTGGACAAATTTGACTACCATCGTGGCTACAAATTTTCTACTTATGCTACCTGGTGGATTAGACAGGCTATTTCTCGCGCTATTGCTGATCAGGCACGCACTATCAGGATTCCTGTGCATATGGTGGAGACTATCAACAAATTAACGCGCGTGCAGAGACAACTTTCGCAAGAGTTGCAGCGCGACCCTACTCCAGAAGAAATAGCCGCTGAAATGAGTATGGAAGTAGAAAAAGTTCAGCATATTTTGAAAATCTCTCAGGGTACTATTTCTTTGGAAACCAGCGTGGGAGAAGAAGAGGACAGCAAATTATCAGATTTTATTCCTGATGACAAAAACATGTCTCCCGATGATGCGGCGACCCACCAGCTTTTAAGAGAACAATTGCGAGGCGTTATCAAAACTTTATATCCGAGAGAACAAAAAATCGTCAATATGAGATTTGGTTTAGAGGACGGTAAAAGTCATACCCTGGAAGAAGTGGGGCGGGAGTTTGGCGTTACGCGCGAGCGTATCCGTCAGATAGAAGCAAAAGCTCTTTTGAAGCTTCGTCGCAACCGCGAGAGCAAAATGTTGAAAGAATATTTGAAATAAAACCGCAAAAAATTGCATTAAACAAAATAGACCATATGGTCTATTTTTGTTATTAACTCCGCGGGCTGGACTCGAACCAGCAACCGATCGGTTAACAGCCGATTGCTCCACCATTGAGCTACCGCGGAATATTTTCTTTGAAGAATTATCTCAAATATTGTAGCGTAAAAGAGTGCTATTTACAAGAGAGAGTCGAGAATGCTCACAGATTGCTTTTTTGCACTATTATTATATAATTGGGCCATGGAGACAAAACATCTCACTATCATGTTCACTGATATGAAAGGGTTCACCTCTAGGACCTCAACCCATACTCGTGAACAGATAGAGTCTTTGATAGATTCTCAAGAAAAATTAATTCGCCCTATTTTTGCTCAATACAAAGGGAAAATAGTCAAAACCATTGGGGACGCTTTTATGGTGGTCTTTGAAAGTCCGACCAACGCTGTTTTGTGCGGAGTAAAAATTCAAGAAGAGCTCTTACAATACAATGCCAAAGAGTCCGATGATGAAAAAATGGAGATCAGAATAGGGATCAATAGTGGTGAGGTCAATATCAGGGGAGATGATTATTTCGGTGAAGCCGTCAATATCGCCTCTCGTATTGAATCTATAGCAGAAACCAACGAAGTCTACTTTTCTGATTCTGTTTATCTTTCAATGAATAAAAATGAAGTGCCTTCCGCCGAAATAGGCGTCAGACATCTTAAGGGGATACCTGATAATGTCAAGGTTTATCGGGTTCTGCGATCTCATGATGAGATAGAAAGGGCAAAAACTTACAGAAAAGAATTAGCTCAATCGTCCAACAGGTTTTCTAAAGATGGCAGTGGAGGAAAAGAGCTAAAAACTGACAAAAAAGAATCTTCCAAAATAGTCAAAATAGTCTTGATTTCTACTGGCTCTATCGTTGGATTTGTTTTGCTCGTGGTAATTATTATGTGGATTGGTAAAATCTGTCCGCCACAAGGGCCATGGGCAACGCCGCCATGGTGTCAGAACAATCAGAAAGTTCCATTGAAGCAAAATATAATCAAAGACAAAATACAAGACAGACTGGAGAATACTCCCTCTGACCGGCAAATTAAAGCCAAAACCCTTCAAAAAATAATAAATCAGTGAAAATTCAAAAAAAATGGTAAAAAACAATAGGCAAACCAGGGATATTTTTACACGCAATTTTATCTTTGGCGTGGAAGATAGCCTGGTCTCTACAGTTGGTTTTTTAGCTGGGGTAGCGGCTAGCGGTATTGATAGGACCAATATTATTTTGACTGGCGCCATACTGATTTTCGTAGAAGCTTTTTCAATGGGGGTAGGAAGTTTTTTATCAGAGAGCTCTTTGGAGGAAAGCCGCAAGATAAAAGATTATTTTGCTAATTCCATCAAAGGAGCTTTGACAATGTTATTATCTTATTGTTTTTTTGGTTTTATAGTTTTAGCTCCTTATTTGATTTTGACTAGCGAAATAGCGCTGGTTATCTCTATCGCGGTTTCTTTGGGCTTGCTCTTTGTTCTAGGCTTTTCTAGCGCCAAACTGTTGAAAGAAAATATTTGGCGTTTGAGCTGGAGAATGCTTTTGGTTGGAGGGCTGGCCATAATAATAGGAGTAGCTGTTGGTTTATTACTGAAAAATTATTAAAAAATAACAAAGGGTCGATTGTGTTATTAGTAAAACAAAGGAGACTATATGGAAAAATGTTGCTCTTGCAATTGCGTGCATCATAGCTTTGGACCGATATTAGTAATTCTTTTCGGCCTTACTTTTTTACTAGGGACATTAGGAGTTTTGGCTTCTGAATTGGTGGCTATTGTCTGGCCATCTATTGTTATTTTAGGGGGTCTGGGTAAATTGCTAGACAGAAAATGCAAATGTTGTTAATGCGCTCAATCGTAATAATTATAAAAAAATATGCAAACAAGCACAATAAAAACTGTCTATATTTACTTTTTCTCTTTTCTGGGGCTTATTTTTATGGCCATTAGTTTGATTAGTTTTTTGGACATGGGGCTGAAGGCCTATGTTTTTACTAAGGCCGATCAAGATCAGAAATTAGCTTACTCGCCTCCACCGACGCCATATATAGAAGAGATAGAAAATCTCAAAGAAAAAAGAAACATAACAGAGGCGCAAAAGATCAATATCGATGAATGGTTAGCCGATTACGAAAAATGGCAAAGCGATCAAGGCAAAATAGATTATGTTGTTTCCAGCCGTCATGAACAGGCAGCCAACAATCTAGCGATGCTTTTGGTTGGTTTGCCTATGTATCTTTATCACTGGCGTTTAGCAAAAAAAGAATCAAAAAATTAAGCGCGCGCAAAAGTCGCTTTGTTTGAAACTGGCGATTTTTGTTTGGAGGAGATTATGAACAGTATTCAAGCTATCATTTTGGGGTTGGTGGAGGGACTGACAGAATTTTTGCCTGTTTCTTCTACTGGGCATCTTATTCTGACAGCTGACATTTTGGGACTGAAAGATTCCAGTTTTCTCAAAAATTTTGAGATAACGATACAATCAGGCGCTATTTTGGCTGTGATTTTTTTGTATTGGCGTTATCTTTTTGATTTTCGCCATGTCCTCTCCAAATTATTGGTAGCTTTTATTCCTACTGGCATAGCTGGTATTATTTTTTATCCTTTTATCAAAAATTATTTATTAGGCAACACAATGGTGGTCTTATGGTCCCTGCTTTTGGGTGGAATATTTTTAATAATTTTTGATAAATATTTTGTCGATAAATTAAAAATTAAATCAGAAAAAATAGATACTATAAATCTCAATCAGGCGGTTTTCGTGGGAATTTTACAGATATTATCTTTTATCCCTGGCGTATCTCGTTCGGCAGCTACTATTATTGCCGGCCAATTGATAGGCTTTAATAGGAAATTGGCAGTGGAATTTTCTTTTTTACTGGCTGTACCGACTATGTTGGTCGCTACTGCCTTTTCTTTATTAGATAATGTTGACGAATTGCTCTTTGCCAGTATTTGGCCCCTAGCATTGTCTTTTATTTTTTCTTTCTTTGCCGCTATTTTGGCAATACGTTGGTTTGTTGGCTTGGTAGAAAAGAAAGGGTTTATTATTTTCGGTATTTATAGAATCGTTCTTTCGGCAATATTTTTCTTAATTTTTGTGAGATAATATGAAGGAAGGCTTTTTAGCGATCAACAAACCATCAGGTATTACCTCTTTTGCGGTTGTCAGAAGATTGCGACAGATTACCGGTGTAAAAAAAATAGGTCATGCTGGTACCCTAGATCCTTTAGCTTCTGGGGTACTGGTTTGCGCGATAGGTCGATCGGCAACTAAAAATATTAGTTATTTAATGGATAGCAAAAAAACCTATCAAGCGATGATTGAATTCGGCAAAAAAAGTGATACCTATGATAGCGATGGAAAAATAGAAGCAGTTTTAACAAAAAAAATACCCTCTCAAAAAGATATAACCGATCAAATGGTAAAATTTTTAGGAGAGATAAAACAAAGACCACCTATTTTTTCAGCAAAAAAAATAAAAGGTAAAAAAGCTTACCATCTGGCGCGTCAAGGCAAAAAAATAATTTTACCTTTATGTGTGGTAAAAATTTTTAGCATAAAGGTAAAAAAATATCATTGGCCTTTTTTATCAATAGAAGTCGTTTGTGGCAAGGGTACCTATATTAGGAGTATAGCCAACGATTTGGGAGAAATTTTGGATACCGGTGGTGTTTTGATTTCCTTGATCAGGACAAAATCTGGTTTTTTCTCAATGAAGCAAGCCATAGATTTAGAAAAAATCACCAAAGACAATTGGGAGAAAAAATTAATACCAAATGTAATAAAATAATTTTAATTTTTAAGCCATGCATCCTTTATTGATTACTATTATTGCCACTGCTCTGATCAGTCTGACATCTTTAGCTGGTCTCTTTTTGTTTTTTGTTAAGGAAAAATCATTAGATCGTGTTTTGCCTTTTCTGGTAACTATGGCGGCTGGATCTCTTTTGGGAGCTGCTTTTTTTGATCTCATTCCTGAGTCTTTGGAGGGCCTTACCAATATAGAGACAATAGACATATTTGTTTTTGTAGTTTATGGCTTTACTACTTTCTTTGTGTTAGATCAGATTTTAAGATGGAATCATTGTTATAGAACCAAACACGATCCTCATTGTGAAACCATGAGATCAACTAATTATTTGATAATATTGGGCGATATCTTGCACAATGCCATTGATGGCGCTATCATCGCTATTTCTTTTTTGACTAATCCAGGGTTGGGCGTTTCTACTACTTTGGCGGTAATTTTTCATGAGATTCCTAGTGAGATTGGAGATATGAGCATCTTGATATATAGAGGGATGAAGAAAAAAAAGGCATTGGCGATAAATATACTGACTGCTTTTTCCGCGGTAGTGGGAGGATTGGTCGGCTATTTTGTTTCCGAAAGGTTTTTTGGCTTCAATCAATTTCTATTAGCTTTTGCCGCTGGCACTTTTATCTACATTTCAACAACCGATCTGATACCAGAAATAAAAAATGATCATAACGATAATGCCCTGAGAGCTTTTGCTCATTTTATTTCTTTTGCTTTTGGTCTTGTTTTGTTGTTTATCATTGTAAAAAATTTGGAATAGTTTTATTTTTAAAAAAATAAAAATTGTGTATTGACAATTATCCTAGTCGCGATAATATAGAATCAAATTAAACAAAAATAAAATATTAGTAAAATAAAAATATGCCAGCAAAGAAAAAGAAAAAGGCTGCGAAGAAAAAGACTGTAAAGAGAAAGACAAAGAAAAAGGCCACCAAGAAAAAGAAAAGATAGTTTTGCGGCTTTGTTCATTCGCAGTTTATAAAAAGAGGGCTTTGCCCTCTTTTTATATTTTGTTCTTTATGCTATAATGCGACAATGAAGCCGTCTTTACTTAAAACTAAAATAAGAGATTCTTTCCATAGCATAGATTATTCTTATGCTTTTTTTTGTTTATTTATATTTTCCTTGCCTTTCTGGAAGAGATTAGAGTTTTATACTGACTTTTCTTATTTGGAAGGGTATTTTATGGAGTATTTGACATATTCTTTGTACGGCTTTGATATATTGCTTGTAGCGGCTCTGGCTATTTGGGGAATAAATATTACAAAAAACAAAATAAAAATAAAAATAGGGGACAAATATGTCTTTTTTTCTTTTTTGGCTTTATTGTTTTTCTCTCTAATATCTATTTTGTCTGCCGAATATTTTTTTATAAGCCTTTATTACGTTTTTGTTTTATGTCTTGGCTCGATCCTTTATCTTTTTGTTCTTAACAAAATAAAAAATATTAATAGGCTGGAATGGTGTCTAAAAATTTTTATTTATGCGGTATTTATTCAATCCTTGATAGCCATTGGGCAATTCATTAATAACGGTTATTTGGGGTTACATTTTTTAGGTGAGCAGTTTATTTCTGCCGACAACAATGGCGTTGCAAAAATAACATTAGACGGCATAAAACATATTAGAGCTTATGGTACTTTGCCACATCCAAATATTCTAGCTTTTTTTATTCTAGTGGCTGGCTTTTTCAATTTTTATTTTTTATTTCAACAAAAAAAATGGCGACAGATAAATATTAATTTAGCGATAGCGGCTATTTTTTCTTTGGCGATATTGTTTACTTTTTCTAGAATGATCTGGATAATAGCTTTTTTGATGTGGCCATCTTTTATCTATATGACCATGAAAGTAGCGAATAATGAGAAATCAGACAAAACTAGACATCTGGAAATAGTTTATGCTTTATCGGCTATTATTCTAGCTTTGTTGTTATACGCTTACCCATTGATAGTTGGCAGGATGGATTTTTCTGATCCTGGTAATCTAGAATCTTTTCAAATTCGTTCTATTTTGCAAGATAAGGCTTTGATTATGATAAATGATAATATATTAGGAGTGGGGCTGGGTAATTTTACTATTGATGTCGCGTATCTTTTGACCGGGTATCCGACCTGGGTGGTGCAGCCAGTACATAATACTTTTCTTCTAACGTTGGCAGAATTAGGCGTAGGTGGTTTCCTATCCCTCATCGGTCTTTGTTTTTTTGTCCTGAAATTAATTAAAAAAACCATATTGCCATTGTCTTTTTCTATTTTGGCTCTTTTTCCGGCTTTATTTTTTGATCATTATCTTTGGGATATTAGACAGGGATTTTTTCTTTTTATTCTCATCATCAGTTTTTCTGTAGCTTATTCTGACAATAAAAAAAGATATCATGAGTAGCACAAAAAAAATAGCAGCCAATTTGTTTATCCAGATTATTGGCAAAGCGACGACCACGGGCATAGCGGTCGTAATGCTGGCCTATATGGCAAGATATTTGGGCGTAGATAAATATGGGGACTTTACCACTATCTTCGCCTTCTTGGGTTTTTTTGCTATTTTGTCTGATATGGGACTTTATACGGTAGCGGTAAAAGAAATGGCCAAAAATCCAGATAGGGCTAAAAAAATAATGGGTACTATTTTTGTCTGGAGATTGATTTTGACATCTATGCTATTAATAGCTCCTTTAGTCGCTTGGTTGGTGCCAAATTATACTTATGATATAAAAATAGGTATTTTGGTTGGTACTGCTTCTAGTTTTTTTGTTGGTATCAATCAACTTTTCGTCAGTATATTTCAGAGCAATCTCAGAATGGACAGATTGGTCGTTAGTGATGTTGTCTCCCGTTTTATCTTATTCATTTTGGTGATGCTTTGTATTTACTTGGAGTTACCAGTTATCTATTTTGTTTGGGCGTATGTCTTGGGAAATTTTTCCTTGGCCGCTATATCTTGGATGCTTTCTAGGAAATTCCTCACTTTTAGACTCAATTTTGACCTTATCCATATGAAGTTTATCATCAAAGAGGCTTTTCCTTTGGGCGCTATTATCATTCTTGGATTTATTTATTTTAAAATAGATACGGTTATGCTGTCTATTATGAAAGATAGCAAAACAGTGGGCATCTATGGCGCGGCCTACAAAATAATTGAGATATTGATTACTATTCCGGCAATGTTTATGGGATCTGTTTTTCCAATGGTGACAAAATATATCAAAGAAAAAGATTATCGCCTTAAATTTAGCTTTCAAAAATCTTTTGATTTTATTTCCTTGATGGCCTTTCCGCTGTTGGCAATATTTTTTACTATGGCTCGACCTATTTCTATTTTTCTTCTAGGGGAAGGATTTATCGAATCAGCTATCGCTTTGCAATATCTTGCTTTCGCTATGTTCATTATTTTTTTCGGCACCATGATGGGTTATTTTATCGTAGCGGCCGATATTCAAAAAAAATTAGTGCCAATATACATATTAAGTGTTTTCTTAAATATCATTGGTAATCTTTATCTTATTCCACGCTATTCATACATAGGAGCATCTGTCGCCACTATTTTTACCGAATTGACTGTCTGTACACTCGCTACGATAGTTGCTATCAGGTATTTTTCTGTTTTTCCCCGTTGGGCTGTTTTCGCAAAATCTTTTTTGGCCGCAGTTGCCATGAGTGGTGTGATGTATTACTTCGCCGGCTACAATTTGGCTTTGACTTTGGCTATCGGGATTATAATATATTCTTTGGTTCTGCTTATGACCGGAGCCATTTCCAGGCAATCTATCAGGGAAACTATTGGAATATAGAATTATGAAAAAAAATATTATTATTCTAAAATTTGCCCAAGCTTTTGGTGGAGGAGAAAGATATACTTTAGATATTTTGGCCAAAGCTCTTGATGGTGGTTTTAAGGCTCATCTTTTTTCCAACTATTCGCCCTTGATTGAGGAAGCAAATATTTTAGGAGCAAAAACTAAAAAAATTTACTGGGGGCAAGAAGCAGGATCTAGGCGGTATGCTTTTTTATTTCTTATTTTTTATTTCTTTTATTTTGTTCGGTTTTATTTCATTTTAAAAAAAATATGGCAAAAGAGTAATACCACAGTGATATTACAGGGGCTTAATGAGAAAATATTACTATCTCATATCGCTAAAAAAAATGGATGCAAAGTTATTTGGGTAGAACATTTGGATCCGGTGCCGTGGCTTTCAAAAAATATGTTATTGCCCCTTTATTTAAAATCTGCGAAATCAGTTGACAGAATCGTTTGCGTATCTAGTTTTGTGAAAAACCAATTGGCGATGATAGATCAAAAACTGACTGACCAATTGATAATTATCTATAAAGGCATAGACCCAAAGAAAATTTTTATAACAAACGATGATGAAAAAAATAGTCTAAAAAAAGCCAATGGCATTGATGTCCAAGAGAAGATAGTAGTTTCTGTCGGCAGATTGCATAAAGAAAAAGGATTTGATGTTTTGATTAAATCTATTGCTAATTCATACCATATAAAGAGCCTGTATCTTTTGATAGTAGGAGATGGGCCGGAGTATTCTAATCTTAAAAAATTAGCTGAAAAAATGGGGGTACAAGATAGAGTTGTATTCGCTGGTTATGAAAAAGATATAAATGGCCTTTTGAATATTGCTGATATATTTGTGCTGCCGTCCGTTGCCAGAGAGTCTTTCGGTATAGCGATAGCGGAAGCAATGGCTTTAGGTAAAATAATTGTTGCCAGTCGTCTAGGTGGTATCCCTGAGCTAATAGACAATGGGGAAAACGGATTTCTTTTTTGCCCTGGCGATGATAAAGAATTAACGGCAATATTGGATAAAATATTAAAAGATTTTGATAAATATCATACTCTTGGTTTTGCGGCCAGAAAAAAATATCTATCATTTTTCTCTATTGATGTGATGCGCAAAAAATGGGAGGAATTATTATGATTATTGGAATAGACACAAGAGTCGCTCCGAAGAAAAAAACAGGCATGGGTGTTTTGCTAGAAAATATACTCAAAGCTATGTTCGATATTGATGATCGCAATTGCTACAAACTTTTAGGAGATGGCTTTTTTGCTAGAGGAAAAAATATAAAAATATTTTCTTTGGGCGGGATCGTCAAAAGAGGTTTTAACTTTCTGTGGAAATTTCTTCATTTTCCGCCTGCTAATTTTTTAATAGGGAGAACAGACGTTTTCTTTTTTACCAATTTTGTTGACTTTCCAATTTGGTCCAAGAAAAAAATACTTTTAATACCGGATACTACCTATTTGGTGCACTCGCGATTTGTGGAAAAGAAAAATTTGTATTTTTTGAAAAAAAATGTTTTTTCTTCTGCCAAAAGAGCCGATATCATAGTGACTATATCTCATAATTCAAAAATAGATATAATGAAATACTATGGGCTACCAGAAGAAAAAATAAAAGTAATCTATCCAGCTGTTTCTTTAGTGTCGAATACACATAATGATTTATCTTCTATAGCAAAAAAATACAATCTCCGAAAGCCATATATTTTATTCGTGGGGACGATAGAGCCTAGGAAAAATATTAATACTTTGATAGATGCTTACGCCATGATCAATGGCAATTTATTGGAAAAATATGATTTGATAGTTGCTGGTGGCAAGGGTTGGCAATATCAAAAAGTATTTGATGCGGTCAAAAAAATTAAAAAAGGCAATGTTATCTTTACGGGGTATGCAGACAAAAAAGATTTATCTTCTTTGTATGCCAACGCATCTTTGTTCGTATTCCCTTCTTTCTATGAAGGCTTTGGTCTGCCGGTGTTGGATGCTATGAGTTATGGCGTCCCCACGATTTGTTCAGGTAATTCATCTCTGCCGGAGGTAGGCGGAGACGCTGTTATTTACTGTGACCCATATGATACAAAAAAACTTTCCACCCAGATATCAGATTTATTAAATGATAAGAAAAGACAAAATCAGCTGAAAACTCTTGGCCGAACAAGAGCAAAACAATTTTCTTGGGAGAAAAGCGCTTCGGCGCTGATAGATATTTTGTTAAAATAATAGATGTATGTTGATAGCTTTTGATTGTCGCATTATTAGAGATAAAAATCCTGCCGGTATTGCCAGGGTGGTTTTGGAGCTCTTGAAAAAACTTTTGGTGTTTGATAAAAAAAATGACTACGCTCTTATTTTTGATAGCATCGAAATGAAAGATTTTATCATACATAATCTACGACATATCAAAAGAAGATGCAAAATATTCATTGTCCCATTTGGCATGCTTACATGGCAAAACATATTTTATATGCCAAAAGTACTAGAAGATCGGAATACGGATATTTTTTATGTTCCATACTATTTTGCCTCACCATTTTTCAAAAAAACTAGATTGATCATAACTGTGTTTGATCTTATCCATTTTTTTTATCCAGGAATGCAAAAAAGCTTTACTAGAAAAATGTATCATTACATTAGGCTAGCACCCAAAATGGTTTTTGCCAAAGCGACCAAAATAGTCACCATATCTATGAATACATCGAGAGATCTAGTCAGGCAATTCAAAGTACCTACTAAAAAAATAAAATTAATTCCTATGGGTGTTTCTGATAATTTTCGTGTTTTGGATAAGAAAAAAACTAAAGATTTTATAAAAGAAAAATTCAATGTAACTAAATCCTATATACTCTATGTAGGGAGGAATGAGCCGCATAAAAATATAAAAGCTTTAGTTTTGGCCTATTATTATCTGCCGGATGATCTAAAAGATCGTTATCAATTAATAATAGCGGGCAAGGAAGACATCAGATATGGAGAACCAATCCGCGATACGATTAAAAGGTATGGTCTTGAAAAATTAGTCACGTTTACCGGCTATGTAGATGAATCTGATCTGCCATTTATTTACAATGGAGCATCTGTATTTGTTTTCCCTTCTTTCTATGAAGGCTTTGGTCTGCCTATATTAGAGGCGATGGCCTGTGGCGTTCCAGTGGTAGCCTCTAATTACTCTTCTTTGCCGGAGGTTGGGGGAGAAGCAGCTCTGTACGCCGATCCCTATGATGTCAAAAAAATAAGTAAAAACATTGAAAGTATTTTGAGCAGCCAAATATTAAAAGAAGAAATGATAAAAAAAGGATTTGAGCAAGTAAAAAATTTTACTTGGTTTTCTGCTACCAATAGTTTGATAGAGTGTTTTGAGGAGTTAAGACAAAAATGATTAAATATTTTGTTAAAAATATAGATTTTTTTCTAGCTCTAGCCACTATTATTGTTTTGCCAATGGAAAGAATTGGTAGCTTTGATTTTGCTGGATTTACCATTAGATTAAGCCAGATCTTTGTTGTAGCCTTGATTTTTATCATCAGCTGGCGATTTCTATTTCTTAATAAAAAAATATACATCCCCAAGAGTTTGATTTTTTATTTAGTTTTTTTACTGGCAGGATTGATTTCTTTGACAGTGGCGCAAAATCTAGATAGAGGTATTCATGTTTTGGCATTCTCGACATTTATGTTTTTTGTACCTTTTGCGTTAGTGTCAGCGATAGATTCCAAACAAAAGTTTAATGTCGCCTTGGCTATCTTTCTAGGAACGACCATCTTAGCCGCTATCTTTGGATTTTTTCAATTTAGCGGTGATCTTTTAGGGCTTCCGCAATATTTGACTGGGCTATCTAATCGTTATACTCATAATGTTTTCGGTTTGCCAAGGATACAGTCTACTTTTATTGAACCATTGTATTTCGCCAATTTTTTGATAGCGCCAGTTTTGATTTTTTTGTCTGCTTCTTTTTTCTCCGATGAAAAGAAAAACAAAACATGGTTTTTTATCGGTTTTTTGACGCTTTTGTTGAGTTTGCTACTTACTTTTTCTAAAGGCGGTATAATAGCTACGACTATCGCGCTTATAGTTTTTTTGATATTACGAGCAAAAATTGTTTTTCATAAAAAAAATTATATCCTTCTCCTTATTTCTCTATTAGTTTTTTTCATTTCTTTGTTTGCGGTCAGCAAAATCGGGGGGTATTCTTGGGACAAAAGCTATGAAAAAGCTTACAATATAATTTTTCAGGGAGGCTCTATCAAGGAAAGACAAGAGTCTTATGCGGTAGCGATAGATGCTTTTCGCCATAACCCCTGGGTTGGCATAGGGATTGGTAATTTTGGGCCTTATTTTTCTGGCTACCCCGTCAATGTGCCAGAAGCTGGTTGGCCCATAGTCAATAATCAATATTTAGAGATTTTGTCAGAAATCGGAACAATAGGATTTTTAGCTTTTTTACTTTTTATTATCTCTGTATTTTGGCAATCGATTTTTTCCTATATCAGATCCCACGATAGATGGATTAAGACTCTGATCTTTGCTTTGAGCTTATCTTTTTTTGCTATTTTGCTGCAGTATGCTACTTTCTCTACTATCTATATAATGCATGTATGGGTGATTATTGGATTGATACTTATAGCTCAAAGATTATCAAATAACGAAAAATAATGGCAAATTTTATCTATTTAATTCTTTTTTCTTTGCCTCTTTATTTAATTAAGGTAAAAATTTTTAATATTCCTTCAACTATTTTAGAATTGGAGATTTATACAGCTTTCGTTATATTTTTGGGTATTAATATAAAGAATAGAAAAACGGGCGATATTATAAAAAAAATAATTGCCAGCAAATTGTTTTTACCGGCAGTTTTATTTTTGTTGTCTGGAATATCGGCAGTTTTTGTATCGCCAGACAAATTATCGGCTTTGGGCATTTTTAAGGCATATTTTTTTGATAGTTTATTATTTTTCTTTTTATTCATATCATTGATAAAAACTCGCCAAGAGGTATGCAATTCTTTTTTAGCAATTGTCTCTTCTGGCGTTTTATTAGTGGGCATAGGTTTTTTGGGTTATTTTAGCATTCCGAATTTTTTAGAAGACGGCAGATTGCGATCTATTTTTTCTTCGCCTAATTATTTATCTTTATACATTACGCCACTGATATTTTTGTTTATAGGGCTTTTGTCCGATAAAAAAATAAATAAAAAGATTATCTGGGCAGCTCTTTTTGTTTTATTGTTTGGTTTGTTTCTTACTTTTTCCAGAGGTGCCTGGATGGGGCTGTTGGTGGCTTTAGTTTTTTTGGCTGTCTGGACAATCATAAAAAAGTTTTTTCACTATCGCTGGATTGGCTTTGTGGGTGCTTTGATAATGCTTTCTTTGGTTGCGCTTTTTATAGTAAAAGGACTCTATTTATTTGGCGTGATACCCAGTAGTCGTATAGAGAAGTCTGATTCTATAAGAATAGAAATATGGCGCACCAGCTGGGAGATAGGGGTTGGTAGCCCTATCGCGGGGGTTGGACTGGGTAATTTTCAATCTTACTTTGGGGAATATACAAAAAGCAGAATAAATTATCCTGAATATGTCACCCCTCATGCTATTACACCACACAATATGCTTATTAATATTTGGCTACAAATAGGAATATTGGGCGTAGCCTCTATTATCTGGCTGATAATATCATCTTTGAAAATGCTAAGTAAAGTATTGACCAAAGATTTTCTTTTGTCGATTTCGGTCTTATCTTCCATGGTGGCTGTTTTGTCTCATGGATTGGTTGAGAGTACCATTTGGAAAAACGATCTGATGATTTATTTTTGGTTTTTGCTAGGTTTGTCTATCGTATTGTATAATATTTATTATGCAGAAAAAAAATAGCTACACAATCGGCATAGACGCTCGTATTTATTCAACATCAACGGGCGGTATTGGCAGATATACGAGGGAGCTCATCTGTGGCCTGGAATCAATTATTGATGCGAAGGATAGAGCGCAAAATCCTTATAACAAAGATTTAAACTTTGTAATTTTTTTGAATAGCGAAGGGTACAGAGAGTATCGGCCAAAAAATGAGCACTTTAAAAAAGTGCTTGTTGATGTGGGGTGGTATGGTTTTTCTGAACAATTTTTCACTTTGCCAAAATGGCTTGAAGCACGTCTTGATTTGATGCATTTTACTCATTTTAATAAATCGATTTTTTATCGAAAGCCATACGTAGTGACGATTCATGACCTTACCTACTCAATGCAAAAAAAACTCCGAATATCAAAATTGCCACCGATTATTTTTGAAATCAAGCATTTTGTTTATGAACAGGCCATAAAAGATACTATCAGACGAGCGAAAGCAATCGTTGTGCCTACTAAATATTCAAAAAAAGATATAATAAAAAAATATAATATAAAGAGCGATACGGTAGCGGTGACCTATGAGTCAGTAGATAAAGATTTCGCGAAACTTGGCAGTAAAAGAATTTTGGAAAATCTAAAAAAGCGCTTCAACATTCACTATCCTTATTTTATTTATATAGGCAATGCTGCTCCGCACAAAAATCTAAAAAGACTTGTTGTTGCCTTTTCTCTTTTTCTACAAAAGCAGCCAGAAGCGCAATTAGTTTTGATTGGTAAAAAAAATAAGTTTTATATTGATCTAGAAGAATTCGTTCGCGAAAAAGGACTTTCCGACAAAGTCATTTTAACCGATATGCTCAATGATGCCGAATATCAATCTTTGCTATCGGGCGCGTGTGCCAGCGCGTTTGCTTCTTTGGCCGAAGGATTTGGTATCCCTCCTTTGGAGGCAATGGCCAGCAATGTGCCGGTCGTGATGTCAGACGCCACATGTCTGCCTGAAGTGGGTGGTGATGCGGCACTCTATTTTGACCCCATGGATGAAAGAGATATGGCTCAAAAATTAGAAAAAATATTTACCGATGTTGGCTTGAGAGAACAGCTTATCAGAAAGGGAGAGGAAAGGATAAAGAATTTTTCTTGGGATAAAATGGCACAAGAAACCCTAGCTGTGTATGAAAAAATCTTAAGCGACATAAATAAATAGTTTATGAAAAATACTTTTTTTCATGTAGCAAAATTTGTTTTTATCTCTATAGGAGTTGTTGTCGTATTGTTTTTTATTGTCGCCATAGCTTTCTCCGCTTATTTTAAAATAAATTTTTCTGACAAGGTTTTGCCCAATACATATTTTGACGATATATTAGTAAGCCAAAAAAATATCGGCGAGATAGAATCTTTGGTGGCAGATAAGAAAAAAAAATTATCAGAAAAAATAATCCTTTCTTATGGCGAAAATGAAATAGAGGTCAAGATAACAGATATTGGCTTCTTGTGGGACGATAAGGGTACGGTAGAAAAAATAATCAATTATGGAAGAGAAGAAAACTTTGTCAAAAATTTTATCGTTCAGGTGAAGTCTTTGATTTATAAAAATAATGTAGATTTTTCCTATTCTATAGATAATTTTAAAATTCAAAGATATCTTAAAGAATTGGCAGCTATCATAGATAAAGATCCGGTAGATGGAAAACTGGAGATGAAAAATGGCAAGGCAGTCATTTTCAATATCAGCAGTGATGGACAGAAACTGTTAATAGAAAAAAATATTAAATTAATAGAAAACAGCATAGCTCATAATGATAAAAAAATAGAACTGACCATAGATTTACTTGAGGCCAAAAATTCTAATCGAGAAATTGATTCTATGGGAGTTAAAGAATTGGTAGCTACCGGAGAGAGCAGTTTTGCTGGCTCTCCGCCCAATAGAATCCACAATATTAATACGGGAGCCAAAATATTTGATGGGGTTATTATTCCTCCTGGAGAAAATTTTTCTTTTATGCAGACTCTAGGAGAAGTCAGCGCAAAGACAGGATTTTTGCCAGAATTAGTGATCAAAGAAGACAAGACAATACCGGAATATGGGGGTGGGCTTTGTCAGGTATCGACCACCTTTTTCAGAGCAGCAATTAACGCTGGACTACCTATCGTAGAAAGAACAGCGCATGCCTATCGAGTGACTTATTATGAGCCAGCCGGTTTTGACTCTACTATTTATGACCCAAAACCAGACTTGGTATTCAAAAACGATACAGGCAAATATATTTTAGTAGAGACAAGAATAATAGGAAATAATCTTTTTGTAGATTTTTATGGCACAAAAGATGGTCGAAGAGTGGCAGTCTCTAGTCCTATTATTTATAATTATGTCCAGCCAGGAGAGCCAATAAGGATAGAGACAACAGAACTAGAGCCTGGGGTAGAGAAACAAACCGACACGGCCCATATCGGAGCGGACGCGTATTTTACCAGAACGATAGAACACACCAACGGAGAAAAAGTAAAAGAACGTTTTGACTCTCACTATGTGCCATGGAGGGCAAAATTTTTGGTTGGAAAATCCAAAGATCTGGGACAGCCTACCGATGAAGAGAAGGCAGAATCATTTTAGCCAATTTATTCCAGCGCCTTTCTTTTCTATCAGTTTCATGATCATAGCCGGACAAATGTAGCAGTCCATGTAAAAAAAGAAATTGTAGTTTTTTTATTAAATCTTTTTTATTCTTTGGTGATTCTATTTTTTTTACAAAATCTGGTGCTATATAAATATCGCCCAAAATTAAATCTTTGCATTTCTTCTTTTCTTTAGGGGTTACGATATCTATGGGGAACGACAAAACGTCGGTTGAATAATCTTTTTTACGATATTGGTAGTTTAATTTTTTGATGGCCGATTGACCAATCAAAATGAGATTTACTTCCACGGTTTTTCCGGGCAACATAATTTTTAAAAACTTTTCTAAAACAAACAAAAAATACCTTCTGGGTATTTTTTGTTGAGTTTTGTCTAAATAAATAAAACGATAAGACATTATTTTGATAGAGATTCTTTGACCAATCGGCTAACGATTGATCCTTCCGCTTCTCCGCCTGCTTTCTCCATAACTGTTTTTATTATTTTTCCCATATCAGACATAGACGCCCCCTCCGTTTCGCTAATAACAGAAGCTACTATGGTTTTTATCTCATCTTCTGTTTTGCTGACAGGCAAATAGGGAGCGAGCATATCACTTTCATTTTTTTCTTTTTGGGCCAAATCTTCTCTTCCGCCTTTGGCAAAAGCTTCTTCGGCCTCTTTTCTTTTTTTCGCTTCTTTTTTAAGAACTTCTGATATTTCTTTGTCGCCTAGAGTAGCTCCTTTTTCAATTTCTTTATTTTTTATAGCTGCTTTGACCATACGAAAAAGAGAAAGACGGGCTTCATCTTTATTTTTGGCGGCAGTCAATATCTCTTGCTCTATTTTGTCTGATATGTTTTCCATAAATAAAAGCTAGAAAAGGAATTTTTTGATCTTATTTTCTTTACGCTCTTTTTTTCTAATAGCGCTTTCCCTTCTTTTGATTTTAGAAGCTTTTTTTTGCCTAGAAATGTTTTCCCTTGCTTGGTTTAGCACTCCTTCTTGTTGAATCATTCTATTAAATCTTCTCATCAAGGATTCAAATGATTCGCCTTCTTTTCTACGCAATTCTGTCAAAACTATCACCTCCTCTCAACGGAGAATTATTTAATACTAATAAATCATAATTGTAGCACAAAAAACAGCTTGCAGCAATTTTTAGTCTAGGATTCTACTTATTTTTTAACACATCGCCTATATTTTTATTATGAAGGTCAAGATATTTGAATATGGAGTCCGGTTTTAACACGCCAACAATATTATTGATGATTTTTTTTGTCGTAGGAACAATAGCGCGATGATGGGCAAGAGGAATGTTGACCCTTATTTTTTGATTTTCTTCTACTTTTATTGTTTCGCCGTAATAGCCATTTTTTATTTTAATTTTTTCTTGAGAGGCAATTTTATATTGATATGACATGGTTCTTATGTAATATTCCCCCTTTGGCAAAAGAAAAGAAAACGATCCTTTTTCATCGGTCACTTTTGTCTCTAATAATTTATTATATTTTTTATCAAAAATACGCAAAACAATACCTGGTAAAGGTTTTTTTGTACGGGCATCTATTACTTTACCCCAAGGTCTTGTCGCTGGTCTGGTGAGTATTTTTTTTAAGGCGATAATAACAGCATAGAGAGCAACAACAAATCCATTAAACCAACCAGGAGCTACCCAGAAAACAAAAAGAGCAAAAATTGATCCTATGATGAGAATGGGCCAAGATAGTCTTGATAGGAAAGTTTTTATTCTATCATAAAGGGCAAAAGAAGCTTTGGTAGCCTTGATAGGATCTATCGGGGCGGACAAATCAATAGTTTGCCTATCGGATACCTCTAGATTGTTGCCAAAATATATTTTGCTGTATTTGCCGTCTTGAGCCAATCCTCGCACCAATACTGAAGGAAAAACAAAAGATGGCTTGGCAACGGTGAGATAATAGAGGCCTTTCTCTGGACGAAAACTAAAGCGGCCATTTTTGTCAGTGACAGCAGTTTGCATCAAGGCATTATTTTTGGCTTCAAATAGTCTGACTATGGCCAAATCAACAGGTTCTTTGGTGGAGCTATTATAAACTATGCCCCAAGCTTTTTCCTCTTTTCTTTTCCAAAAGAAAAAGTTTAAAAATAGATTTATCAAATGGCTCAATAATGGCAGTAGGTCAAAAATAGAAGAAAGAACGGAGATTAACGAGATATACAAAATAACTAGAGCGCCAACGGCTACCGCAGGCTGTAATTTTTTAGTCATATTTTGGACAGCAAGATTGTCTTTGAGGTTGTGCCAAGTCAAAGAAGCGGGAGTATCATCTAGAATTATATTTTCAATATTGCTATCAGAACCAGAGCCATTACTATCGTCTGTTTTGTTATTGATGGTAGAGCCAGCAGATTGATCGGTCGGAAGGGGGCAAGAACCATCTGTTTCGCAATCAACTATTGGTGCTGGGAAAGAAACATTTTTAGCAATAGTAGCGATACCATTTTGATCATCAGTTACTTTGAGCGCCACAGAATAATTGCCGTATTGATTGTATATATGGCTGGTATTGATGCCAGTGCCCTGATATCCGTCATCAAAAATCCATTGATAGGAAACAATAGAACCATCGCTGTCAGATGAATTGGCGGCGTCAAAATAAAAAATTCCACCTTGCTGATTCCAGGAAAAATCAGCCACTGGGTTATTATTGACTGTTCCAACGGCTATTATCAAAGAGATCTGTCCGACTGCTCCTTTATCGTCGGTGACTTGGAGCACTATTTCATATGAACCGGGTTGGCTATAAGTGTGACTGGCATCTATGCCTGTGCCAGTAGAGCCATCACCAAAATTCCACAAATAAGACAAAATGTTTCCATCGGTGTCAAAAGACTCACCGGCGTTAAAGGCAATCTCTAAGATATTATTTTGATGCGAGAATAAAGCAGTAGGAACAGAATTTTCAGTCGTTGGCGGTAGAGAGCCGATAACATTCACATTCAGTTCAACGGCCTTGGTCAGCAAAGAAAGAGAAAGAAGACTTATAGCCAGACTGCCCAAAATAGTAAAAATAAATCTGTTGTGATTATGCTTCTGTTGTTTTTTATTTAACACGAGAAATTTTCATTAATCAATTATTCTTACTTATCATAATACCATATGATTCTTTGTATTCAACAGCTTCAATCTTGGTAGTTATTTTTACTCAAAAGCTACAAAAACAAGCCATTATTGATAATTATTCATAAATCATATATACTGGTGCAAGACAGATAACACTGTTTTGACAGAACCGAATATTATTATATTTTTAATCTATGTTAATAGGAGAGGTGCACAATGGAAATACTTTATATAGCTATAGCTTTATTGCTGGGCGGTGCGTTTGGTTATCAGATGGCGTCAAATATTGTCTCAGGCAAAAATAGAAAAGCCAAAGAGACGGCAGAAAAAATATTAGAGAGTGCCAATAATGAAAAAAAGGAAGTTTTGCTTAATGCCAAGGATGAGTCTCTAAAAATTATCACGGGAGCCAAAGAAGAGGAGACAAAAAGAAGAGAATATTTAGAAAATATAGAACAGAAATTACTCAAAAAAGAAGAGCAATTAGAGCAAAAACTCCAAGAAAACGAAAAACAGAAAAAAGAACTTACTACTCGCGCTGAATCTTTGGACCAAATGAAAGCTTCCCTGGATGAAATCCACCAGAAACAGGAAGAAGAGTTAGCCAAAGTAGCCAAATTATCAAAGACAGAAGCAGAAGAGATACTCTTGGCAAAAGTAGAAAAGGATATGTCTGAACATTTAGCCAAAAAAGTTCGTCAAATGGAGGAAGAGGCTAATCAGACAGCCGAAGAAAAAGCCAAAAATATTGTTGCCGGTATTATCGAGCGTTATGCTGCTGACTATACAGCTGAATTTACTGTTCTATCGGTCAATATTCCCAATGATGAAATGAAGGGTCGTATTATTGGTAAAGAAGGTCGCAACATTCAGGCCTTTGAAAAGGCAGCCGGAGTAGATCTTATCATCGACGATACCCCAGGCGCAGTCGTTATCTCCTCTTTCGATTCAG
This sequence comes from Candidatus Microgenomates bacterium, assembly GCA_016188915.1. Lineage (GTDB taxonomy): Bacteria > Patescibacteriota > JACPGU01 > JACPGU01 > JACPGU01 > JACPGU01. The sequence continues at coordinate 81,924 of JACPGU010000002.1, read as the reverse complement.
TCAGAAGGCATATTGCCAAAAAAGCTTTAGAAAAATTAATTTTTGACGGCAGGATTCATCCTGCTCGTATAGAAGAAGTAGTAGAAAAAGCCAAAAAAGACATAAATAATGAGATTAAGGAAGCAGGGGAAAAGGCCGTTTACGATGTGGGCGTTACAGGGATCCACCCTGATTTGATGAAAATTTTGGGTCGCCTGAAATTTCGCACTAGCTATGGACAAAATCAGCTGGAACACTCTGTAGAAGTAGCAAAAATAGCGGGAATGTTGGCAGAGGAATTGAACGCGGATTCAAAAAAAGCCAAAACGGCCGCGCTTTTCCATGATATCGGTAAGGCCCTGTCGCAAGAAATGGGCGGTTCTCATGTTGATCTAGGTAGCGATATTGTGCGCAAATATGGTTTTGGTGAGGATATCATTAACGCTATGGAATCGCATCATGAAGATGTAGAACCACAGTCGGTAGAAGCTATTATAGTCAAATCGGCTGATGCTATATCAGCTTCTCGCCCAGGCACTAGGAGAGAAAGCTTTGAGAATTATGTTAAAAGGCTCACCGATATTGAAAATATCGCCAATTCTTTTGAGGGGGTAGAAAAATCATATGCCATTCAAGCCGGCAGAGAAGTGCGTATAATAGTAAAGCCAGAAAACATTGATGACTTTGGCTCAATAAAATTAGCGCATAGCATCGCTGCCAGATTGGAAAAAGATTTGGTTTACCCTGGACAGATAAAGGTCAATGTCATCAGAGAGACTAGAGCGGTAGATTACGCAAAATAGTATTGATTGCCTTTTTGGATTTTGCTATAATAAGTTTATTAAGCTATAAATATAATATAAGTAAAATATAAAGCCATGGTCAACAAAGCACAGCTAATCGACAAATTGGCAAGCTCTACGGGTCTTTCCAAAAGTGTCGCTACGGTAGCTTTTAATTCTGTTTTTTCGACCATTACCAAATCTTTGGCGGCTGGACAGTCGGTAAGCATCGCTAGCTTTGGTAAATTTGAGGTCAAAAAAAGAGTAGCACGTGCTGGCGTTAGCCCTCGCGATCCGAAACAAAGGATCAGTATTCCGGCGGTCAAAGTTGCTCGTTTCAGAGCAGGCAAAGGCTTGAAACAAGCTGTCCGCTAAATATTCTGCCAGAAAACCCCCTCCTGATAGTTTCAATAAATATCAATTGAATCTATTAGGAGGGGGTTTTTAGTTTTTGCTTAAAGTAATGCCATTATCAGGAGTTGAACCTAAATATATTTCTTGGGACGGGATTGTCCCTCGCTTGCCTGACTAGTCAAATGTCCCCGCCAAGAATCGAACTTGGATCTAGAGCTTAGGAGTCTCTTGTTCTATCCGTTGAACTACGGGGACTTGTCATGCGAGTCAGGCAGGTATTTATTGAAATATAAAGACAGAAAGAGGTTACTGGCTGAATAATTATACTTTTTTTAGGGCAATGTGTAAAATAATATTGTTTAATGGTGTATAATAATTGTCTATGGACATATATCAAGATATCAATAGAAAAATAAAATTAGCCCTGTTGGATAGAAAAAAACGCAATGTTTTCAATTTTGATATCCGCAAAATGAGCAAAAAAGAAATAGAGGATTCTCTAAAAAAAACCATATCTTCTCCTTATCTTTACCTAATTTTAGGATTTTTGGTAGGAGCATTGTTCTTGATCCAATTCAAAACAGAATCGACTCGTCCGTTGAGCCCCTTGCTCTTTTACAATCAGTTACTGGACTTACAAAAAGAAGCAATAGCGGACAATAGTGAGTTAAGAGGACAGATAAAAAAAATAGAGCTAGAGATAGCGGAAAAAGAAGAGATTTTGAGTGGTAAGGACGGCGCCACAAAAAATCTAATAGCAAATTTGCTGGAGCAAGAGGCTATTTTGGGCCTGACTAATGTCAGCGGCAGTGGAGTAGAGATAATCCTAGGAGATGGATCTGCCCAGATAAAGGATGAGGTATCCAAGTCTTTGACGCATGCGGCTGATTTGAGAGATATAGTTAATTTGCTCTGGTATGCTGGGGCAGAAGCAGTCTCTATCAACGGAGAGAGGATCATCTACAACACTTCCATAGACTGTATTGTTAGCACTATTTTGATCAATACTACAAATTATACCCCTCCCTTTACCATCAAGGCGATAGGCAATAAATATGATTTGTATAAATTACTTAATAGTTCTCGCAAGTTGGTGGATATAAAAAAGAGAGCAGCTAAAAAACAGATTATTTTTGAAATGGTTACCAAGGACAATATAAAGATAGAAAAATTCTCTGGAGTTAGCTCTAGATTATAATATTGTTATAATACTAAATCATGCGCAATAATATTCTCATAGCATCGTTAATAACACTATTCATTTTGCTGATTATTTTTCAGATGAGGCTTGTTGCCAGTTTGGATACGAAAACTGACAAAAATAGTACAAGATTGGCCTATGAGATTATTGAAATGTCTAGCAACAATTTACGTTTGCAAGCAGAGGTTAATGAGCTAACTGCTAAAAACGATAATTTTTCTTTTGACATTAAAGACAGAGTAAAGGTTCGTGAAGATATAGGGCAGAAAATAAAAGATTATAGTATAATCAATGGGGTAGAGCCAATTTCTGGTAGGGGCATAGAGCTAACCATTTTAAATAGCATGGTAACGGAAGAGATAGTTGATCTTGTGAATGGTATTCGTAATGCCAAGCCTAATGCTTTAGGTATCAACGGAGACAGGGTAATCTATAATACTTCTTTTATAGTAGAAGACGGTAAATTGAAATATGACATATTGGAAGCTTCTTTTCCGGTTAGTGTTCAGATTTTAGGAGATCCAGATGAATTGAGTCGCTCTATAGATCGTTTGGGAGGAGTATTGGATATTTTGAAAAAGAATTCTTTTGGCAAATTGGATTTCAAATTAGAAAAAAAAGAAAAAATAGATCTGCCGGCCTATGGCAATAAAATAAATTTTCGCTTTATGAAAACAATTAACTAATAATGATGAAAGAAAAAAAACAATTTTTAGGTCAAAATGAAGGCGAAAAAGTACTCTATGTTTTGGGCAGACATGGATTTACTTTGCTGGGAGAAATAATTTTACCATTAATATTTTTGCTTTTGTCAGTAGTTGGAATGGTCATGTTTTTCTATAATTATCAATTTTTTCTGATAGGCTTTGTTTTCTTTCTGTTTTTTTCTGCTTGGACTTTTTATGCCTATTTTGTTTGGACGCACGATAGATATATAGTGACGGATCAGCGCATAGTGGACATAGAGCAAAAAGGTATTTTTAGCCGTTCTCAAAAAGAGGCTACCCTAGACAAAATTCAAGATATTACAGTGGAGATCAAGGGTTTTTGGGGAACGGTTTTTCGTTATGGAACGGTGATAGTTCAGACAGCTTCCGAATCATCGCTAACGCTAGATGATGTGGGGTCACCTGAGAAAGTGCAACAGACTATATCAGGTCTTGTAAAAGAAAATCATAATAAGTCTAATCAAAAAGAAAGCGTTCTTCAGCAACTGGCAGATATTATCAAGGGTAAAGTCGATGATAGTAAGGCTGATGAAGGTTTTGACCAGTAGTGTGGGTTTAGCCATATAAAAACCCGCTTAATAGGCGGGTTTTTATATGGCTTTTTGAGATTTATTTTTTATCGGCAATGATACTTATTGATTTTATTATTTTTTCTAATGAATTATAGCCAGTTTTTTTCTTGGTAATAAAATGAACTATGCCGGGGATGGTGGCAAAAATAGTATGATCTTTGCCCATCATAGTATTAGCCCCGGCTACATAACGAGTGCCTCTTTGGCGCACTATAATAGAGCCGGCCTGAGCCTTTTGTCCGCCATAGATTTTTACTCCTAATCTTTTGGCGATACTATCTTTATTTTTTTTTGCGCTACCTAAAGCTTTTTTATGTGCCATTGCGTCCAAACTTCACTTCCGCTTGCGTGTCTTGGGCTAAAGCCCAATTCGCTCCAGCGTTCGCAAAGTTTCTCCTTTTACGAAAAAATTTCTTCGACAATTTTTTCGTATTTTTTTAAAATAATTATTTCTCTTCCAACAATCTGATCCGGTATAGCGTATAGTAGGGTCTTCCTTTTTTGATTAAAACCAGCTAAAAATTGAGCGGGAACACTGATGCCCCGCAAAGGATCCATTCTAGTATACCCGATAGAATCTATTTCGTCAATAATATCCAGCAGGATAGGACCTTTATCGCTATTGTAGTAAGGCATCGCCAGTACTAATGTTTTTATGGAATGGATTCTTTTTACCGATTTCAAGAAATTAAGATACAATTTTATGAGTTTTTTTGTATCATTTTTTATTCTTTCATCGCTTGGCAAAAAATTCAATGGTGGTCCCAGGTATAATTCGCTTATTACTAGATTGGGATTTTGAGGCAATTTAATTTTGTCTATGGATTGAGCATCTTGTACAAATAAAGATATAGAGGCCCTTTGCCGTTCATGGAGATCAAGCTTTTTGTTGTCTATGTTCTCTTTGCTTTGTCTGATTGCTTCAGGAGAGCTGTCAGATCCCATAACCGAATGTCCCGATAATAATCCTTCTACCAAGATAGTGCCAGTACCGCAAAAGGGGTCATAGATAAAAATGTTTTGCTGATGGCTACCGCTACCTAGATTTATCATTATCTGCGCTAATTTTGGTGGGAGCATTCCAGATTTCGTGTCTCTTTGAGGCTTTTTATAATCTCTTAACCCGTAAGAAAGGTAATTTTGGATAGCCAAAGTTTGGCCTAAATATATAGATTGTTTTTGAGAATCTGACAAAAGACATATCTCCAACCCCTTTTTTAAAATTTGGTTTCTATTGATTTCAGCACTGGAGAGGAAAGTTTTTTCTTTGAGATTAACAAACCGAGCCTTAGCCAAATTTTTTTTAATATTGATCCCCAATCCGTTGATTTGGTGAGTAGAATGATATGGCCAATCATATCCGGATATACCAAAAACTATTTTGCTGGAGGTATCTAGCTTTTTTATTTTATCAAAAATTCTGTCTTTGATAGAGTGTGTGCTTCCTAATTTTTCTAACTGGATTATTTTAATAATGCCTCCCATGCGGTCCAGCATTTTTTGAGGCTCAAAGATATTTTTATCGGTCTTGATTATGGCGACTGTGGCTGTTATGCTTAAAACAACAAAAATAAACTCTTCTCTTTTTAATACCATTGCCAATTCCGCCAAGGATAGTGCTTTGTTGTTGCCTAAAATAAAGGCATAAATATTATCAGTTTGCATATTATAGCCCAGTGAACGATATATTGAATCCATCCAAAACAGATTTTGTCCATCTACACATCCATACTCATTATAGCTTACTTGATGGATTGCAGAAAGTACCCGAGCTTTTAGGTCGGGTAGAAGCATTAGGACAAAAGGCGGTAGCTATCACCGATCATGGCACTATGTCTGGTGTTATTGAGTTTTACAAAATGTGTAAGAAAAGAAGCATCAAGCCATTAATCGGCATGGAGGCCTATATGTCGCCTCGTAGCCATCAAGATAAAACAGCTGGGATTGACCGTGATCCATATCATCTTATTCTATTAGCACAAAACAGGCAGGGCTACAAAAATCTGATGAAGCTATCTACTATTGCCTGCTTGGATGGGTTTTACTACAAGCCTCGTCTAGATAAAGATTTACTCAAAAAATATCACGAAGGATTGATCTGTTTGTCTGGTTGCGCTGCCAGTGAGTTAAGTAGCGCTATTTTGGCGGATGATACCAAAAAATCAGAGGAAATAGCAGCTTGGTTCGCAGAGACTTTTGGTCGAGATAATTATTATCTGGAAATGCAACCCCATACAGAATGGGAAAAACAAATAAAAATAAATGATGGCGTAAGAGCTCTTTCTCAAAAATTGGGGCTGGGGACGGTAATAACAGGAGACGCTCATTATGCCAAAGAGGATGATCATGGTCCGCATGATATATTGCTTTGCGTTCAGACGGGCAGTGTTCTTGATGACCCCAACAGGATGAGACTGGATATGGACCTATCGGTACATTCGGGGGATGAGATTTTAGCTAAATTTCCTAATGACCATCAGGCTCTAGCCAATACAGTCAAGATTGCCAATATGAGTGAATTAGAAATAGAATTAGGCAAGATTTTAATACCAACTTTTCTCGTCCCGCAGGAAGAAACAGAAAAAACATATTTGAGAAAATTAGTTTTCGAAGGAGCTGGCTGGAGGTACGCTCATTTATCTCGCGAAGAAGCAAAAAAGAAAAATGAAGAAGAAATAAAAAAGATTTTGGAACAAAAAATAATTGATCGGATAGAGTACGAACTAGAAGTAATAGGCAAAATGGAGTATGAAGGATATTTTTTGATAGTGGCTGATCTTATCAATTGGAGCAAAGACCGGGGCATTATCTGCGGACCTGGTCGTGGGAGTGCGGCCGGTTCTATTGTAGCCTATCTTACCAATATCACCGATCTAGATCCTTTGAAATACGATTTGCTATTTGAAAGATTTTTGAATCCCGATCGTATCTCTATGCCTGATATTGATATGGACTTTGCCGATGATAGAAGAGATGAAGTAATCAAATACGCTACCGAGAAATATGGGCAAGATCGTGTGGCACAAATCATCACCTTTGGCGTGATGGCGGCTCGCAACGCGGTAAGAGACACAGGAAGAGTATTGGGCATGCCCTATGCCGAAGTAGATGCTATAGCCAAATTAATTCCAGCGCCAGTGCAAGGCAAACATACGTCGCTATCCCAATCTATAATTGAAGATCCAACATTGTCCAAAGAGTACAATACTAACTCCAGGGCAAAAAATCTTATTAATATCGCCATGCAATTGGAAGGAACTATTCGTAATGCCGGCGTGCACGCGGCAGGAGTAGTTATCTCTAAAGATCCGATAGTAGAACACGCACCCTTAGTGCGAGCGCAAAAAGGCGGTATCGCCACTCAATATTCAATGGGGCCGATTGAAGATATAGGATTATTGAAATTTGACTTTTTGGGACTGGCCAACCTTACTATTATAAAAAATACTTTAAGAATCATCAAAAAAGCCTACGAGATAAATATTGATATTGCCGATATACCGATAGATGATCGGGCGACCTATGAACTTTTGAGCAGGGGCGAGACCACGGGAGTCTTTCAGCTGGAATCTGATGGGATGAAGCGCTACATCAAAGAATTACGCCCCAACCAATTTGAAGATATCATCGCGATGGTAGCCCTTTACCGACCGGGACCAATGCAGTGGATTGAAGATTTCATCAAAAGAAAGCACAATTCCGATCTCATTACCTATGGGCATCCCAAAATGGAAGCGTCCCTGAAAAACACTTATGGCATTATCGTTTATCAGGAGCAGGTGATACAGATATCCAAGGACCTTTGCGGTTTTACTGGTGGACAAGCGGATACCATGAGGAGGGCCATCGGCAAAAAGAAGATAGAGACGATGACCAAGATGAAGGAAGCTTTTGTCGCAGGAGCGATAGAACATAGTGGCGCGAAAAAAGATTTCGTGGAAAATCTCTGGAAAAGCCTCGAAGACTTTGCCGCTTATTGTTTCAACAAATCTCACGCCGCTTGTTACGCGCTGATTGCGGTGCAGACAGCTTATCTCAAAGCTCATTATCCAGAAGCTTTTATGGCGGCCTTAATGACTTCTGACAAAAATGACCTGGACAGGATAGCCAAAGAAATCGATGAATGTCGTTCTATTGGAATAAAGGTTTTGCCTCCAGATGTTAATGAAAGCTTTACGACTTTTGCCGTAGTCCCTGGCAAAAAGGAGATTCGTTATGCGTTGTCGGCTATAAAAAATGTTGGCGAGGGGCCGATTGAAGCCATTGAAAATTCTCGTAGAGAGAAAGGGGCATTTAAATCATTGGAGGATTTTATTGAAAGGACGGCTACGAGTGATGTCAACAAAAAAACGATAGAAAGTTTGATCAAAAGCGGAGCGATGGATATTTTTGGAGAACGCAATCAATTATTAGCATCATTAGATAATATTTTGCAGTACGCGCAAAATGTAAGAAAAAATGTGGGGAGCAACCAAATCAATATCTTTGGCGAAACAGCCGACAGGGCGCTTTTGGATACGATAAAATTGGAGATAGTAGAGAAAGCTTCTGAAAAACAAAAACTGGATTGGGAAAAAGAACTTTTGGGCATCTATGTATCTGGGCATCCGATGGATCCTTTTCGAGAGATAGCAAAAAATTTTTTTCCAGCTATTTCCTCTATCAGTAATGATCTAGATGGTAAAGAGATAAAAATTATCGGCTCTATCTCTTTAATCCATAAAATAACAACCAGGAATAAGGAACCGATGCTATTTGTCACAGTGGAAGATTTTTCTGGTCAATTAGAATTAATAGTCTTCCCTAAAAAATTAATTGAAAAGCCGGGTTTTTGGACGGAGGGAAAAGTAATTATTGTATCTGGGAAAATTTCCAATAAAGATGGCTCAGCCAAAATCTTGGTTAATGAATTTGAAGACTTCACTCCATCGCTTTTGGATTTATACAATAAAGAAATGATCAAGATAGGACAAGAAGAAAAACAGATTTTAGAAATTTCCTTTAACGATAAATTGATGCTAGATGATCTAAACAGGCTGAAGAAAGTTTTTATGCAAAATAGCGGAGAAACAGCGGTAATATTGAAATTAATCGGCCCAAATGGTCTTAAAAAAATAAAGACTTCTTTTAAGGTGCGCTTTGACGAAGAAATAAAAAATGAAATCAAAAAAAGCCTTGGCCAGAATCCTGAGTATACAGTGGTAGATTTACCCGTCCATTAAAGAAGTGGACAAAAAAGTCTCTCTGTGCTATTATTGTCAGGCTTACATTTAAATATAATCTACGATGAATCCATTGCTTTCTTATGTCAATAAAAAATACAACAAAGGAAAAATTCCCGATATCGCCACGGGCGATATTGTGCGTGTAGCGATAAAAGTAGAAGAAGGGGGGAAAACTAGAACGCAAATATTTGAAGGCATTGTTATCGCGAGAGACGGGGGCAATGGTGTCAGCGCTTCTATCACCGTGAGAAAGATTGCCAGTGGCGTAGGGGTGGAAAAAAAATATATCTTGCTTAGCCCTTTGATTGAAAATATAAAAATTGTTCGCAGTTCCAAAACCCGTAGAAAAAAAATATTCTTTTTGAGGGGGCTTACTGGCAAAGCAGCTAAATTGAAAGAAAGCCAGAGGGCGGTCCTGGAAGCAATTACTCATGGCGAAGAGGAGACAGCTCAAGAATCGCCGGCAGAAGATATGGTGGCAGATGCCGAGAGTAGCTCTGCTGGCCAAACAATCGATGAAGCCTCAAAGCAAGAAGAATCGTTAGAAAAAACAACAGAGACAAAAATAGAGGAGAGCGATAATGTCGTAGAACCGGCAACGGAAGCTATCGTCTTGGACAGCACGGACGAGCCTCCCACCGATATTGAACCTGTGGAGAATAGCGCGAAAGATAACAGCGAACAATCTGATAAATCGTCTGACGATGAAGAAAAATAAAAAACAGGGCATGCCTGTGACTTATGAAAAAGCCCTTTTTGATAGGGGCTTTTCTTATATTTGCGGGGTGGATGAAGTTGGTCGCGGACCTTGGGCGGGACCAATCGTCGCAGCAGCGACAATAGTCTCAAATCTCAAATCTCAAATCTCAAATTTGGGCGTACGGGATTCAAAGAAATTAAGCGAGAAAAAGAGGGAAGATATATTTGAGATAGTCAAAGATATTAAAGACATTGAATATTTTGTTGCGTTTATTTCTGCCGAAGAAATTGATAAAATAGGACTGGGACGAGCCAATCAATTAGTTCTGAAAAAAGCAGTCGATGGGTTGAGCCAAAAACCAGACTATGTTTTGGTAGATGGGTTTGAGATAGGTGGCCTTACGACAAGACAAGAAAAGGTAGTAGGGGGTGACTCAAAAATTTTTTCCATAGCCCTAGCATCTATCATCGCAAAGGTAAGTCGCGATAGGTATATGAAAGAATTAGCAAAAAAATATCCAGAATATGGCTTTGAGCATCACAAAGGCTATGGGACGGCCAAACACTTAGGGGCGATCAAAAAATATGGTATTTGTCCGGAGCATCGGAAAAGCTTCCATCCGATCCATGATATAATTGTTCAATGAGCAAATACGAAAACAAAAAAATTGGCGACTGGGGAGAAGAGGTAGCAGCCAAATATCTCCGAGCGCGTGGCTATGATATTATAAAAAGAAATTATCGCTGTTATTTTGGCGAAATAGATATTATTGCTCGCAGAGGACCAAATCTAGTTTTTGTAGAAGTAAAAACCAAAACATCAAATCGTTTTGGTTTGCCAGAGGAGATGGTAGATAGCGTCAAAATAGAAAAAATAAACAATATAATCAATTATGTTTTAGGTCGATGGAATGGACCAGAGCCAATCGTAAGGATGGATGTCATTTCTGTGATAAGAGATCGCTATGGCGGTCTTTATGACATCAAACATATAGAAAATTTTGATATATAAATTTTATGCCAGGACCAATAGTTAGAACTCGTTTTGCTCCTAGCCCCACCGGTGAATTGCATATTGGCGGAGCAAGGACCGCTCTTTATGCCTATCTTTTTGCTAAAAAAAATGATGGTTATTTTTTAGTGCGCATTGAGGATACTGATCAAAGCCGCTTAGTCAAAGATTCAGATTTACGTATTTTGGAAGTATTAGAATGGCTGGGATTGAATTGGGCAGAGGATCCCATTTATCAATCTTCTAGAACATCTCTATACAAAGAATACGCTAGACAATTATTAGAAAAAGGCCACGCTTATTTTTGTTTTTGTTCTGCCGATAGATTGGAAAAATTGCGTCTAGAGCAAACGAAAAAAAAGCAACCCATTGGCTACGATCGTTTTTGTCGAAATCTTAAAGGAGAAGAAATATTATCTAAATTAAAAAATAATGAGCCTCATATTATTAGGATGAAAATACCCCTTGGGGAGAAAATATCTTTTGATGATATGATTCGCGGCAGGGTGGAATTCAATACTAATAATATAGATGATCAGGTCTTGATAAAATCAGATGGGTTTCCCACTTATCATTTGGCTTCAGTGGTAGATGACTATGAGTCTGGCATCACGCATATTTTGAGAGGAGAAGAATGGCTTTCTTCCACGCCAAAACACCTTTTGCTTTATAAATTTTTCGGTTGGCACCCACCTGTTATTGCTCATTTGCCTAATATAGTCGGCAAAGACAAAAAAAAATTAAGCAAGAGAGAAGGCGATGTTTCGGTAGAGAAATTTAAAAAAGATGGCTATCTACCAGAAGCCATTATTAATTTTATCGCTTTTTTGGGGTGGAGTCCAAACGATGAGAGAGAATTTTTTACTCTCAAAGAATTAAGCCGAGAATTTATTCCGGAGAAAATTCATAAGAATCCTGCCATCTTGGATCTTGATAAATTACAATATATTAATTCTTATTATATTAGAAAAATGAATGAAGATATTTTGATTGATCTTTTGCGAGATTTTTCAAAAATAGATATAGATTCTTATGATAAAGAGTTTATTGGCAAAATATTAAAAGTGACCAGAGACAGAATGCGTACCCTAAAAGACTTTGACTTGCTAACTAATTATTTTTTTGCCTCACCAAAAGTAAAAAAAGATATATTAAAATTTCCAAAAAGTTTTTGGCCTGAAACTATCAAGGGTATTTCTGCCGCTAGGGATAATTTGGCCAAAGCCCCGGAAAGTTCATGGAAGAGCTTGGGAATACTAGAAGATATTCTAAAAAGAACAGTAGAGGCAGAAAATTTGAAAAATGGCGATGTTTTCTGGCCAGTGCGTTATGCCTTAAGTGGCGAAGAAAAAAGTCCTTCACCTGCCGAGTTACTGTGGGTTTTGGGGAGAGAGGAAGGTTTGAAAAGAATTAAGAAGGCATTGGAGAAAGTAATTTCTTAATTTTTTAGCCATTGGGAGATCGTCTGTTTTGTCACAATTGATTGCGGGATCGTCTAATGGTAGGACGCCTGCCTCTGGAGCAGGTAATCATGGTTCGACCCCATGTCCCGCAGCCAATTGTGACGGAAGGTAGTCGTCTTATCCACTTCAACAATAGAAAGGTTATCCCTAGTAATTGGCGTTAAGGTTGAAGAATTATTGAGATAAATTTTATTTTTATGTCAGAAAACCCAAATTTATACGATCCAATTCGCGCTCAAGCTGAAGCTGCTGAAATGCAGAGGCTTGCTGGTGAAAAACCGACTGCTGAAGAATTTGACAAAGTTCAAGAACAAGCCCAGAAACATGTTGATTCTATTTTTGGCCCAAAAGAAAAAAAGGAAGATGGAGAAGAAATTATTTTAACGCCAGAACAGAAAAGTACGAGAAAACGCATAATAGAGACCTTGATGTACACGGTGTCTAGGGACGGTATGAGTGAACTATTGCGTATTAAAAATAACTGTGGCCTTAGCGCCCACCAGCTAAATGAGATAGTTAATTCACCCGAAGTTCAAAAAGCTATAAATTATCGCGCTTCAAAACTATTCGAAGATATCTTTAGTTATCGTATAGATGATATTTTCGAAATACAAAAAGCATTGGGTTTGCCTGACGATGATTTTATCAATTCACCTGCAATTCAGGAAGCTGCAAAGAAGGGGGCGATATTCTACATATCGCATGGTCTCCCCGATAAAGCCATTGAGATAATAAAGAGACTTCACTTACCAGATAGCTTTATTAGCTCATCTGAAGTTTTGGAAGTCGCAAAGGAAACAATTGTTGAAAGTTTCTCATATTTTGGAGAGCCATATAGAGCTATTGAGATTAATAAAAAATTAGATCTACCCGACGATATAGTTAACTCACCTGAAGTCCGAGAGGCCGCTAAGAAAAAAATAATTAAGGAGATGGCATTCGGGAATGTCCATAACGCTATTGAGCTAAAAAACGAATTTATCGCTCAAGAAGATTTTGACAGTTCACCTGAATTTCAAAAAGCCTTAGAGGAAGGTTTATATCGCAAAGTGAGTAATGGCGATGTCTATGACGTCATTAAAATAAAAAACGAGCTTGGTCTTCCCGAGGGCTTTAGTAATTTACCTGAAGTCCAGGAAGCTGTAAGAGAAGGATTAATAAGAAAGCTAGGTCATGGTGGCTATTATACTGAAGATGTTCGTCATTACTTTGAAATAATAAAGGCATTAAATATTCCCCGTGATTTTGCTGACTCACCTGAATTTCAAGAAGCTGCAAAGAAAGAGATAATTTTGATGGTGGAGAAACGCGCATTCTCTTGGGCAATTAGAATAAAGAATGAATTAAATGTATCGGGGGACATAATTCAAAAAGCAATAAAAAATAAAATACTTGAGGACCTATCTAATGGTTATATCCTATATTCAAAAGAGGAAATTGAAAAAAACCCAGATCTTGAGGAAACCAAAGAAGCTATAAAAGGAAGCCTAATGGATTCATTAGCCAATGTTGACACTCAAAATGTCGAAAAAATACTAAAGATATTTAATATCTCAGATTTGATAATCCAGGAAGCCGCAAAAAAAGTGTTAATAGATAAGCTGTCGTCTGGCGATATCAATACTACGAACAGAATAAAAAGTGCATTCAATTATCTTCTCGTAGAAGTCATTAAGCTACCCGAGATCCAAGAAGCTGCGAAAAAGGCTGTGCTCAATAAAGCATCTGCCGGTGAAATTAGCGAGGCCTTAGAAATAAAAAAGTCATTTAATTTGTCAGAAGGAGTATTTCAATTATCAGACATGCGACAATCCGATGAAGAATGTGCGTCTAAAATAAATCCTAACAATTTAATTTCGTTTGTTAAGCATCTTGGAAAAGATTTTGATACACTCCTTCCTATGCCCTTAACCTCCGAAAAAGCAATAGAGATGATTCTGGATAACTTAGAATCCAATGATGATTTAGCTGACTATTTTTTGGAGAACGCAGGCAACTACCATGATAAAGAATGGGCGGGTAAAGGAATGCTTGTCGCTGTTTCGCATTATTCTGTAGCGAATAAGTTTATTAATGGCATAGAGAATTTCTCGTGGAAGAACGAACCATGGGTGCAGGATGTTATTGAAAAAGCGAATAAAACATTAGCTGAACACGGAGCGCAATTTGGCGATGGAGAACATGATTATAGCTATAGTCATGGAAGTGAGGGTTTCAGGGAAAGTAACCCTTATGAAAATAATCCTTGGGTTTTTAATAAACAACAAGCAGTTTTAACTGACGCCCTAACTGATATAATGAGAGGAAAAATAAATCCGAGAAGGATGAAAGATCTGAACATTAATCAATCTGAAATAGAGCCACTGCTCGCAAAAATAAATGAAAAAATAAAAGAATCTTACGAAAAATTTATTACAAGATTTCAATCCAATTCTAAAATTAATGATGATGATAAAAAAGCCTTGGCTAGTCCAGAATCGTTGGCTGTAAAAATGACTCCATTCTTTGATTTATCAAATAATCTTCAATATTTTGCAATAAGATACCTTGTGCAAAGTATAGGAGGCGACTTAAATCGCATTTCTGATTTACGAGAATCGCTAAATAATATGGACGGTGTTTTGGAGGAGGGATTTAAAAAATATATTAAAGTTCACGAAGTGGACATTCCCCTATACGATAAGCTATATGAGGAATTTGATAATCTTCGTGAAACAGGTCGTTATCCGACCGAAGTGTTTCTTGGAAGAGATGGTGTTTATGCATGGATAGGAAGATGGGCGCAGGATATAGCGCGTCGCAAAAAGCTTGGACCTGAGGGCAGAAAAAAGTTGCAAAAAATGGGGGACATAATTGAAATAAATCCTCAATATCTTGTATACCCTAGATATTTTAGAGACAATCTTGATTATGATACTAAGCGTCAATTTCTTGAACAAGAAAGAATTACCCCCGATGCTGACCCTCTTTTTTATGATACTGGATATACAGGCACAATACCTGAACAAATAATGAGAGTGATGGATTTTGATGACGAAGATATTGAGAGAAGGATTAGATTGCTCTCTGCTCCAAGTGTACATAGACGTGTTAAAGGTATCCCAGAAAATGCTCGATCGGAAATTATTGAATATATTGAGCATAATGCCAAAACAGAAAATACAGCCGAGGGGTTAATTATTGACGAAGAAACTGGAAAAATTCACCATATCGCACAACCAACAAGCCCCGAAGAACAGTTCTACTATATGATGATAAAGCAAGCTATTGCTCGCCACTATTGGTTGCAAGAAAAACTGTATCATGAACCATCTGGTAATGTCGGCGTTGATTCTGAAAATTATTCCATAAGGATAAGACAGGAGTACTTGGATTTATTACCAAAAGAATTTATTGAAAACCCAAAAAAGTTTTTTGCTGAAAGTGGTACTTTGCTAAAGGGTGGCAAAGGCGAAGGAGAATATCCAGATGAGGAAATTATCTCTTTTGAATTAAGCGATGGAACAGAAATAGTAGCAAAAAAAATAGAACTTCGCAAAGCCAAAGAATCTAGAAAAGAATTTTCTATATTAATATCGGCGAAAAAGGTGGGATTGCCTACGGCAGAACCGGTTGGTTTTATGTCTGGGAAAAAAGAAGTTGATGGTAGCTATCTTCTTATGAAAAAAGTAGAAGGAATTTCTGGAAGAAAATTTGAAAAGCATTTAAGGGAATCTGGTAAATTTAGCGATGAGAAGATAAATGCGATAATTCAAGATGTTTCTGAAAAGAATAAAGAACTGGCAGATTTATTTAGAGATAAATTAAAAATTGATAAAAGATGGAGAATAAAAGATACTATTATTGAATTTGATGAAGACAGTGGAACGGTTGTAAATGTAACACCTATAGACTGGGAGAGGGCAGAAGACTTTGATGCCAATAATCCTAAAAAAGTGGACAATATTGATAATATTGTTGAGTAACAAACAAAGAAATTTAAAAAGTGTTCCGATTTCCAAAATCAAGATGAAAACGATGGCGGAAATCCTCCCGAGGAGGCGGACAAGTTTTTGGATTTTGGGCCCTCCAGAGGCGGGTAAAGATTCAGGCGGGGCGATCCTACCCCCACAGGACGCCCCGCAAATTTATTCGGAGTCCGAATTTTCCTGAAAAAAAGTTCGGATTTCATTCAATAAAGTCAGCTGTAAAAGGTTCGCCCAACATTCGCTTCCCGCCTGGCGGATGCCGGCAGAATCCAAGTCTCTCAGTTATAAGATTTAGCTTAACCTTTTAAAAAATAATTATTGTGCTATATTGTTATTAATAGCGTAGCAAACAAAAATAGAATGCCAAAAGAAGAAATAAAAAATCTGGAAGAATTGGTAGAAAAGCGTCGCAAGAAAAAAGAGGAGGGAAAAGATAAAAGGCGTTTGCCTATCATCCCCTTCTTCTTCGGCTGCCTTTTGCCACTACTCCTTCTGTTGGGACTCATTTGGTTTAATCCTTTCCGTGGCCGACAAGCCTTTGATCCGGAGAATAGAGTAGTTTATGATTCTCCCTTGGATATAAATGGACAATTAGGTAACTCAGATTCTAAAATAAAAATATTTTTAGATGGGCTATTGATAGACGCCGACAATCTAATTATCAACCCCGATGGTTCATTTTCATTTGTCATCGATCTTAACCCGGGCGAAAATGATTTACTAGTCAGAGAGGAAAGATCCGATGGGACAGAAGCAACCATCATTGATGAGACAATAGAATATATAGTAGGACCAGGTCCAGAGTTGGTGATATCGTCGCCAAATGATGAAAGCGTAGTCATTGATCCTAATATTACTGTCATTGGCGATACCGATCCTGGAGCAACGGTAGAGATAGATGGACAAGATACCCCAGTTGATGACGATGGCCATTTTGAGGCGGAAATAATATTGGATCCGGGAGATAATACTATTGATATAGTAGCTTCTGACGAAGATGGCTCTACTAGCGAATCTATCTCGGTAAACTATAATAACGATGATAGCGATAGCGGTAATGATGATGGTAGCAATGGCAGCGGGAACAATGAGAATGATAATGGTGGAGGTGGTGGTAATGGGAATAATGGAGGAGGCGATAACAGCGGAGGCGATAATGGCAATGGTAATGGCAATGGAAGCGATGGTGGAGGCGATAATGATGGGGGCAATAATGATCCGCCGCCAATAATCATCTACCCATCCAAGATTATTGTTAGTTATATTCTATATAGTCTGGACATCAATGGTGAGGGTCAAGATGAATATGTAGAAGTTCGCAACACAGGAGACGGAGAAAAAGACCTGGCCGGATGGACAGTAAGAGATTCCGATGGCCATGTTTTTACTTTTCCAGGTTTTCTTATTCAACCAGGACAGACCATTAGAATAAATACCAATAAAGGTGGTTTTAGTTTTCTTACTGATACGGCTCCTGTCTGGGACAGAATCGGTGAACCAGCCTATTTGCGCAATGCCAGCGGTGAGCTAGTGGATGTTTATAGCTATCAATAAGGGTGGCGCGATATACAATACGCCAAAGAGCTAATCCGGGTCACTTTTGGTGACTTATTTTTATAAGGGGATAAAGAGTACTATGCTCTTTTTGACTTCCAGGTTAGCACCAGGTATAATGGGTTTAATATTAATAAGGCCTGGGGAAAACCTGGGTTAAACAGGAGGTCATATGCCATACTCTGTGAAAAGCAAAAAGAGCGGCAAAGATTATTTCCTTCACTCTAAAGAGGTGACTCTAAAGGGTAGCAAGGGAACAAAACAGAGAATCTATTGGTTCTCTGGCAAGGACAAGATCGATCCAAAATGTGCTCTTAACGATTTGCCGGGCGGTTACAAGGTAGTAGAAAACCCTAGAACTGGTTTGCCAATGTTGAAAAAGGGCTAAAAAATAGTGTTTTGAGGAGGGGTTAAAGGGGTCGCGCTCTGTGTGTGGCTCTTTTAAGTTAGCGCTAAAGATATGATTTGTGCTAAAATATGACCACCCCATCTCTTGGTAATTTTTAATATATCGTGGCAAAGTCACTTCATCATTTTTCGCTCTTTCCTTTTATCTTTTAATTTATATCGGTGGCCCCATCGTCTATCGGTTAGGACGTCAGCTTCTCAAGCTGAAAAGAGGAGTTCGATTCTCCTTGGGGCTATTTACTGTTTCAACTAAGAAGAACTATTTAGAAAGCATTAGGAAAGGAGTTCCCCGACGTTCTTGCAAAGCAAGAAGTCGGGACAAGCGATTCTCCTTGGGGCTATTTACTGTTTCAACTAAGAAGAACTATTTAGAAAGCATTAGGAAAGGAGTTCCCCGACGTTCTTGCAAAGCAAGAAGTCGGGACAAGCGATTCTCCTTGTGGCTATTTGAGCGACACAAACAAAATCACCAGTAGAGGTGTTTTGTTTGTAGTATAATACGAAGTATGGGAAGGATAGGATCTCCAAAAATAGATGCTATATTCAAATCTCAAAGAAAGCGCCAGATTGGGGGCAGGGATTCTTTGGTTCATTTTGATGGATTTATTTTTTTGATATCTTTGATAGGTCTAATAATAGTTTTGTGGGTAGCCAGTATCCCATTTTGGTCGGTAAAATACACCCTACCGGCCAGTTCTTTTAACCAGACTATTGAAAAAAAGATATTGGCAGATTATAAATATGACCCAAGCGACAAAATATTGATTACCACCAAAGAACAGCTCTACAATGAATTGGTAAATATGGTATCTCCTTTAAAAGGAGAATATAGCATTTATGCTTATGATTTTTCTAATGGAGAAGAAGTGGGGTTAAATCAAGACAGGAAAATGACCGCGGCAAGTCTAGCCAAGCTTTTTGTGGCTGGAACTTTTTACAAAAAATATTCCAGCGACAAAAGTATAGCCAGCAGTTCCATAGAAATATTAGGAGAGGACAGGGTAGACCAAGGTAGTTCTTTGTCGTCAGTAGATGACGAAGGCCAATACTATGCTAAGGATTTGACATGGAGAATGCTCAATCAAAGTGATAATATTGCTTTTTCTATGATGACACGCTTTTTAGGAATTAAGGCAATTAATGAATTTGATAGATCTATATTTTTAGAAGGGACAGATTTTGATACCAACGATACAACGGCTTTTGATGTCGGTAAATTTTTCAAATCTTTATATAGGAAAGAATTTTTAGATGAGGCTTCTTATGAAGAAATGATTAAGGCAATGCAAGGCACTGTTTCTGAAGACAGGATACCATTTTATTTGCCCAAAGAAGCAAAGGTGTCTCACAAGATAGGTACCTGGGAAGGAGTATATAGCGATGCTGGTATTATATTTTCCCCTAAAGGAAATTTTATCTGTGTTGTTATGACGAACGAAGCTGTATATGAAGAAGCCATACCAGCTATTCGTAATATATCAAAGACGCTTTATGATTATTTTTCTTTGAAATGAAAATAAAACAAGACAGTCTCAATCCAGAACAACAAAAAGCCGTCGAGACTATCGACGGACCTATTTTGATTTTGGCCGGCGCCGGATCGGGCAAAACAAGAGTGATTACCTATCGTATCGCCCACCTTATCGCGCAAGGCATCAAGTCAGAATCAATCTTGGCTGTTACTTTCACTAACAAAGCGGCGGGGGAGATGAAGGAGAGAGTGGAAAAATTGTTGGGCAATCCTATCGGCGCGATGTGGATCGGCACTTTTCACTCTATTTGCGTGAGGATCCTGCGTCGCGAGATTCATCACATCGGCTACGATCGTTCCTTTACTATATATGACAGTTCTGATCAGCAGGATCTAATCAAGGAATGTTTGAGAGAATTGGGCAGTGACGAAAAAATGTTCAAGCCGCGCGCCTTTGCTTCCAGAATTTCCGGTATTAAAAATGAATTTATTTCGCCGATTGATTTTGCCCAAAATTACGCCAATACTTTTTTTGACGAAAAAGTAGCCGAAGTCTACGCGATGTATCAGAAAAAATTGCGAGCTAGTAACGCTTTGGATTTTGACGACCTGATTGGCAAGACGATAGAAATATTGCAGAACTTTCCAGAAATTCGCGCTAAATATCAGAGAGTTTTTCACTATATATTAGTAGATGAATATCAAGATACTAACCGCGCGCAATATCTTCTCGTCAAACTTTTAGTCAATGAAAAAAACAATATCTGCGTGGTGGGCGATCCCGATCAATCTATTTATAATTTCAGGGGCGCGGATATTCGTAATATCCTAAACTTTGAAAAAGATTATCCGGACACCAAAATTTTCAAATTGGAAGAAAATTATCGCTCAACGCAAAAGATATTGCTCGCCGCGCAGAAGCTGATAGAGAACAATCGTCAGCGAAAGAGCAAAGATCTTTGGACGAAAAACAACGAGGGGGAAGCGATTGGTATTTTTGAAGCGACCAACGAAAGAGATGAAGGAATTTTTGTCTGTGATCAAATAAAAAATGTCAGAAGAAAAAGCGACGCATCTTTCAACGATTTTGTAGTTTTTTACCGGACGCATGCGCAGAGTCGTGCGCTGGAAGAAGCGTTCCTTAATTCCTCTGTCCCATATCGTATTGTAGGAGGGACTAGTTTTTACGAAAGAATGGAAGTCAAAGACATTATCGCCTATCTGCGTATCATCCAAAATCCATCGGATTTCGTGTCGCTCTCAAGGATTATCAATAAGCCAGCCAGAGGCATTGGTGAAACAGCTTTTGCTCATCTCAAAAAACTTACCAATCTTCATGACCTGACCGATGATTTCTTGGGTCCACTAGATACTCGCAGTAAAAAATCTCTCGGCAATTTTAAAAATCTTTACGAAAGAATATGCAATGTAGCGGCGGAGACCAATGTTTCGGAACTCATTACCGCAGTTGCGATAATGTCTGGATATAAAGAAATGATTTTGGACGGAACGAAAGAAGGGGACGGCAGGTGGGAGAATATTCGGGAATTGCTTTCCGTGGCACAAAGATTTGATAATCTCGGGCCGATGGAGTCGCTCACCGCTTTCCTGCAAGACATTGCGCTCATCACCAATCTAGACAACGCTGATTTCCAAAAAGACGCGGTGTCTTTGCTGACCTTGCATTCAGCCAAAGGATTAGAATTTGATTATGTTTTTATTGTTGGAATGGAAGAGAGTATCTTCCCCTCTGGACAAGCGATGAATGAAGATCACGAGATAGAGGAAGAGCGCCGACTTTGCTATGTGGGTATCACCAGAGCGCGCAAAAAACTTTTTTTACTTTATGCTCGCACCCGTCTGCTTTATGGAGGTTTTCAAAACAATCTGCCGTCACGATTTCTTTCTGAGCTGCCAGAAGACGCAGTAGAGCACAGAAAATAAAAAATTAAGAAATTAAGAAATTAAGAAACAACTAGGATTCACTAAAGATATCCAAAAAGAGGTCGTTCCTCGGTCGTAGCGAAGCGAAGACGGAGGTGCGACCTCGGATAGGGCATAGCTTTTAGAAAAATTAAATAGTATACGGCCAGCATGAAATCTCACAGAGCAAAACTGGGACAGAATTTTTTGGCGGATGGAGGAGTTTTACGCCGGATAATTGAAGTGGCGGAAATAGAGCCGTCCGATATTGTTTTGGAAATAGGTCCGGGGCAAGGATCGCTGACCTACGCCTTGTGCCAAAAAGCGAAAAAAGTGATCGCGGTGGAGAAGGACGAGAAACTTTTTGAATATCTGCAAAGGAAATTTTCTAAGGTGGAAAATCTTGAACTGGTGAACGGGGACATCCTTCAATATTTAAAAATTACAAAATTACAAAATTACAAAATTATTTCTAATATCCCATACTATCTTACCTCGTTTCTCCTGCGGACTATTTCGGGAATGGAGAATAAGCCATCGGAAATGACATTTATGGTGCAGAAAGAAGTAGCGGAGAGGATGTGCGCCCAGCCACCCCAGATGAATCTGCTCGCCCTTTCGGTACAGATGTTTGCCGTCGCTGAAATCAAATTTTTTGTGAGTAAAAAGTCGTTTCATCCCGCGCCGAAGGTGGACTCGGCAGTAATAAAATTAGAAATTAAGAAATTAAGAAATTATGAAATTAAAGACCAAACCACTTTCTTTAATTTAATCAAGCAAGGGTTTTCTTCAAAGCGGAAAACGTTGGCGAACAATCTGACGGGATACGAAAATCTTACAAAAGACAAAATCTTTGTTATACTGGGGAAGATGGGGATGGATGAAAAAATTCGGTCACAAGAATTAAATTTAGAAAATTGGGAAAATATCTATGAAAAAATCAGAGCAAAGAAATAAAAGTGGCTTTTGGAGTCGCGTGGGGCGATCCATCGGTCCAGGCGTTATCACCGGGTTTTCTGACGATGATCCATCAGGGATTGTGACCTACTCTATGGCGGGGGCCAGATTTGGTCTGGGGCAATTATGGATGGCGCTTTTTCAGCTACCGCTAATGATTGCGGTGCAGGAAATGTGTGGACGGTTGGGACTGGTAACCGGCATGGGATTGGCAGGAGTGATAAAGAAACATTATTCCAAGTATCTACTTTATTTCGTGGTGGCGCTTCTGATCATCGCCAATACTATCAATATTGGCGCGGACATCTCGGCTATCGGAGCGGTCCTGCAGATGCTTTTTGCTGGAAATATCTTGGTCTGGTCTATTATCGTGGCGCTGGTTATTATTTTGCTGGAGGTTTTTGTAAAATACAAAAAATATGTGCAGATATTGAAATGGCTGACGGTAATTTTTCTCTCCTATGTCTTGGTGGCTTTTATCATCCCGCAGGACTGGTCGAATATTTTTCGCTCTCTTTTCATCCCGCGCTTTGAGTGGAATAGCGCCTATATTATGATGGTCGTTGCTTTCCTCGGTACGACCATTTCTCCCTATCTTTTTTTCTGGCAGACATCGGAAGAAGCGGAGGAAGAGGTAGCGGAAGGGAAATTAGCTGAAATAGGGGCGAATGCCCCCAAAGTATCAAAGGCAGATTTCTCCCGAGTCAATGCCGACACCGCTGTTGGGATGATTTTCTCGCAAGCCATCACTTTCTTTATTGTTATCACTGCCGCTTCCACACTTTTTACCGCCGGCATCCATGAGATAACTTCCGCCAGAGAAGCGGCGGAAGCGTTGCGACCTTTGGCCGGAGATGGCGCGTATTTACTTTTTGCCATCGGCATCATCGGCGCGGGGTTACTTGGCATACCGGTCTTGGCCGGTTCGGCGGGATACGCGGTGTCTGAAACATTCGGTTGGAGACAGGGTCTGTCAAAGAAATTTCAAGATGCGAAAGGGTTCTATGGAGTTATTATTGTTTCTACCTTGGTCGGATTATTTTTGAATATCTTGGGTGTAAATCCTATACAGGCTCTAATCTACGCCGCTATCATTAATGGTATCGTGGCGGTGCCTCTCATTCTGCTGATCACGGTAATTACCGGAAACAAAAAAGTGATGGGTAAATACCAGAGCGGGCTCCTCCTTCGCTCCCTCGGCTGGCTAACTTTCTTTGTCATGCTGGTGGCGGCGGTGTTGATGTTTGTGATGAGATAGTGGGATAAGAAAATAAAAAATAAAAAACCAGAAAAACTCTTGAGCTGTTAATTTCTTAATTTCTTAATTTCTTATGCTCTATATAGTAGGCACTCCCATTGGCAATTTAGGCGATGTCACACTACGCGCTTTGGAGGTATTGAAAAGCGTGGATTTTGTTTTGGCGGAAGATACCAGAGTGACAAAAAAACTTTTGGACAAATACAATATCAAGATCCCGCTCATCTCCTATCACGAACATTCCAAAAACTCGCGCGAAGAAGAGATCTTAAAGCTTTTGCAAAATGGGAAAAATCTCGCGCTCGTGACCGACGCGGGAACACCGGGGATAGCCGATCCGGGGAATCGCTTAATCGAGAAAATCTACACAGAATCTTCCCGAGGAGAGACCTCGGGGGATTCCCCGAGGTCTCTCCTCGGGACTAACATCGTGCCTATCCCAGGTGCCTCATCTCTCACCTCTATCCTTTCTGTCTGCGGTTTTCCGACCGACCAATTCCTCTTTCTCGGATTTTTGCCCAAGAAAAAAGGCAGACAAACCTTGTTGCAATCTTTGAAAAAAGAAAATCGAACAATCATTTTTTTTGAGTCGCCTCATCGCATCGTCAAAACATTGAAAGAGCTAGAGAATTTTCTAGGCGATCGCGAAGCAGTGGTGGGTAGAGAACTAACCAAAATATTTGAAGAGATCAAAAGAGGTACGCTCTCGGAGCTTTCAGAGTATTTTGGCAAAAAGAAGCAGAAAGGCGAGTTTGTGGTGGCGATTAATAAGAAATTAAGAAAGTAAGAAATTAAGAAACTATAAAACGGGAATAATTTACCAAGGCGAGACCTTGGGAAAATTCTTAAGGTCTCTCCTTAAAAATTTGATGCATATTATTCTTTGGTCTTCTCCCACAATTTCCGAAATATCTCTCTCGTATTATGATTAGGGAGGTGGTCGCGAATGGTAATACTTAGAAATAATGAAGGGGTTCTAGAACTTTTTCCCAATTTCCCACAATATACTAAAGATATTTTCAAAAACTTTTACCAATGTTTTGTTTTTTATCTTAATAATCATTGGCTCAACAGCAGAATGCAGTATCAGGGTATGATCGCCAAAGATATTGAAATTTCCATATTTTCCTACATTTTTTTTGATGAGCCGGTACTCATTGAGAGCTGGGCATGATCGCATCAGCGCTACCTCTACGGGATTTTTTTCGAAACAAATCGCCACCCACTTGATCTTTCTTTTGGTTCGTATCCTATTGATGATTTCTTGATCGCCTCCCATATAGTCAATCCACTTTTTGCTTATTGATCCCGCAACATAATCTACGGTGCCAATCGGTAGATTACTATAGGCGTCTATCCAGAATTGACGATAGGCCTCCACTCCTTCATAAACATTGATTTCGGGTAGCCCCTCTTTGGCCATTTTTTTTAATTGCGGTAGGAGCTTCTCGGCAATTCTCTGCTGTGATTTGGCGTGATCCAAAATCTTGGTTGGAGCGGTGGTCTGAAAATAGGCAATCTTTTTTTTCGTCAATTTAAAAACTAATTTCTTGTCTATTAGCTTCTCTAATGTCTCATAAACAACGCTACGGTGTAGCTTTGTTTTTTTGATAATAGCCCCCGCTGATGTTTGCCCGATTTCTAGAAGCGCTAGGTAGGCCTCGGCCTCATTGGGGGAAAGGTGGAGCTGTTCTAATTTTGACAAGATATCCTTTTGCGACATATAAAGATATGACTTCTCTTATTTTTAATATAGCACAAATATAAATATTTTCATACAACAGGTGGTTGGGAATAGTATGTTTTTGGGATAACGGAAAGTTGTCGTCGGAAATAGTTGACAGGTTCTGAAAAGTGTGTTAATATGGCCATAGCTACGCAAAGCGTACCTGGAAAATTGAGAAATAAAAACCAATGCTGTGTTTCGCGATAGAGCATGAAGGAGGGCGAGGTTGTCGCAGTGCTTAAGGAGATTGGATTCAGCTTTATCGTCCACGATAGGGTGGGATCTGTTGTTTTCATCACCGTACGGAAGTAAATCCTAGGAAGGGAGAGATACCGATGATTAGCTCGATAGAGGAAGGACTTCTAAAATACAAAAATCTCCTAAGAGAGTATTTTGAGATGTCCGAAGCAATGAAGCAAAAGTATGGCCATAGTGATTTTATGACCTACGGAGGAGACGACCATGGGCGCCTAGTTAGAACTGATGCAAGATTAAGCACTATGGAGGAAGTGCTGGGATTAAGTAAAGAAGAAAAGAAAGAGATTCAAAGAGAGATTAAGGAGTCAATGAAGGGAGGGGAAGGAAAGACATGAAGAAAATCGTTTTTCTATCGGTGCTTATCGTTTTGAACACGACAATGAGAGCAACAGCCCAGACGACTTTATCGGGAGTTGTTCGGACTGATTATCTTGGAGGTTCTGGCAAAACCAGCATCTCGCAGATGCGGTTCAACTTATTCGTACTGACAGCAACGGGCACTTATTACTTCGTCCGCATCGAGCCGAATCGATACAATCTCGACAGTGAAGACTGGTTGAAGCTCGCGTTTGTGTCACGTGGAAGAATCACCATCGGACGGATCCCGTTGCTGGAGGGCTACAGCCTGCCCGCACCGCAGAATCTTTACACAGTCTCATGGCCAAGAATTTCTGGCGGATTCTACGGTAACGGACTCCAGGTGACGGAAAAACTTTCTGCTGATTCTTCGGCCATACTGGAGGTCAGCGGATCTCCGAACGGAACAGCAATTCAGGATAATCTCGGATATTCTCAAGTCAGTTTGAGACTGGCAAGGGAAGACCCCGGGAAGTCTGTTAGCACCATTCTCCGCTACGATGATAACCACAATTCGCAAATCCTTGTGAGCGGAGAAAGGCAGGATGCAAATCTCGGAATTATAACACGGGGAGCTTTCTATCTGCGAAGCGACAATGGGAAGAAGAAAAGTGGTGGCTATGTTTTTACTGAGAAATCTTTCGGAAAAAGATTTAGTCTCCATTTTCAAACCGACTTTACCCAACATATCAGCACGATCAATACTATTGGGCTACGATTCAAAGAGGAGGAAAGCTTCGCGATTTTGGACTACGAAGCGAGTCCAATGAATAATCGTTTGCTAGCAAGCGTGGTCGTCGCATTCTAGTTTTTCCGGATGGCAGCACAAACAAAAGCCCGCGAGTAAAATCGCGGGTTCTTTCTTTTGCTCTGTCGCTACTTGTTTTGGAGTGTTTTTTCATTTATACTAATATATATAGGACTTACGCATCTGGCCTTTTTCGCAAAGATGTCCGACGTCAAAGGATGCCCACCCGCCTGCAACGCTTTGCATAGCAATGCGGGCAGGGACGTCGGACATCAAAATACGCAACAACCATTAGAAATTACCTGACGGTGTACGGTGACTAGATGATAAGGTCAAGTGCGTAAGTCCTAATATAGTTTCCCTCTCGGGGGTACTCGGGGCATTTTTGTTTTTTTTGTATAAATTTTAAGTGTTACAAAAATGAAATTCTACATCACTACTGCCATTGACTATCTTAACGGGCGACCGCATATCGGGCATGTTTTTGAAAAGATTGTGGCCGATACCATTGCGCGCTATCATCGCGAAAAAGGCGAGGAAGTATTTTTTTTGACTGGTTCTGATGAGCACGGCTTTAAGATGCAACAGATGGCGGAAAAAGAAGGCATCACTCCGCAAGAGCTGGTTGACCGGAATGTGAAGGAATTTGTCGCTATGAAAGAAAGATTCAACCTTTCTTTTGATCGTTTCATTCGCACGACCGATCCTGACCATATTGAAGTGGTGAAAAAAATATGGGAGAGATGCAAGAGCAAAGGCGATTTGTATTTGAAAAAATATCAAGGACTTTACTGCACCGAATGCGAGAGCTTCAAAAAAGAAAGCGATTTGGTTAGTGGTAAATGTCCGGATCACGATAGAGCGCCCGATGCGGTGGAGGAAGAAAATTGGTTCTTCAAGCTCGCGAACTACAAAGACAAAATACGCGAATTGATTACGAATGGGAATCTCAAAATCTATCCGGAGCATCGCAAAAAAGAAGTTTTGAATATCTTGAACGAACTAGAGGACTTTTCCGTCTCTCGACCAAAGGAAAAGCTGACCTGGGGGATAGAGGTGCCGGATGATTCGACGCAAGTAATGTATGTATGGTTTGACGCGCTCGCGAATTATCTTTCCGGAGTCGGAGCTTTTTCCGATGAAGAAAAGTTCAGGAAATATTGGCCGGCCGATCTGCATGTCATCGGCAAAGACATCACGAGATTTCACGCTATTTATTGGCCGGCGATGTTGCTGTCAGCTGATATCGAACCATCGAAAGGTATTTTGGTGCACGGGCATATTATCTCCGGTGGGAAAAAGATGAGTAAAACCTTGGGCAATACCATTGATGTTGATGAGGCGCTCGGTCGCTACGGCGTGGATGCTCTGCGTTATTTCCTCCTTCGTGAAATCCCAACTACCGAAGACGGCGATTTTACATGGGAAAGATTTGATATTCGTTATAATGAATTAGCTAATGGCCTCGGCAATCTTGTCAGTCGCGTGACGAATCTGGCGGAAAAAAATAATATAGCGTTTTCTGAAAAATATCAGGATTTGGAAAATATCTCGGAGGAGTACGACAAATGTTTTACCGAACTGCGACTAGACAAAGCGCTGGAAGTGGTCGCAAAGAAGATAGAAGCATGTAACAATTTCATCGCAAAAGAAGAGCCATGGGCGATCAAAGATGATAAAGAAAAATTAGAGGAAATCATTGGCATTTGTCTAGTCGCGATCAAAGATATCGCCGGTAAGCTATTGCCTTTCATTCCAGAGATATCAGAAAAAATTCTCAGTATTTTCAAACAAGAAAAGATAGTGAAAGCGGAACCGCTGTTTCCGAAGAAATAAGAAATGCTGGCCGGTCGATAGTTCTGTGGCTTCTACAAGATGGCGCGAAATTTGAGGTCGCACCTCCAGCAGAGCCGGAGGAACGACCTCTTGTCGGAGACGGTTTGAGGTTTCTATCTTTTTAACAATATAACAATACGACAATCTAACATTGCTATTCATGCCAATTCTTTATCCTATCGCTGCGATGATCTTGAGTGTTCTGGGAATCAATTTTGACAAAAAGATTTTTTCTCGCAACAAAGCATCTTACCGGGCGTATCTCGCCTATGGTTTTTTGTTTGTTTTTTTGGTAACGGTTCTTTTCGGTTTTCTTTGGCCAAATCTGTGGTCTATCAATCAAGTGGCGTATAGCAGTGTGATGCTGATTATTATCTTGGCGGTCGCTATCATCGCCAGTATTCGTAACGCTTTGTTTTATTACGGATTGATTCGCGAAGGGATTTCAGAGATAGAACCATTTATGGCCTTTGTGCCACTCTTGACCATTCTTTTTGCCGGCATTGTCTATCCCGATGAAAGAAATCTCTTTATTTTTATCTTGGCTATTGTCGCCGCTTTGGCTTTGGTTCTGACGCATATAGAGAAAAAGCATTTTGTCCTGGATCGTGGACTGGTGCCGATAGTAGCGGCGGTACTGCTCGAAGCTTTGGAAAACAATCTAGCCAAAGAGCTCTTGACCGCTTATTCTCCACTGGCTCTCTATGGCGTGAGGACAGCCTTAATATTTGCCGTTCTTTTCATTTTTTTCCGGCCGATAGTGAAAAAAGGGGCAGGTCGGGATCTTTGGAAGCTCATGATTGTCAGCTTCCTCTGGGTAGCGGGCATGATGGCTTTTTATTACAGCTACCAAATCTTTGGCGTGGTCTATACTTCGCTGATACTGATGCCGACACCATTTCTTGCTATTATGTATTCGCATTTTTTCTTAAAAGAGAAAAAGATTCGCATCAGAAATATTATAGGCCTGGCAGTGGTCTTGGTTTGTGTTGTTATCTCTTTATTTGTTAAATAGAAGAATAGTGCTTGTAGATACCCATGCGCATATCAATGAAACTTTTTACCAAGACGACTATGAATCAATCGTTAGTTTTGCGATAGAGAAAAATGTAAAAAAAATCATTTGCGCGGGGACATCACTAACGGATAGCCGGTTAAATCTCGAAATGGCACGGAAATTTCCGGGCGTGATATATCCTGCCGTCGGCATCCATCCGCATAACGAGGGGGCAGATTCAAGTTTGAGTATTGATGAGCAATTAAGTGGTTTGGATGAGCTAATTGGCAAAAACCGCGAGAACATAGTGGCGGTGGGAGAGTGCGGGTTAGATTTTTCTGGCGACACGAATGACACGAATCTACACACGAATATGACGAATGGGAACCGAATGAATAATGATACCAATCCGCTTAGTCATGACGAACAAAGGAAAATTTTTCTTTCCCAAATAGATTTGGCAATCAAATACAAGCTTCCTTTGTTGCTTCATGTCAACAAGACCTACGACGAAGTATTGGAGATTTTTTCTTCCGACAATCTGCAATCTGAAATCTGCAATCTGAAATTAAGAGGTGTTTTCCATTGCTATACCGGCGGGAAGAAGAGGATTCAGAAAATCGTTGACCTCGGATTTTATTTCGGTATTGGGGGATTGGTTACTTATGACGAGGGGATAATGCAGGTGGTGCGAGAAATTCCACTGGAGCGGATCTTGCTAGAAACCGACTGCCCCTTTCTCGCCCCCGTACCCCATCGAG
The DNA here is from genome assembly GCA_016188915.1 of Candidatus Microgenomates bacterium. GTDB lineage: Bacteria > Patescibacteriota > JACPGU01 > JACPGU01 > JACPGU01 > JACPGU01. The sequence goes on along the minus strand of JACPGU010000002.1, from coordinate 51,687 downwards.
GGGAGCGAAACCAGCCCGGATATCTGCCCTTAATCACTACCAAGATTGCCGAACTGAAAGATGTTACGATAGAAGAGGTAGAGAGGGTGACGACCGAGAATGCTATCAAATTACTACGAAATTTGTAGAAATTAGCGCTTCGCGCGAAATTAATGGAAATCTGTAGAGACGTTGCATTGCAACGTCTCTACGAAGAAAGGCCTATCTTCCGCTCATTTTTTTTCTATGCTATACTTACTGATATGGAGCAAGATTTCAAAAAAATTCGCCTAGAAAAGCTGGAAAATTTGAAGAAAATGGGGGTGAACTCCTATCCGGCGAAATTTGACCGAACGCACACCAGCGCGGAGGCTTTGAAATTGAAAATGGGCGCCAAGAAGGTGCGAGTGGCGGGGAGACTGATGCTCATTCGCGATCTCGGGCGGATTTGTTTCGCTCACATTCAAGACGGGGCGGGCAGAATCCAAATCGCTTTCAACGAAAAGGAAATTGGCAAAGAACAATACAAATTTTTCATCAAAAATTTCGATCTCGGGGACTTCATTGGCGTAGAAGGCGAGACCTTCAAGACCAAGGCAGGAGAGAAGACTATTTTGGTGAAAAAGTTTGAGATATTAACCAAATCTCTCCTCCCCTTGCCCGACAAATGGCACGGCATTACCGATACCGAAGAACGTTATCGCCGTCGCCATCTAGACCTTATTTTCAACAAAGAAGCCAAGGAAAAATTCATTACCAGAAACAAAATCATCAAATCTTTGACTGGCTTTCTTGAAGATAAAGGATTTCTAGAGGTAGATACGCCCATCATCCAGCCGATGGCCGGAGGAGCTATCGCGGAGCCCTTCAAGACTCGCTACAATGCTTACGACGCTGATGTTTATTTGCGCATCGCGCCGGAACTTTATTTGAAGCGATTGATTATCGGTGGTTTTGAAAAAGTGTATGAAATCGGGAAGGCCTTTCGCAACGAAGGAGTGGACGCCAATCACAATCCGGAATTTACCATTCTAGAATTTTACTGGGCTTACGCTGACTATGAAAACTTAATGAAATTGACAGAAGAAATGCTCATAAGATTGGCCAAAGATGTTTTTGGCAAAAATTACATTACGGCAGGCGGGAAAAAAATTATATTCAAAAAACCTTTTGCTCGGAAAACTTTTGCGCAAGTGACGGGTGGCAAAAAATCTGACGAAGCATTCAAAAACGGAATAAAAAAATTAATACAGCCGACTTTTGTGATCGATCATCCTACGGAACTTTTGCCACTGGCCAAGAAAAACAAAGACGGCAAGACAGTGCAAAGCTTTCAGCTGATTGTCGCGGGCCAGGAATTGGTAAAAGCTTATAGCGAGCTTAATGATCCGGCAGACCAATTGGCTAGATTTGAAGAGCAAGACAAAAATAGGAAAAAAGGAGATAAAGAGGCGCACCAAGTAGATAATAATTATATTGAAGCGCTGGAGTACGGTATGCCACCAACCGCCGGTTGGGGCATGGGCGTGGATCGTCTCGTCAAACTTCTCACCGATAGTGAAACTTTGCGAGAAATAATGTTTTTCCCGTATATGAGGGAGAAAGATAAGAAAATAAAAAATTAAGAAAATAAGAAATTAGGCAGAGACAATTCCCTCCACTTTGGCGAGCAGGCATAAGTCGTCTCTACTAGTAGGTGTGATTATGCTGGATATCAAATACATTCGTGAAAATAAAGAGCGAGTCAAAGAAAACTGCAAAAATCGCAGGGTAAATGTTGATATCGAAAAGATTCTTCATCTCGATGAAAGGCGTCGAGAGTTGACCACGCAGATAGACGAGCTACGCGCACAGCGCAACAAGAAATCTAAAGAAAAACCCAATCAAGAAGAGATAGAACTAATGCGCAAAGTAGGCGAGCAGATAAAAGATCTAGAAAAAGAATTGGAGAGCATAGAAGAAAATTATAAAAAACTTTTATTGAGCGTTCCTAATCTTACTCATCCTGATGCACCAATAGGCGGAGAAGAAGATTTTAAAATTTTAGAAAAAAAAGGACACATCACGGAATTTTCTTTTGAGCCGAAAGACCATGAGATATTGGCTAAAAATCTAGACTTACTTGATTTTGAGAGGGGAGCGAAAACATCAGCGGCAAAATTTTATTTCGTAAAAAATGATTTGGTGAGGCTAAACCAGGCGCTGATTAATTACGGCATAGATATCGCCACCAATCATAATTATATTTTGATGGAGACTCCAGATATTGCTAAAAATAATATTTTGTCGGGTATTGGCTTCAACCCTCGTGGAGAAGAAACTCAAGTATATTCTTTGGAGAATACTGATTTGAGTTTGATCGGTACCGCTGAAATAACTATTGGTGGATATCATGCCGATGAAATATTGGATCTTTCAAAGAGCGCAAAAAAATATGTCGCTTTATCTCATTGTTTCAGGACAGAAGCTGGCGCTTATGGCCGTACCAGCAAAGGTCTCTATCGCGTCCATCAATTCACGAAATTAGAAATGTTTGTTTTTTGTAAGCCAGAAGATAGCGAGAAATATCATCAAGAAATATTAAATATAGAAAAAGAAATCTGCGAAGGGCTGAAATTGCCTTATCGCGTTATTGATATCGCCTCCGGAGATTTAGGCTCTCCTGCTTATCGCAAATTTGATATTGAGGCATGGATGACTATGAATAAAGATTATGGAGAAATAACTAGCACCAGTAATTGCACCGATTATCAATCCAGGAGACTGAATATCCGCTATCGGACGGATGGGGGCAAAACAGAATTTGTTCACACCTTGAACGGCACGGCGATAGTGACTAGTCGTTTTCCTATAGCGATATTGGAGAATAATCAGCAAGCGGATGGTAGTATCAAAGTCCCCGAAGTTTTGCAGAAATGGGTGGGGAAGGAAGTTATTAAAGCACAATAATTTTTGAATTTTTAATTTTGTAATTTTATAAACAAATTATAATTTACTAAATTTTTAAACATTAGAAATTAGAAAATTATTTAAAAATTAAAAATTATAAAATTAAAAATTTTACAACATGCAAATTTCAATTTCTGGTAAAAATTTTGAGTTGACGGAAGCCATCAAGTCCTATGTCCAACAAAAAATGAACAAATTGGATAACTATTTAGCTACATCGGATGTTATATCTTGCGATGTTGGGCTGTCTTATTCCGGTAAGGGCAGTAGCAAAGGTGCCCCCAAGGCAAAAGTAGAAGTAATGTTAATTTTGGCCGGTGCAAAAATACGCTGTGAAGAAACAGCAGGCGAAATGTACGAGGCGATAGATATCGTGCAGGAAAAAATAGAAAGAAAGATTCGCGATGCAAAAAGAAAATTCATAAGAAATCGCAAAAAAGATTTAAAATCAGAAGCCCTAGACCCAGGCATCACCTACAGCCAAGCAGAAAGCATAGTAAAAAGAAAAAAAATAGATCTCGGTACTCCCATTACGGAAGAAGAAGCGGTAGCCAATATGGAACTTTTGGGACACGATTTTTATATTTTTATCAATGCTCTTAGCAATAAACAGGCTTTGGTCTATAAAAGAAAAGATGGCGGATATGGGCTGATAGAAAGCTAAGACCGTCAGGACAACAAAAGGGGCAAAAGCCCCTTTTTCTTGTTAGAGGGACTATTTTTTGATAATATAGATATGGTATCAATAATTTAGTTTTTATGTCGATTTGGATAAAAATATTAGGAGACCCTAGTAAAAAACAGATCAAAAAAATTAATCCTTTTTTGGTGAAAATAGGAGCTTATGAAAAATTGCTCCAAGATTTGTCGGACGAATCTTTGCGCGCGAAAACGCAAGAATTCAAAGATAGAATATCGCGATATCTGACGATTGATGAAAAGAGGAAAGATGAGCTGGAAGAACAATTTGGCGATTCTAGCAAAGATTCTCAAAAAACTAATTTATATAAAAAACAGCAAAAAATCTTACAAGAAATACTACCGGAAGCCTACGCTCTTGTTAGGGAAGCCTCCAGGAGAGTTCTTTTGATGCGGCATTTTGATGTTCAGATGATTGGGGGAATAATCCTACATCAGGGGAAAATCGCCGAGATGAAAACAGGCGAAGGAAAAACTCTTGTTTCAACTTTGCCTATTTATTTGAACGCTTTATTAGGTAGAGGAGTGCATGTCGTGACAGTAAATGATTATTTGGCAAAAAGAGATGCCGAATGGATGGGTAGGATTTTTGATTTTTTAGGCTTGAGCGTGGGGGTGATAGTGCATGATCATTCTTTTTTGATAAATTTTGATCAAGAAAGAAAAAAAATAGAAGAAACTTCCGATCAGCAAATAGAAGTAGAATCGCAAAATTTGCAAGAGACGAGTCGCAGGCAAGCCTATTTGGCAGACATTACTTATGGCACTAATAATGAATTTGGCTTTGACTATTTGAGAGATAATATGGCTCCTGATATCGCGGCCAAAGTTCAGCGCGATCTTTATTACGCTGTCATTGACGAAGTGGATTCTATTTTGGTTGATGAAGCAAGAACGCCTCTGATTATCTCCGCTCCCGCCGAAGAATCTGGAGATTTATATCGCAAATTCGCGGGGCTTATCCCTACTCTTTTAGAAAATACTGACTATAATGTTGATGAAAAATTACGGGCAGTTTCTTTGACTGATGAGGGAATAAAGAAAATGGAAAATCTTTTGGGGATGGACAATCTTTACGATAAAGGTGTGGAATTGGCCCATCATTTGGAGCAAGCGCTAAAAGCGCATGTTCTTTTCAAAAAAGATCGCGACTATGTCATCAAGGATGGCGAAATCATTATCGTAGATGAATTTACGGGCAGATTGATGTTTGGGCGTAGATATTCTGAAGGGTTGCATCAAGCGATTGAAGCTAAAGAAAACGTTGAAATAAAAAAAGAAAGTGTGACATTAGCTACTATCACTTTTCAAAATTATTTCAGATTATACGATAAACTAGCCGGTATGACTGGGACGGCGATGACAGAAAGCGAAGAATTTTTTAGCATATATAAATTGGATGTTGTTGAAATTCCCACCAATAAAAAAACTGTCAGAAAAGATTCGGGTGACAAAATATTCAAAAATGAAACTGGTAAATTCAAGGCTTTGGTAGAGGAAATAAAAAAGCGCAATGAGATTGGTCAGCCTGTTTTGGTAGGTACTATTTCTATAGAAAAAAATGAATTACTCTCGCATCTTTTAAAAATAAATGGCGTTCCCCACGAAGTTTTGAATGCCAAGCAACACGAAAGAGAGGCTACCATCATCGCTCAAGCGGGAGCAAAAGGAGCAGTCACTATCGCTACCAATATGGCGGGAAGAGGTGTGGATATTATTTTAGGAGGGCATCCCTATGACGAGGGAAAAGCTAATGAAGTAAGGGACTTGGGAGGATTGTGCGTTTTTGGCACGGAAAGACACGAATCTCGAAGGATTGACAATCAACTGCGAGGGCGTTCTGGCCGTCAGGGAGATCCTGGCTTTTCTCAATTTTTTATTTCTATGGAAGATGATTTGATGAGAATATTCGGCGCTGAAAGGATCAAAAAAATGATGGACACTCTAGGCATCCCAGACGACCAGCCAATAGAAAATAAAATAGTTTCCAGTGCCATTGAGACAGCGCAGAAAAAAGTAGAAGGGCATAATTTTGATATTAGAAAACATGTTTTGGAGTATGACGATGTAATGAATCGTCAGCGTGCCGCCATATATTCCAGGAGAGACGCTATTTTGAAAGGACAAGATGATTTGAGCGGACAGTCCGTCGAATTACAAGAAAAGGCTAAATTTGTAATACAAAAAGAAGTGGTTGATATCATTCATCGCAATAGTATCGGGGATAGAGAATCTTGGAACACAAAAGAAATAGTAGAAACATTGAACGCTATTTTTTCTCCACTGCCATTAGGCCTTGAGCAGAAAGATCTAGATTCCTCAAGAGATGGCTTTGAGATGGAACAAAAATTGGCACCGATAACAGACCAAAGATTTTCTCAAAAAATAGAAGAGTTCGGAGAAGAGACAAAAGGAGTTTTGCGATATCTTTTTCTGAGAATAATTGATATGTTCTGGGTACAACATTTGACAGAAATGAACCATTTGCGCACATCTATAGGCTTGGTCGGCTATGGGCAAAAGAATCCTTTAGTGGAATACAAACACAGGTCATATAATATGTTTCAGCAATTACAGTCTTTGGTAGATAGTAACTTTGCTAAAATGTTTTTTAAAATACAAATAGAAAAATCACAAAACACAAATCACAAAACACAAACAAATTCTAGTAATCAAAATAATCAAAAAGAAGAAAATAATCAAGACAATACAGTAGGAAAGATGGACAAAAAAAATATCGGTCGCAACGATCCCTGTCCATGCGGGAGCGGCAAAAAATACAAAAAATGTCATGGAGGATAGAACGAAATCTATGAAAGTAAAAATCCCGCCAAAAAGGCGGGATTTTTTAATACTCAATTTTTTTTAACTCACTTTTTCTACCACTTTCGCAAAAATTTCCGGATGGTCTTTTGCGAGTTGCGATAATACTTTTCTGTCGATTTCTACATTGGCTTTTTTCAAAAGATTAATGAATCTAGAATAAGTGAGCCCCAAGGGTCTCAAGCCAGCATTGATTCTGATATTCCAAAGAGCGCGCATAGTGCGCTTTTTAACTTTTCTATCAGCGTAAGCCTTGACCCCAGATTTCAAATCCATCTGGCGAGCTCTTTTGATAGTAGTTCTATTTAAAAGCCGACGCCCACGAGCTCGGGCGCGCAGTTTCTTATGTTTTTTCTTAGCGATAACAGCTCTTTTTACTCTTGGCATGGTCTAATAAATTAATAAATTAAGAAATTAAAAAATTAAGAATAAGGTAGTAGTCGGCGAATGGTCTGAGACTCACCTTTGAATATAGTTTGAGTTTTGGCCATCTTTCTTTTTCTTTTCTTTGATTTTTTCCACATCAAATGTGACTGATGAGTGCGTCTTTTTTTCAGCTTACCAGTCTTGGTTATTTTGATTCTTTTAGCTAATGATTTTTTGGTCTTTAATTTCATGGTCGCTAATCCTCACAGATTTTTTTATAATTTTCGCGAATGTCTGCTTAACTTAATTTTTTTTGATTGGTATGAGAGTGACCGATAGTCTTTTGAATTGATACGATGGATATGATTCTGGCTGAGCAATATTGGCGATATCGGCGATGAGCTTTTTCAGATTTTCTTTGCCTTTGTCTAGATACATCGCTTCACGACCACGAAAAACCATTGATATTTTTACTTTGTGTCCCTTTGCTAAAAATTCTTTTATTTTTCCCATCTTTACCTCTAGATCGTGTGTTCCTGTTTTGGGACGGAGGCGGATTTCTTTTATTTCGGCTATTTTTTGAGCTTTGCGATTTTGCTGCTCTTTTTTTGTTTGCTCGTATTTGTATTTGCCCCAATCCATGATTTTGGCGATAGGGGGAGTGGTAGTATCTGCTACTAAGACCAGATCCATGCCACGATCATAAGCCATCTCCAGAGCCTCCCTTGTAGGGATTTTGTCTTTTTTTTCTCCGGTGTCTGTGATTAAGACAACAAAAGGCACTTTTATATCTTCATTTTTTCTGTGCAGTTTGTTTTTTGGCGTATTCACTAAATATTTTTGATAATTATTTTTCTAGGACAAATCAGATTGTAGCATAAAAATCAGGTCTTATCAATATCCAAGTCTTTTTGAGGGGCTATGACGCGTAGGCATTGTTTGTCTATGCTGATCTTGATGGGGGTTTTGCCAGCTGGTTCACCATCGGCTTTGATATAAAAAACTGATTCAGATTTTATTTCCAGGGAATTCCCTCTTAGCACAGTTAGCTCTTCTTTCGCTCTTTTTTTTGAGTGCAGGGGTTTACTTTTTATAAAAATACTCAATTCCTCGTCTTCATTCCCATCGTCTTCTTTGCCACTGACTTTTTTTATCAACGAAGAAGAGATGACAGAGATAGAGGCGATGTTGGATTGTAATTTTAATTTCCCATTTTCTGAATTGATGATAACGGTAGCTGGTAGATATTGTATGGCGGATGGGATAGGGATTAGGCCTAGCATTTTTTTCTTATTCCGCTCTCGACTCTCTATCTCTACAGAAGAAGTAAAGTAGCGACCACCTACTACGCCCAGGCTTATTTTGGCAACATAGCCTTTTACCAAAGACTCGCAACCGGTTTGCCAAGAATCAATGCCCAGAAAATGAGCAAGAAGATTGCTGTGGCCGATAGGGATAACGCCAAGATTTATTTTTTCATGAGCTATTTCTTGGATGATTTGATATAGCAAACCATCACCACCGATGGCGACTAATGTATCGGTACCTTTCTTTTTGGCTTCTTTTATCGCCTTACCAGCATCCCCCTTTTTTGCTAAATTGATAAATTCTCCAGTGGCGCCTAAATCAATCAAATATTGTTTTATCTTTGGCTCTAATTTTTTGGCCCGACCGCGACGAGCCTCCGGATTGAATAAATATAAATTCATTGGAGATTAAAATAATTAAAATTATTAGCTTACTCTGTCTCGTAAGTTGGTTTTACTATTTTTTGATCTTCTATCTTTCCGTGCATTATGGAGCGTCCGGACAAAATACCTCCAGATTTGACAGAGAGCGTTTTGGCAGAGATATCGCCAAAAATTTTTCCAGTAGAGAGGATGTCCAATTCATTAACGACATTCACATTGCCGTTAACTGTGCCGGCGATAGTGGCATTTTTAGCATTGATGGGAGCATTCACTTCACCATCCGATCCGACGATTACATCTCCTTCGGCAACAATCTCTCCAGAGAATGTCCCATTGATTTGGATATTATGTTTCGCCTCTATTTTTCCAGACAAAGTGACGCCACCTCCCACTATGGTTTCGGCGTGAGCGACTTGCGCCAAAAGCTCTCTTTTTTTGAATAAGGCCATAGGAAAGATTAATAGTATTTTTCATATTATACCACTATTTTCGTTGAAACAAAAGAAAAACAAATACTTGAGAATATCTTGACAGGCGAGTATAATAGATTGAATTGGAAAAGCGCTAACAATAACTATTTATTGCTATGCAGAACAAAATCGTTGTCAAAGGCGCTCGCGAACACAATTTGAAAAATATCTCCCTGGAGATACCGAGGAACAAATTGGTAGTAATCACGGGGCTTTCTGGTTCGGGCAAATCATCACTGGCCTTTGACACACTATACGCGGAGGGACAAAGGCGCTATGTGGAGTCACTCTCTTCGTACGCGCGGCAATTTTTGGGGCTGATGGAAAAACCCGATGTGGATCATATCGATGGCTTGTCTCCGGCTATTTCTATTGACCAAAAAAGCGCATCATCTAATCCGCGTTCCACGGTTGGAACAGTAACGGAGATTTATGATTATCTGCGCTTACTTTTTGCCAATATCGGTGATGTTTTTTGTCCAGTCTGCGGCCGACAGGTAGTTTCTCAAAGTGTGCCAGAAATAGTCGGACAGATATTGCAAGAAAAAGAAAAAAGCAAACTTTTGATTCTCGCTCCCTTGATCAATGGTGAAAAAGGGGAGCATCGGCATATTTTGGAAAAGATAAAAAAAGATGGTTTCGTCAGAGTTCGCGTAGACGGCACCATAATGGATATTGATGATAATATTTCTTTGGACAAAAATAAAAAGCATACTATTGAAATAGTGGTTGATAGGATAATTATGGAAGATGCCAAAAGCGATGAATTGAGGCTACGCTTGAGTGATTCGGTAGAATTATCTTTGCGCAAAAGTTCTGGCAGTGTCGCGGTGCTCAATATTGATAACAATAAAGAAAAAATATATAGTGAACACTTTTCTTGTCCGATATGCAGTGTCTCTCTGCCCGAAATATCTCCGCGTATTTTTTCTTTTAATTCTCCTCACGGTGCTTGTCTGAAATGCACGGGGCTTGGGAAAAAATTAGAAATAGATGAAGCTTTAGTTATGCCAAACCCTCGCTTGACTATCGCCGAAGGGGCGATTCGCCCGTGGTCTAGGACTACAACTAATGCTGGTTGGCATATAAAAGTCTTGGAGCAAGTAGGAAAAAAATATGGTTTTGATCTCAATACTCCGGTAGCAACTCTTTCACAGAAAATTCGCGATATTATTATGTATGGCACAGGTGATAATGTTTATATTTATCGTCACAAAACAACGCTTGGCAGTATCAATGAATATCCCATGACCTATGAGGGAGTAGTGCGCAATCTCGAGAGGCGCTACAAAGAAACTGATTCCGACATTGTTCGTCGAGAGATAGAAAAATTCATGCGGGAGAAAATATGCGATGAATGTGGTGGCAAAAGACTAAAAAAAGAGATATTAGGCATCAAGGTTGGAGGACGATCTATAGATGAAGTGTCTGGCGATACAGTAGAAAAGGCGCTGATTTTTTTTGAGAAACTGCCGAAAACATTATCTGAAAAAAACAAAATTATTGCCAAACAGATAATTAAAGAAATAATCGCTAGGCTGATTTTTTTGAATGATGTTGGTCTTTCGTATTTGGCTATTGATAGGGCGGCGGCAACATTATCAGGCGGCGAAGCGCAGCGTATCCGTCTTGCTACGCAAATCGGTTCGGGGCTAACCGGTGTTCTATATATATTGGATGAGCCGACGATTGGGCTGCATCAAAGAGATAACGCTAGATTGATAAAAACTTTAGAAAATCTGCGCGATTTGGACAATACGGTCATTGTGGTAGAACATGATGAACAAGTGATGGAAATGGCGGATTATCTGATAGATATTGGTCCGGGCGCCGGAGAGCACGGAGGCAAAGTGGTATCGGCCGGCACGCCGGCGCAAGTAAAAAAAGATTCAAAGTCTTTGACGGGGCGCTATCTGTCTGGAAAATTATTCATTGCCACTCCTCTCAAAAGGCGAAAGCCCAATGGAAAAAAATTGGTGGTGGTGGGAGCGGCAGAAAATAATTTGAAAAATATCAGAGCGGAGATCCCGCTAGGTCTTTTTGTCGCGGTAACAGGTGTCTCTGGTTCTGGCAAATCATCACTGGTCAATGAAATCATTGCCAAAAAATTGGCGGCAGAATATCATCATTCCCAACAGACAGCAGGCAAGTGCAAAGAAATTTTAGGTATAGAAAATCTAGACAAAGTGATAGACATAGACCAATCACCGATCGGCCGAACGCCTAGGAGTAATCCCGCTACCTACACGGGCATTTTCACTATTATTAGAGAAATATTCGCCCAAACAAAGGACGCCAAGGCGAGGGGATACAAAGATGGCCGTTTCAGCTTCAATGTCAAGGGTGGTCGATGCGAGGCCTGCGCTGGCGATGGAGTGAACAAAATAGAAATGCATTTTTTGCCCGATGTTTATGTTACCTGCGAAGTATGCGATGGCCAGCGTTATAACAAAGAAGTACTAGAGATATTCTACAAAGACAAAAATATCGCTGATGTGCTCAATATGACGGTGGAAGAAGCCCTGGAGTTTTTTGCCAATATTCCGACTCTCAAACAAAAATTGCAAGTCCTAAATGATGTCGGTCTTTCTTATATGAAATTAGGGCAATCTTCTACCACTTTGTCGGGCGGTGAAGCGCAGAGAGTAAAACTTTCAACCGAGCTTTCCCGTCGCGCTACCGGCAAAACTCTCTATATTCTAGATGAGCCGACGACAGGGTTGCATTTTGACGACATCAAAAGATTACTCCATGTTTTGCAGGCTTTGGTGGATAAAGGTAACAGCATCTTGGTCATTGAGCACAATCTTGATGTTATTAAATGCGCCGACTGGATTCTTGACCTTGGCCCGGAAGGGGGAGATAATGGGGGAAGAATAATGGCCGAGGGGACTCCGGAAGAAGTAGCCAAAGTAAAAGAGAGTTATACCGGGAAATATCTGAAGGAAATTCTAAATCCTAAATCCTAAATTCTAAATAATCAAAGCCTCAAACAATAACAATCAAAAATTTCCAGTATGCCTACCTCTCTTATTCTCATTTTTATATTTTCCATCATCGGCATTACCGATACTCTTTATTTGATCTATCACAAAATCAAAGGGACGGAAGTGGCTTGTATTTTTTTCCCGCCCGAGTGGTGTCGCAGGGTCCAGCAAAGTAAATACAGCAAAACTTTTGGTATCCCTAATTCCGTGGCGGGACTGGTGATGTATCTGGTGATTTTTGTTTTGGCGATTTTGTATTTTTATAGTATCACTCCCTTCTGGTGGCTTGAGATTCCTATCACTATCGGCTTTCTTTTCGCTACATACTTTACTTATATTCAAGCTTTTGTTCTCCGCGCCTTTTGCACTTGGTGCGTGCTCTCCGCGATTAATTTTGTAGTTTTGATGATCGCTTCATTCATTTTGTAATCTCTCTCATGAAAATTATCTGCTGGAATGTCAATGGCATCAATTCCTCGGTCAAGACGGGGCTGCTTGATTTTATCAAATCTGAAAAAGCCGACATCTATTGTTTTCAGGAAACCAAAGTAACACCAGAAAAAGTCGGCATGTTTCTTTCTAATATAGAAGGCTATGAATCTTTCTGGTCTTTTTCCTCGGTGAAAAAAGGTTACAGCGGGGTTGTCACTTATACGAAAAAAAAGCCACAATCGGTATTTGATAGTATTGGTTGGAGCGATGCGGATTTAGAGGGGAGGACTATCGTTACGGAGTTTGAAGACTTTTATTTGCTCAATTGTTATTTCCCCAACGCCAATGACGAACTCTCTCGCTTGCCATTTCGCATGAAATACAATGATCACCTTTTGAAATTCTGCGAAAAGCTAAGAGAGAAAAAACCGATTATAATTTGTGGTGATTTCAATGTGGCGCATGAAGAAATCGATCTGACTAATTTCAAAGCTAACCGTGGAAAAAAGGGATTTACCGACGAAGAACGAGGCTGGTTCACTAAACTTTTAGAGCACGGTTATGTTGATACTTTTCGTCTGTTTGAAAAAGATGGTGGTCACTATACTTGGTGGAGCCATTTCGGCAATGCCCGGGCCAACAATGTCGGCTGGCGGATAGATTATTTTGTGGTATCCAGTGAGTTGAAAGACAAGGTGAAGAAAAGTTATATCCGGCCGGAGGTGATAGGGTCGGATCATTGCCCGATAGTTTTGGAGCTAGAAAAATAAGAAATTAAAAAACTAAGAAAATAAGAAATTAAATAAGAAAAAGGCCACCTTTTGGGTGGCCTTTTAGTTCAACTCAACTTTTTTGCTCTCCTAGATCGTGGGAGCTTGTGGATGGGGGCGGAGGTCGTAGACTTCGACCTTCTCGCCCGCGTAGTGCGGGGATGTCATCGTTCCGAAAAGGGGCATCTCGCGGTTGTCTCCGCGAATGACCTCCAGCTCGGTTTCCGGAGCGGCGCAGGCGGTATGGCATTTGGCCACGACCATGATTTCATGGCCGATTTCCAATGTCATCCCCGGCTCGATGCTGATCGGGTCGGAATTTTTCACCCGAATCAGTGCTCGGCCGGAGTTATCCGGTGCCGGTAGAAGGTTTCTCTCCAACTTCACTCCTTCATCGGGGAGGCGGGAAGAGAAATTGACTTCCGCCGGTTGGCCGTCGATATTCTCGGCGGTCAGGCTCAAAAGTTGAACCGCCGGTGGCCAGGAATTTTTCCCTGTTTCCGCGTAAGTTTCGGAAAATTTTCCCGAAACGAACAGAGAGATAGTTTTGCCGGCCGGAACGAGCATATCCAGTCCCCAAGAGATGGTGTTGTCCTTGGGCAGAGCGGTGCCGACCTTGTTGGTCGAAATCAGCCCGGTTTTTCGGTCGACGGAGACTTCCAGCTCGGTGCCGAGATAAAGCTCGGCCTCCTCGAGATTGGTCAGTCCGTCTTCGCGGAAATTTCCCGACCGGTCCAGGTTCGGAAGCAAGAGGGAGAGTCCGGTCAGTCGGATGTTTTCCTTCTCGGCGGTCAGGGAGACCTGAAAAATATTTTCCCTGATTTCGGTCGTCTCCGCCAGGATTCGATCCATCTGCTCGATGTCCGTCTTCAAGACGGCGAGCCGATGCAGGGGTGGATTGCTCGCGGTGGAAAGCTTTTGTACCTCCACCTGCAGTTCACCTGCCCAAACGGGGGACAGATCCGTGATAGCCATCGTGGCCATCAAAAGAAACAGCGCAACCATCTTTTTCATGAAAAAACCTCCCTTTTGGTTTTTGACAAATTTTTAATAGTGGCTAGGCCACTTCTACCATTATACTATAAATTTATAGAAAAGTCAATAATTTTGTAAAAAAAAGCGGAAAAGATAGAGTGTAGCTTGGCCAAAAGACCAAACGTGAAGACCGGGAGGTCTAAATAAGGTCGTCTGACCTCTACACTTTTCTCAGATCCGCTTTTTAGTGCTCTTTTGAAAGCAAAGGATTAGAACGCATCGCCGGAGCGATCTTTCCGCCAAAGAGCGGAATAAAGAAAACAGTTCTAAAAAGAAGGTGTTTTCCGGTTCTATTCCGGCTCTTTTGGAGCGTTCCCTCGAGACAACCCGCTTTTGAAAGAGCGGGACCCTATTTTTTGTAAAATAGGCGTCTAGCCCCCAAGCGAGTTGATACCTTTTCTTGAAAAATCAAGGAAAGGAGGGCTTTGGAGGGAGAAAGATGGGTGTATGACCCGAATTAACGGGGGGTCCCTATAAAGGGGTAGAGATACACCCATTTTTCTCTCTCTTAAGCCATTTTCTCTGCTATTTTTTAGGGTACGAATATTAATTTAGCACAAGAAAATAGCCCTGTCAAGCCCTTTATCAAAAAACATTAATTATTGCTAATCCATTACCAATTTTTGTGATAGAATGCAGGTATGCTAAACCTGGAGACACCTATCTTCCAACTGCCTGGCGTAGGGATGAAGACAACCGAAAGATTCAAGAAATTAGGCGTGGAGATAATAAAAGATTTAGTCTATCATTTTCCTCGCAGGTGGGAGGATTTTTCACATATAAAAACCATAAAAGAGCTAAAAAATGGCGAAAGTGGGACGATTCGTGGCCAAATCTGGGATTTGGGCACAAAAAAAGCCTGGAAAAGACGCCGGATGAGTATTACCACTATGGCAGTGTCAGACGGAGAAAGCACAGTCAGCGCTATCTGGTTTAATCAGCCATATATTACCAATAACCTTAAAATAGGGGACCAAATAATTTTAAGTGGCAAAATTGGTTTTGGGAGGAGGGGTTTGCAATTCAATAATCCAATGGTGGAAAAATTGGAAGAAGAAGCAGATTTAATCCATACCAGAGGGATTATCCCTATTTATTCTCAAACAGATGGTTTGAATTCAAAATTTTTGAGGAAAATTATCTACCCGTTTTTCACAAAGACAGAGCATGTTTCGTCTCTGCAAATACCTGAATACTTGCCTCTAGACATTATTAAAAGAAACGACTTTCTCCCTCTGGCTGATGCTTTGCGCGAGATCCATTTCCCTTCTAGTCGGGAATTGTTAGTTGAAGCGCGCCGTCGTCTCGGTTTCGACGAGATATTTCTGATTCAGCTTTCACTTTTGTCCCAAAAAAAAGAGCTAGAGAAATTTAAGGCGCCAAAAATCAAATTCAATCTAGAATTAACAAAGAAGTTTCTCGCCACTTTGCCCTTTGAAATGACGCTTTCACAGAAGAAATCTCTGTGGGAGATATTGCAGGATATAGAAAAGGAAAACCCAATGAATAGATTGCTAGAGGGAGATGTTGGCAGTGGCAAGACGCTGGTGGCCGCTACCACTTGTCTGATGGCGCATGACGCGGGTTATCAGTCTGTGATTATGTGTCCGACGGAGATCTTGGCGCAACAACATTATGAGACTATTTCTAAATTATTGAGCGAGTTTGGCGTAAGCGTGAGCTTGATTACAGGTAGGATTCAGGATTCAGGATTCAGGATTCAGGGAAAAATTGAAAATCCTAAATCTAAAATCTTCAATCTTCAATCTGATATTATCATCGGTACTCACGCCCTGTTTTCAAAAAAAGTTAAATACAAAAAAATTGGCCTGGTCATCGTGGATGAGCAACATCGTTTTGGCGTGGAGCAAAGAAAAATTTTGAAAGAAAAATCTGGCCTTAAAAATTTGACACCACATTTTCTCTCTATGACGGCGACACCTATCCCGAGGTCGCTTGCCCTAACTCTTTATGGCGACTTGGATATTTCCATTATTGACGAATTGCCAAAAGGCAGGAAACCGATTGTTTCGCGATTTGTGGATGGGACGAAGAGGAAGAAGGCCTACGAATTCATCGCGGAGAAAGTGAAGGAGGGAGGGCAAGTGTTTGTGGTATGTTCGTTGATTAGTCGAGAAAACAAGCCACCGCCTTTGGCGAGGTCCTGCCATACAATAAGATTGAATATAGAGGCGGGAAAAACAAGTAAGCAAGAAAACAAGAATTCGGATTTTGTAGAGACGAAGCATGCTTCGTCTCTACAGGATGACCGCAGGACGGTGATGGAAGAGGCGGAAAGATTAAAAAAAATATTTCCAGATTTTCAGATAGCTTTTTTACATGGCAGAATAAAGTCAGAAGAAAAAGAAAAAATTCTCCAAGACTTCAAAAACAAAAAAACACAAATCCTCGTTTCCACTTCCGTGATTGAAGTGGGGATCGATATACCCAATGCGAACATTATGGTAGTGGAAAACGCTGACAGATTTGGGCTGGCGCAACTCCACCAATTTCGCGGACGAGTGGGGCGAGGTGAGAGGCAAGCCTATTGTTTGGTTTTTTCTGAAAGCAGAAATCCCGAAGCGATAGAGAGATTGAAAAAATTTGCGGGGACGAATTCAGGATTTGAGCTAGCCGAGTTTGACTTGAAAAACCGTGGTCCGGGTGAATTTTGGGGCGCGGAGCAGTCAGGATTCCCGCAATTAAAAATTGCCAATCTCTGGGACCAATCCTTGATTAAATTGGCTCGCGCAGAGGCGCAGACTATAATTGATGAAGGTTTGGAAAAATATGATAAACTGAAAGAAAAAATAGAGGAGATAAATACCATTAAACATTGGGAATAGGGAGATAAGAAATTAAGAAAATAAGAAAATAAGATGAAAATTACAGGCGGACAATTTCAGGGTAGGCAAGTCTCTTACCGAGAACGCAAGGGCAGAAGAACGACTTCGGAAAAAGTGCGAATGGCGGTTTTTAATATCCTGGGAAATATGGTGGATTTTGAAAATATAAAAGTTGTCGATCTTTTTGCGGGAAGCGGGATGTATGGGATAGAAGCGATTTCAAGAGGAGCGGGGACAGTTACTTTTGTCGATAGAGATAGGGGTTCGATAAGAGATGTTAAGTTGGCCATGGAAACCTTTGGTTTTACGAATTATGAAGTACGAAGTATGAGTTATGATAAATTTATGGCAGAGACAAAGCATGCTTTGTCTCTGCAGAAATACGATCTTGTTTTCGCCGATCCACCGTATTATGACTTTGACTTACAAAAAATAGAATTAGTAGCCGATATTCTAGCCAAAGATGGCGTTTTTGTGCTAGAATCAAGTAGTCGAGTAGCTATCCCTAAAATAGATATTTTAAGGTTGCTTGAAGATCGCACCTATGGTGATAGCCATGTGGCAATTTGGCAAAAAATATAGCAATTTTTTATGATTAGTCGGGCGATAATTACAGCTTTTTTTGAAAAATATAGATTGTCTATTGGTTTGGGTATGATTTTGATTTTACTTCTCTGGGGAGGCGCTGTGATGATTTGGGGCGCCAATCAAACACAGGGCAAAATAATAACATCAGAAGATTTTGTCTCCACTGAAAAGCAAAATATTTCCAGTCAGAAAATAGTTTTTGATATTGAAGGAGGCGTAGAGAAACCAGGTGTTTATCGTTTGAACAGCGGTAGTGTTATAGCTGACGCGATAGAAAAAGCGGGTGGATTGTCCAGCATAGCTGATCGTTTTCGGATAGTCAGAGAGATAAATCAGGCGGCTATTATCGGCAATAATAGCAAAATTTATATTTTTACTTTATCCGACGCAAATTCCGAAATGGTAATCTCTGGAAATGGTTCTGGGTACCTGTCGCTTGAAGCATCAGGCCAGACGGTTGATGGGGGCGCAAGATTAATAAATATTAATACAGCCGATCTCTCTCAACTAGATTCCTTACCTGGGATAGGGCCGGCCATTGGACAAAGAATAATTGACTGGCGGCAGGCTAATAATGGCTTTGAGATAATAGAAGATTTAAAAAAAGTTAAGGGGATTGGCGAGGCGCTTTTTGAAAAGATAAAATCGCAAATCAGCGTATAGCGATTAGTTTTCAGATGTTAGGGAAAATCAAGCTCGAGTGGCGGAACTGGTATACGCGTACGCTTCAGAAGCGTATCCCGCAAGGGTTGGAGGTTCAAATCCTCTCTCGAGCATTTATGAATTATAAGTTATAAAATATGGGTCGTGAATTACGAGTCATGGATCATATAGAAAGTATGATTCATAATCCGCACTTCTTAATTCATAACTCATGATTCAAAAACAAGCCCAGGTGGCGGAATTGGTCCCGCCTTGGGGGCGGGATTTCACCCGCTTCCCCATATATTTTTTGATGAAGCGGGTTCAATATACTTTTGTCTGAAGTGCTTTGATATTTAATGTATTTTGGCAACGATATGCCCAGGTGGCGGAATTGGTATACGCGCATGGCTTAGGACCATGTACCGAAAGGTTTGGAGGTTCGAGTCCTCTCCTGGGCATTTTTCATAAATAAATAATCCCAAAGGATTGTTTATTTATGAAAAAAAGTATAGAAGAGGGCGAGAACACCGGAGCGAAATTTTTCACCAGAAAAATGAGTGAGGCGGTGCCCAGACCGAACCGAGCGACGGAGAGGTGAGAGTCGAGGGCGAGTTCTCTCCTCGAGCATTTCAAAAAACGGCTTTGTAGCCGTTTTTTATTTTTTCTAAAAAATCCTATTGCGGGCGAAAAACGAAGTGATAAAATATAAATGCCTAAGGATATGTTTGTATACTTTAATATGTAGCTATACTACAAATTGTATTATAGCTTATTATTTTGACTTTACTAAGCAAAATGAACTGTCCCATTTGTAAATCCATTACCAGAGTGACCAATTCTCGCCTCGCCGAAGAGGGGCGAGCTATTAAAAGGCGGCGGGAATGTTTGAAATGTGGCCAGCGATTTACTACTTACGAAAAAGTGACCTTGGTAGATTTGAGAGTAGCCAAAAGAAGAGGTGTCACCCAGCCATATTACCGGCACAAATTGGAGAGCGGTTTAAGAAAGGCTTTAGAAAAAAGACCAATTAATGAAGAGCAGTTTCAGAGATTGATGTTTATGATAGAAAACGATTTGATGAATCTGCGCAAAGAAATAGTCGCTTCCGAACAAATTGGTCGCATTGTCTTGGAACATTTGAGGCAATTAGACAAAGTGGCCTATCTCCGATTTGCTTCAATATATAGGAATTTCAGGAGTACGAAGGCTTTTGAAAAAGAAATACAGAGATTGGAAAAAGACTAAGACTACACACATACGAACCATTGCGAACATACGAACGGGAAAATAAATACTAATAATCATACGCTCATGCCCACTATCCAGACGGTTTCCAAGATTAGCGCAGGCAAGACAAAAATGCCTTATGCCAAAAAAAATGAGATACCTTTGAAACGGCATTTCACCGACAAAACACCGAAAAATCCCTACAAGGGAATCAAATGGGTGAAAAGAGACGCGGTGGTGGGAAGTAAAGAAAAAAAAGTTTTTGAGCAAAAAGATGTTGAATTTCCAGACTTTTGGTCGGACAACGCGATTAACATTACGGCTTCCAAGTACTTGCGTGGTAGGCTGGGGACACCGGCGCGCGAGAAATCGGCGCGTCAAATGATTGATCGAGTGGTCAAAACTATCGGTAGTTGGGGGGAAAAGCATGGTTATTTCGAAACTCCTACTAGGGAAATATTTGAAGATGAGCTGACGCATTTGCTTATTTACCAAAAGGCAGCTTTCAATAGTCCGGTCTGGTTCAATGTTGGAATTTCCGAACATCCACAATGTTCAGCTTGCTTTATCCTATCGGTAGAAGACACAATGCCTTCCATTTTGGATTGGATTAAAACTGAAGGAATGATTTTCAAGGGTGGCTCTGGTTCTGGTATCAATCTTTCTACTTTGCGTTCAAAAAGAGAAACAATGACGGCAGGAGGTAGATCTTCCGGCCCGGTATCTTTTATGCGTGGGGCGGATGCGGTAGCTGGAATGATTAAATCTGGTGGCGCAACTAGACGCGCCGCCAAGATGGTCATTATGAATATTGATCATCCCGACATTATGGAATTCATCCGTTGCAAAGCGGATGAAGAACAGAAAATTAGAGCCTTGACTGATGCTGGATATGATATGTCCGATCTTAATAACGAAGCCTGGAGTTCTATTCAATTTCAAAATGCCAATAACTCGGTTCGAATTACTGACGACTTCATGAAGGCGGTAGAGTCGGAGGGGGTTTGGCAGACGAAATTTATCAAAACAGGAGAAGTGGCCGATGAATATAATGCCAGGGAACTACTCAAAGAAATAGCGCAAGCCGCTTGGGAATGCGGTGATCCTGGGGTGCAATTTGATACCATCATCAATGATTGGCACACCTGCCCTAACACGGCCAGGATTAATGCTTCTAATCCCTGTTCTGAATATATGCACATTGACAATTCTGCCTGCAATCTCGCCTCTATTAATTTCATGAAATTTGTTGGTAAAGACGGAGAATTTCTCCTGGAAGACTATCTGCAGGCGATCAGGGTGATTATTTTGGCGCAGGATATTTTGGTAGCCGGTTCCAGCTATCCAACAGAATTAATAGGCGCTAATGCCAGGAGTATGAGGCAATTAGGCTTGGGATTTGCCAATTTGGGAGCTTTTCTGATGTTTAATGGTATTCCTTATGATTCCGATGAAGGTCGGGCTTGGGCTGGAGCATTGACTTCAATTTTGTCAGGAGAAGCTTACCGTTATTCGGCGCAAGTTGCTCGTCGGATAGGCGCTTTTGACAGATATGAAGAGAATAGAGAGCCAATGTTGCGTGTAATGGAAAAACACAGAGCTGCCTCTCGAGATATTGATTTAAAATTTTTGTCT
Organism: Candidatus Microgenomates bacterium; assembly: GCA_016188915.1. GTDB lineage: Bacteria > Patescibacteriota > JACPGU01 > JACPGU01 > JACPGU01 > JACPGU01. Next base: position 30,545 of record JACPGU010000002.1, on the reverse strand, counting down.
AATAAAAAGATAGCTATTGAAGCTACCAAGATTTGGGACAAAGTAATAGCCGAGGGAGAAAAATATGGCTTTCGCAACGCGCAAGTGACAGTTATCGCTCCCACTGGGACCATTGCCTTCATGATGGATTGCGACACGACCGGTATTGAACCGGATTATTCGTTGGTCAAAATGAAACAATTGGTCGGTGGGGGTTGGCTCAAAATAGTCAACAAATCAGTAGATTCGGCTCTGCATCGACTCGGCTACAAAGAGCTGGAGATCAAAGACATCATTGACTACATAGAAGAAAACGGCACTATTGAGGGCGCGCCACATTTCAAAGATCGTCATCTGCCGATATTTGACTGCGCGGCGAAGCCGGCTAACGGCAAGAGACTAATTAGTTGGCAAGGGCACATTCGGCTCGTTGGCGCGGTGCAGCCTTTTGTGTCAGGAGCTATTTCCAAGACATTTAATATGGCCAATGAAACAACGGTAGAAGAAATCTACGATGCTTATATGATGGCGTGGAAATTGGGGGTCAAAGCTTTTGCTGTTTATCGTGATGGCTCCAAGGCAACCCAGCCTTTGTCTTCGTCTTCCGCAAAGAAAAAGAAAGAGAGCTCTCAATTGGGGCTAGGGCTGACAACGACTACTTCTCGTCGCAAATTGCCTTCTACCAGAGTATCGGAGACACATAGATTTTCTTTAGCCGATCATAAGGGCTATATTACTTACAGTATGTTTGAAGATGGGGCCCTGGCAGAGATTTTTATTAGAATGGCCAAACAGGGGAGCACTCTGTCCGGGCTCCTAGATGCTTTTGCTATTAGTGTTTCCATGGCCCTGCAGTACGGAGTACCTTTGAAAGGATTGGTCAAACAATTCGTCTATTCTCGTTTTGAGCCTAGCGGCTTTACTGACAATTCCAATATTAGAATAGCTACGAGCATAGTTGACTATATTTTCAGATATTTGGGACTGAGATTTTTGAAACCAGAAGAATTAGCTGAATTTGGCATGTCGGCTATTGATAATGTTGAAATGCTGGAGAAAAAAGAAACAGAAACAAAAAATGAAGCTGTCGCTGATATTTCTTCAGAGATAATGAATGTAGAGGAGCCACAGAAGAAAATCAATAGTTCTGTTTCTTCGGGGATAGCCTGTCAAAAATGCGGCGGTATCATGGTTCGTTCTGGTACCTGCATGACCTGTCTGCAATGCGGGGAAGCGTCAGGAGGATGCTCTTAGGATAGGTGAAAAGTTAAAAGTAAAGAGTGAAAAGTAATAAATAAAAAATTAGGAAAAAGATTTGGATATTGATTATTGCGCGTTTGTTCGCTATTCTTGAATATGGGAGGGTTGATGCCAAATAAAAAGCAAAAAATAAAGAAAAAAAAGAATAGCAGGTCTGTTTCTGGAGAGGAACTGAACGATCCTTTTGGCGGGATTGCTTTGTCTTGCGGAGTAGTTTTGCGCAACAGAAAAATTATGACCTTGGCTATGCGAGATGAATTGGGCAATATCGAATTGGTCTCGGCCAAATTAAAAAGGAGCGCGCGGAAAAATCGTTTTTTATATTATCCTTTGATTCGTGGCATTGCTTTTTTCGTTGAGGCGCTGGTCATTAATCTATTGGCTCTTTTTTACAAAAGGCGTTTTATTAAAAAAAATCTAAAAACAAAAACTATTTACCATCGTTTTTTTGTGCGATTAAGGCAGTATGTTTTGTACATCGTCTATCTAGCTTTGGCTGTAGCTATCTTTAATTATCTTTCAGCTAATTTGCAAGGATATCCGATTGTTACTTGGGATATGGGATTGTATAATTGGGCAGTCACTTTCGGTTATCTCATCTTGTTTGCTTTAATTTTTATTTTGATAGCGACATTAACGAGAGAAGAGGCGGATTGGCTTTTTTACCACGGCGTAGAACATAAAATAATCAGAGCCTTGGAGAAAAAGGGTAAGATATCTATTGATTCTTTGCGCAAAGAGAGCCTGTTGGACGATCGCTGTTCTTTGATTGCTTGGGTCTGGACAATGATTTTTGTATCAGGAGCAGTATCCTTTTTGCATTTGTCAGGAGCGCCTTTTGGGGTAGTAATGATAGTTTTGCTGGGGATCATAATTTTTGCTTTCGCTTTGGCATATGAATTGGTTTGGTGGAGCTTGAAATACCGTGGAATATTTTATACTATTTTTATTTGGCCGTTTACTATTGTTGAGAGGATATTTATTCGTGAGCCAGACGAAGCTCATTTCAAAATTGGCCTGGCAGCTTTGGGAGAAATACAAAAATTAAACAAAAGGTGGAGATAGATCAGATTATTACTAAAAATCAGTTATGCCAAATCCTTTGATTTTAGATGATTATTCTTTTGATAAAGAAATACTATCGAGCGGAAAAGTAGCCCTAATAGATTTTTGGGCGCCTTGGTGTGGTCCTTGTAAAATATTGGGGCCGGTGATAGAGGAAATAGCCAAAGACATGGAGGACAAAATAATAGTGGGCAAAGTCAACGTAGATGAAAATCCTATTGTTGCCGGAAGATATAAAATAATGAGTATTCCAGCTATGTTGATATTCAAAGAAGGTAAAATAGTTGACAATATTATTGGGGCGCAGCCGAAAGATAATATCGTAAAAAGGATAGAGTCAGCACTGAAGTAAAAAACTAAAAAATTAAGAAAACAAAAAAATAAAAAATCAAGAATGCAATTAATTAAGAAATCCATATTCCGTTAATTTCTTACTTTTTTAATTTCTTATTTTCTTAGCCAAGGAGGGGGAGGATGCGTCATTATATTGTCTGCAATTGGAAAATGAGTCCATCTAGTTTTGCCAAAGCCAAAGGTTTGATGGCGGCCTATAACAAAGCTCTAACGGGCAGAAAAAACCAGAAATCTCAAGGCAAGGCGGAGGTAATAATATGCCCTCCTTTTTTGTATTTTCAAATGGTGGACGAAAGGCGTAGTCGCTTGATGCATTTGGGCGCGCAGAACGTTTTTTGGAAGGGGCAGGGACCCTATACTGGACAAATTTCTGCTAGGATGGTTAATGAATTCGGCGCGGAATATGTTTTGGTCGGCCATAGTGAAAGTAGGAGGTTGGGAGATACCGATGTTATTGTCGCTACCAAAGTCAGGGAGATTTTGAAAAATAATATGACGCCTATTATCTGTGTCGGCTACAAAGATTTTGTCCGAGAAACAAAAAGCATAGTAAATAATTTTTCCGCTGAAGAGATAGGAAATATGTTTTTTGCCTATGAGCCTATTGGCTCTATAGGAACGCTCAAACCGGCCCATCCGGAGCAGGTTGGCAAAGCTATTCGCAGTATAAAAAATATTATATTTCGTCGTTTTCGTCGCAAATATTTTTTTGGCATGGTTGGAATAGGGGGGTCTAAAAACATGGTGCCACAACCAGTCGTACTTTATGGAGGTAGTATCAATGGTGAAAATTTCCGAGATTATTTAGAAATGTCAGAACTTTCCGGTTTCATCATTGGTCGCGAAAGTTTTCGCCCTGAAAGTTTGAAAAAAATGGTTCAAAAAATCGAACAACAATAGCCACTATACTACGAATATACAAATTGTATACAAATATACAAATGCCAACTAAAGCGTCTCATCCGCACATAGTATTTTGATCAGTATTTGTATATTTGTATTCAATTCGTAAATCAGCAGTAGATGAAAATCAAGCGTCTCTATCAATTAGCAGAAAAACGCAAGATAGCTATAGGCCATTTTAATGTTTCTAATATAGAAACTTTTGAGGCAGCCGTCAGGGCTTCAAAAAAAACAAAAAAACCGATCATCATTGCTGTTTCTGAGGGAGCTATTGAGCATAGCGGGCTAGAATTTTTTGTCGGGGCAAAAGATTATTACGAAAATAAATATAATATAGAATTGTTTTTGCATTTGGATCACGGGTACAATCTTGATATTATTGGAGAGGCTATTCACGGTGGTTTTGATAGTGTAATGTTTGATGGATCGCATCTTGATTTTTCAGAAAACGTTCGTCTGACTCGCTCGATAGTCAATCAGGCGCATCGCTATGGCGCGGCGGTTGAGGCAGAAATAGGTTCTATCGGTGGCGATGAAGAAAATGTAAAAAATCGTAAAATAATTTTTACCGACCCTCTGCTCGCGCAAGATTTCGTCAAAAAAACAAATTGCGATATGTTGGCGGTAGCCATTGGCACCTCTCATGGTATTCATAAATTTTTAAAAAAATCAGAATTGGATTTCAAACTTTTAGAGGTTTTGCGAAAAGTAATTCCGGTACCATTGGTTCTGCATGGGGCGTCTATGGTTCGTTCAGAATTGGTAATGGATTTAAAAGAAAGGGGAGTAAAAATAAACAATGCTATCGGAGTATCTGCCCATGATTTGAAAAAAGCTATTGGATTGGGTATTAGAAAAATAAATGTTGACACCGATCTGCAATTAGCGATGATCGTTGAAATATTGGATAATATCTATGATGGGCAAGATAGCTTAAAATTATATAAATTACTAAATCAGGCAGGGAAGGCGATGGAAGAAGAAGTAATAAGACACATCAAGCTATTTTCAAGTAAATAGCTTAATGTGCAATTTTTAATTTTTGAATTTTGTAATTTTATAAATAAAATACTTTAATTCTTAATGTTTAAAAATTGGATTTTCTGGTTTATTTAAAAATTAAGAATTAAAAATTATAAAATTTTACCGTTATGCGTTATCAAATCACTGGTTTCGGAGATTGCGTGGAAGATATTTTCATTTTGGCGCCGTCAAAACTTTTGAAAGACGGTCGGTATTTTGGTGGCAAAACAAAATATCTAGCCTATCAGTACGGAGAGAAGATCCCAGTTTCCGAAGTGCATTACGGTTTGGGTGGTTCAGCTTGTAACGCGATTGTCGCGATGGCCAAAATGGGCATAAAATCCGCTTTTGCCACGGTCTTGGGAAGCAACAGTTTGAATAGCGAAGTCTTGCAAGTTTTCAAAAAACACAAAATCAGCACCAAATTTATTTTGCGTGGTCCGCACGAAAAATTTGGATTTTCTTTGGTTCTGATCGGACCCGATGGCGATCGCACTATTTTGATTTATCGAGAAAAAAACGATTATTCTAAGATAGATGTGAAAAAAATAGTCAAAGCATCTGACGCCGTCTATGTCGGGGGGATAGCGCCACATTTTGCTATCTTGCAGGAAAAAATATTGGGCGCATTGGACGGCACGAGCAAAAAGCTTTATCTCAATCCCAGCGGTTATCAATTGGAGAAGCAATATAAAGTTTTAAAAAAAATGGTGGCTCGGTCAGAAATAGTGGCAGTGAATTTTGAGGAAGCATTGCAATTGACGCGGAAAAGCAGTGCGGAGATAAAAGATTTGCTGTGCGCTATTTGCAATATGGGAGCGGCCAAGGTGATTGTCACCCGTGGTCGTCACGGCGCTTTCTATCATGACGGCTCAAAATTTTTCAAAGTCAGTGCTATGAAGATTAAGGCGCGCGGTTCGGCCGGTTCGGGGGACGCTTTCTTCGGCTCTTTCGTGGCCACGCAGATAAAAGGTTTCAGCACGGAAGATAGTTTGAAATTTGCGGCCATCAATGGCGCGGGCGTGGCCTCATTCTACGGCGCGCAAAAAGGGCAAATGAATCTGCGGGAGCTGAAAGAAATAGCGCGGAAAAACAAAGTAAAAGTGAGTAGGATATAGGGGGAGAATTTTTGAATTTTTCCCGCTTTAGCGGGATCCCGCCACACCATCTTATTATTAAACTATTGAGGCGGTGATAATTTTGTAAACAAATCTTAATTTTTTAATTTTTAAAAATTAGAACATTAGAAATTGTTTAAAAATTCAAAAATTACAAAATTCAAAAATTTCAAAGAGATTTTATAACAAGTAAGTGAAACATTATGTCAAGTTTTTTCAATGATATTAAAGAGGAAAGAATATACAAATTTTTTTCCGGCGGAAAATGGGTAAAAAGTAGCTCGGGAAATTTGATTGATGTGCTTTCGCCCATAGACAATTCTTTGGTCGGTAAATTACAGGCCGTGACGGAAGATGAGGTAGATGAAATTTTGGAGCAAGCCAAAAGAGCTCAAAAAAAATGGGCAAATTTTCATCTGGAAGATCGTGCCGCTATTTTGAAAAAAGCAGCGGAGCTTTTGAGAACTTACTGCGACGAGATAACTGAAATAAAAGTTTTGGAAATAGCCAAAACCATAAATTCCGCGAAAAGCAGTGTTTTGCGTTCGGCTGACATCATTGATTATACGGCCAACCAAATGAATATTTTTAACGCGCCATATGATTTGGCGGGAGGAGATTTTTCTCCCAAGGCAAAAAATAAAAACGCGCATATTACTCGTGAGCCATTGGGGGTGGTTTTGGCCATTTCGCCTTTTAATTATCCAATAAATCTAGCAGTGACAAAAATAGCGCCGGCTCTTTTGGCTGGTAACAGCGTGGTGGTCAAAGGCCCTACGCAAGGCTCTATTTGCACAGCGATGCTAATTGAGATTTTTAATAAAGCGGGAGTTGTCCCTGGAGCCATCAGTTTTGTCTCTGGCCATGGGGCTACCATCGGAGATTATCTGGTCGGCAGTAAATACATTGATATGATCAATTTTACCGGCAGTACCGATGTTGGTAAAAATATCGCTATAAAGGCGGGTTTCAAGCCATTACTTTTAGAGATGGGGGGGAAAGATGCCGCTTTGGTTTTCGACGATGCCGATTTGGATTTGGCGGCCGAAGAGATAGTGGAGGGCGCTTTTTCCTACGCGGGGCAAAGATGCACGGCGATCAAGAGAGTTTTGGCTCATCGCGATATTTGTAATGAATTAACTAAAAAAATAATTGAGCAGGTAAAGGAGAAATACGGCATTGTAGGCGACCCAAGGCTTATAGAAACACAAATGGGGCCGGTAATCTCTTTAAGGCAAGCCGAATACATAGAAGCGATGGTCAAAGAAGCCATTGGTGAGGGGGCAAAGATTCTGCTGGGTGGGGCAAGGAGGGGAAATTATATAGACGCGGTAGTCTTAGGCGAAGTTACCACTAAAATGCGCATTGCCTGGGAGGAACAATTCGCTCCCGTTCTGCCGATCATTTCTTGCAAAGACGAAGAAGAGATGATCTCACTTCACAATCAAAGCCAGTATGGTCTCGGCGCCTCAATATTTACAGAAGACAAAGCCAAGGCGTACGAGGTGGCTCTCAGGCTAGAAGCAGGGGTCGTTCAGATCAACGCCAAGTCCGAGAGATTTCCCGACTCCTTTCCTTTCCTCGGTGTGAAAGATTCCGGTCTCGGCACCCAGGGCATTCGTTGGAGCATTGAAGCGATGACAAGAATCAAGAGCGTGGTGGAGAATAAGAGCTAAGAAATTAAGAAAATAAGAAATTAAGAAATTAAAATCTTGAGGTTACAGATTGTGACCTCAAAATAGTTTTTGCCTGTCAGTGAAAGATGATAAAATAGGAAGGATGAAAAAGAATAATCAGTCGAATAATCGGATCGTAATTTATCAGGCGAAATCTGGGGCGATTGAGCTCAAGGGCGATTTGAGTCGCGAAACTATTTGGGCGACACAAGCACAGATGGCGTTTGTGTTTGGCGTAAATCCTCAGGCGATAACAAAACATCTCAAAAATATCTACAAAGAGGGAGAGCTTTCTAAGAAAGCAACATGTTCCAAAATGGAACAAGTTCAAATAGAGGGTGGTCGTAGGGTCGAGCGTTCGGTTGACATATATAATCTTGATGCCATTGTCTCTGTTGGTTATCGTATTAGCTCTAAGACGGGGACAAGGTTTCGTCAATGGGCGACCAAGACTTTGCGAAGTTATATTGTAGACGGTTATGCAATAAATAAAAACCGTATAGCAAAAAACTACGAACAGTTCATTAGGGCAGTAGAGAACGTAAAGAAATTTTTGCCTGCCGGAGCATCTGTTGACACGAAGGGCGTATTGGAGTTGGTGTCGATGTTTGCAGATGCATGGTTGTCTATCGGGGCTTATGACAAGAAAAAGTTTGCGACTTCAGGCGCAACAAAGAAATCAGTAAAGCTAACTTCCGAAATGCTCGACGAAGCAATACTCGTACTCAAGAAATCACTTATAGAGAAAGACGAGGCGACAGATCTTTTTGCAACAGAACGAGAAAGGGGATCTGTCGCTGGGATAGTCGGAAATGTTATGCAGTCTTTCAGCGGTGGAGATGCCTATCCTACCATAGAAGAAAAAGCAACTCATTTGCTTTACTTCATGGTAAAAAATCATCCTTTTATCGATGGCAATAAGAGAAGTGGAGCTTTCGCTTTCATCTGGTTTTTGAGAAAAGCGGGACGGCTCAATACTAAACGATTGACCCCCGAAGCTTTGACTGCACTTACGCTATTGGTTGCAGAAAGCAACCCAAAAGACAAAGACCAAATAATTGGTCTGGTTTTGATGTTGTTGAAAAAGTAGAAAATGAGTGGTAGTCGGTAAAGGGGCGCAGATAGCGCCCTTTTACTTTTATGTCATTCCCGACCAAACTTTATTTTCTTAATTTTTTATTTTCTTAATTTCTTAGCCTTTGCCTCCCGGCAAAATTGTGGTAAAATGGGGGAAAGAGAGCTAAAAAAATAACGAGGATTCAATCTTGTGTTTGAACAATCATTCAAAAACATTGACGATGTGCTTTGGAAAGACGCGGGGCTGTCCAGCGAGCTTGATTATATTGAACAGACCTCATGGATTCTTTTCTTGAAGTATCTTGACGATCTCGAAGAAGATAGGAAGCAAGAAGCGCTATTGGCCGGCAAAGAATACAAATATATTATAGACCCAAAGTTTCGCTGGGAAGTGTGGGCGTGTCCAAAGATGGCTGATGGTAAGCTCGACCACAATAAAGCGCTTTCAGGCGACGATCTGAAGGATTTTGTGGATCATGAGCTTTTCCCATATCTCAAGAAATTCAAATCAGAAGAGCCGGACACGATTGATTACAAAATCGGTGAGATTTTCTCTGAAATAAAAAACAAGATTCAAAGTGGCTATACGCTTCGCAATATTTTGGACGTTGTGGATGGTATGCACTTTCATACGCAAAGCGAGAAATATGAGCTCTCGCATCTCTATGAGTCAAAGATCAAAAATATGGGCAATGCGGGGAGAAATGGTGGGGAGTACTATACTCCGCGTCCGCTCATCAAGGCGATCGTCAAAGTGGTTGATCTAAAAATAGGAAACAAGATTTACGATGGAGCTGTTGGGTCGGCAGGATTCCTCGTTTCCGCCTTTGAATATCTGTCGCAAGATCGAGAGAAGCTCTCTCCTGATCAATGGGACGTACTCCAGAAAAAAACTTTTTATGGCAAAGAAAAGAAATCGCTCGCATACATCATCGGTATTATGAATATGATTTTGCATGGCATTGAAGCGCCAAATATTATTCATACCAATACTCTAACGGAGAATCTTGCCGATATCCAAGAGAAAGATCGTTACGACATCATAATCACCAATCCGCCCTTTGGAGGCAAAGAGAGGCCAGAGGTTCAGCAAAATTTTCCAATCAAAACCAGTGAGACGGCTTTTCTTTTTCTCCAGCATTTCATAAAAATCCTCAAAGCGGGAGGAAAAGCAGGCATAGTTATAAAAAATACATTTCTATCCAATACTGATAATGCGTCTGTCTCGCTCCGCAAACTGCTCTTAGAATCTTGCAATCTCCACACAATCCTCGATCTCCCTGGTGGCACATTTACCGGAGCAGGTGTGAAGACGGTGGTGCTTTTTTTTACCAAGGGCGAACCGACAAAAAAGATTTGGTATTACCAGCTAAATCTCGACCGTAACCTCGGCAAAACCAATCCTTTGAACGACTCCGACCTCGCCGACTTTCTTGCTCTCCAAAAAACCAAATCTGATTCCGCCAATTCTTGGACGATTGATGTCGTGGGAAAAGGTCGTTCCTCGGGGAGCGAAGCGGACGGAGGTGCGACCTTAAAGAGCGATTTTTCGTCGACCTTTGACCTCTCCGTAAAAAATCCGAATAAAGATGGTGAGATAAAGATAAGAGAGCCAAAAGAAATTTTACGAGAGATAGAGGAGGCGGACAAGGAAAACGAAAAAATACTAAAAAAGATAAAAACTATTATTTAAGTTCATATGACTGAAATAGAAATACCAATTGAAACCATAAAAGGCAAATTTGATTCTTTCCTTGATACAGAAAAAAATTCGCGAGTGTTTTTTTCTGGCAAATTTGGTATTGGGAAAACCTATTTTCTCAATAAATTTTTTGATTCACTAAAGGACAAATATGAAGCGTTTCATCTTTACCCAGTAAATTATCAAATTAGTAATAACGAAGATGTATTAGAGTTAATCAAATATGATATTTTAGTAGAATTATTAAAAAAGAATCAAGATATATTACAGGAAAATAAAATTGAAGGCATCAAAGACTCCGCCCTTCTTTTTTATTCATGGTGCAAGAAAAGATTTTCGCTAAATTCGTTTTTGCAATCAACTCTCTCCGCGGGAGAATCGTATGCCGAACTGTCTATTGACCCAATCACTAATATACTAGGGAAACTTGGCAGGCCACTAAAAGACTTATTGGAAATTGACAAAGAGTTTCAGGAATTTAAGAAAGAATACAAAAAAGGCGAGAAGGGGCTGGCGGAAAAATACACTGAAGCAATAAAAACAAAAAGTATTTCCGAAACAGATTATTTAAGCCATCTTTTGAAGGAGAAAATTATTCAGCAAAAAGGTCAGAAGAAAAGCGTCCTTATTCTGGATGATCTAGATAGAATTGACCCAGGGCATATATTTAGAATCTTAAATGTTTTGTCGGCTTATTTTGAAAAAGAAAATGAAAATAAGTTTGGATTTGACCTAATAATTATTGTTGGCGATTATACGAACTTGAAGCATATTTTTCATCATAAATATGGAATTGAGACCGATTTTTATGGTTATGTAGATAAGTTTTTTTCAGTTGCCCCATATTATTTTGATAATCGAAAGGCAGTGCTAGATATGGTTGATGAAATTGTCAAAAGTATCAAAAACGAAGAGCCGAACTTAAAAGATGCAATACAAGATAGCGGATACATTAAGTACTTTCTTGCATATATTTTCAGTAATGCTATAGGCAACCACAGCATGACACTAAGGGAACTATTGAAGGCAACAAAGTTTCAAATGCAAGAGCTAAAAAAGGGTAGTTATAATGAGGATCCGTTTTCAGATAATTTTCAAAAAATATATGATATAGCAGTTAATATAGCTATCAATAGTTTCTCAAGTCCTGAAGTTTTTATTGAAAAACTAAAAAAAATTAAAGGTAATCCAAATGAATCAAGAGCAAGAATGCCTTTTATGAGATTTATAAAAACCATGCTTAAACCTCTGGATATAAAAATACCAGAAAATGATGGCGTCCCAGTAAAGTGGCAAGGGTATGAACTCAATGTTGATCTGAATGACCACGAGGGCATGAGCGTCAGTAATAACAATAAGGAAAAGATGTTTATGGATCTACTTATTGAATATGTAGAAAAAAGTAAATATCACAAAGATAGTTACCGCGAATATGAAAACTAACTGGCAAACAAATGATTTATGAAAATATTATAAGAATTATAGGGATTTTATTGCAAATAGCTGTAATTATTATTGCTTGGAAGGCACTTTCGGTCTGGAAAACAGAAATTCGGGGAAGAGATAAATATAGTTTTTCTAAAAGTTTGTTGGAATATATTAAGAATATAAGATTCTTAATATACACAAACAATGGATCAATTTATCAGATTTTTCTAAATGATATTTTAGTTGATAAAAGAAGATTTTATGAAAAGGATCTGGTTTCTATAGCAAAAGAAAAAGTGTATTTTGATATAAATTACTTCTTACTTTTTGATCATATAGATATTAGATCGGATATACTTTTACCAAAGGAGATAAGATTGGCTCTCGAAGGCTTATGGCCATCGTCGGCAAAACTTGTTGATAAGGATAAGAGTAAATATACTTATCTACATTTGGACGTAGACAGTGATAGCTATGATAGAATAAAAAATTTAGATGATGGCGTAAACGAGGTTGATTCAAATAAAAATACAACAATAGAAGAATACTTTAGAAAGTGGGAGGTTTTAATTATGGAGCTACAAAAAAGTATTTATGAATAATTGGCAAACAATGAAACTTGGTGAGGTTTGTAGTGTGATAGCTGGCCAATCCCCAGAAGGACGTTTTTATAATAGCAAACAAGATGGCACACCCTTCTATCAAGGAAAAAAAGAGTTTGGCGAAATATTTCTCGGAGAACCAACGGTATGGACAACTAAAACCACTAAAGAGGCACAGGAAAACGATATCTTAATGTCTGTTCGTGCTCCGGTTGGTCCAATTAACTTTGCAACACAAAAGATATGTATCGGGCGTGGTCTCGCAAGTATCCGAGCGGGAAAAGATATAGACAAAGATTTTTTATTTTATTTCCTAGTTCTTAATGAGAAAAACATATCTGGCAATGCTGGTGCAGTTTTTGCTTCAATAAACAAAAAAGATATAGAGAATATTCAGGTTCCGCTCCCCCCTCTCCCCGAACAGCAACGCATTGTAAAAATATTGGATGAGGTTTTTGGGGAGATAAAAAAGGCGAAGGAGAATACTGAAAAAAATCTCCAAAATTCCAAAGAGCTTTTTGAATCGTATTTGCAGAGTGTTTTTACGAATCAGGGGAAGGATTGGGAAACTGATAGACTTGAAAATCTAACTTTAAAAATAGGAAGTGGCGCAACTCCACGAGGAGGAAGGGAGTCATATATAAAACAAGGGATTTCTTTGGTGCGCAGCATGAATGTACATGATAGAAATTTTGTAGAAAAAAACCTCGCCTTTATTAATGATAAACAGGCAAAAGACCTATTAAATGTTACTCTTGAAAAAGGCGACGTATTATTAAATATAACGGGAGCATCTGTGGCGCGATGTTGCGTTTTTGATGAAAAATATTTACCAGCAAGAGTAAATCAGCATGTATCGATTATAAGGCCAAGAAAAGAAATAATTGATCCAACTTTTTTAAACTATTTACTTACTTCAAAAATATATAAGGATCAATTATTGGTAATTGGTGGACAAGGGGCAACAAGGCAAGCAATTACAAAAGCTCAGTTGGAAGATTTTAATATTTTTTATCCAAAATCCCTTTCCGAACAGAAGTCTATTATTGCGAAGCTGGATGCGTTATCAGGGGAGACAAAGAAGCTGGAGGGGATTTATAAACAAAAATTAGCGGATTTGGAGGAGCTGAAGAAGTCGGTGCTACAATCCGCCTTCGCTGGGAAATTATAAAAGCTACGGCGAGACAGGGATATTTAGGGGAGAATTATGAGGCATCTTGTCTTTCTTTGACAATGATTTGGGTGATGCTATAATGTAGTTAATTCTTGACTTTTGTTGAATTTTTTGCTAGCATTATAATTCAGCTAAAAGCACATATATGAACAGGCTAGTCCATAGGATACAATCATATTTAGCTACACCTTCACAAGCGCTAGAGAAGCTTGACGTTCTTGGAATTGAGCTCTCTCAAAGAGGGATAAAATTCAATGTACGCTCGGTAGAAGAAGATGGTGAGAAATATCTTTATGCAGAGTCCGTGGATTACCCACGGGGGTACATCTCTGCCACAGGTACTACAAAAGAGGATTTAGAAAAAGAATTAAAGGACGCGATATTTACTGCGTTTGAAATACCGGTTCGCTATTGCGATCCCAAGAGAATCACCTTTAACCCACCGCTTAACTCATCTCCTCTTTCAGCTACACAGTCGTTGACTGCGCGGGAGGAGAGATATGTTACCGCATGATCTGCCATCGGACATATCTCAAAAACGACTTGCGCGAGCTTTCGTAAAGATGGGCTTTATTCTGGATATGAGCGGAGGGAAAGGTGGACACTACAAGCTAACAAACCCAAAGAACAAACAGTTCATAACATTGCAGAGCAAGATATACAAAGAAGTCTTGAGAGACAAACTCAAACAGGCAGAAGGATGGGGGTATGACGCAGAAGAAATAATGAGAAATTATTAAAACATCTCTAGGGGAGATGTTTTTTGATTGCTATATTTGCTTAAATAAGCAGAAAATAGTATAATATAGACATGAACGAAGCAGAGACAAGAGCGGAATATATTGACCCGAAATTGAAAGAAAGCGGATGGGGTGAGACAGGGGGGTCAAAGATTCTGCGCGAACATCATATTACCGAAGGGCGCATCCAGCCTGGAGGGATAAGAGGCAAAAAAGAAATTGCTGACTATGTTTTAGTTTACAAAAATCAGAAGCTGGCTGTGGTTGAAGCAAAGGCGGAAACCATTTCTTATTCTGAAGGTGTGGCGCAGGCAAAAGATTATGCTAAGAAACTGCAAACAGAATACACCTATGCCACCAATGGCAAGGAGATCTATGAGATTGAGATGAAAAGTGGGAAAGAAACTCTGGTTGATAGCTTCCCAACGCCAGAAGAATTATGGAACAAAGCTTTCTCTGATCAAAATGAATGGAAAAATAAGTTTGCGCAAGTTCCTTTTGAAGATATTGGTGGTACGAAGATCTTGCGATACTATCAGGAGAATGCTATCAACAACACTCTTGATGCTGTTGCCGAGAACAAGCAGAGAATTCTTCTAACTCTCGCTACCGGAACGGGAAAGACATTCATCGCTTTTCAGATTGCTTGGAAGCTCTTTCATTCTCGTTGGAACTTAAAGCGAGATGGGGCGAGGCAACCCAGAATACTTTTTCTTACTGATCGAAATATTTTGGCAAATCAGGCGTTCAACTCGTTTTCTCCGTTTGACCAAAATGCGCTAGTTCGTATCAGCCCACTCGATATTCGCAAGAAGGGTGGAGTGCCAACAAATGGCAGTATATTTTTTACAATATTTCAAACATTTATGAGTGGTCCTGGTGGCGCGCCATATTTTGGCGAATATCCAAAGGACTTTTTTGATTTCATCATAATTGACGAGTGTCACCGAGGCGGAGCAAACGACGAATCAAACTGGCGTGATATTTTGGATTATTTCTCTCCCGCTGTTCAACTGGGCCTGACAGCAACGCCAAAAAGGAGAGATAATATTGATACATACAAATATTTTGGTGAGCCAGTTTATACCTATTCTCTGAAGGAGGGAATCAATGACGGATTTTTGACGCCATTCAAGGTCAAGCGAATCCAAACAACTCTTGATGAATATGTTTATACTTCTGACGACGAAGTTGTCGAAGGAGAAGTGGAGATTGGCAAGATATACAAGGAGGAAGATTTCAACAAGATTATCAAGATCAAGGAGAGAGAAGAAAAGCGCGTGAGGATAATGCTGGACGAGATTGATCAGAGCCAGAAGACGATTGTTTTTTGCGCTACGCAGGAACACGCAGCCGCCGTGAGAGACCTGATAAATCAATTTAAGAAAAGTGCGAACCCAAATTATTGCGTTAGAGTTACTGCAAATGATGGCACAAGAGGCGAACAGTATTTGCGAGATTTTCAAGATAACGAGAAGACTATTCCGACCATCTTAACTACTTCACAGAAACTATCTACTGGTGTTGACGCCCGCAACATCCGCAACATCGTTCTGATGCGTCCAGTCAACTCCATGATTGAATTCAAGCAGATCGTTGGTCGTGGGACACGACTTTTTGACGGTAAAGAGTATTTTACTATTCTAGATTTTGTCGGAGCATATCATCACTTTTCTGACCCCGAGTGGGACGGCGAACCCGTCGAGGAGATCTGTCCGAAATGCGGAGAAGATCCTTGTATTTGCGAAAGGAAGCCAAAAGAAGTGTGCCCTGTGTGTGGCGAGAATCCTTGTATATGCGAAAGGGTTCCCAATCTTTGTCCTGAATGCAGTAAAGATCCATGTGAATGCGAAAATGTGCCAAGACAGAAACTGAAAATAAAATTACGCGATGGGAAAGAAAGGGAAATCCAGCATATGGTATCAACTTCTTTTTGGAGTGCCGACGGCAAGCCCATATCTGCCGAAGAATTCCTGCAAAACATGTTTGGCAAATTGCCAGAGTTTTTCAAAAGTGAAGAAGAGCTAAGGAAGATCTGGTCAAATCCCGTAACAAGAAAAGCATTCCTTGAGAAAATCGCAGATCAGGGATATGGGAAGGAAGAGCTAGAAGGTCTGCAAAGATTGGTCAATGCCGAAGATTCCGACCTATTTGATGTTCTCTCCTATGTTTCTTTTGCGATAAAACCGATTACAAGAGAGGAGAGAGTTATCAGAGCAAGACCTCTTATATTTAAGGGGATAGATGACAAAGAAAAAGAATTCTTGAGTTTTGTTATTGATAAATATATTGATAACGGTGTTGATGAGCTGGATGAGGAAAAACTACCAAAACTTCTCAATCTCAAGTATCAGGCTATAGCTGATGCGGCGACAGCCCTCGGCGGAGTGGAAAAGATCCGAGCTATGTTTTTTGAATTTCAGGAAGAGCTGTACGCAGAGGTGGGTGTTTGATGCGAGGAGGATTCCTTGCTAGAATAGAACTATAATAATATTAATAATCAGGCCCTATGCAAAAAAAGAATCTGGTTTTGCAAAGTTTTCTCAATGCGTTGCTGGCTGTCGTCTATATTTCTCTTGTTGAAACCTCCGGAGGTCTGACCTCCGTGTAGCCCGCAATGGATCGGTAAAGCCTGTAAAGTTCTTAAAGTATAAACATCTGCGAAGGCGGATTTTTTTGTGGTATCATGTAATTGGATTATGATAAGCCTAAATATATGCCAAGAGGGGAATCGGAAAACACAACACCACAACAATCAAGGTTTTTGTTGTATACCACGTTTGAGGGCAAGGTTAATATTGATGTTTTTTTTCAAAACGAAACTGTTTGGCTGACCCAAAAGAAAATGGCCGAGCTTTTCGACGTAGACGTAAGAACGGTCAATGAACATCTGCAGAATATCTTTAAAAGCAGTGAATTGAGCAAATATTCAGTTATCCGGAAATTCCGGACAACTGCCAGTGACGGCAAGCCATACAATACAAATTTTTACAATCTTGACGCTATCATATCTGTTGGATATAGGGTGAATAGCACGCAGGCTACCAGATTTCGTATTTGGGCGACCCAAGCTCTGCGAGAGTATATTATCAAGGGTTTTGCTATGGACGATGAACGACTCAAAAACGGAAGTCATTTTGGCAAAGATTATTTCATGGAGCTTTTGGAGAGAGTTCGTTCAATCCGCGCCAGCGAACGCAGAATCTATCAGCAAATCACAGACATTTTTGCCGAGTGCAGTATGGACTATGACCCTCAATCAGAAATTACAAAAAGTTTCTACTCAATGGTGCAAAATAAATTTCATTTTGCTATTGCTGGTCAAACCGCTGCAGAAATTATTTATTCTAAAGCCGACAAAACCAAGCCACACATGGGGCTGACTACTTGGAAAAATTCCCCAACGGGCAGAATAATCAAAACAGATGTTAGGGTGGCAAAAAATTATCTCGAAGAGGATCAGATCAAAAGACTGGAAAGGACTATTTCGGGGTTCTTTGATTACATCGAAAACATTATAGAAAATCATAAGACTATGAAAATGGAAGATCTGGCAGAAAGTGTAGACAAATTTTTGGGTTTCAATGAATACAAAATTTTGGACGGGAAGGGTGGTGTATCACACGAAAAAGCCGAGCAAAAAGCGTTTACGGAATACAATGAATTTAATAAAGCCCAGAAAATAGAGTCTGATTTCGATAGAGACGTTTTTAAAAAGTTGAGGGAAGTAGAGAAAAACGGGAAAAAAAGAATTAAATAGTAATAAACAAAAAACATTAACTTTATCATGCCCTCTCTCGTGTAATCTCTTGCAATATCCTGAATATCAGGAATTTGCAAATAGATTTCATTACGGCAAGGCAGGTATCAGAAATTTGCAAATAGGCTGTACTCGCGGAGGGTTGCATAGACTATCATATTATTAAGTCAAATGTATGCAAAAAAAGAATCTGGTTTTGCAAAGTTTTCTCAATGCCCTGCTAGCTGTCGTCTATATTTCTCTTGTTGCTCTTTTGATGTCCAATGGTGAAGCGCTTTTTGGCCAAGGGGATGACATGACTATGGTTGGTCCGATGATGATACTGCTAATTCTAGTTCTTTCCGCCTCTATCATGGGTTCTCTATTTTTCGCCAAGCCTGTGATGCTGTATCTGGACGGGAAGAAAAAAGAGGCAGTCAGGATGCTCTCATTTACTATCGGCTGGACTTTCATTTTTACCGTTTTGGCGCTGGTGATTAATATTGTTTTGTAAGATAAGACCTGCTCTTTAAGGTCGCACCTCTGTCCGCTTCGCTACCCGAGGAACGACCTTTTCCCGCAGGCTAAGAAACCCGCATAGGCGGGTTCCTTTTGAAGTTGAACAAGGGGGGCCTTTTGTGATAGAATGAAAGCCTAATAAAATAACCCTATACATGGAAAGCACAATCAAGAAATTGCCGAATAGTAGAATCAAGTTTCAAATCAAAGCGACTTCGGAAGAAGTGGCGAAGTTTTTTGATAGGGCGGTGGAGATACTAGCAAAGGATGTCGCCATCAAAGGATTTCGGACTGGCAAGGTGCCAAAGGAAATGGCAAAGGACGCTTTGGGCGAGCATGCCGTAGAACACAAGGCGCAGGATCTAGCCATTCAAGATACGTATTTTGAAATGGTGACAAGAGAAAAAATAACGCCTCTGGCTTCACCTGCCGATATTAAGATAGAAAAATTTTCGGAAAAAGATGGTCTTGATTGGAGTGGGGAAGTAGATGTGATTCCTTCCATAAACATAGAGGGGTGGAAAAATAAATTAAAAGTAAAAAGTGAAAAATTAAAAATAAAAAAAGAAGAGATAAAGATAGAAGAAAAAGATACTCTGGATGTCTTGAATAATATTCAGAAACAATTCGCTCAATTAGCCGACAAAGAAGAGGGGGCGGAAATGAGCGATTGGGTAAATTTTGATCTAGACGTAGCTAATCCGTCTGATTTCACCCCTGAAGAGCTAAAGGGCATGCAAATAAAAAATATGGCAGTTATTCTGGGGGAGTCGCGCTTCATTCCTGGCTTTGAAGAAAATCTGATAGGGATAACACCTGGTCTTGAAAAAGAATTTGATAATATTTTTCCCGAAGATTATTTTGTCAAAAGTTTGAGCGGGAAAAAAGTTCTATTCAAAGTAAAGATAAATGCTGTAAAGAAAATGATTTTGCCAAATTTTGATGATGATTTTGCCAAAAAATTTGGCCACAATACTTTGGTGGATCTCAAGAAAGCAATTAACGACGATCTGCTACGCCAAAGAGAACAAGAAGCAAAAAACAAATTTGAAGATAAAGTTTTGAGAATAATGGCTGAAATAATTGACACGGAAGTGCCAAACAGTTTGCTTGTCCAAGAAAAAGAGATGATGTTGAATCGTTTTAAGCACGATCTGGAACACCACAAAAATATGAACTTCGCTGACTATTTGATGAGCATTAATTCTACCGAAGAAAAAGTTCTGGAGGGATTAACGTCGCAAGCTATTTCCAATGTAAAGGTGGGATTGATCCTAGGGCAGATTACCAAAGAAGAAAACATAGATATCGTAGATAGAGATCTGGAAGAATTGATGGCAATGGATATAATCAAGCAGACAGCGGGCCTGCCAAGTGATAAAGCCCGCGATTTGGAAGATAAAATCAAGGCGAGTTATCGCGATGAGCAATTTCTTTCATCTGTAAAAAATAGTATAATGGCACGCAAAACAGTCGACTTAATTATGAGTCAAGTCGACTGAATTTTTAATTTTTAATTTTGTAATTTTTAAATAAACTTCAATTTCTTAATTTTTAAACAAAAATCAAATCTTAGTTTTAAACAAAAACAAATGCAATATGATTTGGAGGAAAGAGTCGCGAAGTTTGGAGAAAATGTCATTGATCTAGCGAAGATTTTTGATAGAAATGAAATAAACAGGCCATTGATAAGCCAACTCATAAGATCAGCCACTTCTATCGGCGCTAACTATATGGAAGCCAATCAGGCGATCTCTAAAAAAGATTTTGCCAACAAAATCAGGATTGCTCAAAAAGAGGCGAACGAGAGCAAGCACTGGTTGAGAATGATCGCCTATGCGAACGAAAAGAATAAAGAAAACTGCCAGAAGCTATGGCAAGAAGCTCATGAATTGACATTAATATTTGCCAAAATATCCAAAAGCTGCAAATAGTTTAAAAATTTTATGGTTTAGAAATTATTTATAAAATTAAAAATTACCACCGCCTAATGGCGGGGTCCCGCCAACTATTATATCCTCAATATATGAGGCGGGATAAAATTAAAAATTCTTTATGAAGGCTTTAATTACCGGAATCAGTGGTCAGGATGGGTCTTACCTTTGTGAACTGTTACTGTCAAAAGGTTACGAAGTTTATGGCCTCGATCGCCGAAAAGGGATAGAATCTTTCCCTCGCATTGACAAAAAAGTTTTGGAACGACTTCATATAGTAGAGGGCGATTTGTTGGATTTTGAACGCCTCCGCCAAATTGTTAAAGAAGTAATGCCGGATGAGATTTACAATCTAGCGGCGCAGTCGCATGTCGGGTATTCCTTCAAAGCACCAATTTCAACCTTTGAGATGTCTGGTAAGGCAGTGCTCTTTTTTCTCGAAATAATTCGGGAAGTAAATTCTGCCTCCGCAGACGTGCCTAAGATTAAATTTTACCAAGCTTCTACATCCGAGCTTTTTGGTGGCGATCCGGGGACAGAACCGCAAAGCGAGACGACACCATTCAATCCGCACAGTCCGTACGCTATTGCAAAGCTTTCGGGATTTCATTTCGTCAAACTCTATCGCGAAGCGTACAAAATCTTTGCTTGCAATGGTATACTTTTCAACCACGAATCGCCCAGACGCGGCGCTGATTTTGTCACGCGTAAAGTGACTTTGGCGCTGGCCAATATCAAGGCGGGCCGTCAAGAATTTTTGGAGCTGGGGAATATGGACGCCAAAAGAGACTGGGGATTTGCGGGGGATTATGTTGAAGGTATGTGGCGAATCTTGCAAAATGATACGCCCGATGATTTCGTCCTGGCGACTGGCGAGACGCATACGGTTCGCGAATTCGTAGAGGAAGCGGGGAAACTCCTCGGCTACGATGTCGTCTGGGAAGGCAAGGCGGAGAAAGAAATAGGAAAAGATAAAAAAACAGGAAAAATAATTGTCAAAATAAATCCCGAATTTTACCGGCCGGGGGAAGTCAATCTTCTTCTCGGCGATCCGGCCAAAGCCAAAAAAGTCCTCGGCTGGACGGCGAAGACGAGCTTCAAAGAGTTGGTGAAGATGATGGTGGAGGCGGATGTAGAAAGTATTAAGTAGTAAGTATTGCGTATCAAGTATGGGGCGGGCAACCGTTCCTTTTGATTTGTGTCATCCTCGCGAAAGAGGGATCCAATTCGTCAAGAAATCCAATATCGTATTCTTGTTGTTCTGGATCCCGAGCCAAGCTCGGGATGACAAACTATGTGGGCGGTTTTTGATTTGCAAAAAGACTTTTTTAGTGATATATTTGGATTATAAAATATACTAATATAAGCGATTATACTATGAAGAATGAAGAAAAATCTCAACATCTCGTTCCGATGGTAGTGGAGCAGAAGGGGCAGTATGAGCGGGCGTACGATATTTTTTCCAGGCTTCTCAAAGACCGCATCATCTTCCTCGGTACGGCGATTGATAACGATGTGGCCAATCTGGTAATCGCCCAGCTTTTGTTCCTGACCGCCGAGGATGCCAAAAAAGATATTCAGCTTTATATCAATTCGCCGGGTGGTTCGGTAACGGCGGGGATGGCGATTTATGACACGATGCAATACGTCGCACCCGATGTTTCTACTATATGTATAGGACAGGCAGCCAGTATGGGGGCAGTTCTTCTGGCTGGTGGCGCCAAAGGCAAAAGATTTTCTTTGCCGAATAGTCGCGTCATGATCCACCAAGTGCTGGGGGGAGCCGAAGGACAGGCGACCGATGTGGAGATTCAAACTAGGGAAATTTTGCGCATGAAAAAATTAATCAATCATACTTTGTCGCGAGATACAGGGCAGGCTCTCTCAAAAGTGGAAAAAGATACGGATAGAGATTTTTTCATGAGCCCGGAAGAAGCAAAGAAGTATGGGATTATAGACAGAGTTATTGATAAGGTAGGAAAGTAGTAGGTTCAATTTTCCAATGGGGGGGGTAGGGTTTTTAGGTCAATTAGAAATTTTGCCAATTTTCCTCGTTGACAATAGATCTAGCCTGATATACAATAGTAAAGCACTGCTCTTAGTGCTTCAAAATTGAAAAAGAGATGGAAAAGACAAAAACAACTCACTGTGGTGGGCTGGTTTGTTTCTGTTTTTTGAAGCATAATCATTAAGAGCAGAAAAGCCCTATAAGTTCTTTAAGAATTGAACAGATGGTAAGAATGTGCGGAAAGTTTAAGTTTGTTTATTGAGTTCATAATAGAGCTAATAAACTCTTCTAGATGACGAATTGAGTTTTTCACAAAATTCACTTCGTTCATCTTTCATTGAGAGTTTGATCTTGGCTCCCCGATAGTGCTTTGCACATCGGGGCAGGCACGATTATTTTTCGCTTTCGCGAAAAAATCCTTCGCCAGATTTATTTTGGCAAGGAGACTTTCAGTGGGTTAAAAGTTTATCCAAAAACTTTCATTGAGAGTTTGATCTTGGCTCAGGATTAACGCTGGCGGCGTGCCTAATACATGCAAGTCGAGTGGGTTTAGACCCACGGCAAACGGGTGAGTAACACGTGGGTATCTGCCTCAAAGACGGGTATAACTCCGCGAAAGCGGAGCTAATCCCCGATAGTCCCGCAAGGGTAAAGGAGCAATCCGCTTTGAGAGGAACCTGCGCACTATCAGCTAGTTGGTGGGGTAATGGCTCACCAAGGCTATGACGGTTAGGGGCTCTTAGAGGAGAGACCCCCACACTGGGACTGAGACACGGCCCAGACTCCTACGGGAGGCAGCAGTCGGGAATTTTGGACAATGGCCGAAAGGCTGATCCAGCGACGCCGCGTGCAGGAAGAAGGCTTTCGGGTTGTAAACTGCTTTTCACTAGGAGGCCCAGATTTTTGCGATTACGCAAAAATAATTTTGTAATTTTTAATTTTGTAATTTTATAAATAATGTTTTAATCTCTAATGTTTAAAAATTAGAAATTAAGATTTATTTAAAAATTATCACCGCCTCAATAGTTTAATAATAAGATGGTGTGGCAGGATCCCGCTAAAGCGGGAAAAATTGAAAAAATTAAAAATTGATTTTTGCGCTTGGCGCAAAAATCTGGGATACAGTACTAGTGGAATAAGTCACGGCTAACTACGTGCCAGCAGCCGCGGTAATACGTAGGTGGCAAGCGTTATCCGGAATTACTGGGCGTAAAGCGTTCGTAGGCTTTTTTGTAGGTCTCTGATCAAATACTAAAGCTCAACTTTGGGAAGGTTGGAGAAACCACAAGAATAGAAGGGTATCGAGGCAAGTGGAATTCCTGGTGTAGCAGTGAAATGCGTTGATATCAGGAGGAACACCAATGGCGAAGGCAGCTTGCTAGGTATTTCTTGACGCTGAGGAACGAAAGCGTGGGGAGCAAACGGGATTAGATACCCCGGTAGTCCACGCCCTAAACGATGGACACTAGATTTTGGTAGTATCGACCCTATCAGGATCGAAGCTAACGCGTTAAGTGTCCCGCCTGGGGATTACGGCCGCAAGGCTAAAACTCAAAGGAATTGACGGGGACCCGCACAAGCGGTGGAGCATGTGGTTTAATTCGACGGTAAACGAAGAACCTTACCGGGGTTTGACATCCAGCTGCAAGTCCGAGAGATCGGACCGCCTTCGAGGGTGCTGGACAGGTGCTGCATGGTTGTCGTCAGCTCGTGTCGTGAGATGTTGGGTTAAGTCCCGCAACGAGCGCAACCCCCGTCCTGTGTTGTATTTTTCACAGGAGACTGCCGTGGTTAACACGGAGGAAGGTGGGGATGACGTCAAATCCGCATGGCCCTTATGTCCCGGGCTACACACGTGCTACAATGGGAAGTACAATGGGTTGCCAAACCGCAAGGTGGAGCTAATCCCAGCAAAGCTTCTCATAGTTCGGATTGTCGGCTGAAACTCGCCGGCATGAAGCTGGAATCGCTAGTAACCGCGTATCAGCTATGGCGCGGTGAATACGTTCTCGGGTCTTGTACACACCGCCCGTCACGTCATGAAAGCCGGGGGTACCCGAAACTCCAACTTTTGTTGGAAATAAGGTAAAACCGGTGATTGGGACGAAGTCGTAACAAGGTATCCGTACGGGAACGTGCGGATGGATCACCTCCTTTCTAAGGAGAAAGGACTGTCGTGCCTCACTGCGTTCGGTACGAAACGTCTAATATCTAATTGATCTAATTTCTAATAAAATACTCAATGAGCAAATGTCCAAATAATTGAATTTTGGAACTTGGCTTCTAGGATTTATTTAGAAATTAGAACTTAGGAATTAGAAATTTCGCCCACCGAGCATAGCGAGGTGCGACGGTCTCTAGGTCGTCTTTGGCCATTTTTGGCCAAGAAGGCATGTTCTTACCATTTTTCAGTTCTTAAAAAAAACAAAAAGCGCTTTTTGGTAAGCGCTTTTTGTTTTAGCTTGAATTCTCGTTTATTTTAGGATAATATGACTTTGTTAATGCGCGCGTGTAGCTCAGTTGGTTAGAGCACTTCACTGATAATTAAGAGGTCGGAGGTTCAAGTCCCCCCACGCGCATTTTTGCTCAATAATGTATTCATATTACAGCAGGAATGAAAATGTTCCAAGCCCCAAGGTAGTGTGAGACTGCAAAAGTTTATGTAAGAGAATTTGGATAGCGATAATGAAAATAATAAAAATAAAAAAACAAAAATGATTTTACAAAAAATATTGATGTTTATTATCGGTATAACAATCGGTATTTTGGTTGTTATGTACAATAGAGATATAGTTCGCATAGTGGGTACTAGTGGTTGGGCAGAAAAGTACTTAGGCGCGGGAGGGTCCTATTCAATGTGGCAACTCATAGGACTTCTCATTATTGTCTTGACTATTCTTTATGTGACAGATACCCTAGACAAAGTCTTGGGATCTACCGTCGGAGCTATATTTTAATCATCACGGGCCCTTAGTTTATCGGTCCGACGCCTACTATTATGATAAAAACAATAATGTAGGGTCGGACTCCGACAGCCTGTAGGCTCGTCGGAGTAGAACACTTATTAACATATAGTGATGAACGGAGTTTATATATTACAAAGCACAAAGAATAAAAGATATTATATCGGTAGCACCAATAACATAGAAAAAAGACTAAAACAGCACAACGCAGGGTATGTTTTTGCTACCAAGAGTATGAGGCCTTTGGTCTTGGCATTATTTCAAGAATGTGATGTTTTGTCCGATGCTAGAAAATTAGAAAGAAAAATTAAAAATTTTAAAAGAAAAGACTTTATTGAAAAAATGATAAGAGACAGAAAAATCATCACGGGCCCTTAGTTTATCGGTAGAACACCTCGTTTGCACCGAGGAGAGAGCGGTTCAATTCCGCTAGGGTCCATTTAATGCAAAAACACAGATATAAACCTGTGTTTTTGTATTAAATGGGAAATTCTGAACCTTGGACGAACCTACTTTGAGCAAAACCCCCAATGAAGCCGCCCCGCCGCCGTGCCGGAAACCGGCACGCCCCACAAAAAAGTTTTCTTTGCTTTTAAAACTTTTTTGTGTTGCTCTGCTCTGACGAGCAGGGCGGCGGGGACGGCCTCTGTCTTTCGCTCGGGCGTGGCGGAATTCCTCCCCCCAACCCCCTCCTTCCGCCACGCCCTCGCGGGAGAAGCGGAAATTTGCGGCGACAGGATTCTCGCTCTTGCCCCACCCTCCCAGTGCGCGAGCGAGCTTTGGGAACTCCCTTGTATTATTGTATCCCATTTTGGGATTATACCACAATAGGATATATCATAGAAACATATATGAGCAAGTCAGTTTACTCGAAAGACTACAAGGAAATCATAGAACGCCTGAAAACGACGCGTATTGAGGCTGGGCTTGCCCAGCAGGATGTTGCTGACAAGCTCAACAAACCACAGTCATATATCTCAAAAATCGAATCCGGCGAGAGGCGACTTGATGTTGCGGAGATTAAGAAATTTGCCACGATCTATAAAAAAGATGTTTCCTTTTTCATAAAATGATTATGCCAAACAACGCTCAAAACCCAGGACTTTTTGGTATAGCAAATTCAAACAAGGATTTTTCCAGTGAAAGTTCGTGGGGCAAAAATCAATTTAATAACACTTTTCCCGCCGCTCTCGCCAATTACATGGCAAGCCGTGAGATTCCTTTAGTTTATATAAAACTCAATCGAGAGCTTGCCACATATCACGATACAATTTCAGTAGAAAATCTTTATGGTATATCTCCGACCAACGAGCATGTTTATTTCTCTTTTGAGAGTGAGTTCGAACCGTATAGAGATTTAGCTGAAGGTTGGTTGCCAAGAGTAGATTTAGTTATTCAAAGGAGAAATGGCGAAACTTTTGAGTATTTGAAACCACTTGAAATTAAGCTCACGGCTTTGCCTGATGACCAAACTTCTGATTGTGCGGACGAGGATTTTGGAAGTGAAATCGTCGTAAGACCAGACACAATTGTATATCTCGCGCTTGGCTTCGCTGATTCAATGCGAGAAAATAGAGAGCAATTACGAGAAATTTTAGAGCCTGTATGCGGACGGAGAATAAATTGGAATGACGCAACTAGAGTAGAAGCATTATTGCCGAGATTGGTTGAAGTCCTAAACACTGTAATTCTCCAAAATCCCGATAAAGAAAAACCTCTTTTAATACAGCCCGTTTGGAAAACAAAAGGTAAATCAACAGTATTGGCAGATAATTGCTTGGATATTTTCGTGTGGAGTAATTTTGCCCTCACTCGATTATTTGTGAACCAAGTATCTGACAATGGCTCAATCACTCGCCCAGAGCGTTCCATTGTTTGGTTGGTAAAAATGCTTTATCAATTTGCGGTTGAAGGCAGAATTGATCACCAGCACATTATTGATACCTATACTTACGGAACAAAAAACGATAAAGCATTTGCTATCGGCGGAATGAAAACAAGAGAGTATATGCGCTCGCCTCAACTGTTAAGTCCGCGCATAACACGCCCAGAAATAAAAGATATTATTCTTGGAGGAGGCGAAAAACTTTTAAGCCCAGAGAGACGCTTTGACGGAATTGTCCAAAATACGATTGACCTCTTTGAAACTGTAGAGGAGATTGCCGAGGGTAATTAAGCGAGAACCGCGACATTTTCTATTTCAAAAAGGGTTGCCGGAGATTTTTTTAGCGGAACTCCGTTTTGCACTATTTCCATAATTGCGGAAGCAACAAATTTTGCGAGATTTACTGGAACAGCATTTCCGATTTGTTGTTCTATCTCGGTTTTAGAACCCTCGAAAATAAAATCTTTTGGAAAAGTTTGGATTTGAGCGCGTTCCAATGTTGTGAGCGGTCGGATAGTCGATAGATCCTTTACCTTATCGAGAGAATGTCCAGGGTAACCTCTGGGAATAGGGCGGTTCACGCCTCGTATGGTAGGGCTTGGCTCGTCTACGCTAAACACTCCGCGTCTATTGTAATTTCTTGGGTGGCGATAGTAATAATCAAAATCTAAAACATCACCAAAATAATCTCGGATAGACATAGGTGAAGCAGAGATCTTTTCTTGAATAAGGGCAAGAGCAAAATCATCATGTGCTTTTAATTTTCCAATCAAGAAAAAACGCTTTCGCTTTTGCGGAACTCCGCAAAAGCTCGCGTCGAGAATAATTTGTGTCAGCCCATATCCAGCTTTTTTGAAAATTTCTTTTGCTTCCGTTAGTTTTTTTGATTTCGTGATTTGGTCAACATTTTCCATTACAAACCACTCTGGTTTTATATTTGAAATTATCTTTGCATAAGAAACGGTGAGGTCTGCTCTGCCTCTTGTTTCATCTCTTTTCCCCGCATGAGAATAATCTTGGCATGGAGGTCCGCCGACAATCATATCGGGTCTAAGTTTTAACAACTCGGAAACGCTTTTTTCAACATCAGACAGATCTAGGTCAAAAATATCGTGGTCTGTAAAATTACGACGATATGTTTTAACGGCGGGCCCCCAGTTGTCTACCGCACCCACGATTTTGAAACCAGCAGAAGAAAAGCCGAGAGATAACCCCCCACATCCTGCAAAAAGATCAACTGTTCGGATTTGTTTCTTCATAAATCTATAATCCTATTTTAGCATATATTAAAATTCTCGCCTAAGCACACCGACGACTTTACCCTGTACTTCAACATTTGTTTCGTAAAATGGCTTCATGTATTTATTCGCCGGAACAAGTTTTATTCTTTTTTTCTCACGATAAATCTTTTTGAGCGTAACTGCGTCTTTGTCTGGTAAATACGCTACCGCTTTTTCTCCATCATCAACTATTTGCTGTTCACGAACAATCACAATATCGCCGTCTGATATGCCCTCCTCAATCATACTTGTTCCGGCAACTTTCAAAGCGTAATAATTTGCACCTCTCGAAAGCATACTGCGCGGTACTTCTATTGGTTCGGGGTTTCTGATTGCCTCAATCGGCCCTCCTGCGGCAATAAGTCCCATGAGTGGGATTTCTACCAAATCTCTTTTCTGATCGTTGAACGCTTGAATTGAACGTCTTTTGCCTTTATCCGCAGAAAGCAAATTTTTCTTTCGCAAATAGGAAATGTGTTGGTGAATTGTAGGGATAGAAACCCCAAAATTCTTGGCTATCTCGCCAAGAGAGGGAGAGTAGTCCTTTTCTCTTTGAAACTTTGCGACAAACTGGAGAATTTCTGATTGTCGCTTTGATGGCTTGCTTGACCCCATTGACTTCTTTTCCATACTTAGAGTATACTACCTAAAGATAACCTAAACAAGAGCAGGTTATCCCCAAACCAACATGCCACCACTTTTAGAAACCCTAGCTTTAATTGGAACGATTGAGACGATCGTTCTTGTCATCGGCTTTATATGGGCAATCATTCTATGGATTAAGGGTATATCCCCAGCGCTTTATCGTCTCGGAAATGGCCTTGCTAAAAGAAAAATTGCAATCTTTGCCAAAAACGACAACATTAGTAGCTTGAAAAGCTTGCTTTGTGATTCAGGACTGTTCAGAGATAAAAATATTTTTGAAATTACTAACAGCGGAGACGTTGGAAAAGCAGAAGAGGCTTCGGTGTATCTTGTCTATTGGCACGATTGGGCAGACGACATAAATCAAATTCTCGATAAAAAGCCGGACAAGTGTGCGTTGGTCGTCTACGCGCCTTATGACAAGGGACGAATTCCTGATGAGCAAATGAAAAAATTGGACGGGAAAAGGCACTCTGCTGTGACAAATTTTCGTGGGAGACTACTTAACGACATCGTAACGGCAATGATTACGACTAGTTACGGAAAATAATATGAATGAGAACGATAATTACATAAGGCAAATTGTTGCCCAACATACCCCGAATATTACTTATGTCGCTCAAGATAAAATCAATGAGCTAAGACCTCATATTCACGCATGGGCAAATGGTCATGCTTATATTTTAAAACTCTCCGGTTCGCTCGCCAAAGGAACGGGTATAACTGGCACCACCGACATTGATCTTTTTATTTCACTCGACCCTTCCGTGAGTACCTGCAATACCCTTGAGAATGTCTATAACACTCTTAGAAACAGGTTCAATGGTGCAGGATATACCGCACGAGAGCAGAATGTATCCGTAGGCATTAACCACACTGGATTAAAAATGGACATTGTTGCTGGAGTAAAACATCACATGCTTGGCCTAGATCATTCTATCTGGAAAAGGAAAGCGCAAACCTGGACAAAAACGAATATTGATGAGCATATAAAACATGTCAAAAACTCGGGCAGAGTTTTTGACATTAAGGCAGTCAAGATTTGGCGAAAACTTAGAAATTTAGACTTCCCGTCTTTTTATCTTGAACTATCTGTCATGGAGGCGTTAAAAGGAACATCATTACTTGGCTTTAGTCCTTCTGAAAACTTTGTTAAAGTGATGAATTATCTTGCAAATGATTTTATGGACAAAACTATTTTAGATCCGGCAAATCAGAGTAATGAAGTGTCGGACGAATTGACGGACGCTGAAAAAACAAAAGTCAAAGATGCCGCGGTGGCTACCCTGCAAGGTGCATGGAATCAAGCTATTTGGTAGACTGATTTAAAGTCGCCGCAAATTTCCGCTTCTCCCGCGAGGGCGTGGCGGAAGGAGGGGGTTGGGGGGAGGAATTCCGCCACGCCCGAGCGAAAGACAGAGGCCGTCCCCGCCGCCCTGCTCGTCAGAGCAGAGCAACACAAAAAAGTTTT
>JACPGU010000004.1 GCA_016188915.1 Candidatus Microgenomates bacterium | reverse complement strand
TGACATAACGATAGGTTTGAGCAGGAATATCCATCAAAGCGACTCCACCGGCAGACACAATATTAGCTGACAAACCGATGTTTTCAAAACCATCTCCGTAATAGAAGCGAGAATAACCGTCAACGAATTCTAAGCCGGCAGGAATCTCTACTTTGAAGCCAGTATTGGTCAAAGTAGTATTGCCAGTATTTCTAATCGTCACACGGTAGATCAATTCATCGCCTCTTTCTGCTTCAACAGACTGAGTGTAGGTTCTAACATTTTTAGTTAGATTGTACAAATAAGTGTCTAGTTGAGCAGAAACAGTTGGTTGGGGTTGAGGATCCTGGCCAGACAAAGTGACGCGAGCGTCATTGCTGGACAGAGAAAATCCGTCTGCTTTGATCTGGTTGGAAGGCGCGAACCAAGTGCCAGACGTAAAACCACTATTTACTTTTGCCTTATAGGCTACATAAATTTGATTTAGCGCTGGAATATTTGGCAAAGTCACTCCATTGCCCGAGACCAATCCATCTGCGACTGCCGTAGTGACATCTTTGCCACTGGCATCGCGATAAACAAAGATGGCAGAACCACTAACATAGCTGATTTCGGCCGGCAGTTGAACGCGGGCCATCAGATTAGTCACGGGGCTTCCCGTCTCATTTCTCAAAGTCATAAGATATGACAAAGAGTCGCCAGCAGAAGCTGTGGTTTGATTTGCCCAGACGCTACCTTTTGTCACATTGGCAACTTTGGAAGTCAAAGTCACTGAAGCGGCAGAAGCAGGCGCGACAATAGACAGAACAATAGCCAAGCTTGCGGCAATATTTGTAAGTTTTTTGAACATAGAGTTCTCCTTTATATTTAGTTTAGAAATGAGGAAACTGTTCTTCGACCTCCCAAGCAGTTCTTTGCCCTCAAATCTTAATATTATATTTTTCAATTGGTATTTAATAAGATAGTTCTACATTATATATCCAGTTAAGGATGAAAAAGATTTTTCCAGGCGTTCCGCGATCATCGCGGAACGCCTGG
Organism: Candidatus Microgenomates bacterium; assembly: GCA_016188915.1. Taxonomy (GTDB): domain Bacteria; phylum Patescibacteriota; class JACPGU01; order JACPGU01; family JACPGU01; genus JACPGU01. The sequence continues at coordinate 110,419 of JACPGU010000004.1, read as the reverse complement.
AAACTAGGAGATTAAAGAGAGAGCCCGTTAGGGCGGGCTTCTCCCCCTAATCTTTGAAAAACGAGTTGGCCCCCGTCCGATTGGCATCCCTATCCTTTCGGACAGGGGCGGAAGGGTTAGAAATTATAAACGGGTTCGTCCGGCGTCCAGACGTCGGAATCGGAAGATCCCGAGTCCACATCGTTGATGCCGGCCAAATCATCCGGATTACCGCCTCCGTTGTCGGTGGAAACGGTCCCGTTGCCAGTATCGCCACTGGTTGAGCCGACCTGTCCCGATTGCACGGGGTTGGAATTATCCCAACCCGTGCCTCCGAACGAGTCGCTGTCGGTGGAGATGATCCCCGTGGGATCATCCTCCAGGCCGCCGGTGGAGGCACCTGCATCTGGGTTGTTCAGCCCATTCCCAGGACTGCCCGGTTCGCCCCAGCTGGTTTCCGGCTGGTTGGGCGTGGTCACTTGCTTTGGTGCCTGCTTGCGTGGCCGATCGGGCTCCAGTTCTTTGACCACCCGATCGATGAAAAAGTACGTTCCGTACTTTTCGCCAACTTCTTCGACCACGCCCATGGGATCAAAAGAACACTTTTTCCCATGGTGCTGTTTTACGGCACCGAATTCGCAGGCCAGATCGCGTGCCAAAAAATCTCCGGCCCGGCTCCGAAACTTTTTCCAGCCCGACTTCCTGATGTCATGACAGCGCTTGGACAAAACCACAATCTTGTCGCGCTGCGAACTGGAAAAAATATATTCGCCGTCTGCATTTTTGTCTTTCAAATGCGGGTGCGCCGAATCAATCAGGGGACAGACATTGTCCCAATACGTCCTCCCGTCCACCAACTCGGTGTACCTGGATAAAACTTTTTCCAGGTCCAAGCCAAATTGTTCGGCCGAGAAACCGCTTACTGAAGCCTTTTCGAGCTCCAACTCGGGTTTCTGTTCGAGCTCGGAAGCGGACTGCTTCTTGCCGCTCCCATCCGAGCGCTCGGCACCTGGCTCTTTGCCACTGTCGGCCGAAGGCGCCGGTCCCTGGCTCTTTTTGCCGCCGAGGGCGCCGGGCTCTTTGCTCGTGCTGGTCGTGTCGGCCGGAGGATTCCCCTTTCCCATCTGCCGGCGGATCAGATCCACGATCCCCTCATTCTGGGATTGGGACTTTTCATTCTGATCGCCGTGCTGGGAGGTCATCTTGGCCGCGTGGTCTTCGTGCTGGGAGGTCATCTTGGCCGCGTGGTCTTCGTGCTCTTCCGTCATCTGGCGACGGGTGTTGCCCCCGTCGCCAGTGACATGCCTCTTGACGTCCACGAAGCCGAGATCCAATTTTCCGGCGACGAATTCCATCTGTTGTCGGTGCTGACTCGTCATTGACTCTTCGTGCTTCTGAATGTCCTCTCGGACTTCGGCGATCGCCGCGGGGAAAGTCGTCTCATAAAAGCCTTTCCCGGCGTTTAAGTCCTGTGTCGTCAGCTGGATGCTGACGCACTGAGCCGGCGACAGACCGATGGCATCGCGAAGCGCGAAGCACTTCGCGACACAGTAGTCGCTGACCTTGCCATCCGCGCCCGGCACCAGGCTTTTCGAGTATTTGCTCTCGCAAAGACTGCTCACCAGTCGTCCTTCCTTACCGTCCACCCAATTGGTGAAAATCCTCGCTTGGTTGGCCGCGTCCGTGAGCTCGTTGCTCTTTTTGGCGACATCGCTGAATTCGGTCGCAGACGGCGCCACGCGCGCTCCCCGATCGTGCAAGTTCCGGTAAAACCAAAGCACGCAGACCAAAACAAAAGCTCCGAGCAACATCAATCCCAAGCTTTTCGCGTACCCCCGCCATTTGTCGGGGATGTTTATCCTTCTCGTGTCCATTAGGACACCTCCTGAAAATTTTTTTCGACTAAACGCCTTGGCGTTAGCCGTGTTTCCCTCGTCCCTAAACGAAAAGAAACAAACACCCCCTGCCTCGCCAATAAAGGCCGAGGGGCTGGACTCCAATCTTTAGTGAATCAAACAAAAACAAAAAACACGCCTTGCGTCTTCCTTGAAAAAAATCAAAGAAGAGGCCTTCGTGTTTTGTTTTTGTTTTCCCACCTCCGCTATTTAATCTAAAATAGTATGGCGGGACCCGCCGTAGTGCGCTTCTCACGAGACAGGAACCGTAGTTCCGTGAGCGAGAAAGTACGTAGGCGAGTTCTTCACCCTTAACTGAATATATATGTAGATTTTGCTTCTCTATTATTAAAGAACAGCCATTACAAACGCAAACGAGCCAAGACAAAAATATCTCGGCTAGACTGCCTTCGTAGGATGAAAATTGTCTCTCTGTTTCATAATAAGCAAAGGGGTGTTTTTAATTCTTGAGTAATTCTAGCAAATTTCTGTCTAGCTGTCAAGTCTTTTTACCTAAAACTAGCCAAAAACAAAAAGGAAAGCACCCCCCCTCCTCATAATATGGACAAATTTATCTCAAAAATAGTCCACCGTCAAGGATAAATTTCTTACTCTTCCTCTCGCGGTTTTTCCACCTCCACCGTTTCTAAAAGCTCTCTCTGGTCTCCAGAGATTTTGACCACATCTTTGTCTATTTTGACAAATTCTTTACGCGCCGCTTCGTAAGAGCCAACCGTCGTGGACAAATTATTACCCAATTTCCCCATGTAGGCGGTATATTTTTCCAAATGGTTGCCTAGATTTTGCACTCTTTTGATAATCTCTTTGGTTTCTTCCTGCATTTTTAGCGAACGCAAACCGTGCAAAACTGTCTGTAAATAGGCCGCGAAAGTTGTTGGCGATACTATCACTACTTTTTTTTCACGAAAAGCATAATCAATCAAGCTCCTAGTATTGACACTCACCTCACCCACTTCGTTGACCAAAAGATCGTAATAAATCGCTTCCGCTGGAATGAACATAAAGGCAAAGTCCAGCGTCCCCTCTCTGATTTTGATATATTTACTGGTTTCGTCAATTCTTTTTTTCAAATCGTTTTTGAATTCTTTTTCTAGAGCCTTTCTTTTTTCTTTGTTTTCTTCACTAATAATTCGCGTGTAGTTTTCCAAAGAAAATTTGGCATCCACCGGGATAATGCCGTCTTTGGTAAAAATCGCTGCATCCACCGTGTCCCCGTCCTTGAAGCTATATTGCAAGGCAAAAGCGCTGGGTGGCAAAATATTTTCCAAGACCAATTGCAATCCAGCCTCGCCGAGATTGCCACGCTGTTTTTGGCTGGTCAAAACTTTTTGTAAATTGCTTAACTGTTCGGAAAAACCGATTACTTGTTTGTTGGTTTCGTCCAGCTTGGTCAATTTTTCCGTCACATCGGCAATGATTTTCGCCGACTGGCCGAATTGCATCTGCATGGACTTTTGCGACTCCCCCAATTTCGTATCCAGTGTTTTGTTTAGCTCTTGGATTTGATTTTGCAAAAGAAGCACCGATTGATCTTCGTGCTTTTTTGGCTTACGCCAAAGCGCGACGAGCACCCCTGCCATAAGAATAATCAGTACAATAATGAGTATAACCAATAGCTGTTCCATACTTGATACTTAATACTTAATACTTGATACTTGATACTGGCCTCCAAACTGCCGTCACACCGCGCTATCGTCGCAATATCTTGAATACGGACACTGCTCGCAAGTTTTCTGATCGGGCGTGGCGACAAAATTTTGGGCGCGAATCCCCCGTGCCGCTTCGCGAATATTTTCTTTGGTTTTTTCTATTGTTTTCTCGGATGGTATCGCCGTGCCGAGAATCCCCGATTCTAAGAAAAATAGCCCCACTTCGTCCGGCATTTTACCATCATTTTCTTCCACGGCCAAGGCGTAAATGGCTAGTTGAATGCTGTCTTTGGCTCTTTTTTCGGCTTTTTCCTCGCTATCTATATTGGAAGTTTTGAAATCAACGATGCGAATTTTACCTTTCTCCGGCTCCTCTAATATGTCTATCCTTCCTTCTATTATAATATCGTCCAGCGTAAATGTAAATTTTTTCTCCACTTCCCGGACATTAAATATCTTGGAATAAGAGTGGACAAATTTTTTGATTACTTCTATTCCTTGGTCAAATCTTTGTTTCTCATGCTCGGCGGACAAAAACCCTTCTGATGACCAATTCTGTCGATAAATTTCTAGCAATTGGTCTATGGTCAATGGCGCAACCGCACCCAATTTTTGAGATTTGATATTTGACCTGCCTGCTCGCCTCGCTGGAGCTTGGGCGAAGCGGGCCGGCAGGCTGATTTGAGATTTCAAGGCCAATTCGGCCTTGTAGTATTCTTCTAGAACTTTATGCACCGCCCGACCAAAAATAACGCGCGGATCGGTCATCAAGCGAATCGGCGTGATGTGAATATATTTATATTTCCTGGGACAAGTCAGATAGTCGTCCACTTCGGCACGAGAGAGGCGAAGTTTCCCCTCGCGGATTTTTAAGCTGGTAGAATACAAGGGCTCGGCCGGTGGTTGGAATTGCGCTATTTTTTCTATCGCTGATGATTTCAGCATTTCCTTCGGAATACTGCTCTCCCCTATCGCTTCAATAACAAAACGACTGATTTTTTTCGTTCTTTTGCCACCGTAGTCTTTCGCTGTTGAGAAATAAAGTTTTTTCTTGGCTCTGGTCATCGCCACATAAAAAAGCCGGCGTTCTTCCTGAATATGACTGTCTCCTTCCGGCAAAATTTCCCTGATCAAACCTTCCGGCAGATCCAATTGATCAGACCTCCTGCGAGAAGGCACTCTATCTTCCACCAGTCCAACCAAAAAAACATAATCAAATTCTAGCCCCTTGGCCTTGTGCATAGTCAAAATCCTCACTCCTTCATAGGAAGGATCCGTAGTATCGTCTTTGGCATCCTCTCCGATTTCAAGTAAAAGATTTAGATATTCCATGAATTTTTGGATACTATCGTCCAAATTGGCATCCTGATAGGATTTGACCCGATCAAAAAAATGGGCGATGGCGATGATTTTTTCTCCCGCCTCAATAGATCCTGCCTTTTCTTCAGTTGAAAGTTTTTTGAGTAGTCCTGAATCTTGTAAAAATTCGTAGAGAATCTCGCCGGTATTTTTGGCTACACTCTTTTTTCTGAATTTATCTAAAATTTCCAGAATCTCCCCTATTCTCCCAGCGTCGAACGTTAGAGATTTTTCTTTTCTCAAATATTCTTCCAGCGCGATATTCTGTGACCTGGCCTTGTGCAAAATAACGGAGAGTTTGTCAAAATCAACACCAAAAATTTCTGAAACCAGGAGGTTGAACAGCGCCAAATTGTCGTTCGGATTGACAAGAATAGACAAAAAAGCAATTAGATTTTTGATGATATTACGGCGGAATAATCCTTCCGAGCCAGAAAAAACAAAAGGTATTTTTTTGGACGACAAAGCATTAATGAAAGGTATCGCCTGGCTATTGGAGCGAACCAAAATAGCAAAATCACTATAAGCAATTGGCGTTTTCTGAGATTTGAAGACAGTCGAGATTTCTTCGGCTATTTTCATCGCTTCATCGCTTTCCGTATCCAGGCTAAATAACATGGGCTTTTCGCCAAATCCTCCTAGTTCGGCTGTAATTTTTTTCTCAATATTATATTTTGCCTCCAACCTGTCGGGATTATTATTTTGAATAAGCCTGTAGCTGCTGTCCAATATCGCCTGCGTAGAACGATAATTTTTTGTCAGAACTATCCTTTTGACATTCGGCCAAGATTTTTCAAAATCCAAAATATTAGACACCGATGCTCCGCGAAATTTGTAAATAGATTGATCGTCATCACCAACCACGGTGATTATGGGAGATTGCAGATTGATGATTTTAGATTGCAGATTTTTTTGGCTATTAGGATTTACCACAGTCAAAACTTTGAGCAATTCATTTTGACCATAATTGGTATCTTGAAATTCATCTACCAAAATATATTTGTATTTTTCCTGCAAACGCGAGAGCAAAGATGGACTTGATTTTAGGGCGCCAATTAGAACAAAAACCAAATCGCCAAAATCCATTTTACCGCCAGAAAGCATCAATTGCTGATAGGTCGCGTAAGCACGAGCAAGCTCTTGCTGTTTTTCCGCTCCTTCAATCAAGGCTCTGTCTCCACTATTGTCCGCTTCTATCCGCAGTTTGTCCGCGTAATCAACGTAAGATTGTGGTGTAATCAGCTCATCTTTAGCGCGAGAAAAAAGCTTCAAAAGGTCACGGATAAAATAAGTCGGGTCGGACAACGGCCGGTAGCGTTTCAGGTCAAAATCAAAAATATGCTCTCTTATAAACATCACTTGCGCCGTATCGGAGAGCAATTGAAAATTAGTAGAAAACCCTAAAGAATAAGCATTTTCCCGCAAAAATTCTTCGGCAAAGGAGTGGAAGGTGGCAATTTTGACATCGTTGTAGCCATAGGGCAGGAGAATGTCCACCCTTTCTTCCATCTCGTAAGCCGCTTTTTTGGTAAAAGTAAGAGCCAAAATTTCCGATGCTTTGGCTTTTTTCTCCGCTACTAAATAAGCTATTTTGGCAGTAATAACGCCTGTTTTCCCCGTCCCCGCTCCTGCCACAATCAAAAGTGGTCCGTCGTTATACACTACGGCCTCTCTCTGCTCGGGGTTGAGCCCCTTCAAGATTTCATCGGCTTGCATGGCTATATTATACAGCGTTTAGGGGCCAACGTAAATCTCCTAACGTTCGACGTTAGGAGAGATTACCCTTTCTACATCAATAATCACCCCGTCGCCCTCTACTGTCTGGCGAGGCGTGCCATAAACAACAATGTTTCTGCCAATATATCTATCCAAATTTATGCCCGAGCTAGACTCCAAAAGAGCTAGTGTTATTCCATCTGCCTCCAAATAATGCGTTCCCTGCTGATAGATAGAGGCTTCCAGTTTACGCACTGTCCCTTCCAGCCCTTTTTGCTCCGCTGTTTTTTCGCTCTTCTGCTTTCTCTCCTCCAAAGTATCGGCTGTTTCTTCCACATCAGTTTGCAAATCTTCCAGATAGGGCATAGCGTAGGGCAAGCCGATGGAAAGGATTAAAATTAGGCTCACGATAACAAAAATAATTTTTCTACTCATAAAGCTAATTATTATCCAATTCTTTATTCACTAAAAAATCTGCTTCTTTATTTTTTTCTCTTCTGATATGGGTGAAGGTTATTTTTTCAAAATTATTTTTTAGCTGAACGACTTTGGCAAAAAGCGGTTTTAGCCCCTCGTCTTTGATCCGATATTCGCCTTTTAATTGCTTCACCACCAATTCGCTGTCCAAAAAACATCTCACCTCCCCCTTGGTGAGACTGGAAAGTTTTTCCAGGCCCAAAATCAATCCAGCGTATTCAGCCTTATTATTGGTCGCTGTGCCTAAAAAAATACTGCCCTCCGCCACTATTTTTTCATCTTTTTTAATAACAAAAGCGCCCGCCGCTTTGCCCGGATTGCCCCTAGATCCTCCATCGGAATATAAATGATGAATCATGAATTATGAGTTATGAATTATGTTATTGCGAGTAGATTTGATTAGCCCGTTTATGAGCTTACTCACCACTATCGTTTGATCAGCCATTAAAGTGAAATCTTCTTTTGGTATATAGCCTATATCTCGAGCAGCTAAAATTTGATTCTGCAATTCAGTCAAGGACCCCAATGCTACAGTATAAAATTGCGCTTTTTCTTTATTGAAATTTCTGCTAAATCCCTCTGCGATATTGGAAGTTATAGATATAGTTGCCCTTCTGATTTGACTCGTTAGACAAAACAATTCTTCTGACGGAATTTTTTTTGTTATTCTGTAAACCATTAACACCAATTTATGCGCTTCTTTCCATGCATTAAGATCGGTAAAAGATTTTATTTTGTCTTTTGAACTATTCATAATTCACGATTCATAATTCATAATTCATATTTAATAGCTGCGAGAAGTTGCCGAAGATACCAAAACTGTTTTGGCCTGCAAAATTTTGCTATCAGATGTTTTGCTCGGCGCGCTGGAAGCTTCAATAGTAATAGCCACTCTGGGCGGCAAACTCAAATCAGAAGACAGCCCGCTTACGGCAAAAGAAAATTTATCCACATAGGTATAATTAACATCGTTTAAGGGAGTCTGCGAGACCAAAGCATAGGTAGCGCCAATCGTCCCAAGAGATTTTTTGTATTTTTCTATCGAGACTACTCCCCCGCTCCAAGAATAAACCATTTTCCATACCTGATTATTAGTAAAATCAGTAGTATAAATAACAAATTTATTCGGCGTTCCGGTCAACGGCTCATATTGATAGGCGTGTATTTTGCGCCTTCCGTTAGCCGATATCTTGTTGTCAAATTCTCCGTTAGCCGTCTTGGCCTCGCGCATGATGGATTCTAAAACATAGCGCGTGTCTTGCTGGGTTTGGCGCAAAACATTGGCTTTTTGTTCTAGCCGCACCACATTAACCAAGAATCTAGATGAGACCGTAACAAAAGTAGCAAAAATAGCCGTTGCCACCAAAAGCTCTATCAAAGTAAATCCATTTTTTTTGTTTGTTTTGGGCATATACTGCGAATTTACAAATTGAATACAAATATACAAATTTACGAATGATACTTGACATTAACCTATAACCTATTCCCTATCTGTTATTTTTTATCTATAACCTTTTACCTGCGTTAACCCTAGTATTTGCTCTTCCAGTCGGTAAAATAAGTAACGCTGGCAAGGGATCTCTCCCCTCTCCTTTCTTTCCACGAAACTTTTATTTCTACCTTTTTTTTAGATAAAGCAGTACCTTCATAAACGATGTCAGAGGCCACATCACTCACCTTTATTTCGCGGGTAAAGCCAGAGGGCATTGTGATTAGCCCATTATTTTTTTCTATCTCTGCTTGGGTAGCAAGACCGGCAAACCACCCATTGCTGGTGCCGACATTCTGATCGCGAGTATTGCGAATATATTCTGTCGCGTCTTGAATAATATTATAAGCTGCCGTTTTGTACTGCGCGTTTTCCCAACTATAATAGGCCATCTGCGCCAAAAAATTCAGCGTCAAAACCACCGCCGTCAAAATAGCAATGCTAACCAAAACCTCTATCAGTCCAAATCCATTTTTCTTTTTTGTTTCAAACATATTTTATTGGCGAATAATAGTAATATTATTAGCCGCGGCGCTTACGGTAATTTTGTATTTCAATTTTGCTCTAGGCGAGCCTATGATAATCTCCGCTTTATTTGCCTCTTCTGTCGAAACAGAGCTCGTGATTTTTATCTGCCCTCCCGTTCTATTGCCAACCAAAAAAGCAAATCTCGTATCGGTGGCAGAGAGCGCGCTACCTCCAGATGCTTTGTAAAAACTAATTTTTTCCACCACCACTTCGGAAAATATTTTAGCAGAGGAAAGATTGGGGCTGGGATCAATATTTTCCGTAAAAGTTCCAGGAACAGCGGGGTTGGCCACATTGTAAGCTTTTTTGATAATAATCGGGGCAATGTTTGAGCCCGCGGTCAAATCTACGATGTATTTAGTCGTTTCGGTATCGCGTGGCGCGAGAGAAAAACCTTGCGCCTCCCACAAAAGAGAACGAATAGCTTTGGCGCTATCTCTGATGTGGCTATTGTAAGTATAGGTGCGAAAAGATGGGGTGGCAATGCCCAGCAAAAGAATAATAATAGAAATAACTACTAAAATTTCTATCAAGGTAAAACCATTTTTTTTGTTTGTTTTGAACATAATATTACTACGAATATACGAATCAAGACCGAATATACGAATTACGAATGATACTTGACATTAACCTATAGCCTATTCCCTGTCTGTTATTTTTTATCTATAACCTTTTACCTGTGCTAATTTACCTCTTACCTATACCCCATTGTACCATTGAATAATATATTTACCCCAAAAAAATGCGATAAAAAACCCCATGACCAAAAAGGGCGCGAAGGGCAAAACATCTGTTTTTTTCTTTTTTTTCAAAATAATTAAAAAAGCGCCCCAAAATCCACCGGCAATAAAAGCAACTAAAAGATTTATCAATATCAGTGGCCATCCCAAAATAATACCTAAAAAAAGTCCCAATTTTACATCTCCCCAGCCCATCCAACGCTCTTTTGATAAAAAAACTAATAAGAAAAAAAAACCCGCTCCAATCAGCGCGCCACCCAAAAGATTGCCCCAAAAAGGCGCGTAGATAAAAAAATCTGTCCCATATTTTGGCGACAAAAAAATATTAAGCGAGCTCAAGATCAAAGATATGATAATAGCCGGTACGGTTATTCTGTCCGGCACAAAAAAATAAAAAAAGTCGGTAAACAAAATAATCAAAAGCGCCATTATCGCTAAAAGATAAAAAGTAAAAAAAAGGTAAAGATTTAATCCCGCCAAAACATCATAAAAACGATAATATACGGCCACAAAAATAAGCCCGGTCATTATTTCAAGTAACGGGTAAAAATAACTGATTTTCTGCTGACAATTTCGGCAACGCCCGCGCAAAATGAAAAAAGAAGCAAGTGGGATCAAATCACGCGCTAATATTTTGGTCCGGCAGGAAAAACAATGACTCCTACCCCAGACGATAGTTTCATCAATAGGCAATCTCTTGATCGCCACCGAAAGAAAACTCCCCATCACAGAGCCTAGGATAAAAAAAAGTAAGATATTCATAGGAGAATTGACATCGTGATGATTAAATCAAGCAAGGAAAATGACCAGCATTTTCCTTGCTTAAAAATACAAATCGCTTAAAGATATTAAGAGCAATCGCCTGCTGTTACTTTACCACTGTTACTACCAGTCGCGTTGCCTACTTCATACAGCGTATCGTCTGAACCTTCATCTTCTGTTAACGCCGGGTTGTTCGCATTTTCAAATTTGGCAGTCACCTTGTAATACAAACCATCAGAACTTACGCAATATTTATATGGGTAAGCGGCAGAAGACACCGCCTTGATATCTCTTTCCGTATAGCCCGCGTCCTTCAGGGTGGTATTGATAGCGACTTCAAAAGTAGCCGCTGGAACATACGTATTATTATCCATGAAATACTGCTCCAGGGCCTTGGAGGCATAATCCATATCGGCTACTCTTTTGGTGTCGCGAGATTTTTTTCTGGCGGAAGAAAAATTGGTCAGACCAATAGCCGCCAAGGCGCCGATGATAGCGATAACTACCAAAAGTTCAATCAAGGTGAAACCTTTTTGATTTTTTTGCATTGATACTCCTTTTTGAAAAATATTTCTATATTATTGATATTATAACCTAAAATAAAAGAAAAGTTATCCACATATCTTAAAAAACATTAGACAGCTGGAATATCGGCATAATTATAGAAACTACCAAAAAGGCTACTCCCAAACCAATAATCAACATAATCACCGGCTCCAAAAGAGAAGTTAAGCCTTTCAAGGTATTATTCGTCTCTTCCTCATAAATATTGGCAAGATTAATTAAGATTTTGTCCATCTGCCCCGTCTGCTCCCCCACCGCGACCATAGAAGCTACTAGGGTCGGGAAATATTTGCTTTTGGCGACCGGCTCCGACAAAGGGATGCCCTGCTCTACTTGCATCACATAATCTTTGATTTCTCTTTCTATCAAAATATTACCCACTGATTCTGAAACCATGCTCAAAGATTTGACAATAGGCACTCCACCCGCCATCAAAAGCCCCAAATTGCGGGCAAAATGAGCGATATATATCCCCAGGTTTATTTTGCCAAAAACCGGTATTTTCATCGCCATATAGCCCAAAAAAGTCTTGCCCGTATTAGTGGACATAAGGTAGCGCAAAAAAGCTATAATGATAATTATGCCCAGTACAAAAAGATACCAAAAATTGCTTAAAGCATGTGACAGCGCGATCAAAAAATAAGTGGTAGCTGGCAATTTCGCCCCGGCGCCGGTGAAAACTTCTTCCAGGCTAGGAATGATATAGACAATGGCAAAAACCCCCACCACCAACATCGCCGACAAAATAAAGGCAGGATAGATCATCGCGCCACGGATTTTGGAGCGTAAGGCGTAATCACTCTCCAGTTGTTCGGCCAAATCCAGCAAAACTTTATCCATTTTACCCGAAGCCTCGCCGCTTTTGACCATACTGACAAAAACAGGAGAAAAAACAAAGGGGAATTGAGCTATAGCGTAAGAAAAGCTTTTGCCCTTTTCAATCATACTGATTATTTTCAAAATAACAGCTACTAGATTTTTGTTTGGAGTTTGTTTTAACAAAGATCTTAAAGCCTCCATCAGAGGTAGGCCGGCATTGATCATTGTGGCTAATTGTCTGGCAAAAATAGCCTTGTCTTTGGGGCGAATCTTCGCGACAACAGAGCGAAAATAATTTTTTATCCTATCTTCCGATGACATATAGGGGCGGATAGAGAGAGCTGTCAATTTGTTGTAGCGCAGAATATCATCTACGGCATCAAAACTATCAGCCTCCACCAGGCCTTTGACCAATTTCCCCATTTTGTCTTTTGCTTCATAAGAATAACGATCCATATTTTTAGATTAAGCCTCGCAGGGCGTCTTCATTAATTTTTTTATCAGCCAAAAGAGCTGATAGAGATTGTTCAAAAGTGACCATTCCTTCACTGCGACTGGTCTCTACGATAGATTTGATTTGAGCAGTCTTGCCTTCTTTGATAGAATTCGCGATAGCTTGGTTGACCATCATTATTTCTACCGCCGGAATGCGCCCGTTATCTATTTTTGGCACTAGCCTTTGACCGATTACTCCCAGTAAAACATTGGACAATTGACTGCGAATCTGTGTCTGATAGTGCGGTGGAAAAGCATTAACCACTCGATCCGGCGTCGCCACAGCCGAACCGGCATGAATGGTGGCAAAAACCAAATGCCCAGTCTCTGCGATAGTTAGAGCTGTCTCGATAGATTCGGCATCTCGCAATTCGCCGATTAAGATTACGTTGAAATCTTCCCTCAGGGCCGCTTTTAAGGCATCGGAAAAACTATTGGTGTCGCGCCCCACTTCGCGCTGATTGATTACGCTTTTTTTAGGAGAAAAAACATATTCTATTGGATCCTCAATGGTCAAAATATGTTCTGATTTGGTACGATTTATTTCATCTATGATAGAGGCAATAGTAGTAGATTTGCCACTACCGGCCGGTCCAGTCACCAAAACCAAACCCTGATTGTAGGTAGCGAACTTTTTTACCGAAGGAGGCAAAGACAGAGATTCAAAATCACGGATCTGTGACGGAATAAGACGAATGATACAGGCGATACTATTTTTTTGATAAAAAGCATTAGCTCTCAAAAAAGCCTGGTCGCGAAAAATGTAAGAAAAATCCAATTCTTTTTTTTCTTTCAAGATTTTTTTCTGATCATCGGTCAAAAGTAACCCCACTAATTTTTCAATATAGCCAGGCGTTAATCTTGGCCTTTCCAAAACAGGCAACAATTTGCCGTCTATCCTCAAAATAGGCGGATGCCCCGCCGAAAGATGCAAATCCGATGCTTTTCTTTCCAGGCCAAGCAAGAGTAATTCAAAAATTTCCGGTTTGTCGTCGGTTAAATGAGGAATGTCCATAATATCAGCATGGATGTCTTTTTCTGCCATCTATAAAAACAATTAATATTGCGTTGGATTTGTACGATTCGTATTCCAATTTGTATAATTCGTGTCTCTAGATACTCGTCACGCGATAGACTTCTTCCATCGTCGTAATGCCCTGCAAAACCTTCAAAACTCCATCCTGTTTCATTATGATCATTCCTTCCTTGATGGCTTGATTCAAAATAGCCGTGGAGGAAGACCTTTGAATAGTCAATTTCTGCACTTCTTCTGTCACCGGTAGCAATTCATAAATACCCAAACGGCCTTTGTACCCCGAATTATTACATTTGCCACAGCCCTTGCCCTGCAATATTTTCCCAGGGTCTAAGGCAATATTTTGCTTGTATTGATCCGGTATTTTGGCATATTCAGTTTTGATATCTTCCAAAACTGCCGCTGGAACATTGGCCGGTGCTTTGCAAAAATCACAAATTTTACGCACCAAACGCTGAGCGATGACGGTATGCAAAGAAGAAGAAATCAAAAATGGCTCCACCCCCATATCCACTAGACGCGGGATAGCGCCGGCGGCGTCATTAGTGTGTAATGTTGACAGCACCAAATGACCGGTAAGGGCTGACTGCACCGCCATCTCGGCTGTTTCTTTATCGCGGATCTCCCCTACCATGATAATGTTGGGATCCTGACGCAAAATAGAGCGCAGACCTTGAGCAAAACTGTAACCAATGTATGGCTTTACCTGCGATTGGCTGATGCCATTGATTTGATATTCTACCGGATCTTCTAGCGTTACAATATTGACACCTTCTTTATTCAATTGCGCGATTGCCGCGTATAGAGTAGTGGATTTACCCGAGCCGGTCGGACCAGTCACTAGCAAAATACCATGGGGAATTTTGATGGCATTAACGAAATAATCAAAAGATTTGCCCATCATACCCAATTGTTCCAGTTTTATCACTCCCCCACCTTTGTCCAAAATTCTCATTACTACTTTTTCTCCATTGATGGTAGGAAAGGTAGAAATACGCAGGTCTATTTCCCGCTGACCAAAGATAACATCAATTCTGCCGTCCTGTGGCACTCTCTGTTCGTCAATTTTTAGTTTTGCCAAAATTTTCACGCGCGAGACGAAAGCTGGATGATCTTTGAACGACAGAGTAGCAATCTGATGCAAAACGCCATCAATACGAAAACGAATCCTGGTGTCTGCTTTGTCATTAGGTTCCACGTGAATATCAGAAGCGCCAGAGGAAACAGCGTACTTGATAGTTGCCGCTACTATTCTTGGAATGGCTGAATTGCTAATCAAATCCTGCAAAATAGCACTGGTGGTGATATCTTCCTTGACCAGATCGGCCAAAGTAGAATCAGCCTTACTTTCTTCTGTTGGAGCGGTCTCTGGTTTGGTGCCAGTTGCCGTTCCGGCAGGCTTGGGGATATTAGGACCAGCGGCAAAAGCTGGCTGTTGTTGCTCCTGCCCTGTTTCCTTGGCTACCAAAACTGGGTTTTTGTATTGCTCAAAAGCTTTTTCCAGACCCGCGATAGAGGCTATGTAGGGATCAACATTAATGTGATTTTTTTCTCTGATGAAATCAAAGGCTTTTTTAGTCACCGGATCCCAAGGCTTGCCTACCGCTACCTTGATTACTTGTTCCGAAGGCATTTCAAAAATAACCATATTGTATTTTCTGGCTATTTCTTCAGGAAATTTAGACAAAACAGTAAAGGGAACCTTTTTACCGGTCAAATCCACATAGGGCATACCATAGACCTCTCCTGCCATTTTTGCCAAATCTTCTCCTGACAATCCTTCCATAGCCGCAAAAACGTCTTCTAAAAAGGCGTTTTCTTTGGCGGCAGTAGTTTTGGCTTGGTCTAGCTGTTCGGGAGTGATGATCCCGCGAGCTACCGCCAAATCTCCAACATTTTTTACTGGCGTTATTGTATCGGACATAGGATTATTAAGAAAATAAGAAAGCAAAAAAAGTAAATTGTGAGATTGCTGTGTTCGCTTGCTATTTACTGGTATGGGTTTTCCTTACCCAATTCGGCAGGATCAATATTGATGGGTAAAGCGTTGACTTTTTTCAAAAAAGGTATCTGTTGCGCTAGGCCATCACTAGTGATGCTAGGCACTCTGGCTGGCAAAAAATCTTTCAAATCAGAAAGCCTGGGGCTAGAAGCATAAAAAACCCAAACAAAAAACAAAACCATCAAAACACTGGCCCCTATTCCTAAAATTGTAATCAAATCTAATTCTTTTTTCATATGGATTAGTTTGTTTTATTTTCTCGGCTGATAATAAACATCAGCTGTAATGCTGAAACGTAAAGGCAATTGGGTATTGGTAATAGTATCCACTCCTCCGCCACTGGCGTTAATCACCTTGACGCTAAGGGGTCTGATATTATTTTCCAAATCTTTCAAAAAATCTAGGAGTGAAGCATAGGAGCCAGTCAAATCAAATTGTAATTCCAATGCTTCTCTATCGGCCGTTGCCACAATATTATCACCAGCTGTCCCTCCCTCACCGCGAACTACTGTCCTCTCTTCTACTTTTGGTTTGGGAGAAAAATTGGTGATATACAAAGAATGTTTTTTGGCTATTTCTTCCAGCGCCACCAAAAGTTCAGGCACCTGTTCTGTCTCTGGCAAAATATCTTTGACTTGATCAATAAAAATTTTGTTAGCCAGTAAATCTTGTGATAGATTTTCCAATTTTTTCTTTTTTGATTCTAGTAAAGCCTTTTCGGTAGTATAATTTTTTATCGCGATTTTTTGGTTTTTGTAATTAATATTAACAGGGCGTAAAACAAAATTGCCCACTACCATCACCACCAAAATAACAACAAGGAAAATAGAACCGATTTGATTTTCTCCCACACTGAAAAATTTGCTCACAGATTTTTTCTGTTTATCTAAAACTTTTTTTATTTTTGGGTTTTGTTCTAGCATATTTTTATAATGAAGGTAACTCCCCTGGGTTTTCCGAAGCAGGAGGATTGATATCTGCCGGAGTATTTTCTCCTGGTGATTGAATATTATTTTCAGTAGCCTGTGGCGGAACAATTATCTTTTGCCCCTCCTTTGCCAATGTCCCCTTGCTAAAATCTTTGGTAATACCAGACGATAAAGAGAATTCCACCTTGGCCCTCCCCTCTCCCAAAATCATTGCTGAAGAAGATAGAACAACATTGGTAAAAAAGTCTGACTGTTCCAAGGAGACAATCAATTTGGCTAAATTTTCATAATTTTCACTCGTGCCACTAATCCTAACCGAGCTCACCGAGTCAGCTTCAAAACGATTGAAGGTGACATTTTTGGGATTGATTTTAGAGATCTCTTCAAAAACTACCGACCACATCGGGACAGAATTGACACTCGTCAGAGCATTTTTGTTGCGACGTTCAATAATGGAAGCTTCTTTTTCCACATCCAAAAGCTCTTGATTGGCAGTTTTGAGATCGGCCACACTATCGGCTAAAGTTTTAGCGCGAGCGCTAGCGAGACTACCCAAGATAAAAACAAGTAATGTTCCGATCAAAAAAATTCCTGTAAAAACAGCCGAAAAGACAGCTATTTTGAGTCTATCCTCGCGGTCTTTTTCACTTTCTACGAAATGCGCCGTCGGCTCCCCTACCGCGTTGCTGATTTTGGAAATATCTATGTCTAACATTTTTGTTTGGCTATATCTGTCTTTGTTTTATACTTTATATTTACTATAAACAAAAAACCTCTTTTACGCAACCGTTGATTGCTATTCTCTTGCCTTGAAAACTTCTTTGGCGAATCCTGGTGGCGGGCTGAATACAACACGCGCGTCATAATCAAAAATTTCTGACGGTTTCCAAGTAGATGGATCATCTGGTTTGATTGTGCCGGTACATTTTCCGGTTTTTTTATCACAAGTATAAAAATCTGATTCCGGGCCAATATAATTGCGCGCCAACTGGATAGCATCACTACGCGCTGTCCCATTAGAATAACCGCTAGCAATTACCGCGCCCCGAATAGTCAAAGGAATATCGTAAGATGTCCCAAAGCTTTCGCTGATAAAACTACCTTTTTTGCTAACACCTTTATCGGAATAAACATAGAATATACCGCTAATATTTTTGACATTTGGCGCTATTTTAATATTGCCATTATGAACGATAAAACCGGCCAAGTCTTTTTTGCCATCAAGATAGATCAGATCATCTTTGATTATCAAATCGCCTTCTACGATAATAGTTCCCTTACCCTTCATGGTAATTGGTGCACCCAGAGCGGAACCAATAGTCAGACCGCTGTTGAACACCTTTACTCCGCCTTCTGGCGTCTTGCTAGGATTTAGATCAAGCTCGCCATTGATTACTGAAACAGTTTGTTGCTTGGAAACCTTTTTTATCTTGTTAATATTACTCTGCATCACGCCACAACCAGTCGGGTCCTCCGGTCGGCAACCCTCATCAATGCCAAAATTAGAAACGCTTTTGGTATTAACCCCATAGCTACCAACCAGCCAATCTTGTTCTGAGGCCGCCTTGATATTGCCACCCGATCCCACAATATACAAAGTAGATGAAGGATTGCGCAGATTGACCCCTCTCCTGCCAAAAACACTGCCACCGGCTGATTCTTTGATAAAGGCGCTAGCTACCACGTCTTCGTCAGTATCACTGTCTTGATAGCCACCGACAGAACCGGTCGCTTTATTGGATACTCTGGTATTAATCGCCAAAGAACTGCCGATTTTTACCGTCACTCTAAAAGTATAGGTCGTGCCAACTACTGGATTGGCTACAGTAAATCGAGCGCTTTTGGCGGTAAAACTAGATACCGTCTGCAAGGGGTGGCTGATAGCCTGCGCGCCAGTAATATTAACTTTGGCCAGGTCTGCCCCATCGGAAGAAAAAATCGTCAAAGTATCATCAATAATAGCTGGCGATCCTATTGGCAAATTGCCCGCCGCGAAGAAGGAAATATCGTAAGATACTTGCCCGCCACTTTGACCAATCGGAATGATAGACATACCATTGGTTTTGGCTATATCAATAACCGGTGGCACAGCGCCAATATTCAAAATCTCCGCCGAACTCCTTTGCCAATGCTTTTTGTCTTGCGTTATTTCGGCAACTGCTTCTACTAGCGCCCATTGCGCTGACGCTATTGTCGCCGAAGGAGTAAAGCGCAAAACTTCATCTTCGTAAGCGCCAATGGCTTTCAGCCCGGAGGGCTGGTAGTAATCTATGCTAATAATTTTGTTCTCGCCGGAGGCAAGATAGAATTTTCTTCCCGTAGCCTTGGGGCTATCAGGAGTCGGCGGCATCGGCGTGATGAGATCCGTCACTGGGTCAAGATTGACATAGTGCGCTCCTTCAGCCAAAGTTATTTCGCTACTTTTTCCATTAGTGACAAAATAAGGTATTGGGGCGCCATCAATGTAGGCCGTGGTATTAACGGACGGATTGATTTGGATAGTAATCTTTCCCTGCCCCGCTCCCTTGCTAACATCGCCAGGCAAAACAAAAAATGAGACTATCGCTCCGAGGAGCAAAAGCATATGCCAAAAAGTTTGTTTTTTTACCTTACTTTCTACCATCGATTTGTATATTTTCTTATTTTCTTATACCTACGTTCTCACTTTTACTTGCAATACTCTTTCTGGCGCGCCGACATCTAGGGCGTACCAAACCAAAGAATTATTCTCCTGCTTGGGCGCCGGATCATTATTGTCTACCATGCCAACATAGGTGAAGCCAAGCGGTAAATAATATCTCAGATCCACCTTTTTATTAACCGAACTCTGGTTGACTACGGTTAAATAATAAACAGCTTCTTGCCCCTGGGTTAGCGTAGCGGTGGATTTGTCTGGGCCCAAAACTGAAGTATAAACCAAAATCCCATCGGGATAATTATAATTGTCCACATAAGTATAGGTAATCGGCTCAGGCGGAGTCCCCCCTACACCGGTAACTGTTAGGATTTTACCGTTAAAGCTATATATTTGGAATTCCCCAATAGATAAATTCGTGATCCTTACTGCGATATTGTGTTTACCTGGAGTAAAAGTGTAAGGCGCTGTCTGATAGCCGTATTTCCCGCCAACATCTATGGGCTTCGCGGAAACAGTATATAGAGGTGTCAAAAGGGTGTAATCTACCCCTGCTAATCCACCGCCGACAGGGATAGCGCTATCCGGTACATCATACCAGGAGACAGAAAAGTCTTGTGCGTTTTCGGTTGTAGTTCTAGCTATTTGCATGTAAAAGAAATATTTTTTTGCCGTATCTATAGTCATTTCTCCGCTAGCGTTTGGAGCCGGATAAGCACCAGTCACGCTAAAAGGAGAAGCAAAAACCGCAAAATTTCCATTTTTTGCCACAATCCAAAACCCAATGGTAAAAACCACTATGGCCAATGTGGCAATTATTGTTTTGCGCAAAAAATAAATCATATCTATTGTCTTTTATTTTATTTGCCTTGCCCCGAAGTCGTGCTACCAAAAAGCCGGTATTCTTCCCGACAAGTTTCCAAAATTTCCGCGGTTGCTTTATGCCAATTGGTATTACTTGCCCCCGCCTCCTTTACTTCCCCAATGGCAAAATAAAGTTTTGGATCGCGGGTGCAAGCGGTAATTATTTCATAAACAGCCGTTGTCGTCGTTCCGCCATAGAAAGCTTCTACTTTTATTTTCCCGATCGGTAAATCACCAATAGCGGGAATTTTTATAGAAGCAGAAGAATAAGAGGGTTCATCGAGAGAATTAGGGCCAGGAGAATTAATTTCTGCCGGAAAATGGGTGTCGCCAATTGGAGCTTTTCCCGCCACCAAAGTAAAATCGCCAATATATTTGCCATTATCCGCTATCACCGACCATTTGAACCGCACTGGCGAGTAAATCGGATTGCCCAAAGTATCCACGGCCTGAACCTTGAATTTTACTGTATCGCCAGGATTAGCAGAACAACCGGAAGTGATACATTTTACTTCTGCCGCCTGCGCTGGGCTGATATAGGTAGTGGTAGCCAGCAAAATGAGCGCTACCAAAACAAAAATATGTATTTTTTTTACCATATACAAAAATATCATCAGTGTGTTTTAATTTTATGGAACCACTGGTTTTAGCTCAGGGGGCAAGACTTCCAGTTCTATCGTGCTTTTCAGCCCATCAAAAGTAACCGTAATAATATATTTGCCTATTTCGGCTGGATTCCAAATCGTAGTTTTGTTTGTTGCTGAATAAGTCACAGTGTTATCCTCTACTTTTTTTACTTCCCAATTATAATTATAGATACCAATGGCAATCTCTTGGCTATTCTGATCAGAGGCGAGAGCAGACAAATTGATGGTATCCCCTATCCTAATTGATTTCTCTGGATTGACGCGGCTAGTGACAGAATTGTCAGCATTTTTTACGACATCAATCACATTTTCTAGAAGTAAACGACGCTTGACAGTCGTAGATTGGCCAGAGTTATCAACATAGCTACTTTTGACCCCCACGGCAAGATTATTTCTCGTGGGAGAAGCAAACACCGCTAGGTCTTGGGGTTTAGCATTGGCCGTATAGCTACAACCAATATCCAAAGACGCGCCTGGTTTTAATATTTGATCGGATGGGTTGTAGATATATTGAGGAATATCATAGCCAGCCTTGGTATCGCAAGTTAGTTTTATCTTATCGCCATTTTGACTTGGCGTATAAACATATTCCTTGATTCCATTGTCGGCATCAATAGTGCCGCTAGCTATATTCGTTTTTCCGGTTTCGTTATAGAGAATAAAGCCAGTCGCCTTATTGGCGGAAACCTTAATGGTCCCCTTTTTAAGAGAATAAAGACATTTAAATTCTAAGTGACTGCTGTTGGAGTCTGTATCATAATAAAGTGTTCCGCTATTGCCATTGGTAAAAGTACCAGTGGGCAAAGATGGCGTATCAAAACTAGATCGATACTCGGTGCTGACACTATACCCTGATAATTCTGAGCAAATTAGAGTATATTTTTTTGTCTTGCTGACTGGAGCATTATTAATTGCGACAGATCCATTGTCCCCACTAACTTTATAACTAGTATAATTAGCTGGTCCAGAAAGGTAGAAATTACTAGCCATTCCCTTATTGGAATAAACAGTAACACTGTCTGTTTTAGGAGTGTAAGAACAATTAAAAGTAATAGTGGCGCCAAGGCTTAAGGATTGAACATAGGCTGTGTTTCCTGAAGCATTCGTGGGCGGGCTAGCCAAATAATCGTCAAAAGTCGGGCAATCACTCCTGGTACTACCTGAAGAATCTGTGTACCTAATGCGATACGATATTCCTGTTACCGGATTATTTTCTGTCCAGGTACCTCCACCCTTGGCAATGGTCACATTGTAGGAAGGTGTCGCTGGCGGAGTAGTGCTTTTTTCAATACGCAAAGCAACACTGGCGGGAATTTCTATATTGGAATAAGCCTTGATAGCGGATTGTGGAGTAATCGTAATATTGAAGGATGAATCCGCTTTTTTCTCTTTATTGCTGACGGATTTTCCCGGGATAACTACTTTGAAATTACCTGTTTTGTTGGTGGTTGTCACTTTTAGTTTTACCGAACATCCAGAATTTGCGTAAGGCGTGCAAGAATCAGTGGCGCCGGCATCATAACCAAAAGTCATACCATGAACAGAGTTGCTAAGAGGCGTAGCTTTGCTGATATCATCCGTTGATTTAAAAACTTTAATATCGCCGGTGGCAAAATTTATTTTTTCTGAAGGAGAAGAGAGATTGACGAGAGCCGCTTTTACGGCTACGGGCACTACCGTATTTTGATAAATAGTAGAGCTATTGGGATCGGCGGCTAGACTGAAGTCAAAATCAGGGATTGGAGTAACTGCGCAAGTAGTGGTGGCGGACAAACCAGAACTGTCCGTCGCTTGCACCCAGATAGTAGAAAGCACGCCATAGCCATATGGCGACAAGTTTACGGCGGTTCTAGCGGTCTCTCCAGAAGCAAAATTGCTAGCAATAGAATAATTATACACACCTGGAGTATTGATGCCGTATTTATAAGCAATAATATCATCCTCTTTGTCCACAGAAGAAATACTCAAATTGGGATCCAGGGAGTTCTGCGGTGAAACAAAACAGGATAGATTCTCCGGCGGAGTAATAGAATAAACAGCCGAAGCAGAATAAATAAAATAGTTCAAAAGAGAATTATCAGACGATACAGATACTTGATGAATGTAGTCGCTAGTAGACAAAGGATATATGCGATATCTTTTGCCTGACTGAAAATCAAAATTCCATAGATAGAGTACGCAAACGTTTGACCCATCAATAAAAGAATCACAAGTTCTGGTCGTGTTAGAAGCATTTATTTTTTTTTCACTCGCTATTGATGCCAGCTTCCCGTCTCTGTACAATTCCCTCATCCCTAGTTCTAGATTATTGTCGCTATTTTCTTTCACTACTATAGCTACTGTATATTTGTAATCGTAGCCAACCGCCATCGCTGATCTGTCTGGATCAAACATAAAAACATCTGCCCTATTGTCATTTGAATTCGCATCAATAGGGGCCAAAAACGTGGAAGATATATTGGCATTATTTACGCTTTTTTCAAATTGATAAACCAATATCGGATAATCTGATGTGATAGTACTTTGGATTTCTGAAAAGGAATAACGTATATAGTCGCCTTTTTTTGATAGATTTCCCTTGGATGTTTTCGTACCGTCCTGAGTAGCCACAATAACAACTCCGGTTGAGTTACCTCCGCTATTGACTGTGGCTACATATTTATTGCCCAGAGAACTTATCGGCGGGACTTGGCTCCACCAAGCTTGGTAATTATTTTGGTCAGCCGTTATCACGGCTATATTACCACCGGATTCCACATCGATTGTGGTGCCCATGGTATTATTCAATATCTCTCCGTAAGTATCAGATGCTCCAAGAGTAATAGTTTTGGTCTGACCCGATTTTGAACTATGTTTTCCGTAGGTAATTTTGACCCTCGTACTAGCAACGGTACCCACAATTATAAATTCCGACCTGCCACCATCTACCATGTTGGCGCTGGATGAGAGAATATAATTTTTCCCCAATTTTTCCACTGGTATGGCCGTAAACATAGCCGGAGTAAAAGCGTTGTTATTAGCCATAGAAACAGACATCGGAACTTCAGAAATAATATGAACAGCATTGCTCCCCATAACCTGTCCCGATTTGTTGTCCGGAAGAAAATTATGAATATTGGCAGAATATTTTTCTATCGACTCTTGCGTCAAGCCAGTATTTTTTTTGGACCATACAAATTCGTTTTTCCCGAAAGGATTAAGCCATCCGCCACCATCATTATCGCCTGGATAATAAAGTTCATATCTCCCTGTTTCCCCTGCATCAAAAGAGCTTGTAGATTGTACTATTATCCTTTGGGCAGGATCTTTGCACCCCGAAGGAACATTAGCCATTCCCAATGTAAATATGGTGCCTAAACCACCTAAAGCAGAACAGCCATAGGCGCTGGAAGGAAAAACCACATAAAATTCTCTGCCATAATTGCCAAAACTAGCAGCAGCAACGGAATTGTTATCTTTTGTTATCTCCAAAAAACTAGCTGGATTTAGAAAAATACTAGCCACATAGATAGAAGCGACAACGGCGATTAGATTTTTGACTTTTCTTTTCAAGAACATAGAGATATTTTTACAAACTATTCAACTCTTCATTGCCTGGGTTGGCAACTTTTGCTTCTAGCAATATTTTTTGCGCTCTCGCTTGGTCGTTTAAATTATTTTTGATAACTAAATATAGGTTAATGTAGGCAGAGATTAAGTGGCTGTCCTTTTGTTTGGCCAAATCATAAAAAGATACCGCTTCTTGATATTTTCCTTGTTCCTGCAAGACATTGCCAACCGAAACATACAGAGAAGCATTCTCCGGATTTTGCGCCAAGATATCCTTTAAAGTCTTTTCCGATTTTTCTAGATAGCGATTGCTATAATAGGCCGTTGCCAATTGCAATTTCAAACTCATATCTTCCGAGCTTTTATTTGATTGCTGCTCCAATCCTTCAATCACTTTATCAAAAAGTTTTTTACGCTTTTCTGCAGAAATATTTTCTCCCGCCCCCTTGCCTTCCAAAAGCTCCGCGTACAAAGCGACTGGGTCCGGACTTTCTTTTTTGAACAAATAAAATCCAGCGCCAAAAATAATTAAAATAGCCACCGTGGCCAAAAGAACATACTTTTTATTGAACAGATTAATCATCAAAAAATATTAATTTTCCATTATCAATAACCCTGGAGCCATTTTTATTATTTATGGGACAATTGCTTTCAGGGTTATCGTGCTATCGCCAGATTGAGCGCTATAGTCAGCCCAGGTAAAAATTTGACCACTTTGAATAAAATTGCTATTGCTGGCCGTGCCTGCTTTATACAAAAAACCGGGGGGTAAGGTAAAACGCACATCGGTTTTTTTGGCACTAGTTTCGGCGTTATTGATAGTAAGAGTAAACAGCACCTCGTCGCCACTTTTGGTGGTGGCGGTACCAGCCCTACCAGGGCTCAAACTTTCAGCTTTGGTATGAATGGATACTCCTTTGTAGTCAAAGTTGTAATTAACCGGCGTCTCAATAATAGTATCGGCAAAGGTACCGATTTTGAATCCTGACGCCACGAAGGAAATGGCGACTAGTAAAAAAACTGCCGCTACTGTCGCCTGAATATGAGTAGGCCAACTTTTGAAACGTTGCCACAAAGAAAAATTTGTTCTTTTTTTATTCACGAACTGATTGGCGTCAAAAGGTATCATCTGTAAAAATTATTGATAACTTTATGTTTTTTTTAAAAAACCCAAAGAATAGGCTTTATCCTCTGGGTGTTTTTTGATAATAGAATTGTTCCCTCCTATAAATACTTAAAAAGAAGCAGCCAGGCTGATTTCGGCTATTCTTTTGGCATCTTCTTTATGATATTCCTTTCTAGCAATATATCAACCGGCAAATCAAACCTGGCATCTTGTCTTTTGAATTTTTGGGTGGTAATTTTTTTACCATAAACAAAACAATTACTGTATTCAATTCTGAATACAACATAATCTATCAACGTGTTGCAAACTATGTGTATCTCTACATTTTCATTATAGGCGATTGACAATTTATAGCAAGATACTTTTGGAGAAAAAATTGTGGAGAAAATCCCCACCTAAAAGAACGGCCATCTAGCCGTTCTTTTAGATAATTTTTACATTCCTAGCAGGGGTGGTAGGAATCGAACCCACGTTACTGGTTTTGGAGACCAGCGTCCTACCGTTGAACGACACCCCTACACTTTAAAATCTCAAACACAAATACAAAATCTCAAAAAGACCCATTGCGTAAGTAGAATTTGGGATTTTTCTAGAAATTAATAATTGGAAATTAGAAATTTTTTACTATTTTCCTTCCTTATGTTTTGTCACCTTGCCGCACCTTTTACATCTTTTTTTCAATTCCAATTTTTCCGCCGTATTGCGTTTGTTTTTAGAAGTAAAATAATTTTTTTCCTTACATTCCGCGCATTCCATCGTCACCATATTTCTCGGTCCTTTTTTCTTGCTGGCCATATAGTTTGTATTAAGTATTAAGTATTAAGTATTAATTTGTCCTAAAGCCACCTGTCGGGCTCGAACCGACGACCTACCGCTTACCGCGCCCGACTTGCCAAAGCCATCCATCGGGCTCGAACCGATGACCTGCCGCTTACAAGGCGGCTGCTCTACCAACTGAGCTAGGATGGCAAGTTTTTGGCGGGCGGGCAAGGCGGTTGCTCCCTCCGGGCCGGAGGCTAACCGACTGAGCTAAGGTGGCCAAAGCCATCGACCGGATTTGAACCGGTGACCTTTTCCTTACCATTTATGAGGTCTACCCATCTTCTCGCGTTCTTGGCTCTGTATAGGCACGGACTTCATATTTTTGACCACTTGGCCGATAGTAGCCGGTGACCTGTTCTTATTCCTCTATCTTTGATAATAAAATCCTTTAATAGCTCAAAGGCCATAAAGGATTGATACCGCTATCGCTTATTAATATTTTACTGATATTGTTCTTTATATCTTATCATAAGCACTTCCCGACATCAATCCTTTAAATGACCTTTATTGCTCTACACCAAGGTATCAATATCAAGTAACTCAATCGTATTTCTAACTATAACTGAGGGCATTTTTCGAAGATATACGGATGTTTGTCTAATATCCTTGTGCCCCATTAGACATTGGAGTCTGGCTATATCGCAACCCTTGTTCACCATATTCATTGCGAAAGTATGTCGGAACTGATGAATATGAAACCTAATATTGCTTGCGTCTTTAATTTTCTCAATCAGGTGTTTTAGCCCCGATTCGGTGAAACGCTCTCCTCTTTCTCCAACAAAGAAAAAAGGACAGTTAGATGCCTTTCTGTCAGCAAGATAGCTTTTGATTATCTTTATGATCCGAGTGTTTATCGGCACTTCTCTATCTATTTTTGATTTTGATGTTTGCCCATTTACTTTTACTAACCCAGTATTAAAATCAAAATCAGTTACTTTAAGATTTAACAGCTCACCTTTTCTGATGCCTGTAAACAATAATATGTGGATCATTGCAAGATTTCTGCTTTTAATGAAATCATTTTTCCAATCAACATTAAGAGCGATTGCTGTTAATATCTTTTCTACTTGTTCTTTTTTGAGATATTTTACGTCCTCATACGATACTTTTGGCTTATCTATTCCGTCAAATGGACTTATCTCAATAATTTTCTGCCTGACCAAATAGTCAAAAAATGGCTTTAGCTTACTGTAATAAGTGCTCGTCGTGCTTGTCTTTATCCCCGATTTAACGGTAACGCCTACCTTCCGCTCTCTTGTGTTCAATTTTGTAAAAAATTGAATTATCAAAGCATTAGTGAGCATACCTGGCATAAGATCTTCTGAGGTTAGCTTGGAGAATACCCTGAAAGTATTCCTGAAGCTATCAATAGTGGCTGGTCGCAATCCACGAACATGTTGTTGCATGCTACAAAACTCTTCGTGCCATTGCAACAATGTTTTATTTGATTTATCAGTCATGATATGAATATCTCCTAACTTTAATAGTATAAATCTCCCATATTCATATTTAGATATTCATAATTTTATATTCATATTTTATCGACCAGTTTGCTATGTCCTCCTCTCTTGCTTAATAATAAAAAAGCTCGGATTACGAATTGAATCGTGAAGTGCAAGAGGCTTTCTTAAAGAAAGCAGATTACTACACCTCAAGTTTTCATATTCATAATTCGAGCACCGGTTTCTGCCAGTATGTTAGCAATGTCCCAGCCATTACGCAAGAGCCATTTTTGGACAACATTTATGTCGCTAAAAAAGCTCTTAGTTGTCTAAATCTATTGAGAATAATACCACAAATTCTAATCAAAATAAAACAACAGAACCCCAGGTCGTCCGTTGGGCTCAACTATATTCTGTTTCTTTTCACCTTTACACAACCGAGATTGCCAATAAAATATTTGCCAGAATCTTAATCTACAGAGAACGGCTAAATCGACTGGGAAGACAATTCTCTTTGTATATTTTGGAGCACTTTAGAGCGAGCGTGGATATATTGTTGTTCAGCATAATGTGCTATCTCCTTATCAATACCATGCATGCCCCATTTATTCTGCCAGTTGATATAGCGTTTGGCTTTCTTTGTCATCATTCCTCGATAGAATATCTTGGAGATCTCATCTCGCATACCAAATAACTTATGGAGTCTCTCTAATTGCACTATATGTCCCGAGAGAGCCTTACTTTGATTAGATGAAGCGTAAGTAATATTGCCACACTCTTTCTTGCGACAGAGAAATTGGTCAGCTCCTGAGGGCTTATAGAGGACTAAGGCATTATCGCCACAATGCTGGCACCTAAGGTAGGGGCGAAGACCAAAATACGATGGTATCTTCGCTAGATCCACCTGTGAAAAATGCAAAGAATCGACTTTTCCTCGTTCTGTGGAATGATGTAGGTGTATAGAAGGCAAATCGTCATTTACCTCTATTCTATAAGTAATAAACTGCAAAATGCCGTTATTTCCTTTTGCGGTAAAGTAGCCAAACCGTTCAGAGCGTTGATCGCCCCTTAGGATTTTACCGCCAAAGTCAGATACTCGGATCTGAAATGTCTCTTCAGCTATATTCTTTCTAATTCTCAATGGCTTTGCCTCCATGGATGTCGGGGTTAGTCGTAATTTGCTTCTGCTCTTTCTGTTTCTCTTCTTTCTCATACAGTTCAGTTACCCACTCCATTGCTTGCTCCTCCTGTCCGGGAGGAAATTTTCTTACCAATTTCGGTGGTCTTTGTGATACATCCATTACCTGTACTGGGTACTTATGATTATCATCTGACACGAGTAGATATTTCATATTAAAACAAAAAATAATATTTCTATTCTAAGTATATCACTAAATCCTTGATACTTTACATTGCTTTTTAGCCATGCTACAATATAGCTACAATTCGTAAAAAAGACCTAAACTATCAGCTTATTTGTTGATAGCATGGTCAAAAAAACCACATGCATATAAACGGTCGTCTGATCGGTATCATGCATATGGTATGCACTCGAAAGTGTGCATGGAGGCTCGCAAGGGACTCCGCTGTATCGGGCGACCCTTTTTGTTGCAAATTTTATTTTATATTTTATACAAGTAACAAGAAAATATGAAGAAAATAATCATTTTGATGATTGCTGTCGGGCTAGCATTCCCTAATCTTGTCCGTGCACAAGTTACCGATTCCAATGTTCGCTCCGTGGTACAAATACAGATTTTTGATAAAAACTGGAACTTACAAGAATGGGGGTCTGGCGTATATACAGACTTGTCAATTCTTACTAATTATCATGTTGCAGAGAAAATAATAAAATATCCGAACGACTATAAGGCCGTAATCTGTCACAAAGCCAGCACTTACGAATCACTCAAGTGCGATTTTCTGGCAGATGCCTATCATAATCTAGGCTTGGCGGTTACAGTGCCAGCCAAGTATAATGAACAGCTTGATATAGCAATACTTCATATAAATTACAAGTTGGCAGATGGTAAATGGCAGAGCATTGCAAATATACCTATCAGTGACACCATGTTGCAGTTTGACTCGATTAAGTTTTCTACATATGGCTATGATTTGGGAGATAGCTCGAATATTAACGATGAAGTTAAAACGCTAGGATTTCCTGACTATGCAAATGGAAATATGAACTACGCTAAAGGATTTATAACAAGACTTGATTATTCCTATAAAGGACTGCCGACAATTGTTACCAATGCTCAAATTAGTTTTGGTAGCTCAGGAGGAGCGGCTTTTGACAAAAAAGGCAAATTTATTGGCCTAACCAGTGCTGGCATCAGAGATCAAAACATAGGATATACACTAGAGGGATATGTTATACCAGTGGCAACGATAAATTTTTGGTATAAATATGCTTTTGGAGAAGAAACATATGACTGGCATGGAATTGAAATAACCAAGGGAGGAGATAATGCACAAGAGGATGTGCAGAAAAGCGTTATATGTATGCTCGGGTCAGGTGGTGGGACATATGACAAGGCTACAGATAACTGTGTAAATAAAATTGACACTACAGACAACACAAATAATAGCACGCCCAATACTGGCAACAACACTAGTAACACAGATTCTGTGACTACCACGAGTAAACCAAAATCCACAAAAACCTGCCCCCAATATCCGCCATCTTCATATAGCTTCAAAATAATAAAACAATCTCCTTATCCCGAAACTTTGTATCCAGGAGAAAGAGCAAATGTTTGGATAGAAGTAAAAAATACTGGCAAGGCCACATGGTATAAAGATTGCATAAATGCTATAAAACTTGGTAGTGGATCAAAATTCGGAACTTCTAGTCAACATAGAGATTATATCTCAGAGTTTTACGACTATGATTCGTGGCTGTCAGGTAATAGGGCTATAACAATGCTTCATGATGAAATCAGACCAGGTTGGCATACCAGATTTGAATTTATGATTAGAGCACCAAAGGATCCCGGTATTTATAAGGCGTATTTCACTCCTGTTACGGAAGAGATAACATGGATGCAAGATTTAGGAATATACTGGCAAATTGAAGTGAAAAATGAAGCCTCTAGTAATCCGGTCAACAACAGTCCGTCTTCTAAGAATATAACCAATACGCCTTCTGTAACTAAGCCACAATCAGGGACTAACATAACAGTAAGCTAAAAATATATCCGTTCTTTGTTCTTATTCCAACGATTCTGATTCTTATATGCCGTATAGGCAGTCCTATCAAAAACTTTTATTTAAGAATCTTCAGATTTTTCTGGCATTAATTATCTGCGTAACGAAGGAGTCTTTGTTCGATCCAAAATATTATTTTACACAAAAATATGTTTGGCTGGGAAGAAACACAAGGAGCGGAGAATAAAAGAAAATTAAAAGAGTTATTGGAATTGAGAAAAAAATATGGGGATAATGACAATGCTTTGTGCACTTTGGGACGCAGTTCTGAAGGCATAAAACAGGAAATAGAGCAAAGGACAAGGGTGCATAAAAAACATATTCAGACTATAATAAAATTGGTAATCCTTTTTATCATTCCGCCAATAATAGGCACCGTACTATCATTCATGGGAATGGACGACAATACGACAGAACTCATTTCAATGATAATTTTCGGGCTGATAGGCGGAGTTATGATTTATTCAGAAAATAAAAGTGTATGACTAGCAAGGTAAGTGGGGCGTAATAAATGAGAAAGTCTTTTGAACCAAAACAAGAAAAACCAAAAGGTTTTTGGAATGATTTTTTGGATGAAAAAGTAAACAAGCAAATATTTCAAAAAATATCACAAAGAATAAAAAAGAATGCCCCTTCTTTGGACGATACATATACAAACGGGCTAATTGATGTTATTTTTGAAGAAGAAAAAGCTTTTTGCAAATCAGTTACAGAAAATGTTGAGAGGAGGTTTAAAAACTTAAAGATAAAAGATCAGTATCTATTATGGGATGTTTGGGGTACTTTGGGAGTGCCGAAGGACAAGAAAATTATTTTTAGAGAAAGTATAGTCCCTTTATTATGTTTTATCAGACTACAGTTTCCTAGATTGAAGATGGGGATATTGTCAGACGTTAACCAAGAATATCTGAAAATGATTTCTGATTCTTTAAATCTTTTGTGTGACGGAAAAATTCTGGCCTTTGATTATGAGAATGTTTTTTCTGTTGCTCCGAATAATGTAGGTGCTACTTTTTCACGGATTGGGCTAGACAGGAAAAAAATAAAAAGGGACAGTCCGCTCGATAACAAGCTGAAGGTTACGAAAGAATTAGACAAAAAAGGAAGAGCTTTGGTTATAGATGACCTAGATTATGGGCAAGAGAAAAACAATCTAGGCATCCAAATAAGCTCTCTTCTATGGCGAGAAGACAAGCTTAACTGGCCTATTGAAAATAAAGAGCTGGTTTCCCCTCATAACCATTACAACCAAAAAGAATAAAAATAATCTTATGCCCGCCAAGAAAGACCAATACTCCATATTCAACTCCCTTATGTCAAATGATAAATCTGATCTTATCAGGGGATATATTAGGATGTCTAAGGTGATGGATTCCTTTTCACGCGATCACAGTAAAGAAAACTTCCAAAAAGCGTTGGGAGCAATGGAGGGAATGACGAAAGAGCATCCGAACTTTTATCTCCCCTACTTCTTCAGTGCCGTTGCCCTATATTGCCTCGGCGAATATGAGAAATGCGAAAAGCTTACTTGCGATATTCATGATATGAAAATAGGTGCCCAACCTTATGGTTTCGATGGCCTTCCGATGGCAGATATCGTCTTTCTATACGCCGGCTCTCTCCATCATTTAGGCAAAACAAAGAAAGCCAGAGAGATGTTTAGGGAGGGAGGTATATCGCGTCAGGTCTCTCTCTTGGCTGAATACAAAGAAATCCCCATGATGCAAGAACTTTTTAATATAGCAAACATCTATGTGCCCTCATGAATAAACACGATACCAATTACTTAGCCACCTTAAAGGCTATTTCGGCTATCGCTTTATTGATAGCCGTTTTGCACTGGCCGTATTTCTACTATCAGTTCCTGCGATGGTTAGTTTGTGGTGTCTCCGCGTATTCTGCGTATAGTGAATACGAGGAGAAAGATCAACTCTGGCTTTGGATATTCGCTGTTATCGCTATCATTTTTAACCCCATCGCCTCTTTTTACTTCCAAAGAGAAATATGGGCGACTTTTAATGTGGTGGCTAGCGTTATCTTCATAGTCAATCTTGCTATTACTAAAAGAAGGCCTCATGAAACCAAATAAGGAAGAAAAGGCTGGCGATACCCAAGATGATATTAAGGTTTTTAGTCGCAAAGAATGGGACGCTCTTATGTCTGTTAAGAACGGGTACGATCTAGAAAAAATGATGATGTATTATCGATACGCCCCAAAGGATTATGGCGGTATTTCAGAAAATCGCTGTGGGCAATGGCTAACTACAGGAGCATTCTTCGCTGTTCGCGATATGGAGACAAATCATATCATAATCCAAAGTCGCCCAAGAATTGATGAAAAGGGAAGTTATTGCAGTTATCACACATTGATAGACAAAGGCGACTTGAGTGAATTTTTAGATTTCCTTAATGGTGATTACGAGATTATATGTAAAGATAGAAAATATCAGTTAGTGGTGACTAAAACCAGCCATCATCAGTTATCTGACATCACAGGAAAAGAGCCTATAACGATCCAGTCGTTCAACCCATACGAGAGAGAGGAGGCACTAAGGGCACTGGAAAATCTTGATAGCCAAAACAATTAGGCTAAACCGTCAATCATGACTCGGATAAAAGGCTTTTTTCTTAAACTATAGGATTGCTGTGGGCATCATCTGCCTTTACGCTCTCCGGGCCTTGCAATTATCTAAATAATAGCTTATCATAGGTATAACTTAGAGTTATGGCAACCACGGTAGTCCTTAGCAATACTCTAATCTCTTATTTTATCTAAGATTACACGCATGCCCAACTGTATTCAATGTGGTCATGAGCTAGACGAAGGAGTCAATTTTTGCGTTGACTGTGGTTATTCTGTGGTTACGGGTAAAACGAAAATAAAATGCAGTAATTGTAATAAAGAGGTAAAAAAAGCTTCCTTTTGTTCTAATTGTGGTAAGAAAATGACAGGAACTATCAAGGAAACATTAATTATCGCAACTATAATCGGGATATTCATCCTGATAGTTTTGCTTGGAGGGATATTCATTTACAAAAATGACAATGCTAGGACTATTCTTGCCGGAGGAAACAGCAAGACAACCATGAAAATCATATTTACCAAAAGGATGGAAAAATATTTTGACTATAAAATGAATGGAAATGAAATAGGGTCGTCCCTTGATCTTGTACCAATAGAAAGCGACAGTATCAATAAAACGCCTATTCATATTTCGGTTGATAAAATTCTCGCCTCATGTAAAAACAATCAATGCTTAAATAGAGAATTCAAAGATGAGTTTATGATGGTTGATAGCCAAACCGCGGAACGCAAGCTTACATATATAAACCTATCTAGCAAATTAAGTGATGACGATACAGACAGCGTTATCGCGGATATTTTTAATAAGCAGGGACCACTTAAGTTCAATGATAGCTTGGTCTTAGATGTTTATGGATCTAATAAATCGCTTAAGCTGACAAGGAAAATCAACATATCTATGAAGATTACTAATTACGATCACAACGGTACGAAAGTAATAGAATTTGATGCAATCGATAATGACAAACAGAACGATGACGATGGCAGAGAAAAGACAATGACGGTCTATGGTTACAAAGATATCGTATCAAAAATAAAAGCCTATTTTAGCGATGTTGGAAACAAGCCGGAGGATATTAATTTTACTGATTACTACGCCAAAATAAACGAATATATGAACGGTTATGTGAATAGGGGCTATAAAAACATAACTGGCGTATTGATAGTTGCAGGTAACATAAAATTTCCCTTTGCTTATTATGCTTATGGACTCACTTATTCTGACTGCACGAGATATAAAAACTACATATCAGCACAATTTATTTACAGAATACAGACCTATGAGCAGTGCCTACAAGATCAAAGTTCAGACTCCAGCAAGCAATGCGGTAGTCGCCCACAAAAAAATGATAATTTTTCTAGTTACTATTTGGGATCATGGCAGGTACAGAACCTAAAAGCTAACTTTACGCAAAAACCATACAGTATACAGATAATACCCGTAGGGCTAACAGACAGCGGATCAATCGGAGCTTGTCGCGACGAGATAAAAACCATCTACGATAAACTATTAACTTCTTAATCATGATCATACAGAAAGACAACATCATCATGGCTCTATATGGACTAGCAACCGTTTTAGTTATAGCTGTATTAATCAAGACATACTTTGCTCTCAAGTATAGATTTGATTACGAATTCAGGGGATATAGATTGGCGAAGGGTAAAATAAAAAGAGCCGGTATAGCTATTTGGCGAAGCCTGTCAGAAAATAATACTAATCTATCAGCGACAAAGTTATCGCCGATATTCTCGTCCGAGATACAAAATTCTGTACTAGAAGGCTACGATTTTGATAAAAGAATAGAAGAAGCAGAAAGTATATTAAAAAGAAAATCCGAGGAGATAAGAAATAATATTTCTGCTCTTGAGGAACGAAAAAAGCAACTCCTGCGAGATACTGATACTACACTAGATGATATGGTGAACGGAGAAAAGACACTGCGGGGGTCTAAAGAGTATAAAGATCATATTAACGGAGCAGAAAAACAGATCAACGAAATTAATAAGCAGATAGACGATTACCGAATCGCCATACAGAGCCTAGAACGAGAGTTTAGGGAAAAGAGTAAGGAATCGGAGGATTTATTACAAAAGATACATGGGTTATCTGCAAGGCAAAATGAATTGTCCAGTATATTGTCGGAAAGTATCATAAAAATTATAATAGCTTTGCCTGCCATAATATTATTCCTTGCGGAAGTATTCATAATGTTTGGACTCGCACGAGAGGTATTCATCAATTATGGGCTTTCAGAAATAAGCCTGAATATGTGGTGTGTAATTTTTGGTGTAGTAATCCCAATCTCCCTCCTTTTACTTGCGGAGCTCACATACCCATCTGTATCGAAAAATAGCAATACCTACGCAAAGGCTTTTTACGCTATTTATCTGATCGTCAACTTTGCTTTAGGAATATTGGCAATCACTTTAGCTATCTTATGGTCGGCATCTAGTTCTGATATTACACATAATTTTAACCAAGTCTTCAGGATTTTTACAATACCAGCTTCCCTACTTGTAACATATTGGTGGAAACATATTGGCCTCAAACAGCAACACGTTACTGCACCTATTGAATTACTATTTACAACGATAACTCTCATTATTCTAAATATCACTTTTAAGCTACGCAATATTAAGCATCGTAGAGTGTGTATAAAAAAGATTAGCAGATTAAAAAATGAGATCGTTCAATTAGAGGAAAGCAAAAAAACCATATTACAAAATGCTACTTTTTATCCAGAGATTGAAGTATTAAAGAAAAATACAGAGGACAACATCAGTAGAATAAACGCAGAAGTAAAATCTATAAATGAGAGTGTTGGTCGCCAAAAAGAGACTATGATTAAGATTGAAAGTATGTGGGACAAGAAAATATTGAAACTAAAGAAAATGTACACATCAATGAAACAAGGCATCAGCAGGGCGGTAAACGAATTCAAAATTCCTATTTTAAAAAATGCATAACCAGAACGATAACAAATTGCGTCTAAACATAGGTATCGCTAGTTTTTTCATGTTTGTTGCTGTAATCACGATTCCGGTTACATCATATGCTCGATCTGGATGTTGCTCGCACCATGGTGGAGTAGGCACCTGTGGCTGTAATGATGGCACGCCATTTTCTGCTACTTGTGCTCCATATTATCCGAGCTGTACAGAGCCAAAAAGATTATTGCCAACTACACCCCAGCTACAAGTCAATCCTACTCCTCCGCCTGTGATACCGGAGCCAAAAAAAGAAGAGGCGAAGGTAAATAATCAAGCCGTAACATCAGTATCGCAAAGTAATCAAACGACCGATAATGAGCGTGATGGCGTTGGAGCAATTTGGAAGATACTTGGCATAGGATTTTTGATAGCCGTCATCGGATATTTTCTTTATGAATACTATCTATAAAAACGAATCTTATGACTCTTGTATTTTTTCTGCTGTTTATCCTATCTCTAATCTCCTTGGTTGCTGGTCTCATTAAGCCATCTATTTTCTCTCGTATTTTGAAAGGCAGTGTTGCGAGAAAATCGATAGGCCTAATTTTTGGTATTGCCAGTTTTGTGTTTTTCGTTGGCGTTGGGCTTACAGCTCCAAAAACAACCAATGGTGCCACAAACACTAATCAGCCAAAACAAACTAAGGATGAAGCAAATATAGAAGCAAGTAAAAATCAGCAAGAGAAGTCAGCAGAAGATAGCACCACTTCGCTCGACGATACCCTCTATCTAGTAGCCAGCGTTACTGATGGCGACACTATCAAGGTTGAGATAAGTGGCAAGCTAGAAGCCATTCGGCTTGTTGGTATAGACACACCGGAAACGGTAGATCCTCGCAAGCCAGTACAATGCTTCGGCAAAGAGGCCTCAGACAGAGCCAAAATGATCCTTACAGAACAAAAAGTGCGTCTTGAAAAAGACCTTACACAAAACGAAAGAGACAAATACGGGAGATTGTTGCGGTTTGTTTTTCTTGAAGACGGCACAAACTTTAATAAAAAAATGATCCTAGACGGCTACGCTCATGAATACACCTATCAGAGCAATCCCTACAAATACCAACAAGAGTTCAAAGAGGCGGAGAAACAAGCTATAGAGGCAAATAGAGGCCTTTGGAGTGCCTCTGCGTGTGGGGGCGATACGACCCAAGAAGCAACTACTCCGACCCAAAATACATCTGGCGGGAGTTCGCCGACAGCTACTCAACCAACAACTCCGACTCTCCCACCTTCTACTACAACTACAACACTCCCAGTAAAGAAAAGTAAGACCAGCATTTGTCATGCTCCCGGAACCACCTATTACAATCAAACAATTTACTTTACGCCATACAATACTATTGACGAATGCTTAGATAGTGGAGGCAGACTTCCGTTAAGATAGGGCTATCTTTTCTACTAATTAATGTGTATAATACAGCCACAAATAATCAGAAGGGAGAAAAATGAAAAGATATATTGGCACGATCGTCTTGGGTCTATTTATCCTGACTATAGGGATTTTTGCTGTGCCAAATTCTGCCAGTGCTTATGTGAGAGTCAAGGGCTATAGCACCAAGAGAGGCACCTATGTAATGCCTTATTATAAAACAAAGTCAGATAAGAAAAAGTTTAATAACTTTTCATCAAAAGGTAATTTTAACCCCTTCACTAGCAAGAAAGGATATAAGAAATGGTAAAGCTCAACACAACATACAGGGTCATAATCGGTGTAGTTGTTGCCATCCTAGTAATGGCTGGTTTGGTGTTCGCCTATTCAAAAGGGGCAAGTAGTACAAAAAATAGCAGTGCCAAGCAAGAGAATACCCAAAGTATTCCTAGTAGTGGTAGCGACTCCGAAAACCCTCCTGTCAAAAAAAGCACTACGGGGATTTGCCATGGAGAAGGCACCACTTATTATTCGAAAACGACCAATTTTACCCCCTATAACTCTATCGCGGATTGCTTGAGTAGCGGTGGACGACTACCAAAGAAATAATAGGTAACAATGAAGATAAAGCATATTTTGACACCCATTAAAAAACACTTAACAACTATTTTGTGGGTAGTTTTATTTGTCTTGCTTTTTGGCTGGTTTGAGATAAGACCAATGGTTACAACGATTGCATGTAACAAAAAATGCTAGCTAATATAGCTAATAAAAAAGCTGGTACACTTTCAGTTCTTGAATTAAGCTATAAAGTGTGTTCGAGAAGTTACGGAATAAATAGATAGCTCTATGGAACAAAAAAAAGAAACTACGATAATCATTGTTATAGTATTGATAGCAGGCATTTGGCTTTGGAGTAGCCACAACACCATATCCGACCTGCAAAGCCAAAATTCATCTCTGGAAGACACTATAGATGAGTATCGTAGTGCGTTAAGTGAAGCTAACGACAACATAGAACAAGCCAACAGCATCATAGAGGATGCAAAATGGTATACCTGGGAGAGTTATGATGATATGGGATATGCTCTAGACAGCATGGACACCGTAGATACGGTTTCAGAACCATAAGCTTCCCGCGAGCTTACGCTCGGGGTTTTGAGGAGGAAGGAGTAAAAAGAAAGCAGAGTTCTAAAAACACTTGTTAAGTGAACAAATGCTTTAAAAAAATTATAGAATTTTTTTCAGCATCCTAAAAACGCGTGAGGGTTTTACTACAGAACAACCCTACCTAGACAAAAGCTCCGAAACAACCACCCCACTCGCATTTGAGCCCCCTTTCGGCCGTTGCCGTGCGAGAACTCTCAAAGAGTAATATTCGGTTGTTATTCGGTATCTGTATAAAATAAACGATGATTATCAAATTATAAATGGGCAACCCAATTCCATTCCCAGCTAATTACATGCCGTTCACATACGATCCGGAAAAAAGTAATGTTGTTTTAAGGGAAACAGAAGCTTTTTTCTTAAAAAACCCAAAGATAAAAGAAGAGATCAAGGATGTAGGGTGGATTTATCAAGGCATAGGAGACATAATACCTCAAACAATTGAGAATTTTTCGTCTGGTCATTATTTCCCATATATAGAATCATGGGAAGAGCTACAAATATCATTTAATCTCATGGTCTTTGGTTTTTATAAGCAAGCTTTCGTATCACTACGTAGTAGCCTTGAACTAGGATTGCTGTCTGTTTATTACAACATTAACGACGATGGGCACAAAACAGTTAAAGATTGGCTAATGTCGAAGGACTCTTGGGACTCAAATACACCGAAAGCAGATAGGATCCAGAACATACTATACTCAAACGCTAACATTAAAACATTTGATCAAAAGCTCAATCTTCGCGAACGGTTTAATAAACTAGGCCTTCTACATAATTATGTTCACACAAAAGGGTATCGATATTCTAACCACCTAGGAATCCTGAAATCAAACTTTCAGACATTCCAAGAAAAAACCTTATTGGAGTGGTTATATGTTTATCGAGAAATAACAACTTTGGTCGTGACTCTGCACCTATTAAAATACCCTATCGGAGCGATAAAGTTCGATTGGAGTAAAAAAACAGGGATAGACAATCCTTTTCCTGTTTTAGAAAAAAGTCAAATTGAGCAGATTGGTAAGCTTCTATCAAAAGAATATATGATGGCAATCGAAAAGATTGCAGACGAAGACGAGAACACCCAACACTTCTACAACTACATTAAAGGTCTCCCCGATATAACAAAGAAAGAGGTGGAGCTACAGATACTAAATCTTGACAAAAGTATGATAGAGCATGGAGAGGGATTTTTCGAATGGGAGAAGCAACAAAAGGATGCCATAGAAAAATACAGCAACAAGGATAAACAAAGGGCACTAAGGAGGATAGAAAAACTAGGCTTAATGGTAAAAAATAGAGGCTAAAATCAAAGCTTTGTTCCTTGTTTAAGCTAAGAAAACGAACAATCTTATTCTTATATTTAAATGATATAATAATCTTGGCTACATTATCGCACAGAACATCGATCTTAGCCTCTAAAATTTACCATTAAACCAAAAACTAAGAAAGTGGGCTATGGATAATAATATGATGGAACCAAGAACCGAAAGGCCAGACAGATAATTATTCGTCTAACCTCTTTTGTTGTCCCAAAAACAGTTGTTTATCGTACAAACTTTTTGAGAAACTTTTATAGGTTCAATATTGTCATCTTTTTGATATGGTTTTACGGACAGCTCAGATTACGCACACAGATGACTATGCACCGTAGATTTCGGAACTTCTAGCTCCTTGGCTATTTTGCGAATTGACAACCCCTTGTTTTTCAATTTCTTTAGTAGATCTATATCGATTTTTATTTTTGGCCTGCCTAGCTTAGTGCCCCTTGCTCTAGCCTTGGCGATACCGGCATTTACTCTTTCACGGATAATTGATCTCTCGAACTCGGCAAAAGCAGAAATCATAGTAAACATCGCCTTGCCCGCTGGAGTGGTTGTATCTATATTCTCTTGATAGCTAATGAAGTCTATTCCAAGTGACTTAAACACATCGAGAGAATTAATAAGTTGACGGGAGCTCCGGCTGAACCGATCAAATCTAAAAACAATAATACAGTCAAATTTCCTCTTATGGGCATCGTCCATAAGCTCTTTTAAGGCCTCTCTGTCTTCTTTTGACCCACTGACCTTATCTTCGTATATCTTATACACCTCCCAGCCCCTATCGGTTGTATATTGGCTTAAGGGCGTTATCTGATTATCCGTATCCTGCTCTCCTGTGCTAACACGCACATATATGGCTATTTTTCTCATAGTAACTCCTTTCTTGATTAATTTTATAAATTGTTGAGTGGGTGATTCAAAATCTGCTTTCTCAGATGTTCAACGCTGGCGGCTAAATAGATGGTCGTTGTTTTAATGTCGCTATGCCCCATCATTTTTGATAGCGAGAAAATATCACAACCGCCTTCAAGCATTAGGGTGGCAAAGGTATGGCGTAATTTATGAATCCCAAACTTAATCCCCGATTCTTCTCTCATTTTTACGGTTAGATTTCTTAGCCCACTATCACAAAATCCCATATTACGGTTTAGAGAGGCGAAAAATTCGGGGCAAGTTTTATGTAGTCGTTTTCTTTCGTCTAAGTATTTTCTGAGTATCGTCGACAGAGAATAACACATTGGGACTATCCGATCTTTATTTCCCTTACCCTGTCTGATAAAAATAGACATATTTTCGATATCAACATCGGTATATTTTAGATTTAATAGCTCGGCTTTCCTTAATCCTGCGAATATGAATGTGGCAAAAATTGCATGATTCCTAAATCTCAGAAATCTATAATTATACGGGTAGTTATAGACAAACTCTAGCAATTTGGCAGAATCTTGTTTGGTTAATTTTGGAGGAAGTCTCTTGTCTAATTTAGGTAATTCGACATCATCGCAAGGGTTGCTTTTTAGATAGCCGTTGTCTAGGCACCAACGGAAGAAAACCGTCAGGTTCTTATGATAGGAAATAGAACATGCAGGAGCCCACTTTCTGTCCTTCCTCCCTAGATAGAACCAATTGCGAACAAGATCGGTGGTAATATCTTCAATCTCGGCGACTCCAGTATCCTTACAAAAAAGATTCGCAATAAACCTATATCCCTTAATGGTATTATTCGACCGACCTCGAGCATAGAGAGCATAATCACAAAATTCTTGGAGAAGAGTTTTTATCTCCATAAAAAATACCACCTCCTTCCTTGGTGGCAGTATCTTTTATTATCTAAAGCCGATGTCGGGAATCGAACCCGAGGTCTTCGCCTTACCATGGCGACGTTTTACCGCTAAACTACATCGGCTCTTTCTTTATTTCCCTTCCGATGGTCGCTTCTTGGTAAGACATTCCCGTCAAAAAAACCATCAGAGAGATTAAGTGGCTTTGGTAACTTACAAAATCCTTATTTTGGTAGGAATTTGTTACGTCTAAATAATTACCATGGAAATGCTCTACCAACTGAGCTACGATGGCAAATCATAGTGAAAAGTTAATAAAAAGTCAGAAGCTCTTATCTACTGA
Source organism: Candidatus Microgenomates bacterium (assembly GCA_016188915.1). Taxonomy (GTDB): domain Bacteria; phylum Patescibacteriota; class JACPGU01; order JACPGU01; family JACPGU01; genus JACPGU01. The sequence continues at coordinate 68,105 of JACPGU010000004.1, read as the reverse complement.
CTCACTTTTCACTTAATAAATGGTGGGAGTAGGATTCGAACCTACGAAGGCGTAAGCCAACAGATTTACAGTCTGCCCCGTTTGACCGCTTCGGTATCCCACCACTATCTAATTAATTTTTAATTTTATAATTTTTAATTTTTAAACTACAACGCAAGTGCTCCCATTTTTGCCGTTCTCTATTTAATCTGAATTTAATCTGAAATCTTGCCGGCAGGATTTCGCTAGATTGTCTTATGCGATGGAGGTTTCCGCTAATTTTTCTGTCGCTTCCTTAATTAATTTCTGATAGTCATTATTGTCTTTGTCCAAAACTTGCGCTTTTTTATAAGCATCCAGAGCCTTGCCAAATTCTCTTAACGCCGCGAAAGCCAAACCCAAATTGATATAGCGATGCGGCACCAGGCCGTTTAATTGAATAGATTTTTTATAAGCTTCAATGGATTCTATATAGCGACCCTGGTTGAAAAGAGCCAAACCCAAATTGTTATAAATCAAATCATTATTTTTATCATATTTCAAAGCAGTTTTGAAAGATTCTTTGGCATCAGAAAAATTTTCCTGCTCCAAATAAATAATGCCCAATTTGTTGTAAAGCTTGGCATTGGTAGGCGCTTGCTCTATCTCGTCAATCAAAAATTTTTCGGCTTGCTCATATTCTTTTTGCTCTATCAAGCCATCAGTTTTATCTAAAATTTCATTGATCGCCTCGTCAGAAGCCTTAACGAAGCGTGGCACTGAACGATTGGTTTTTTTGCCATTTTTTTTCTTTTTTGCTTCCTCTTCTTCGGTACTGCTGAATTTATTCATTTTGGCCGCGCCAGAGTCTTCTCCGCCATTTTGTCGACGACCCAAAGTTTCCAAAGCCTCCGGCATTTTACGCGCTATCATAATAAAAATACCAGCCAAGGCCAAAATCAATATAATACCTGCCATAGATATTGTTTTATTGTTAGAAAATATGAGCAGTCTTCATTATAATAGCGATTGCCTAGACACGCAACAAGGCATCTTCTATAGCCAAACGCGTCAGAGTATTGGTGTTTTCTACTTTAGACAAAAGCAAGGCTATTTCCTCAACAGCCCTGTATATTTTAGCATGATTGATGTTTTTTTCCAAGAGGGGTAAAAAAATATTTTCTATCTGGTTATCCTGCTCTCCCCCATGATAAACCACCAAAAAAGAATTAAGGAAAATCAGCCACCATTTTATCCTATCGGCAGGATTTTCCAGCTCGCTAGTCTGAAAAGCTAGCTCTAATTTGGCAAAATTTTTTACTCCTAAAATAATTTCACATTCTTGCCAGATAGTCTTTATTTCTTCGGGAGACAAATCACCGATTGACAATCCCAGCCCTGGCAAATAGACGCTATGACAACGCGACAGGATAGTTTTTGGAATATTTGTTATATTTTCTACGGCTAGCAAAATCAAAGTATCGACTGGCGGTTCCTCAAAAATTTTGAGCAGAGTATCGTGCGCTTCCGGCCGCATTTTTTCAAAACCGTTGATTATCAAAATCTTTTTTAATCCTGTAGTTTTGGTAAGCCCCAAAAATCTCTGCGCTTCTCTGATAGTATCAATGGATATATTTTCTTGTTGGTCAATAATGAAAGTATCTACTCTTCTTTTGCTAACTAATGCTTGGCAATTAACACATTCGCCGCATGGTTTTTGCTCAGAAGGCTTCGCGCATTGCGCCAAAGCGGCTAGCTGTAAAATAAAATCTTTTTTTTCTTGGTGTCCCGGACCATAAAAAATATAAGCGTGGTGCAACCGATCGCCAGCTAAAGCCTTCCCAAAAAAACTCCATTGTTTTGGATACATCTTTTTTCTCCCCGAAGAGATTATAGCACTTTGTCGCTTTATTAAAAAATCAATCCGGCGTATAATGCAAGCGAAAGGTATTATCCCTTACCTAATTTTCACTTTTAATTATTAGCTGTTAACTATTTTATATGCAATTCCAAGACCAAACATTAGAATGCCAAGAGTGCGGTAATGAATTCGTTTGGGATAAATCCGAACAGGCTTATTTTGCCAAAAAAGGGTTCAAGGAAGCCCCCCGCCGTTGTCGTGCCTGTCGCGCCAAAAAAAAACAGGAGCAAAAAGCTGAAGAAGCCAAAGAAAAAGAAATTACTTGCAAAATTTGCGGCAAAAAATCTATCATCACCCAAGACCTAGCTCCTGACGAAGAAACCATTTGTTTTGACTGCTATATCAAAAAATCCCCCGCTGCCTAGGGGATTTTTACTTTTTATTTTTTTTTGATTTACCGCGAGTTTTGATGCAAGTGGTGCAAATTTTGGTTTGTATTTTAACGCCATCGACAACCAGGGTGGCTTTTTGCAAATTGGGATTAAAAACTCTCCGGGTATGCCTATTAGAATGAGAGACATTACTACCGGAAGTCCTGGTTTTTCCGCACATTTCACACACTTTTGACATAATAGAATTCCTCAAGTAAGATTAAATTTATGGTTAGTTAGCTTTGTTATTTTATCAAAAGATATTTATTTTGTCTAGCAAAAAATCTCATTTACCTTTTTCTGTCCTTCCAAACATCAATCACTTAAAGCAAAATCTTTATGCTACTTGATCTTTTCTCTAGCCCTCTAGCCTTATTGGCTTTCTTATTGGCTATTATTATTGGACTAACCGTTCATGAGTTCGCCCATGCCTGGATGGCGACTCGTTTGGGCGATTTTACCGCCAAATACGCCGGCAGATTGTCGCTCAATCCTGCTCGCCATTTTGATCCGACAGGCACTCTTTTTTTACTTTTCGTTGGTTTCGGCTGGGGCAAACCAGTGCCGGTCAACCCCAATGCCTTGAAAAATCGCTACGATGAGCTCAAAGTATCAATAGCCGGACCAACCGCTAATTTTTTACTTGCCTTAATTCTGTCTATCCCCCTTTTGATAGCCGACCAATATGGATTTGATGCTTATAATACCTATCCTCTAACTATCATTGGGATAATAGTCCAAGTCAATCTGCTCTTGGCGGCCTTTAATATTCTGCCTATTTACCCTTTGGATGGATCAAAAATATTAAGCGCTATAGCGCCAGAAAGTATGCGAGATGCGGTTGATAGGCTGGAAAAATCGGGGCCTATTCTTTTACTGACGATTATTTTCGTGGAATATTTTTTGAGAATACCTATCCTTGTGCCACTAATTACTTGGATAGAAAGAATTTTGTCTTTTGTCATCTCCACTCTACTTTATCCGCTAGACATAGCGCTAAAATATCTGTCTTCCCTATTATAGAAAATCGGTTTACAATATAAGTATAAGACTTTAAGATATCCACAGGTATTTTTAAATCTGCTACCTGAATGGGATGGTCTAAGATCGACCTACGCTCAAATCTAGGGAGTTCATCATAGATTGCTTCCGTGGAGGCAATCCGAGAACACCCACCTAGTATATCTAGGTCACGATCTTCCTTTCGTCCCATTCAGAGAGCAGATTTTTTTATTGAGAAAAATTAGGTATAATGCTATAGGATTTTATGTTTTCGGGATGGAGTATGCCGGTAGTACGCGCCCATGGGGTGGGTGTAGACCGAGTTCGATTCTCGGCATCCCGACCAGATTAAACTTTTTTCAAAAAATTGGCGAGGTGAAAGGCAACAATACCAAAGGCTACCGAAACATTGAGAGAACGGCGGTCTCCCAACATCGGGATTTCAATAACAATATCAGATAGCTCTTGCAATTTTTTAGACACTCCCCTCACCTCATTGCCAATGATTAGGGCGATCTTGCCCCTTGGTTTATATTTTTTATAATCCACCGCTGTCCTCCCCTGTTCCAGGGTCACGACCTGAAATCCTTTGCCTTTCAGCCGCCCGATCAATCTCCCAACATCTTTTGTGTATTCCCACGGTACCCTATCCTCTGAACCCAAGGCGACCTTGGCTATTTCTTTTCTTGGTGGCCGACCGGTATAGCCAGTCAAAAAAATTTTATCCACTCCCGCCCCCTCCGCGGTACGAAAAATAGACCCTACATTATGGAGCGAACGAATATTGTGCGCGATAACGGCTAGATTCTTCATGGGGATTGTTATAGTATTAAGTATTAAGTCAAAAAGTATTTTATGCAAAAAAAATCATGGATTTTAGCCGGTTTTTTGATTCTTTCCCTAATTGGACTGGCAGATTCAATATATTTAACTTATGAGCATTACGTTTCAACTTCTTTGGTGTGTATTTTGGGTAGTGGCTGTGATATTGTCACGACCTCTAAATATTCGGAAATTTTCGGTGTCTATATCGCTGTCTATGGAATAATTTACTATTTTATCATATTTCTTTTGAGTATCTTGGGGCTACTACCAAAAACTAGACGCTTTACACCTGCCTCGCCGGCCCGCTTCGACCAAGCTTCAGTGAGGCGAGCAGACAAGCTAGACGCCCTACGCTACATTACCCCCATCGGCTTTGTCGCTTCTTTCTATTTCGTCTATCTCCAAATCTTCGTCATCGGAGCTATCTGCGCCTGGTGCGTGATTTCTGCCATTGATTCCGCCTTGCTTTTCATTTTGGGACTATACGCCAAGAATAATCATCTCAAGCACGCCCCTACGCCCCCATAGAAGAAAGGCTCTAATTCATTATTTTTTTAATTTTTTAATTTCCTAGCCCTATCTTTTCCCCAAAAACTCCCTCTTGTAAAAATATTCTACCAGCCTAAAATATGATGTAAGAAACAAAAACAAAGGTTTTCGGTTTTGTTGTTTGTGTGCTTTATCGCAATCTGCCTGAAGTTAAGCTTTTAATTACTATACCTGGTGGTAACACCAAAAAACTATAAATTGACTCCAAAATGTCCTCATATATTACAAAAGTAGGTAAAATCCTCTCCCGTCAGAAAAGTCCTGACCGCTATACCCTGGTTTCTATCTTCCGCCCTAACGATCAAGAGGAACGAGACCATGGTATTTTGTATTTTGTTCTGGAGATAATGTCGGCCGACCCCTCCATGAACAAAGTCGCCAAAATGATTGAAAGCATCATTATTGAAGAATATTATCAAAGTCTGGGTAGCGGATTAGATGCTTTGGAAATTTCTTTGAAAAAAGTCAATGAAGCCTTGGCCGAATTGGCTGAAGAGGGCGAAGTTGCCTGGATCGGTAAAATCAATGGCGTCATCGCCGTTTTGGAAAAAGATCTCTTGCACATCACCCAAGCTGGTACCGCCGAAACCTATATGGTTCGCGATAATCAGATCATTCATGTCACCGAAGGCCTATCCGGCGCCAACGACCGCCCCAATCCCCTCAAAACCTTCGTCAATATCGCTTCGGGAGATTTGATGCTGGGCGACAAAATAATGGTTTCTACTTCTGAACTTTTCTACCATTTTTCTTTAGAGGATTTGCGTCGCGTTATCGCCAAATTTTCTCCTGCCAATGCTGCCACCTATATCGTCAAATCTCTCCGCAAAGAAGAGGTGGAGTCTATCAATGCTTTGATAATTGAAGTAAACGATGAGGAATCCGTGACGGAAGATGAAAAACCGCAAGTAACAGAATGGCTGGGCGAGACTAACCTGGAAAAATACGCCAGCAAAATAAAACCGGTAGTTGGCGCTTTTTTGGATGTTTCTAAAAAAAGTCTAGAGAAATCCAAAACTATTTATGAAGAAAAAATCTCTGTTGGCATTAGCTCCTTTTCCAAAGAAGCTTCCCGAAGAGTCGGTGAAAAAATCAACGAATTATCACAAAAACAAAAAATCCAGGGTGAACAATTCTGGGACAAGGAAAACAAAATTTCAGATAAAGAAGATCTCACCCCCCAACAAGAGCTTTTTTCCGCGCCAAGAAAGAATTTTTTCACTTCTTCTAAGAAAAATTTGGAGAATATTTTTGTAGAGACTAAAGAATTTGTTAGCAAAACCAAAGAAAGAAGCCAGCTTTTTGCCGTAGGAGGGATTCTTTTAATTATCGCGGTGGCCATCTCTGGCACTTATTCTTACCAGCAAAGAAAGGTAGCGACTCTGCATAAAAATATAGAAACTCAATATGATATAGTCAGGACCAAAACCGAAGGGGCTATCAAGGCGCAAGAATTAGGCGATGAGAAAAAATCGCGTTCTCTTTTGACTGATGCTCAAAAAGAGATAAAAGAACTCCTTTCTTCCAGATATATGGCAAATGAGATAACAGCTCTGGCGCGCCAGATAGATGGTGAGATAGAAAAAATGTTCCAAATAGTCAGAATCTCCGACATCCAGCCGATAGCCGAATTCAATAGTTTGGACCCCAATATCCAGCTCCAGGGTCTATTCAAAGCAAAAAATTTCATCTTTTCTTCCGACAAAGAAAGGAAAAATATTGTCGCGTTCAATACCGATTCCAGTACGGCTGAAAATATTTCTTCTGCCTATTTTGACGGCGCCTTAAGCGACATAACTACCCCTGATGACAAAAATATGATGATTTTTGCGACCAAAGACCCTTCTAATATTTATACCTTTGACTCCCCTAGCCGTTCTTTGACGCCCGATACTCAAATTACCGGAGAAACTTGGCCGGAAACATCCGGCATTGGAACTTTTTTTAACAATCTCTATTTATTATCGCCAAAGGATAACCAGATATACAAATATGTTGCTCTGGCTAATTCTTACGGCGCCAAAAGTAATTACATTGTCTCTACCGGCGCTGATCTATCTGACGCTATTGATCTCACCATAGATGGCGCTGTCTATGTTTTGAAAAAAAATGGCGAGATCATCCAATTCCTCTCCGGAGAAAAAACAGCCTTCAGAATAATAGGTATGCCAGAATTGGTAGATACCAGCAATCCAGATAAAACAGCGGCCAACCGTCTGCTTGATCCTTTGAAAATTTACACTAATAAAGATTTGGACAATATCTATGTTTTGGACGCTGGCGGTCGCCGCGTGGTTATTTTTGACAAAGAAGGCAATTATCGCCTGCAGTATCTAAGCGATAAATTTACTGACCTTAAAGATATGTGGGTTTCTCCTGAAGAAAACAAAGTCTATGTTCTCTCGGGTACGGCTGTTTATTCTTTGCCGATGTAAAAAATAGTCAATTGAATGTAAAAAAATCTGCCATTTGGCAGATTTTTTTACATCTTTTTTTTGGCCTCTATGCCCATAACCCTTAACACGCTTTCCAGAATAATTTTGCTAGCCCTGATCAAAAGTAGTCTTTCTTTTTCTCTTTCGTCTCCAATGATCCGACAATTATCGTAAAACCTGTGGAATACTCCCGCTAATTCATAGGCGTAATTGGCTACTTTATACACTTGGAAATTACCCGCTATTTCAGAAATCAGCCCCGGCCATTCTAGCATTTTTTTTATCAAATCCAATTCATATTTAGAATTTTGGTCATTAAGATTTGAGATTTTTTTATGTTTTGTGATTCGTCTTTTGTGATTTCTCACTTTAGCGAGCACACTATTCATTCTCGCCGAAGCATACTGGATATAGTAAACCGGGTTTCTATTGTTTTCTTCTTTGGCCAAATCCAAATCTATATCAATATGGGTGTTAAAATCGCGAGAAATGAAAAAATATCTAGCCGCGTCCAGTCCTATGTCTTCTACTACTTCGCGCAAAGTAATGAATGTCCCCTTTCTTTTGCTCATCCTCACTTCCTCGCCGCTTTGGATCGCGCGAACTATTTGCATAACAATGATTACCAATCTATCTTTTTTTATCCCCAACATCTCACAGGCGGCATACCAACGGCCCAGATAGCCATGATGGTCCGCCCCAACGAAAACAATTACTTTGTCAAATTTGCGCAAAACAAAACGATCATAGAGTAGGGCAATATCACCCATCAGATAGGTATAATTGCCTTCATTGGTTTTGATCACCCTATTTTTGTCATCGCCGTATTTAGTAGTCTTCAGCCAATAGGCCTCTTCTTCTTCATAAACCATATTTTTTTTAATCAAAATCTTCCATGTTTTGTCCAGTAGGCCCTTTTTGTGTAAGCTTTCTTCCGAAAGCCAATTGTCGTAGCGGATGCCAAAACTTTTGACATCTTTTTTTATCAAATTTTGCAAAATAATTTTAGCCGCCAAGACTCCTACCCTGCTATGTGTTTTGGCGACCCATTCTATCCCCTTTTCTTTTTTGATTTTGCGCGCTATTTCTTCAATATACGCTCCTCCGTACAACTCTTCTCCTTCTTCTATTTTGAGATCTATCCCTAGGGCTTTTTTTACTGACTTGGAGAGTACTTCTTTGACTTGGTTGCCAGCATCATTGATATAGTATTCACGGAAAATATTATGGCCGGATAGCGCCAAAACATTGCTCAATGTATCACCAGAAAATCCTCCCCTGCCGTTACCCAAAGTCATCGGCCCGGTCGGATTGGCGGAGAGGAATTCCACCATAGTTTTTTGTTTTTTTGATTTGTTGTTTTTTTGATTTATTGCCCTACTGCCATATTTCCTCTTCGCTTTCAAAATCTCTCCAACGGCTTTTTCTAAAATAGCAGGATTTATAAAAAAATTGATGAATCCCCCGCCGGCTACCTCTACTTTTTGGAAATCTTTTATTTTGGCCATTTCCAGAGCTATGGCCTCGGCAATTTCCTTCGGACTTTTCTTTGTTTTTTTAGCCAAAGCAAAGGCCAAATTTGTTGAATAATCGCCGAATTTGTTATTATCTGGCACATCTAAAGAGCATTCAAAATCTTTGATTTGAAATTTCTTTTTGACGGCATTATTTATTCGCTGTCTAATCAAATCTTTCATCTGAGAAAACCCTATCCTCTTTTTACTCTGACAAATCGGTGTCTTCCGGCCTGAATAACCAAACCATCGTAGATGCCTACTGAGGCATTGAAATCGCCGATTCTAGCGTTGTCTATTTTTAGTCCCCCTTGCTCTATCAAACGTCTGGCCTCATTATTGCTTTGAACGATTCCCGCCTGACGCAAGAGTTCTACTACCGGCAGATTGGCTGATTTTATTTTTACTTCTTTCATTTCCTTGGGCGTTTTTTTGTCACGAAAAATTCTGTTGAACGCCTCCCCTGCTTTAAGCGATGCCCCGTCGCCATAATAAGCGCGCACTATCTCCATAGCCAATTTGAATTTGATATCGCGCGGATTGGCATTTTTCCCCAAATCTTTCTTGAGACTGTCTACCCCCGCCATTGGTATATCCGTCAAAAGTTCCAACCCTGGGACAATCAGTCCATCTGGCCAGCTCATTATTTTGCCAAACATATCATTTGGGCTATCAGAAAGGTTTACCATATTGCCCTCTGTTTTACCCATTTTTTTGCCCTCATGATCCACCAATAGTCTCGTCGTCAAAACAATTTTTTCCTTGCCTAGCATTTTTTTCACCAAATCGCGCCCGGCCAACATATTAAACATTTGGTCATTGCCACCTATCTCCATATCCACATTCATAGTGACGGAATCATAAGCTTGAAAAATCGGATAAAGGAATTCGTGCACATGAATATCTTTGCCGTCTTTGATTCTTTTTTGGAACATTTCTCTACTCAAAAGCTGACTGGTCGTAAAATGAGAAGCGATCTCCAGCAAATCCACCGGCTTGAGCTTATTGGTCCATTTCTCATTACGCAAAAATCTCACCCGAGAACTTTTGATGTCCAAAATTCGGGCTATTTGTTTTTTGTAATCTTTGGCATTGGCCAGAACCTGTTTGTGAGTAAGCGGTTTTCTGGCCGCCATCTTGTCTGTCGGATCGCCTATTTGCGCCGTAAAATCACCCAGCAAAATAATTATTTCGTGTCCCAATTTTTGAAAATCTCTTAATTTGCGGAGCTGAATCAAATGTCCCAAATGCAAAGATTTCCCCGTCGGATCAATGCCGTAATATATTTTTAATTTACGGCCACCTGCTAAAATCTTTTCCACAGCACCCAAAGAGGGAAAAACTTGCTCTACCCCCCGCGTCAAAATCTCTTTTATTTTTTGATCATCTGCTTTTTTCATATAGTTTTATTCTAGCAGACAGCAAAGCTTTTTGCTATAATAATATCAAAACAATAATCTCTAATATATGAGACGCTTTTCTCGCCGGCGCCAGAGAGTAGCTGGCGCTCACTACACCTATACTTCACAGACCACGCGGCCAATAAGGATTAAAATCCCCTTTGTCGGACAAATTTTGGAAAAGATCAGATCATCCAATCTCCCTTGGCCGAAAACTATTGCCTATACCGCCTTTGGCTTTGTTTTAATCATTGCCACGCTTTTTTTGTGGTACTCCAAAGACCTACCCAATCCTTACAAATTAAACAAAAGAATCGTCGCCCAATCTACTAAAATAGTAGATAGAAATGGCGAGCTTCTCTATCAAATCCACGGCGAAGAAAATAGGACATTGATTAAATTTGAAGATATTCCCGATGCCGTCAAACAAGCAACAGTAGCCCTGGAAGATCGCGATTTTTATAAACATTCCGGATTCAATCTGAAAGGCATCGCCCGCGCCATAGTCTATGACATCTTCCATCGCGAGGCCAAACAAGGAGGTTCCACCATCACCCAGCAATTCGTCAAAAATGCTGTTTTATCCGGCAATAAAAAAATCTCTCGCAAAATCAAAGAATTCATTTTGTCTATTGAGATTGAGCAGATTTATTCCAAAAACGAGATCCTGACTATGTATTTGAACGAAATCCCCTATGGCAATAACGCCTATGGAGTACAAGCGGCCGCCAAAACATATTTTGACAAAGACGCCAAAGATTTAACTCTAGCCGAATCGGCGCTCCTAGCTTCTCTGCCCCAAGCGCCCACCTATTACAATCCCTACGGTTCCAATACCGATATTCTGATGGGACGCAAAGATTTTGCCCTGGACCAAATGGCAGAGCTGCATCTAATCACCAAGGAGCAAGCTGCTGTTGCCAAAGCCGAAGTAATCAAATTTTCCGAACCAAATCAGGGTATTACAGCTCCCCATTTCGTAATGTATGTCAGAGAACTTTTGGCTGAACAATTCGGAGAAGATCAATTGGCCAATGATGGCTTTGTCGTCACTACCACACTTGATCTTACCAAACAAAAAATAGCCGAAGAAGCGATGGATGCCAATCGGACCAGCCTTACCGCCCGCGGTGCTAAAAATGCGTCATTGGTATCGCTGGATCCCAAAAACGGCCAAGTCTTGGCTATGGTCGGTTCGGTTGACTATTTTGACAAAGAAAATGACGGCAATGTCAATGTGGCCGTCAGACTGCGCCAGCCTGGATCTTCCATCAAGCCTATTATTTACGCGGCCGCTTTCACCCAGGGCTACTCCCCTTCTACCATGCTAATGGATGTGCCAACTGATTTCGGCAATGGCTACAAACCTTTGAATTATGACAAATCTTTCCGCGGCCCTGTCTCTATTAGGAGAGCTTTGGGCAATTCTTTGAACATCCCAGCCGTTGAAGCGCTAGCCTTGGTCGGAGTAAAAGAAGCAACTGATTTGGCGCAAAAAATGGGCTTGAAATCTTTAACCGATCCGGACCGCTATGGACTGTCTCTAGTTTTGGGCGGTGGCGAGGTGAGACTCCTGGAAGAAGCGGCCGCTTACGCTACTTTGGCCAGCCAAGGCATCTATTATGAGCCAATTACTATCTTGAAAATTACTGACAAAAATGGCAAGGATGTCTATGAATATAAAGAGTCCGAGCATAAGGGCATAAAAGTTTTGGATGAAAATGTCGCCTATCTGGTGACTAATGTTTTGTCCGATGATTCGGCTCGCGCTGAAATCTTCGGCACTGGTGGCATCCTGACCCTACCCGGCCGACCAGTTGCCGCCAAAACTGGAACAACTGATGAATATCGCGACGCCTGGACGATGGGCTACACTCCGTCTTTGGTCACTGGTGTCTGGGCCGGCAATAACGACAATACACCAATGGCGGGAGCATCGGGTGGCATGGTGGCCGCGCCGATCTGGAATTATTATATGAGAAAGGCCTTGGCCGGTACGCCAGTAGAGCAATTTTCTGTGCCTTCTGGTATTGAATACGCCGAAATAGACGCGCTAACAGGCAAACAGCCCCTGGCCAATATTCCGGAAGAACTGAAAGAGAGCCTACCTCTCCGCCGAGAAGTATTTTTGAAAGGTCAAGCTCCCACCGCCGTTGACGATGTGCACAAAATAGTAAGGGTGATCAAAGAAACAGGCAAAAAAGCGGCCGACAATTGTCCGGACGGTATTACGGAAAACAAAATTTTTCTGGAATTTCACTCTATTTTGCCTAATGTAAAAAGCTGGGAAGACGCGGTGATCAATTGGGCCAAAGCCGCCGGGCACAACAATATCCCCAGCGAAGTAGAAAATTGTTCTGTTTTAGTTAAGGAAAATCAACCAGAACTAAAAATCACCTCCCCTATCAAAAACCAGATTATTGCCGATACTCTGTCTGTTATTTTGAATTACAAAGCGCCCAAAGAAGTCGCTAAAATTGAGTATTTCCTAGACGAAGTAAAAATAGCTGAAAATACTGAGGCGCCTTTTGGGCTGACCGATTTTACTCTGCCGGACAGCGTCAGCGGAGAGGCAACTTTGAAAGTGATCTTGACCGATAAACTGGGGCTGACCGCCAACGACAGTATAAAAATAAATATAGAATAATGACAAGGAAAAAAGAGCGGGGTATCGCCCTCATCACTACCTTGATTATTTCTGGAATCATGCTGACTTCTATCGGACTTTTCACCAGAGAGATGCTAGATGAGGTAAAAAATTCTACCAGGATTGATAATTCTTTGATCGCCTACTACGCCGCCGAAGCGGGACTGGAAGAGGCGCTACTTTCCTGGCGGTATAACAAAGACAGCGAAATTTCTTTTGAAAACGATACCAACGCCAATGTGGATGTCACGGACAAAACCAATAATAGTCCGCGGTGCGTCAATCTAGACAAAGACAATCTCCAGATGGGACGGCTTTCTGCTAACATTTGTACTGCTGCCGGCGCCAAAGACCCGAAGTCTCGCTACTATGGATTGAAGATGTGGTACAAAACTCCGCAAATTCAAAATCTCCAGGTCAACCGCGACGATGTGGTGGAAATCGGTATTCCCAGTTTGACGGGAGATTTGAAGATTGAGTGGACTCCCAACCCGGCCACAGAAATATTAGCCGGCTCTGAACGCAGCGGCTACCGGATGGAAATAACCGTCTATGACGAAGAGGGCAGTATCATCCCGATTGAAAAAGGAGGGAAGTTTTTTACTAGTACATTTAATAAATCAGTCAGAATACAATCATCTCGAACCGGCGTAGGTAAAAAAATTATCCGCATCAAACCTTGGTACACCAAATCTCTGCCCGAACCGGGCACCAATATCTATACCGAAGGCAGCGCGCCCAAGGATAGCTCCATCCCCTTCGTCAATCTCAATATCACGCGAGGAAGCAGTAGTGATCTGATGACCACACCCAAGACGATCATTGAATCCACCGGTTATTTCGGCAATGTGGTGAGAAAAATTATCGTGGAAATGGACCGTTCCACCGGCCAGATCGTGGGTATGCTAGATTACGCTATCTACGCCGAATCAGAATTGGTAAAGTAGAGTCCTTGCAACGCAATTTTCTATGAAATAAAAGCGCTCCGATCTCCCGGAGCGCTTGGCAAAATTGCCTTTATTGAAATTTTTGCACGTTATTTCTCGTGCTGGTCATATCCGATACATAGACCGTGGTACCGGAGACAGCGACTCCGATAGGATTATTGAATTCCCCATCAGCGCTACCGTTTACTCCGACTTTTCCCACCTGCTGGCCATCGGTTTCAAAAACATCCACTTCCGCGTAACCGAAATCCACCACATAGAGACGATTGTTGGCGTCTATATCCAGGTAGGTCGGCCAGGACATCGTCAGGGGGCTCCCCCATTTGGCAACGAATGTTCCATCGGCGTCAAATTTCTGGACGCGATGGTTTCCGCTATCCGCCACATAGACATAGCCCCACTGATCAATGATGATTCCAATGGGACCACTGAATTGTCCGTCAACAGAGCCTTTCTGCCCCCATTTGACATTCAGGAATTGTCCCTGGATATCAAATTTCTGCACTCGGTGATGAAGGCTATCTCCCACCTGAGGACTACTATCTGCAACATAGATATTGTCATCTTTGTCCCAGACACAGCCTCGTGGCTCATAAAACTCCCCATCACTATCGCCAGATCCGCCGAACTCCCGCAAGTAGTTGCCAAAATAATCCAGCAGTACTACTCGCGAATTATCTCTATCGGTGATAGCGATCGTCCCGCTATTGGGACTGACGCAAACGCCTTCCGGAGTCCAAAGATCTATCGTGCCGACAATTGCCGGACCAAAACTGGCCAGCCAGTTGCCGTCGGCGTCAAATTTCTGCACTCGGTCATTGTCCTGGTCCACCACATAGACATTGCCATTGGTGTCGGTGTCCAGGTCGCGCGGAGTGGAAAATTGTCCATTCCCCGATCCGGTAATCCCCCATTTCAAAACAAAAGTCTGGGTGGCATAGGGTGGGACCTCCACCTGACAATCAGCCGAACAGCCATCGCCATTCAGCGTATTGTCGTCATCGCACTGCTCGCCAGATGACAAATCCAGCGTCCCATCGCTGCAATAATGGGGTATGCCGAAAACATCTTGGCAATTTACCCCGCAAACGAAACAGCTCATCTCGCCATAGGGGCAATCCGTGTTAGTATCCGGCGGATCGCAATCCTCGCCAAATTCCACCACGCCATTGTCGCAAACAGAAGAAGTTGTGCCATGGCAGATCGCGTTGCAATGATTGGGCGTCCCATTGGCCGCGCCGTCGTCGCAAGTCTCACAGCCTTCCTGGATTCCATTGTCGCAACGTTGGCCACCGATATCGCAAACGCTCTCATAGCCGGTGCAATCGGTTTTGCAATAACGCGATCCGTCGTAACAATTGGTAGCTTCATCCCTGCATGATTTGAATGCTCCTACTTCGCATATCTCGCCAATATCCAGAGTCCCATTCCCGCAAAGAGCCGATGTCTGACCGTTGCAAGAGAGATTGCAAAATTCGGGCTGGCCGTTATTGGCACCGTCGTCGCAAGTCTCGCAACCGTTTTTTATACCATCGCCGCAAGATTGAGACCCGACATCGCAGGTCTCATACGCCGAACAGTCCAAAAGACAGGTTTGCGATCCGATATAGCAACCGTCATTGCAAACAATCGTATCCGAATCGCAATATTCGCCGTTGTCCAAATCGCCGTTCCCGCAAAGAGAAGGCAAAATAGATCCACAGTCCAGGCTGCAAAACCCCATCTGACCGTTATTGGCGCCGTCGTCGCAAAATTCGCAGCCAGTCTTAACGCCATCGCCACAGGATTGCCCAGTCACCACGCATTCCTCCCAGCCGGAACAATCCACAAGACAATCTTCTAGGCCACTATAACAACCATCAGAACAGATCTGCTGGTTGCCGTCACAGATTTCGCCTTCATCCACCGCGATGCCATTGCAGGTGGCCAAAACCATTCCTGCGCAAGAAAGATTGCAAAATCCTATCTGGCCGTTATTGGCGCCATCATCGCAGGCTTCGCAAGCGGCAGTAAAAATACCATCGCCACATTCGTAAATAGAAGTGGTAAAAATCTCCAAATTCGTGTTCTGCGCCACCTTGAAGAAGAAAGAAGCGCCGATAGGAATAGTCGTGGTCGCCACATATTCTTCGCCCGTGAAAACATAGGCGGAAGAATCAAAGGGCACGCCGGAAAGTTTGCTTCGACAAGTCAGATCCGCTTCGCTCCAAAAAGGATTGGGTAGCAGATTCCAACCAGCCAAAGCGGTTATGAAAGTATCGGAAGGAAGAATCTTGTTGCCGTCAATTGAAAAAGTAGCCGCTGATTTAGCAAAAAGCCAATATGGCCTTCCTGCTTTCAGGCTGGAAGCCGATACTACTTTTTCCGAATAACCCAAGCTTTTGTCAAAAGAAAAAACTTGGATCTGGTTTTGTGAAAGCAAATCAAAAAGATCGCTCCCCTGCCAATAAAATCCAAAAGAAACCGTCTGCCAACCTTTCTCAAAAGAAAGATTGATCATTTCGGCGACCGAAACAGTCGCGGACGCTACAACCAGCAAAATTGCTAGAACTGCTATTTTCGCGCGGTTCATGGCCGCCTCCTTTATTCGTTTTTTTTTAAGCCACACTATTGCCCCACGAGGGACGTTATTGACAAAAGTAGCACTATTTAGCCAAAAAATCAAGACGTTATTGAGAAAATCTTTATTACTCAATATTAGTATAAAAAAGTCAATCTACCCTTCAGAGCTTCGCCTTTTTGACCTTCTAATTTTTATCACCTGCCAAAGCCCAGGCAAAATAGAAACAAAAACTATTCCCCCCACTATAGGCAAAAGATAATGATCGACATCAGGGATCAGCCGCCCCAAATAAAATCCAGCCAAAGTCACTCCAATAGACCAAAGGGCGGCGCCAACTACATTATATAGAAAAAAAATTCGGTAAGACATCTGACCCACGCCGGCCAAAATCGGAGCAAAAGTTCTGATAGCCGGAATAAAACGCGCCAAAATCAAAGTTTTGCCTCCGTGTTTTTTGAAAAAATTTTCCGCCTGCGTCAAATGTTTTTTATGAAAAAAAACCGATTCTTCTGATTTAAAAACCCTTGGTCCCATCTTGTGGCCAAAAGCGTAGCCTGTATTATCTCCCAAAACTGCTCCAACAAAAATCAGAGCAATCAAAATATTGATGTCCAGATATCCGCCCGATGCCAAAAAACCGGCCGTAAAAAGCAGGGAATCGCCAGGCAGAAAAAATCCAATCAAAAGGCCTGATTCGGCAAAAACAATGCCAAATATGCCTAAATACCCTACCGCCTTAATCAAGGTTACCAGGTCAAACACTATATCCTCCTATCATTTTTATCTTTAGTAGCCTCATTTATTATACTCAAAATCTTCTCTCCGCAATAGTCCCAAGAAAAATCTTTGACCATTTTTTTCCCTCTTTCTTTTAAAATTTTTATTCTTTCTGGATCGTCCAGTAAACTTTTTATTCCATAGGCGATAGCATCAGGATCTTCCGGTTTGGTCAAAATAACCGCGTCACGGTACAATTCGTGAAAAACCGGAATGTCCGAAGCTACCACTGGGATATTCATCGCCATCGCTTCCAGCACGGGGATACCAAAGCCTTCGTATTTCGGAACAAAAGTAAAGCAAAGACAACGAGAAAGCAAATATTTTTTTTCTTCCTCGCTAATGTATCCGGTAAAAATCACTTTGTCGTCTAGATTGTATTTAGCGGCCACCGCTCGCACTTCATCCGCCCCCACTCCGTCTTTGCCCGCCAAAATCATTTGCAAATCTTGCCCTTCGGCCAATAGATTGTAAAAAGCTTGCAGAAGATTGCCGAGATTTTTTTTGCCCTCTATCCTCCCTACGAATAAAAGATAGGGTTTTTTGATGTTAAACTTTTCACTGATATTTTCCCAAACATTTTTGTCAAAATGCCGCCATTTAATCATTGTGTCGTCAAAGCCCAAATAGGTCACTTCTATTTTCAAAGATTGAGCGCGAAATAGATGGACTAGATCATTTTTTGTCGTCTGCGAGATAGTGATTATTTTTTTAGCGCGCCCTATTGCCAATCTGGTAGTAATCTCCAAAATCATTCTCTGTAATAGGGTATAATTTTCAGGAAAAAGACGGAAGGCTACATCATGGATAACGGCAATATGAGGAACAAAACAAAAAACTGGCGGCGCGTAACTGGGAGTAAAAAATAAATCCAAATGGTCTTTCCAAATCTGCCACGCCAATCTTATCTGCGTCCAAAAAAAAGGGGCGGAGATAATTTTTAGAGAAAAATTGTCAGGCAGTTTGTCCAAGGCTGGACTAATATCATGCGGAGCGTAAAGAATATAGCGATTGGTTCGGTCATTTTTTATTAAATAACGCAAAATCTGCGTCGCGTATTCTTCAACGCCCGTTTTTCCCTTCACTCCTATTTTTGACGCATCGATACCTATGAGCATATTTAGAATTTTGAATTTTGTAATTTTTAAATAATTTCTAAATTCAAATTTTTAAACATTAAAAATTAAGATTTATTTAAAAATTAAAAATTACAAAATTCAAAAATTAACTAATCCCCTTCCCTCTCTATCTCCGCCCCCAAACTCCTCAGTTTTTCTTCAAAATTTTCATAACCCCTATCTATATGATAGACTCCGGCAAGCTCCGTAGTGTTGCAAGCCATCAAGGCCGCCAGCGCCAGCGCCGCGCCACAACGCAAATCAGAGGCTTGGATAGGCGCGCCAGTCAATTTGCTTTTGCCTTTGATGGTGATGCTGGAACCTTTGGACTCTATTTTGGCTCCGAGTCTCGCCAATTCCAAAATATGAGAAAATCTGTCTAAATAAATGCCCTCCGAAATATGACTTTCACCTGGGAGTAAGCAAGCAATAACGGTAAAAATAGCCTGCAAATCAGTAGGAAAACCAGGATACGGCCCAGTAGCGATATTCAAAGGATACCTGCCCTGTCCGCTGATTTTTATGCTGTTTTCATCTTTTATAATATCAAATCCTACTTTTTTTAAAAAATCCAAAGGATTCTCCAAATGATCCGGACGGCAATTTTCTACCGTTACCTCTCCACCTGTCACCACTCCCGCCGCCAAATAAGTTGCTACCTCTATCCTGTCCGGAATAATAGTATAGTCAGCGCCGGTCAATTCGTCCACTCCCTCAATAGTGATGGTATCTGTCCCCGCCCCTGATATTTTGGCTCCCATAGAGACGAGCAGTCCCGCCAAATCAACACATTCTGGCTCACGAGCCGCGCTTTTGATGACGGTTTTGCCCTCGGCCAAAGTTGCCGCCATCATTACATTGTCGGTTCCCAAAACAGATGAGCCGAATTCTCCCGCCAAAACCATCTCTTTGCCTTTTAATTTTTTAGCACTAGCCGAGATATAGCCATGATTAAGAGTTATTTTTGCCCCCAGATTTTCCATACCCTTGATATGCAAATCCACCGGCCGCGGACCAAAAGCGCAACCGCCAGGCAAAGAAACTCGGCATTGGCCAAATCTTGCCAAAAGCGGTCCCAAAACGATAATTGAGGCGCGCATTTGCCGGACCAATTCGTAAGGAGCCTCTGTTTTGGTCTCCTTCCCCCGCTCAATCTCCATTACGCCACCATGAAAAGATATTTTTTTACCGATATGTTGCAATATCTTAATCATTACGCGAATGTCAGCCAAATCCGGCACTTTTCGTAATATTATTTTTTCATCGGTCAAAATAGATGCCCCCATCAGAGGTAGGGCCGCGTTTTTAGAACCAGATGCCGAAATCTTGCCTGTTAATTTTTTCCCACCACAGATTATCAATTTTTCCATAAGAGCCTTATTATATCATTGTTTGTTTTGCCTAGATAGTTTGTCTGGGGTAAAAAAGATGCTATAATAAAGGCGCCATGACCGCGAAAAAAATATTCAAAAAAACTCTATACTACACCATAGCCACAATTATCATAGTTGCTTTGTCGGTTTTTTGTTTGTATTTGGCTCTTTACGCTGCCGGCTATAGAGTAAACACCCATACTTGGAAAGTACAAAAAACCGGCCTCTTGGTCTTCAAAAGCCCGGATGGTGGCGCTAATATTTTCATAAACGGCCAGCCAGCCCCCTTCAAAGAGAGCTTGCTACCTAGCATTTGGCACAATTCCAAAAGCATCAGTCTTTTTCCAGGAGAATACGATCTGGAGATAAAAAAAGAAAGCTATCTCCCCTATCGCGAACATATTATTATCGTCCCGGAATTGATTACTGAAATAGAAAAAATCATCTTTGTCCCAGAAAATATCCAAAAAACATCTCTTTTAGAAAAAAATATTCAAGATTTTTCCTTTGCTCCCAACAGTCGCAAGATGATTTATACGGTTGATCGTTCCGTCAATATTTATGATTTAAGTAAAAAAACTGATTACGATCTAGGCATAAAAATCCCCGATCAAACGAAAAATATCCGCTTTTTTTGGTCAAGCGACAGCAAAAGATCAACCGTTATTTTCATCCGTGATATTGGTAATATTATTTATTGGCTGGACACTGACACCAGGGAAGGTTTTTATTTCCATCAAGCTTTTTCTTTCTCTCCTTTTTTTGAAGAGATATTTTTCTTGGACAAAAATAATAATGAACTTTTTGGCACTAACGGCCGCGATCTTTACCAGATCAATATAGCGCAAAAAAATATCAATATCGCCGTCAAAAATGTTTCATCCGTCTCCGGAGATAATCAATATTTATACTTTGTCCAAAATGCGGAGAAAAAATTGGCTCGCTACGATACCAGTATAGAGCAGATTGATTTTGTCCTTGATGATTTCACTCCAAGCGATGATTTCACTATTTTGCCGGGAGCAAATGGGCGACAATTTTATATTTTGAATAACGGCCAACTCGGCGTATTCTCTTCTGGTGAGCCGACTATCAGCCTCAATGATCAAGTGACTCGCCTACTTTATGGCGATAAAGGATACGATATTTACTATACCCGCAATTATGAGATATGGCGTTTTGACCCCAATGAAATAAAGAAAGAAAAACAAAACAAACTGATTACCAGAATCAGCCAGCCTTTAAGCGATTTGAGAGAATTCGCCAATAATTATTATCTTTTTTACACCGCCGACAATCGCCTCAATCTCATTCGGCTGGATGGTAGTAACAACACGCTCATTACGGATTCTGCCGTCTATGATTTTCGCGTAGTCGGTTCTTCGGCTATTCTAGTAGTAGAGCAAAAAGATAGTGGCAAATCACTTGCCCTGATCTCTTTTTAGAGTTTTAAAAAAGTTTTTTTAGCCGATGGAGGGGCAGGAGAAATCTGTTTGGCTGTCACTATCAGCCGGCGATAATTAGTGCCTACGGGCGTGCAGGTCATAAGAGTCAAAATGTTCTCGTCTCCCTGCGAAAGCACCGACAGATCAGTCGGCAATGTTACTTTGGTTTTTTCTACTCGGTAGGTATAGCGAACGCCATTGTAGTTGATATAGACAATATCGCCCACCACCAATTTGTCCAAAATGCTAAAAATACTATTATAATTTCCCTTGCTCCACCAGTAAAAAGAAGAGTGTCCGGTAATAAAAACATTGCCCCTCTTTCCTGGCAAGGCAGTGTCGGCATAATGCACTACGCCATCAAGCAAGAGTTTGTTCACTTCGGAGTTCAAACGAGTTTTGGAGTATTGGATAGGTGTCTGAACGCCTATTTTGGGAATAAAAAGAGTATTGTCCGGCGTCGCGTCATCGCCGATGCTGGGCAATTTCAATCCCCACCAACTGCCAGAATGATCGTCCACATAATTGACATACCACCACCAACGAACATTATTCCAAATGGCGGGACCATTGATAGAGCCAAAAATAGTGCCGAATACCAAAAAAGACACCAAGATGAATTTGGAGCTTTCTACGAACATTCCGCCAAAAACCGCCAATTCTCTTTTGAGCCAATGGGGAATAAGTCCTTTTTTTTGGTAGTAGCCGTCAGCCATTGCCCTATTCTAACAAAATACCGGCTTTTGGCAAAGACTTGTTTTCATAGTAAAAAAAATAAAAATTGAAACTGAAGGATTTT
This sequence comes from Candidatus Microgenomates bacterium, assembly GCA_016188915.1. GTDB lineage: Bacteria > Patescibacteriota > JACPGU01 > JACPGU01 > JACPGU01 > JACPGU01. Next base: position 46,461 of record JACPGU010000004.1, on the reverse strand, counting down.
TTTGCTATGATATATTGGTAGTTATCTCAATAGACTTTTGTTCTTTCTATTCACTGTTATTTATTTTGTTTTTGCAACAAAGAGCCGCGGTGGCGGAACTGGTAGACGCACAGGACTCAAAATCCTGCGATAGCAATATCATGAGAGTTCGAGTCTCTCCCGCGGCATTTTTTAACGCCAAGCATCACAACGAAAGATGTTCTAATTGCAATGCCACAATCTTTCTTATATGATAGATAATAGGTAAAAATAAAAACAAAAGAATATGGGTATGTTCTCTTTTTTTGGCAAAACAATTACCAATCGCGACAAAATAGAAAAAATCCCTCATCCTGTTGCTCTCGTTATCTTGGATGGATTCGGCATCTCGCCGATCTCGGAAGGCAATGCTGTTTGGCATGCCAAAACCCCCAATCTAGATTACCTTGCTAAATATTTTGTCAAAACCCTCCTTCATTCTTCTGGCAATGAAGTAGGGCTACCCTATGGTGAATTCGGCAATTCTGAGGTCGGCCATTTGAATATCGGTGCCGGTCGTGTTGTTTATCAACCCTTGCTTCGCGTCTCGCGCGCCATTGAACACGGCGCGCTGGAAGAAAACTCAGTGACGAATGATATACTCCATCATTTGAAAAAAACCAAGGGCAATTTGCATCTTTTGGGGCTGATTTCAGCTGGAGGTGTCCATTCTCACATAGAACATCTCCTCTATCTTTTGGAGTGGGCAGAGAAAGCAAAAATAAAAAAAATCTTTCTTCATCTTTTTACCGATGGTCGCGATAGCCAGCCCAATGTCGCTGAAAATTTTATTTTCGATATAGAGAAAAAAATAAAAGAATTGAAAATAGATGCTCAAATCGCCAGTATCGGTGGTCGCTATTTTGGTATGGATAGAGATAAAATCTGGGAAAGAACAGAGCTGGCTTACAAATCTATCATCGGCACATCAAACAATAAAACACAAAATATTCGCGAAGTTATCGCTTCCGCCTATGCCAAGGGCAAAACTGATGAATTCATTGAACCTACTACCGTAATTGATAAAAACAAAAAACCTATCACTGGGATTACCGATGGAGACGCTTTGCTTTGCTTTAATTTCCGTCCCGATCGTATGAGGCAAATCGTTGCCACCTTTGCCGATCGTCGTTTTCGCGGTTTTAAAGTGAAAAAAATAAAAAAACTTTTCATTGCCTCCATGACTGAATACGATCCCACTCTTGGTCTCCCCGTCATCTTTCCTGAAAATAATATAAAAAATCCCTTAGCCGAAGTCTTGGCCAAACATGGTCTCAAACAATTGCATATCGCTGAAACGCAAAAATATCCCCATGTCACTTATTTCTTCAATGGCGGACAAGAAAAACCATACCCCAACGAGTCGCGCATCATCATCCCTTCTCTAAAAGTTGGCAATTTTGATGAAGCGCCCCACATGAGCGCCGAATCTATCGCTAAAAAAGTTTTGGGAAGTTTAGAAAAAAACGAACAAGATTTTTATGTCATCAATTTTGCCAATCCTGACATGGTGGGCCATACTGGAGATTTTTCTGCCACTTGTCGGGGGATAGAAAAAGTAGACGATCTTTTAGGCAAAATAGCAAAAAAAATTATTGATCTGGGAGGGTCTGTCATCATCACTTCTGATCATGGCAATAGTGAAGAGATGATCAATTTTGAAACAGGTGAAGTAGACACTGAACACAATATCTACCCGGTGCCTTTGATTTTGGCGCACAGAGATTTGAAAAAAACCAAAGCCTCTCCTACCTTTCGTGAACTGATTATGGAGCCAACCGGCACTCTGTCTGATGTCGCCCCCACTATTTTAGATCTGCTAAACATCAAAAAGCCCGCCGAGATGACGGGAATATCGTTACTCAATACGATGAGATGAAAAAATAAGAAATTAAGAAAATAAGAAATTAATATTTTTTTAGTTTTTTATTTTTTTGTTTTCTATCCTATCTTTATATCCTTCACCTTCATCTCTATCCTCCTCCTTTCCCCCCAGATATTTTCCGAAATATTATAAGCTATTTTGACATCTGTCCCAAAGGGGAGGCGAGAAGCCAAATCCCCCAAACCAAAAGCAATGCCATAAATATTTTTAGAATCAGAAGACAGCGCCAGCTTCAAATGTTTGCCGTCTTCGCCTACCGCCTTGGCTTCTTTTATTTTGAATTGGCTCGCAAAAACCGGCTCTCTATTCCCCTGCCCAAAAGGAGCAAATTTTTGAATTTTGGTAAATAATTCTTCTCCAATCTCTCCCCCATCAATCTCCATATCAATCATTAAAATTTTTGCCATATCCTCATCTTGCAAAATATTCTCCGCGTAAGATATTATTTTACTTTGAAATATATCAAAATTTTCCGGCAGAATAGAAAATCCTCCCGCCGCGAAATGCCCTCCATAACCAATATAGCATTCTTTGGTAGCCGATAGAGCTTCTATCACGGAAAAATTAATAGACGATCTAACCGAACCCTTGAAAACATCTCCGTCCAAAGACAGACAAAAAACCGGCCGGGAAAATTCTTCCGACATTCTGCCAGCAATCAAACCAATAATGCCAGCCGACCAATCTTTATGCCCAACAACCAATGCTTTGGTCATTTTTTTTTCAACAAAGCTAGCTTTCAAATTTTCCAAACTTTCTTTAACGGTTTTTTGCCTCTCGCTATTCAATCTTTCCAGTCTTAAAGCTAGCATTTCGGCAGTCGGAATATCATCCGCCAAAATCAAAGAAAGTGCCGTCTCGGCATGCGCCATTCGCCCGGCGGCGTTCAACCTCGGTCCGATCTGAAATCCTATCGTGTAGGGACTACTTTTTTTCAAATCAATCCCTCCAATTTTTGCCAAAGCTTTTAGCCCGATATTTTTTGTCTGAGTCAAAACTATCAAACCAAAATGAACCAAAGCCCTATTTTCTCCAACCAATGGCATAACATCGGAAATAGTTCCCAGCGCCACCAAATCCAAATACCACTTCAGCTGATCAGGGGAAAAATCTTTTTTTTTCGTTTTGATAACCAAGGCCGAAATTAACTTAAAGGCTACCCCTACTCCACAAAGATCCTTAAAGGGGTAGGCATCGTTTTTTTGTTTGGGGTTCAATATCGCATACGCTTCCGGAACATCTTTGGTTATCTCATGATGATCGGTTATCACAATATCCATGCCCAATTTTTTGGCCTGCTCTATCTCTTCATGGGCGCTGATGCCATTATCGACAGTGATGATGAGTCGTGTACCTTCTTCGGCTAAAAAATCGATAGAAGCCACATTCATTCCATAGCCTTCTTTGACACGATGTGGAATATAAAATTTGACGTCAGCTCCCAAGCGTAATAATCCTTGATAGAGCAAAGCGGTAGAGGTGATCCCGTCCACATCATAATCTCCATAGATTACTATTCTTTCTTTTTTTTCTATCGCTCGAATGATTCTTTTTACCGCTTTCTCCATATCTTTCATCGAATAGGGATCTGGCAAATCTTCGTAGTTGGGATGAAAAAAATCTTCTGCTTCTTTTTTTGTAATAATGCCACGACTGAAAAGTAATTGGCGGGTTACCTCATCATAATCTGCCAAAGCCTTTTGGGCTTTGGCAGATATTTTGTCTGTGATTTTCCAAATGGTATTATTCATGGGCCCTTATTTCACGATGACCTTCCCTTCTATTGATAAAATCACATATTCGTTAATGATTTCACCTTTTTCATAAACTTTGGTCAATTTTTCTAATTGTTCCGATGGATCGGCCAATGTATCAAAAAGCAGGTAGAATCCACTATTGATATGAGTCTTTAATTCAAAAGTAGTTTGATTGATGCTATAGCCCACAACGCCTAGGCCAAATCTTTTTTTCAAACTTTCATCTACCGTATTAACAAAATCAATAAAAGTTCTAGTCACTACTCGCGCGCCATCACCAACAGGCAAAGCGGCCAAATCCGTCACTTCCGGCATCGGAGTGCCTTCTTCTGGCTGGCCCAAAACAAATCCGTTCATATCCAAAAGATACCTGCTCTCCCCCGTCCGCCAAATAATAGCACTGGGTTTTTCACTGATTTTTATTTTTATCTTAGAAGGTAAAACACGATAAACCCTGACATCCTCTATCCTACGATAATAATCTTTTAAAATACCTTTCAGCTGAGAAGAATTCAGCAGAAAAATATTTTTCTTTTCAATATTGCGATCTTTCAAAAAACTAACGACATCGTCTTCTAGTAAAACCTGATTACCGGAAACAGTGATTTTTTTTATCTGAAAAATACTAGAAAATAAAACAAAGTAAATAATAATTAGGGTCAGAATCAGACTAATCCCAATATAGAGATAAGATACTCGTATTAGGCGATATGGCCGACCAAAAATAGCATTGGCATATTGGCCGGGTAAATTTTTCGCCTCGGCTATGGGCGAGCGAAAAGAAAAAGAAAATTTTTTCTTTTTTTCTGTTTGATAATACTGCTCTACTCTTTTTTGCCGCGGCAAGTATGTCCTATTTTTTCTTCTAAAAATCCTAAACACCATTTTATACAGTTAGGAGTAAAAAATTAAAAGTGAAGACCCATATATCCTTCTCCTATTTTATAAACATTCCCCGCGCCAAGGGTGAGAAGAATGGTATCTTTTCCTAAGTTTTTCTGCAAATATTGGATGGTTTTCTCGTAGCCTTCTATATATATAGCATTAGTACCGTTTTTTTCTATTTCAGAAACCAGATCTTTTGGTGTCACACTTTTGATATCTATCTTACTGTCGCGTACCGCGTAGATACCAGGAATAATCACCAGGTCAGCGTTATCAAAACAAGCGCCGAATTCTTTGAGCAAAAGCCTGGTTCTGCTGTATTGATGCGGTTCAAAAACAGCCACTATTTTTTTCTCTTTATAAAATTTTTTCACTCCTTCTAGTGTCGCTTTGATTTCCGTCGGGTGATGAGCGTAATCGTCAATAATCACAACGCCGCCTTTCTCCCCTAATATTTCAAATCTTCTTTTGGTGCCGGAAAAATCGGCCAAAGTTTTTTTCATGATTTCAGGGTCTATTCCCAAATAATCAGCGACAATAATAGACGCGCAAGCGTTGGAAACATTATGCTTGCCTGGGATATGGAGGATAAATTCTCCCATTTTTTTACCATTGCTGACGGAAAATCTAGTTTTGCCTTTTTCTTGCGCTACTTCTTCTACCTCCCAATAAGAATCAATTTTCAAACCCTCCATCCTATTTTTGCTGCTAAAACCATAGCCAATAACATGGCATCTGGCTGCTTGCGCCACTTCGTAAGCATTCCGATCGTCCATGGAAAAAATCAGTAATCCTTTTTTTGGAATTTTAGCGACAAATTTCTTGAAAGCTTTTTTGATTTCTGCCAAATCACGATAATAATCCAAATGATCCTCTTCTATATTAGTAATCACCGCCACCTCGGGATAGAAATCGAGAAATGATCTATCGTATTCGCAGGCTTCGGCGATGAAATATTGCCCCTTCCCTGCCAGGAAATTGCCACCGATATTTTTTACTTCCCCGCCGATTAGAGCTGCCGGATCCATTTTGGCCGCCTGTAAAAGTAGAGTGATCATTGTCGTGGTGGTCGTTTTGCCATGTGTGCCAGAAATAGCGATCCCTCTTTGCTTTTTCATTAGCTGCCCTAAAACATATGATCTTTTGACAATAGGGATGCCTAGCTCCAAAGCTTTTTCAATCTCGGGATTGTTTTTTGGAATAGCCGAAGAGACAACAACAGCATCTGTGTAGTCAGCCAGATTGACTCTTTTATGCCCGATGGCAATTTTTACTCCATCTTTGACTAATTTTTTGGTGATAGAACTTTCCAAGATGTCAGATCCCGTAATGCTAAATCCTCTCTCTTTCATGATATGGGCCAGACCGCTCATACCAATCCCCCCGATGCCAATGAAATGACAACGAGTCGTATTGTCAGAAAAAAGCTGATCGTAGGGGTGAAAAAAAAGTCGTATTCTTTTCCTCAAACCCCCTTTTATTTTTTTGATGAAACTTGCCATAAAAATAGTGTTGATAATACCAAAAACCAAAGATATTTTATCATAAATATTCTAAATAACAAAAAAAATCCGTCCGGCACAATTAACCGGACGAATGCCTTTTTTAAAAAAAGGCGGAGATCAGGAGGACTGGAGCTTTTCCAACAGTTTTTGGAAAAAAATTTCATGTCCTCCTTCTCGGGAAAATTCTTGGTCAAGCACCTTGTTTAATCCTTCTTCGTCCGACAAGCGGACGGTCTCAAAAATCTGCCTGGCCATATTCCTTTCTTTCTCGCCAAGGCTTTCAAGCCCAAAAAGCCGGCGGAGCAAAGCAGGAGTCAGCCAAGCAAAATCCGCAACTTTTAGCATTTTACCAGGGGTAATGCCTCCGGCGATCAGAGTCTTGGCGTCCATAACTTCTGCTCCTTTCTATGATCTTATAATATAATACTATACAAAGCCAAATTTTGCAATAGTTTTATCAATCATGCCCCTGCCCGGATTGGCTCTGGCGTAGCGCACATCTACTCTCTTCACCCAAGAAGGGGTGGGTGTATCCCTAAAACTAGAATCAAGAATATCTTTGGCATGATCTATCATTTTGGCATAAGCTATCGCTCTTTTGTCTATCTTACGATCGGCCATGTTCACATTCTCTGGGACCATTTGATTTTGTGAAAAAAGAGAAAAAACATTTATCTTGCCAGGAATCAAATCATCTAATGTCAAAATAGCATCCGTTTCTATCTTGATAGCGCCAACTGGTAAATTAGGATCTGTGGTTAATTGGGTTAATTCTATTTTTTCTGTATTTTCGGTAATAGAAAAAAGATTATATATCCCTAATCTATCAACGAATTCTTTGTTTGCCCCCTTTTTCATACAAAAAATATAGAAATCTACTTTGTCTTCTTCATCTACCTCTTTTGGGGCGCAAAAAATCAAAGTGTTTTCTTTTTCTTTTACCTCAATGAAATTTTCCATAGAAGAAATTTCACGCATCAGGCTGATAAGAGCGTCTTTTGTATCCAGGGGAATCTTTTTTTCTAGGGCTTTCAAAACCATCATGCCGTTTTCCCAAAATTTTTCTTCTTTTGCTGTTTTTTCTTTATCGTCTTTCGCGGTGGACAAAAAATTTCTATACATCCGATGCAAAAACGAGGCCTGCTCAATACAGGCTAAAATAGAGCTCCTCCCATCGGTTGTTTTTTCTTGTTCTTTATTTTTGATTGTTTGGTGGAGACAAAAATACATCATGGATTGAGGGATTTTCCCTACAAAAGTTTTATTTTTATAGAGTAACCCTAATGCTTCTTTAGCGTCTTTTATTTTTTCATTTTTTAGATTTTCTAAAAAATCTTCTACATCAAAATATTCTGCCGCGCTGTCTTTGATAACGTTATCATTAATATTTAAAACATCTCTTTTTGGAGAGATCATCTTTTCTATACCCACTATTTTTCTTTGAAGACCTGGAATATTCATTTTGACTATTCTACTTTTTGCCTTTGGCTAACGCAAAGATTGTTTGAGCAATAATATCGGCGGAATCAGATGGGAAAATATTGATTGAATTTTTTGCTAATTTGTTTTGTAATTTTTTGTCTTTTAAAATTTTTTCTATCTCCTCAAAAAAACTATCTTTGTCCAAATCTTTTTCTTCTTTCATCACTATCGCTTTTTGGTCTGCTAAAAATTTGGCATTAGTATATTGATGATTAGTCGATGCGAAGGGAAAAGGAATAATAAAAGCCGTTTTACCCAAATGAATAATCTCGGACAAAGCGTTGGCTCCCGCCCGACTGATTATTAAATCGGAATTTTTCAAAAAAGAACCAAGGTCTTCCTCAATATAATCAAAAATCAAATAATTTTTCCGTAGGTGGCGATCGAGATTATTTTTTATTTCGTTCATTCTGCCAAAGCTTGATTCGCCTGTTGCGTGAGCTACGACATATTTGCCTAAAAACTTTTTTAAATTTTCTCCCGTCCATTCATTTATTTTTACCGAGCCTTGACTGCCACCAATAATCAAAACCAACGGCCGATCCAAAAAAATATCATATTTTTTATACAATTCTTTTTTTGACAAATCGGCTCTCAGTATTTCTGGTCGAATTGGATTGCCGGTAAATACCATTTTCTCTCTATATCTGACTGGATATAATTCAACTGGGAATCCTACGGCTATTTTTTTTACAAAAGGGAAAATTATTCTATTTGCCAATCCCAAAATAGTGTCTGATTCATGCGCTACCACTGGAATGCGCCACAAAAAAGCCGCCCAAACCACCGGCACAGTGACGAATCCACCCTTGGCAAAAACAATATCTATATGATTTTTTTTCAAAAGATACACTGATTGTAAAAATCCACCAATCACTAAAAAAATATCTGTCAAATTGCGCAAGTCAAAATAACGACGAAATTTACCGGACAAAATTCCTAAATATTTCAAACCTCTCTCTTCTACCAGCTTTTTTTCCATCCCCTGTCTTCGACCGATATAGGCAATCTCTAGATTATCTTTTTTCTTATTAACTAAAATCTTCAAACTATCTAACACTGCCAAGGCTGGCAGAACATGTCCCAGTGTACCACCACCGGTGAGAACGACTCTGAGAGTTTTTTTATTGTCAAACTTTTTTTCTCGCATAGGTATTTAAATTTCTAATTGACCTAATTTCTAATTGACCTAAAAAATAATCAAGCCCCAATTATCCAAATTTAATCTTTAAGTTTGTTATTGATAGAATTAAATATAAGATTAAGCTCTTTGGCTTCTTGCCAGAGAATGAGTGCCTGTTCTTTGTGTTCTGACACAGCTACGGCTATCATCCGAAGAAAATGTTTGGCCTCTCTTGATTCTTTCTTACAAATACCTATCTTGTGCTTAAAGTCTCTCTTCGATTCGGCATCGTCAGCTTCAGAATAATTTGCGCCAACAGAAGTGGCCGCCCTTATGAGTTGCTGAATAAGTGGTCTAGTAATAGTATCTTCTCTGATTATCCTACAGAAACGTATGACATCTTCGCCAAATTTAGCTGTCCTTTCTTCTAAATCATAATTTCTCTTGGTGCTTTCTTGTATTGTTTGATTTTGTGCCATAAATATTTTGTAATTGAAGCTTGTGATTTTTCTTAGAAATTAGATCAATTAGGTCAATTAGAAATTATTTAATCTACTTGTTACTATTCTTCGATATATTCAAAAGTATTCCGACGGCGCAAAGATTAGTAATCATAGCCGAACCGCCATAGCTGATAAACGGTAGTGGCACACCAGTCAGCGGAACTAACGCTACCATCGTAGAAATATTCAAAACAGCTTGAAAAATAATCCATGAAGTCAGGCCAAAAGCCAAAAGTTTACCAAAAAAATCAGGCGCAAATCTCGCGATATGAAATCCTCTCCAAGCAAAAATAATAAAAAGCAAAATAGGCGCGAAAACTAGTTTAACGAATCCCAGTTCTTCGGCAATAATAGCAAAAATAGAATCGCCTGGCGCTTCGGGAATGTAGCCGGTATATTTTTGTCCGGATTTGCCGAAACCTCTCCCCCACCAACCACCAGAGCCAACCGCGATTAAGGCCTGGTTGATATGAAAGCCCGCTCCCAAAGGATCTTTTTCAGGATCTAAAAAAACCAAGAGTCTGGCCATGCGATACGGCGCTGCCTTGATTAGGGCGATAATGCCCATAATGCCTCCTCCCAACAAAAATCCTATATGAATTACGCGCGCGCCAGCAACAAAATAGATGGCCACCGCCACTGATCCTGTCACCAAAAAAGTACCCATATCTGGCTGTTTCAAAATAATAGCAGCAATAAAACCGATCAAAATAACGAATGGAACAAAAACTTTGCGAAAAGATCCTATCTCAGACCTCATATTATCAAACCAACTAGCCAGATAGACAACCAAAGCCAATTTCAAAAGTTCGGAGGGCTGAAAAAGAAAAAAACCAAGATTGAGCCAACGCGATGCGCCATTGTAATTAAAGCCTATGCCTGGTACCAAAACTAAAAAAGTAAGGAGAAGACTGATAAGGAAAAAAGGCTTGGCTATTTTTTTCCAATAATGGTAATTGAGATTTTGAAAAAAAATCCAACCTACCATACCAACAGCAAAAAATCCCATTTGTCGATAAAGGTAAAAATTGTTGTAGCCAAAGTGCTCAAAACTATTTACCGCCGAAACCGACGAGAGCATAATCAAACCAAAAGCCACCAAAGCGATAGTAATCATCGCCAAGACAATATCTATTTTTGGTTTTCTAATAGAAAAACGAGACACTATGTTATCAAAATTTTTATTTCTTGCTTATCTCTTATTTCTTATTTCTTATTTGTTATTTAACCTATATTCCCATTCCCACTACGCCGACGGTTAGGCCAATGATAGCCAAAATAGCGCCAAGCAACCAAAAGCGCATAACTATTTTTGGTTCAGACCAACCAATAGCCTGCAAGTGCAAATGCAAAGGCGCAGCAATAAAAATTTTTCTTTTGAAAAATTTCTTAGAAAATCTTTGTAGCAAAGAGGAAGCGGCCTCTATCGCAAAAATCAATCCAATAATAATCAAAGCTACTGCCGAATCAGTCAGGAGAGCTATCACGGCTAATGTTGACCCCATCGCGAAAGCGCCCGTGTCCCCCATGAAAAATCTGGCCGGATTGATATTGAACCACAAAAAAGTAATAAGCGCTCCAATGATGGTCGCGCAAAAAATAGTTAACCCAACATTGCCCTGAACATAGGCAATAGTAGCATAGGACGAAAAGGCAATAGCCAAAAGCCCTCCCGCTAGACCATCCAAGCCATCGGTAATATTGACGGCATTAGCCGTAGCTATCACCACCACAACAAAAAACAGCAGATACCAAATGCCAATATGGAAATCCCCTACTGCCGGAATATGCAAAGTATCAAAACCCAATTTATAATAAAACCACCAAGCGCCTAATCCTGCTATTAAAATCTGCCAAAAAAATTTGGAAGAAATACCCAGTCCTTTGATTGCTCCCTTGCCCTTCATATTCAGAACATCATCTACCGCTCCCAAAATACCGGTGGACACCAAAACGAACAAAGGCAACCAAGTCTGGCCACGATCAAGATTGAAAAGCAAAGTGACGATAGCCGCCGTCACCCAAACAATCAGTCCGCCCATGGAAGGAGTGCCCGCTTTATCGGCATGAAATTTTTTGTAAACAGGCACCGCTGTCCCGTCCCAAGATTTGTCGCGGATTTGTTGAGCTACTTTATATTTGTATAAAAAATTCGTCAAAAACGGCGTCCAAATCATCGCTACCAAAAATGATAAAAAAGTAAGAGAAAAAATCTTGATGAGCTCGGCTGTATTTTCCATATTATTAATTCCTTATTTTATTATTTTCTTAATTTAATCTTCTCCACTATTTTTTCCATTTCCATACCGCGCGATCCTTTGATTAGGATAATATCTTTTTTTTCAATCAAACCAGAAGCAAAATTGGCAGCCAAAGTCGAATCGGCAAAATGATATGAGCCTTTAATCTTTCTATGGATATTTTTTGCCAAAGGACCAATCGTTACTATTATATCAGCATGCTTGTCAAAAATTGGTGCCAAATCTCTATGCATTTTAAGAGTGTCTTTGCCTAATTCCAACATATCACCGAAAAAAATGATTTTTCTTTTTGCCTTTGCCGACAATGCTAAATCCCCCAAAGTATCCAATGCCGTCATTGTGCTTTCGGGATTGGCGTTATAGGAATCATCTATTATTATAGTATTATTTTGTCCCCTTACCAAATTCACCCGACCATAGGGCAATTGGAATTTTGGCAAAAATTTGACAATACCAGAAAAATCTAAATCGCAAGCGATACCTACTCCAAAAGCCGCCAGAGCAGAATAAATTTGATGTCGACCATAGACTTTTGGTATTTTTATTTTGGCTGATTGATTGAAATAGTGCAAGGCAAAACTAACACCCTCCAGATTTGACTCTATCTTGTCTGCCCAAATAGTAGCTTTTTTATCCAAGCCAAAAAACAAAACTCTGGCTTTAGTTTTTGAAGCCATCGCTCGAATTTTTGGATCGTCATAATTTAATATCGCCCAACCATAAGAAGGCAAAACTTTTATCAAATTAGATTTTTCCTTGGCAACATTGTCAATATTACCAAAAAATTCCAAGTGGGCAGGAGCGATCCTGGTAATCACCCCTACGCGTGGCCGCGCAAGATCAGTTAGTTTTTTTATATCACCAAAATGATCCGCTCCCATTTCTAAAATCAATTTATCAAAATATTGTTGGATAAAAATGGAGTGATAGAAAACTTTGATCAGAATAAATGGCCAAAGAAAAATATTCTTGCTTGAGCTGGCTCCCAAAATAGTAAGAGGCAGGCCAATCTCGGTATTGTAACTGCCAATATTTTTACCGACAAAAAAATACGGGGACAAAACCGCAAAGATCGCTTCTTTGGTAGAAGTCTTGCCAACGCTCCCAGTAATACCGATGATGTCGGGGTGAAAACGTAGCAAAACTCGCGCCGACAGAGCGCGCAAAACAAATTGAGCTAGTTTTTTCAACAATCTTTTCATGCCTATATTATAGCATGAAGACCTAAATCTAATGAAAAATGAATATTTTTAATACACATCACCATGGCATCTAATCAATTAACCCTTTCTCTCTTTTGGTTTGTTCATCGGCCCAAAATTGATCTGGAGGTAATTGATAATAATTGATGATATCACGCGCCATCTCGCCAAAAACAGGGGCGGCGGTACTCTCTGCCCAAATCACATCTTTTGGCACATTGATTCTGACTATCATTACAAATTGTGGGTCATCAGTTGGCCCCAGCCCCAAAAAAGAGCCGGTAAATTTGTCTGCTTCATAACCGCGCCTGTCTTTCAGAGGAATTTGAGCTGTTCCGGTCTTGCCTCCTATGTAATAGCCTTTTACTTTGGCTTGCTTACCATGCCCTCTTTCTACCACCGAAACTAGCATTTCTTTGATTTGTTTTGCCGTTGTCTCCGATAGCGCGCGTCCTAAAATATTAGTTTTAATATCTGTTTTGTTGCCTTTTTTATCAATATAGGCTTTAACAATATGGGGCTGAACAATCAAACCATCATTGGCGATAGCTCCCATCGCTTGGACTAATTGCATTTCCGTGACAGTAATCCCCTGGCCAAAAGACATGGTCGCCACGCCGACATCTGGAACATATTTTTTAGGCTGCATAAAACCAACCTCCTCGCCAGATATCTCTACCCCTGTCATTTTGTTAAAACGAAAACGATCAAGATACTCATAAAATTTATCTTTGCCTAATTTTTTAATCATCCAGACCATACCCACATTGTCGCTGTTTTCCAAAACCTGTGTCATGGTTTCATAGCCGTGTGCTTTGCGTTCGGAATTCCATATCACATAATCATCTACCTGTACGTTGGCTTCAAAATATTCTCCATCATCTTTTTTCACCGCGCCGGTATCTATACCAGACGCCATAGACAAAGGTTTAAAAACCGAGCCCGACTCATAAGGATCCGAAACTGCCATGGTCTTAAAAATCTCATAATCCTCCGGTTTTACTTCATTATAGACAGCCGGATCATAGGTCGGGTATTCAGCCAAAGCCAAAATCTCTCCTGTCTTGGGGTTCATCACCACTACCGATCCGCTGTCAGCCTGGTGAGCCTCCACGGATTTTTTAATATTTTCTTCAGCAAAAAACTGGATTACTCTATCAATAGTCAAAACAACATCTTGGCCATTTTTGGGAACAATCATTTTGTTATTAGCCACCGTTATCTGCCGTCCTAAAACATCGCGCTCGGCGATTAATTTGCCATCCTCTCCTTTCAATATATCGTTAAGATAGCCTTCTACTCCATACTGTCCCTCTCCATTGCTATCAACAAATCCTAAAAATTTTGATCCCATCGTTCCTTCAGGATAATCGCGATAGACTTCAGGCAACATCGTCACTCCGGGTAGATTCAATGATTCTATGGTCTCTCTTTGCGCGTCAGTTAATTTGTGTTTGATGGGCGGGATATAAACTGTACTTTGCGACAACTTTTCCGAGATTTCGGCCGGTGATATTTCTATAATCGGCCCCAAAATATTGGCTAGCTCTACGGGATCATCTATTTGATTAGGCACGACCATCAAAGCCCAAAATGTTTTGTTGGCAACCAGCGGATATTTGGTATCGCTATAAATATCGGTAACATAGATATTGCCGCGGGCAGGCCGAATCTTTTCCTCGCGAAATCTTTGATTGTAAGCTAGAGATTGATAATGATCGTATTGAATAATTTGTTTTTCAAACAATCTGCCAATAATAGCGGCAAAAGCAAAGACGGCCAAAATCAGCACCATCCAGATTCGGAGCTTGATATTGCCATGCTCTTCTATGCGAGTTGCCACAATCATATCAAAAAGTTTTGTACTAAAATTAAATAAACACAAGACAATGATGTCTTATGTTTTTAAAATGCTAATCTTTCGTCTTTCGTTTCAAGCCCTGTGTTTTAGATTTATTTACTGGCCACCAGCCCGTCGCCCTGGCTAAGATATTTTATGTCTCTGACAGGAGACATGGAGAGTTCGCCGGCCTTTTCACGAATCTTGGTCAAAGACTCCAACCGCGCCGCCTCCACCTGCAATCTTTCGTTTTCAGATAATATCCTTTGGTGTTCTTTTTGCAAGTCTTGCAAGATATATCCTTTGGTAGTGATCTGATTAGCTTGAGCTAGATAAAAAAAGCTGACCAAAGAAAACATCGCTACCGTGATAAATCCCAAAGACACTGGCCCAAAACGAAAATATCTTTTGGCATAGGTGGTATTGTAGCTTTTCGCTACCGCCTGCTGCCTCCTTTTTTTTATTCTTATGCCCAACCTCATTTTTGTTTTTTTATTTTTTATCCTATAATCTCTCCCCTATCCTCAGTTTGGCGCTACGCGATAAAGGATTGCTTAATTGTTCTTTTCTGGAAGCTGTAATTACTTTTTTGTTTATCAATTTTATTTTTTTGACAGCGACTAATTCTTTAAAAATATTTTTTACCAAACGGTCTTCGGTGGAGTGAAAAGTAATCACTGCTATTCTGCCACCTGGTTTCAAAATCTCCACCGCATCCGGTAAGGCCTTACTGATATTTTCCAGCTCTTTATTCACCGTCATTCTTAGGGCCATAAAAACTTGGGTGGCAGGATGCGTTCTCCCTCTTCTTTTTTTGATACTACCTACCAATTCGGCTAATTGATCGGTAGTTTCTATTTTGGCTCGTCGTCGCTGTTCTATTATTTTTTTGGCAATCGGACGGGCAAATCGCTCATCGGCTTTCTTGAATATTTCTACCAATTCTTGCTCGCCGCTAGATGAAATAATGTCGGCGGCGGTTGGCCCATTTGATTCAGACAAGCGCATATCCAAATATTGATTTTTTAAAAAAGACAATCCTTTATCCGACTCTTTTATTTGGTGAACATTGACCCCCAGGTCGAATAGAATTCCGTCCACTTGGCCAAAGCTGTGTGGTACAAAACTGCCAAAAGCATTGACGAAATTACTACAATGTAAAAATACATTTTCGCGGTCGCTAAATAAACTTTTTGCTTGATCATACGTATTTTTATCTATTTCTATTCCTATTAATTTACCTTGATTCAATTTTTTTAAGATGGCCACCGAATGCCCCCCAAAACCAAGCGTCGCGTCAACATAGGTGCCGTCTGGAACGATATTCAAAGCCTCTATGGATTCTGCCAGCAAAACAGGGATATGGGCCATGGTCATGATGGATTTTTTAAAAAAAATTGGAGCCAGGGATTGGTTCGCTTTTTGTTTTTATTTATGGGGAAATAAAAAGATGAAAATTTTTAGGCCAAAGGCCTTTGTTTTTGTTTTTTTGTTTGGCAAATCAATCCCAGGCTTTTAATGAACCCTGTTAGCCCTCCCATAGGTCGCGCTCATTGCGCTAATTTGAATCCAATTCGTGCCATTAGTTTCAAATTAGCGAAATTAGTGTTAATTAGCTAAAATTCGTACCTAAACACCCAATTGTGAGAGTTTGTCGGCGATATCTCCCGAATTTTTCTCCACCTCCTGCTCGTATTTTTTCCAAGTAGTCTCATCCCATATTTCAATACGGTTATAGAGACCGGCAACAACAACATTTTTTTTCAAAGAAGCAAAATCTCGCAAATATTGCGGCAAAACAATGCGCCCCGCTTTGTCCGGTTCAATGTCCATTGCGCCAGCCAACATTAGCCTAGCGTAATCACGAGCAGATTTGTCGGTCGTAGGCATATTGCCCAATTTTTCCGCCAATACTGCCCAGTCTTTTTTGGCATACATAAAAAGACAATTATCCAGCCCCCTAGTCACTACAACGCCATCGCCTAATTGAACGCGATATTTAACAGGTGTCGCCACCCTCCCTTTTTCGTCAATTGTGTAAGAATATTCACCGATGAACATAGTCGGGATTATTAGCGCTTAGAAAGGTACGGCCCAGAAAACATTTTGTCTATTGCCTTCTAGCCCCTAACTTCTAAACCTGGTAATAACTTGATGGATAATTCGTATATCCGTATGAGATCTGTACTGCCTAGAGCTGTTGATAAGCACCCACTTACCCCCACTTTTATCCACAATTCACCACCAGCGCTTCAATTGTATGCTTTTTCTAAAAGCTTTTCAAGAATAATTATCAAAAAGAAAAAGTGCCATAATTAGCTTTTTTTTCTAGCATCTATCGCCTTTGTGGATAATTTTTTGTTGATTTGATTGATTTATCAATCCCCACTACCCTGCCAAATGAAAACTCCTCCGTTTTCGGAGGAGTTTTCATTCATTACACGCACCCACATTAAATTTACTTCACGCTAACATTCCAGTACAAACCAACATCTTCCAGCCAAGCAATCCCGTCCACTACCGGGCGGAAATAAGCCTTCAAATCGCCTAAAGCGCTAGGGGCTTTGATGGTAAAAGTAAAACGAGCCGTATCGCCAGGGGCAACTACTGCCTGGTCCATATTGGTGGCACGATTATCAGCCAACCAAGAGCTGTCTTTTAGAGAAGAATCTGCGTCTTGCGGGTTGCTGGTGCCTAGACGAATCGTATTATCGCCTGCGTTAGACCAAACAGTTGTGCCAAGATTTTTGTATTCTACCCAAAGTGTAGCAGACCCATTTGGACCGACCACTACATAGGGGCTCTGTGCGGCATAGCTTGCGCTATAAACAGGACGAGTGGATTTAGACACGCCTCTGACTACTCTCCAATTCCAATAGATACCAATATCTTTCATCCAGGTGATACCTTCGGCTACAGGCTGGAAATATTCCTTATAATTACCGGCTTTGTTTGGCGCCTTGATAACAAAGGTAAAGGTACCCGTCTCCCCTGGTTTGACCAAGCTTTGGTCTAGACGACTGGCGCGATTATTTGACAACCAAATATTGTCAACAAAGGTGCTATTGCGATCTTGCGATCTTGCTGTGCCTAAATTAACAGGATGCGGACCATCTTTATACCAATTGGCTGTGCCTGTATTTTTCAGAGCCAAGGTGATTATGGCATATTCGCCAGTTTTCAAAGCTCTGAAAGCTGTCTGTCCAACATATTGATATTGATAAGCCGCCGGATCAAGGCTAATTACATAGCCACTATTGTTACTTACGGGGGGAGTAACAATCTGACCAGGCTCTATCTTGGCCATCAAAGCGTAAGTCCTATTCAGGGTCTTAGTCGTAAAGAGGATTTTGTTGTTGATGGTATCAATGTCAATCCCCTCTATAATCTGCCATTGGTTTTTGGCGCTATCAAAGTAGTAAACTCTGGTATCGGCTTCATTAATGCCATTAGGAATGTCCGTTTGAGCGTAAACAATTTTGATAGTGACAGCAGAGTCTAGGTTGGCCAGAGCTTCGCCGCCTGCTTTAGTCGCAGTAATCTCGTAAACATGATTACCGATAATAATCAAGCCAGATTCAGGAGAGGGGTTGATGACGCGAGGATCACTTTTGTCTACGGCAGTAATTTTGACAATAGTATCAGAATTTACCGCGCCAGAAGGAATAGAAATAGTAGCATAGGTGCCATCCTGATTGGTCACTGTAGCTGTCCCGCCGTTGGCAGAAGTGACAGTAACGGTAGAACTGTCTACTGGAGGAACTACCGGAGGAGTAGGAGGAATATAGCCACCACCGCCTCCACCACCGCCTCCACCACCAGAAGAATCGTTATCGGTAATAGCTACAGAGGTGGAAGCCACAGCAAAACCGTTATAAGAAATATCAGAGGAAGTGACACCGTAAGAGATATTGCCCGTATGCGCGCCTTCGACAGTCGTGTCGTTAACGGCAGTAACGGTAACGGTTTGTGGCACATTCCAGTTGCTAGAGGTGAAGGTCAAACTTCCGACAGAAAGCGTTACTTGCGCATCAGCTGTCAGGGCGATAACAACATTAGCCGTCGGCTCGGTGTTCAAAGAATAATCAATAGTATCAGTCGCGCCCCCTTCGGTGACATTGGCTGTTCCGCCAGTAGGCATAACGGTGATATCGGCGATGTCATTGTCGATAACATTGATATTGGTAGTCGTAATTAGAATACCATTATAATTCGTATCAGATGAAGTGACGGCATAAGAGATAGTTTCGACAGTAGCAGACTCCGCGACATTATCGTCAACAGCCGTTACGGTAATGGTCTGTGGCGTATTCCAGTTAGCGGCAGTAAAGGTCAAAGTAGTCGCCGATAGCGAAACTTGCGCGCCAACCGTCAAAGCGATACTAACATCTGCTGTCGGTTGAGACAGGAGAACATAATCAATAGTGTCAGTCGCGCCACCTTCGGTCACATCAGTAGTGCCAGATTCGGTAGCGGTAATACCAGCCGTATCGTTATCGGTAATATTGGCTGTAACAGGAATAATAGTCAGCCCGTTATAGCCGATGTCAGAAGAAGACGAAGTATGCGTAATAGTAGAAGTATGCGCGCCTTCCACTGAATTATCATCAGTAGTGGTGACAGTCACCGTTTGTGGCACATTCCAGTCAGCCGGAGTGAAAAGCAAAGAAGCCGGAGCGGTCACTTGCGCTGTATCGGTTGAGATATTAACCAAGACGTTAGCGGAAGGCAAAGTGGACAAGACCACGTCATAACTATCAGTCGCGCCACCTTCGGTAATATCGGTAGAGGAAGCCGATTCGGTGATATTCACCGCCGGACTATCATTGTCAATGATATTGACAGTAATATTCGGGCCAACCACTATGCCGTTGAAAATCGGGTCGGCCGAAACAATACTTGCTCCCCCATTGGCGATAGAAGTTGAGTGCACGTTAGTTTCAATGGCCGCGTCATCAATAGCGGTCACCGTCACGGTCTGCGGAGTATTCCAATTAGAACGGGTAAAAGTTAGAGTGGCCGGGGCAATAGAAGCTTGCGTCGCGTCAGCAGGTGTAGGCGTAATAACCACATCCGAGACCGGCTGATCGTTAAGAGAAATAGTATAGGTTGCCGAAGTAGTGTTGTTTTCCGCTACTTGAATAGGCGTGGAAGCGGTCGTACCACGGATCACATCGTCATCGGTCAAACCGCCATCGGTCAGACTGACAGTCAAATCAGCGATCGTCAGACCATTAAAAGCCATATCGGCAGAACTAGAAGTATGCTCAATGAAACTGGTTTGTCCAGCCGATTCGTTCCATTCGTCATCTACCGCTGTCAAGTAAATCAAGCGGTCAACATTCCAAGTAGATTGTGTGAATATGACAGAACTAGCAGAAGCCGTTAGGTCGTTACCGGGAGTGAGGCTAACCGTCACATCAGCCGTCGGCACATCGTCTAAGGCGATGGTGTACAAATCATTCGGCACCAACATCGTAACAAAACCATCGAAACTGCCAGCGGAAGTTTGGGTATCAACGCCGGAAACGACATCAGTATCCAAGGTGTCTTGGAAAAATCCGCCGATATAGACGCGTCCCAAAGAATTAGTGACTACCGAAGTCACTTCGTTATTGCCACCAGCAAAAAGATAGCTCCAAGAGTAAGTGCCATCGGCATTGATTTTGGTCGCAAAACCAGTACGGTTCAAAAAGCCAGGTGTTTGAGAATCTGTCCCGGCAGTGGGATCCATATCAACAGCACTCCCTGAAGAGACAAATCCACCTAGATATATATTGTCAGAAGAATCCAGGCTCAAAGAAGAGATACGGTCGCGGCCTACAGAAGAGGCCGGATCAGAAACCAAGGCACCACCAAAAGTCAGCGTCCAGGCGTAAGATTCATTGGCATTAATTTTAGTTAAGAAAATATCGGTTTTGTCATTGGAAGTATGATTGTCCCCCGCTCCGCCGTAAGCAACAGCGTCAAAATCAATCGTCCCCTCAAAAGTACCAGCCAGATAAACATCACCGGTAGAATCAACAATCAAATCATAGGGTGTGTTGGTGCCGGTATTGCCATAAGCTTTACCGTAGCCATAGGTGCCATCATTATTTATTTTTACCAAAAAGATATCGGTTGAACCGGTGGCAGAAATGATAGCCTCGGTCCCAGTCGGATCCAAATCCAAATCGTTCATAAAATATCCAGAGACAAAGACATTGCCGGAAGCATCGGCATCAATAGCCGCGCCATAACTGGTGCCACTACCTGTAATTAGCTTGGTCCAGCCATAGGAACCATCAGTGTTCAATTTGGTCGCGAAAGCGTCAAAGCTATCAGTAGTCTGGATATCGGAAGCGCCGGCACCAGTACCGTTGAAATCTATTGTACCGTTAGCGTAGCCGGTCAGATAAATACCGGTAGAGGAAACACGCATTTTTTGAATAAATACCGGAAAATTTTCCGCCCAGCCATAGGAACCGTCGGCGTTAATTTTCACCAAAGCCGTCGCCCAATCAGCGCCAGCACTACCAGAAGTCTTGTTGTCAACACCGGCTGTCGGATCAAAATCTACCGTTCCTTTGAAATAATGGAGCAAATAAACATTCTTGGCGCTGTCTAACTTCATATCCACTAAGGCGTCAGAATTGCTATTACCAAAAGAGTAAGTGTAAGCCAGTGTGCCGTCGGCATTGACCTTGGAAAGGTAGTTCTCGTTACCGACAGCGCTGGATTCGTTCATGGAAAGCATGAAAAAAGTCCCACCGTTGGAAGTCTTATTGCCGATAGCCTTGGTCGGGTCCAAATCCGCAGTGCCGACATAGCCACCAGCCGTATAAATTGCACCATCAGCATCGGTAGCAGTAGTTTGAAGAACATCGCTACTAGCGCCACCAAGCTGAAAAGTATAGCCGTAGGCCAGAGCCGTCGAACCGCCTTCTACCAGATTGGTAGCACCGCCGGAAGCGGTGATGGTGACACCAGCCACAGCGCGCACACCAGCCAAGGGCATTAAAGCGATAGAGGCCACCAAAAGAGAGGAAACCAGTCCTTTGAGGTTGACCGCTTTCCTATTTTTTTTGAAAAAAGAGACGATTTTGGACATCTTGTTGATATTTAGTATTAATACTGGTTAATAAGGATTTTGAACCTGAAAAAACACCAAAAAAGACACGTTTTTGCCCGCGCTTTTTGGTGTTTGTTTTTCACTTTTTACCAGTATATCACAGATTATACATATTGTCAATAGAGCTAAATTCTAGCCCAAAGTCTTGACTTCAATATATTATACCATCCTCCGCCCGCCAATCAAAAACCGGATTCCTATAAAGAAAATCCGGTAAGATTTTGAGATGAGGCTGGCTTCAAGGCGCAGCCCCGTTAGCCTGTAACAATCATTTATCGACAACACTATTGCAATGCGTGAGTGGCTTCGCAAACGTCGTCTTAGCCACCTCAATCGTAGGTTCCAGTCGTATTTCACCGCCACCCTCAAAGCACCGCTTCATCTCCTCAGGAAGACTTGGCAGAGCCAAGATGTCATCCTTTGAAGCTTCGTTCGGCACCTCGAGATTCAGTCGCCTTGCTCCATCGCTGGAATTCCGACTCATAAGCCAGATCTTGCCTTTACCGATGCCCCTTTCTCTCCTGTAAGAACTCCAGACCAATGTGCCAACCAGACGATAGAACGGATCCCCGTGAGGCTTTCCGCCCACCTCACCTGAGTATGGGCAATACATATAAACGGGGAGTATCCCACGAGGGGGAGTTGCGGCTACGAAATAGATTTGCTGAAACCCAAGCGTATTGCACTCAATCACATGCCCATTACAACATCCGGCAGTCAGGATGGAAATGCAAGGAGAACTGCCATCAGCCACCATATCCTTCGAAAATCGCGAAGGAAATACCGCAGTGGTCCCGATCTCCCATGCGTTGCATCCGCCACCCTTCCCGGTCGTGTCAAACATCTGTACACCATTGTAAAACACTTTGCCAAAGCCGTAAGAGTCGCAATCGTAAGAAACCAGCTCGATACTCGCATTCGCGTTATCCATTTCAATCTCCTAGCGTTTTGGCTCGCCAGCACAGAAATGTGTTTCTCAATTGTTAAGTGCCTTAATTATAGCATACCCAAGCTATTATGTCAATAGTCTAATGACATTTTACAACAGTAATTAGTTGACACTTCTGCAGATAAGAAATGAGGTGTTGACTAGATATGAGCCATGCTATACACTAAAAGTGTCATAAAAAGACGACAACATTTATATGAAAAAAGTCATAGCCATATTGCAAGAATTGGGAATAAAAGAGCAAGAAATAGCGATATATCTTGCCTCCATTGAGGGTAGCCCTTCTAGTGTTATAGATCTGTCAAAGAGGACGGGCATGAAGAGAACCAATATCTATAGTTTTCTAGATGATATGGTCGAAAAAGGTCTCATATCCCCTACTCCTGTAGGCAAGAAGACACTTTATGCCGCTACCGAACCTGAAAATCTGGTAAATATACTTGAAAAGCAAAAGGAGAAGCTATTATCTGTAATACCAGATCTGTCCCTGATATTCATAAAAAGCGGAAGCAAGAAGCCAAAGATCAGATTCCATGAAGGAGTCAAGGGACTCCAAGAGATATATGAAGACACTCTAGATCAGGAAGAAGGGTCCGAGATACTCGCTTATGCCAGTTTCGAGGATGTATATGAGATATTCTCACCTGCTTTCAGAGAATACTATCTGAAAAAAAGAGTAGAAAAGAAGAAGATATTCACAAAAGCTATAGCCAGATCTGGCAAACATGCGAATATACACTCCGCATCAGATAAAGATGAGCTGAGAGAAACCATTTTGCTACCAAAAGAAGATTTCCCAGTTTCCAATGAGATAAATATATACAAGAACAAAGTAGCAATACTGTCATTTGGCGAAGAAAAGTTGGGCGTGATTATAGAATCCCAACAGATAGCAGATACTCAAAGGGCTATATTTAACTCTTTTTGGAAGCTACTCAAAAAACAAAAATAGGCAGGAACAGATTGCCTCCGATTTCGCCTGATAAATGAGGGCATCCCTAGCCTGTTGGTACAAGGGTTAATGTTTTTTCTAGATAATACAGCGGACTTTCAAACACGACCGCCTCCTCGCTCATAATACCAAAAAAGTCTTTCGGAAATTGTGGGAGATTATTTGGGAGAGTATGGACAGAAGGTAATACGATTTGACAAAATGTATTACTTTAAGATAGAATGATAACAAAGATAAATAATAAATTATCATAATGGAAACCACCGTCAGCACCAAACATCAAATAGTCATTCCGCGCAATATCAGGAAGGAAAAAAATATAAAAGCAAAAGACAAACTGCTTATAATATCTGTGCCAAATTCTGATTATATTTTGATGCGGCCAGCAAAAAAAAACGCAACCGCTTACTATGCCGGTATCGCCAAGCAGGCTTATGCCAAAATAGACATCAGCGACTATATTGAAAAATCAAAATTATCATGGGAAAAATAAAAACCATACTCGCCAAACATACGCGCATCGGCCTTGATAGCAACATAATTATATATTTTCTAGACAACAACGAAAAATATGGCGCGATATGCCGGGAGATATTTTCAAATATAGAAAAAAGGGGGAATATTGGAGTTACTTCAGGATTATCTTATCTGGAATCGGCCGTACCGGCGATGCGTGCTGGAGATATCCCGACTTTAACTATGATCAAAAGCTTTTTCCTGCAAATGCCTGGTCTCAAAGTGGCAATGCCGGATTATAATATTTTAGATAAAGCGCTTTATTTGCGAGCTGTCTACAACATCAAGGCGATAGACGCTGTCCAATTAGCTACAGCCATAGTCAATGATTGCTCGCTTTTTATAACAAATGACAAAAACATAACCAAGATCAAAAAAATAGCGTTTTTATATTTGGATGAAGCAAGTTGATCAAGAATGCTTCTGGCTGGAGGAAGAATAACGTAACATACATAGAGGCGCGATATATCGCGCCTCTATTTTGTTTACTTGTTTATTTGCTTACTTGAGTGCCTATCTCCTCTTTTCCTTTTTTAATAGCTTCCAAAGGAGATTGAATAATGCTCTCTGACTGTCGGCTACATATTTGGACTCAATCACTATGGCCAATTTCTCATCCCTTAGAGACATCATTGCTGTTCTATTATTACAAACAATAACTTCTAGTGGTACTGAATAATCTTCCTGCGATACAAAAATATGCTCTCGAAGTTCTCTCTTATTCTCGTCTGTATGAATTTTCGCATACTTATTGGATGGCAATATGGTTCTTGAGGTGATTTTTCTTTTTACCTTTACGTCTACCCAATGTTCCCAAAAAGAACGAGGCAAAACTTCATATATCTTGTCAAAGTCAGAATAAGATATTAATTCCGATCCTTCTGGATGATTAATGGCTTCTAGCCAGGCGTATTTCAGCCCTTCCGTACCTTCATAGACTTTGATCTTGGGTCGAACTGGACCCTTTTGTGCTAAAAGCACTAATTCAGGCATTATCTCCCGCAGGGCTTCCTTTTGTCTTTCTATGAGCCTTTCTAGATCGGACGGAGGCGTGGCTATATACAAACGCCTTCTTCCGGATACGGTAGCTATCAATACCCCTCTCGCCACCAGATCGTCAAGAAATTCATACACCGTAGTTCTTTTCACCCCTGATTTGCTGGACAGTTTGGCTACTGTGGTAGGGCCGAATTCCAGCGCAGCAAGGTACACCCTCGCCTCTTTTTCGTCCAATCCCAGTTGTTTCAATTGTGCTATTTGTTTACTCATTTTTTGAATTTTCCACTCATTAATCACTATATTCTGATCCCTAAGTCCTGTCTAAATAATTGACGGTTTTTCCGACAAATACATATTATCATACTACTCCTCCCTTGTCAATAAGGGATAAATATACCTGTAAGTGACGGAGAGATATTGATAAAGACAGGTGTCGGTTTTTTTGAAAAAAGTATTGACAAATAGCTTAAGCTATGCTATAATGCTACTGTAACGATTGAAAAGGGTACCCAAAAGAGCGAGGGCACAGAAACGCCGCAATTTGACAATCAGGAGACATAAAAGAAAGAGCCACCATTATCTTTGACTGCTTCTTAAGGGCAGTCAAAGACGCCCAAAAACCTATTTCTAAGGAGGAAAAAATGAACACATGCCAATTTAAGGTTGACATGTCGAAGGAAGACGTAGAGCACATGAGGAAAATGTTGGAACTTTACGAAGGAATGTCTTACCAGGGACTAAGGTTCATTGTCGCAATAACTGCAAGCGGGTTGGTCGGATTATATGCCCTTGATGTAGAGATGCACAAGAATCTGTTAAGGTTTATAAGGGAGGAAGCGTATGAAGTGCTGGGGGGTGGCTTCTTAATAGAGAAGGAGGGGAAAATGACTTTGACCGGCAGTTCAATCCAGTACGGGAGCGTCTCCAGCAATGTGCTGGCACGCTTCAAGGAAGAGCTGGAGGAGATCTTCGAAATGGAAGTCGTCATCGACACATCGGTCAAAAAAGAGCAAGATGAAAAATGCTCAATATAGTTAGTACATTCCAAGGGACCGCAAAGCGGTCCCTTATTTTTTTGCTTCAAATTGCTATCAGTCAATCATTATTGCTTCTCTTTTTGTTCCTCTATTAGTTTGTCTAAAACTTGACCCTTTATACCCGCCAAAGACTCGTCAGCATCACTGAACATTTTGGTTATAGAAAAATCGGGCTTGTGATCTCCTGTCCTCGCCAGCTCCCTCTCTGACATGGATGATGTCCCCACAACCAACATCTTTTTTTCCTTTAGGGCACCAATCAAAGGATAGGCATTTATCTTGTCGGCATCCATAAAGTTGTCAGAGTCTTCATGTATAGCAAAGGCGTTTTTCTCTATACCTTCCATGTCGAGAAAGCTCGTGTTGCGGGAAATCCGCCTAGAGGGTCTAGCACCATCATCAAAGGGTCTAGCCAATATCCTGTTGTCCAAAAACACAATGTCAAAACTAGCATCAGGATCATTTATTATCGTTAGCAAGTCTCGCTCGTTATCCACCATCTTCAAATCTCCACCATCTCTAAAATCAGGCAAAAAATTGCCGAAATTTGTTTTGATCGCTTTCAAAATCGAAATTTTCGGCCACTCCTGATCCTCCACCACCAAAACCTTGAGCCTACTCGGTAGCTCTTTTTTCTCAGGTTTATTTTCAGCATTAGGTATTTCGTTGTTTGGTCCTTCCATATTCGTAAGAAGTTATTGGTATTCATCTATCTACCTACAAGCACCATCGGTAGATTAATTTTAACTCCCCCTATCTTATCACGCCCCAAAACATTTAAGCAGAGCAATACAATAGATGCCCATGGACTTTGAGCCCATGGGCATCTATTTTCTTAATTTCTTATCAGATTGCTATATCCCAATATACTCCCCAATCCTCCATCCAGGTCAGGTATTCAGCTACCGGCTGGAAGTATTCGCGGTAAGTGGTGCCAGCATTGCCGGCCGAGATTTTGATTTTGAATTCAAATCGTCCTGTCTCCCCCGGTTTTACTTCCGTCTGCGAGAGCTCTACGCGATTGGTAGCAAGCCAGGAAGAATCGGCAAACATCGAAGCCCTATCTTTCTCGTGAGAAGTACCGAGGCGCACCGGATTGTCCCCTGTCTTTTTCCAAGTCGCGGTACCGGTATTCTGGAATTCTATCCAGACAGTTTTAGTACCATCAGTATTGGTGCCGGAGTTGAATCCTTGCCCCATCCATTTGGCGCTGTAGGTTTCGTCCACTGTTACCGTCCAGAAAATACCGATATCCTTTAACCAAGCTAGTCCTTCCACGACCGGCTGGAAGTATTCCTTGTAGCTACCTTTATTAAGAGGCGCGGTCATATTGAAGGTGAAAGTACCTGTCTCCCCCGGAGCAACACTAGCCTCTTGGAAGGAAGCAACTCTGTTGCCGGAGAGCCAATTGGTCTCATCGTGGAATTTGCTTGTCCTGTCTTTGAGGTGCGAGGTACCGAGTCTGACAGGATAACTACCGGTTTTGTACCAAGTAGCCGTGCCGGTATTTTTCAATTTGATGGTTACACTTTGGGAAGCCAAAGGCGCGATAGTCGGATAGACGCTCTGGGAAACATATTCATAATTATATTCTGCCGGATTATTGGAAGGAGTGACTCCTGTCGTTGGTGTTGCTGGCGTCTCCCCTGCCGTTTGTTCGACCGGTGTCTGTGAAGCCGGGGTCGTATCAGCCAAAATAGCAAATTGCGTAAAGTGTTCTACTAAGATGGTAATTTTATTTGCCGTTTTATCAATAGAGGAAGTGGTTATTTTGACCCAACTGTTAGAAGTAGTGTCAAAGTAATAAACAGCGATATTATTTTCCGTAACGCCAGTTGGGATATCGGTATCTTTGTAGGTAAATTCTAGTGTTACTGGTTGAGCAAATACTGTTACGGCAGTACTGCCCTGTTTAGCGCTTAGATTGTAGACCTTGCCAACGACAGATAGATTGGTACTGGTAGCTGGCTGAATGACGGTTGCGTCAGTGGCAGAAATAGCAGTAGCAGCAAAGGTAGTATCGTTGGTTACAGCATTAGCCGGAACAGTCATTTTGACCGCGGTAGAATCACTGTTGGTTAGAGTTGTAATACCGCCCAAGCCCTTGGTGGCCACTACCGAGCCGTTGATCGTATTGGATGGAGTTGGCGCGATATACCCTCCTCCTCCGCCTCCTCCGCCTCCGCCAGCAGGAGTAAGCCCAGCTGAAGCTGAAGACGAAGTGGATTGATTGCCGGCCGCGTCATAAGCGGAAATTTTGTAATAGTAAGTAGTGCCATTAGAGGCAGTGCTGTCAGTATAGGAAGTCCCAGCGACCAGGCGAGCTGGATACCAGCCACCATTTTCATCTACATCGCCGGAAATATTGGTATAGGTGCCACCAGACGTAGTAGAACGATAAACCTCATATCCCGCCAAACCAATATCGTCAGTAGAAGCTGTCCAAGAAAGAGCTACCGAACCATTACCTGCCGTACCGGACGGAGTACCGGGGGTAGAAGGCGGATTGGTGCCGGTCGGATAGGTCGGCGCAAAAGTCGAGAAGTGAGTGGTCGTACCCGTCAAAGTATTGAGGGTGGTGTCTTGAATAGCAGGGATTTCCGTCCATTGGCCGGCGGTCGTATCATAATAGCTCAAAGTAAGCTGGCTTTCTGAAATTCCGGCCGGAATATCGGCATCACTGTAGGTGAGGGTAATGGTAGCTGAACCAGTGTCAAAGGTAGTAATAGATTGCGACTCACTTGCTGAAACTTTCTTGGTCGCCGAAACTTCATCGCCTACTCCCCCAAGTGGTGCTTTGACACCAGTTTCAGGAGCGGCTACTTCCGTGACGGTCAGAGAAGTATTGGCCGAGGAATCAGATCCGAGTGTATTAGCGGGAATTTCCAGCGATACACCATTAGTAGTGTCGTTGAAAGTCGTGGCATTGCCCGGTGTGATAGATTGCGACTGTGGCGCCTTGGCGGTAAAGCCGGTTTGCGCGATCAGAGTAATATTTTTGCCGGTCAAATTACTGCCAGCTACCTGCAAAACCGTGGGTGTTGTTCCTACTTTGTATTTTGTTTCTTGATAACCAGGCGCGACCGCTCTCACTTGCCAAAATCCGGCGGATACCGCAAGCGAGTAGACGCCTGAAGGATCGGTTTGTCCTCCCGCCCAACCACCAGCTGGCGTAAGATCGGTAAGTGAGGTTACTTTTTCTGCCCAAACCCACGCACTCGTAAGCGCTGTCGAGCCATCGGAGGTGATGGTACCACCAATGGTTCTGTCTGAAGCAGAGAGAACGAAATTTTGATCAGTTAAATTGCCAGAAATAGTCAGAGCCGTTGGCGCCGGAGAAGTGTAGCTTGGCTTATCCACGCCGATATCGTAGGTGCCGTCGGAAACATTTAGAGTGTAGGTGCCGTCAGAAGCGGTCTGCGTACCGTTGTGTGAACCAGTAGTTTTATTAAATAGCCAGACGAAGGCTTCGCGAATCTCTTCTCCTGAATCGTAATCGCTGTCCGCATTGGTATCTACATAGACTCGCCCCGTAATGGTGCGCCTACTAGTCGGTAGACTGAAATTGAGGTTGCTATCCGCGGTTAGGGTGAAATCCTGCGCCAAAGATCCCGAAACGACTGTCGGCGCGAATTCGCCGAAACCCGGAATATGCACGAATGCCTTGTAGGTATCAGAGCCCGATGTTTTGGGTAGCGCAATAGTACCGGCCGCGGTTGGATTGCTGGTAATATCTTTAATGTCCAAGTGCGAGCCACGGCCCGTGGTCGGATTGAAGATGTCCACGAAACCTTGGGTCGCAGAAAGTCCGGAAGTATTGGTGAACTTGACGGTAATGGTCGCTGTCGCGCCGGAAGCGATAGTGAAATCTTTGCCGGTAAGCGCAGCTCCTTCAGCAATAGCGCCGATAACGACCGGTGTTAGATCGCCGTAATTTGGTGTCCAAGCGCGAACAGTATAGCCGGTACCACCGGGTACTTTCAAAGAGTACGTGCCGTCAGAGGCGGTTACCGTATAATTA
Source organism: Candidatus Microgenomates bacterium (assembly GCA_016188915.1). Lineage (GTDB taxonomy): Bacteria > Patescibacteriota > JACPGU01 > JACPGU01 > JACPGU01 > JACPGU01. Next base: position 16,415 of record JACPGU010000004.1, on the reverse strand, counting down.
TTGAATCTCCCGCCACTGGAATCATTGCCTTCAATCCAAACGTTGACTTTGGAAGTAGCCGATCCGCCGATAGACACTGTGCCGGAAACAGTAGCCATATTGGTTGATCCCGGACGCAGATTTTGATTGGATTGCGAGGTCGTGGTGACAGTAACTGTAATAGAAGGCATCTTGCCGTAGCCCGGGGCGTCGCCTTCTACCTTCCAGGTGCCGGCGTTAACGTAAAGAATATAATTACCGGAAGAGTCAGTCATCGTATTGGAATATTCTCCCGTCGTTTCGTTGTAGCCCCAGACCGGCGCGTAGGAAACGCCGTTGGTACCGTCAGTCATTTTACCGGAGATAGTGTAATTTGGTTTAGAAAGTTTCAAAGTAATGCCAGAAACATTAGAGCCACTAACAGTGACGGATTGTTCTACCGGTTTGGAAAGACCGGGCAACATTGCGCCGACTTTGTAGGTGCCGTCAGCTACTTTCAAGGTAAAGGTGCCGTCCGAGGCCGTCTTGGTCGGTGGCGTGCCGAATCCACCCATCGGCTGATAGGCGAAAACTTCGGCATTAGAGATCGCTGTCGTGCCGTCAGTTACCGTACCAGAGATCGTGCGATTGGCGGTAGAAACAGTGAATGTCAAAGTAGAAGGGCTGGCAGTGCCAGTGCCACTGGTCACCTTCACTTCTTGTGATGGCGGTGGGACAAAGGACATCTCTGGCATCATACCGCCCATGGCGCCTTTTGGCATTGCCGGACCGACTCCCACATACCAGGTGCCGTCAGATCCTGACGGGATGCGGAGTGTCGTTGAATACGGAGAGCCAGCGCCGTAGGTGTCGTTAAGTTCTACAGTTTTGACCGCGAAGCCACTCCAGCCACCGGCAAAGATATCGATATTCCCTTCTAATGAATTGAATGTTCCTACGATATTGACCGTCACTGCCGCGCCACCGGAAGCTGCCGCCAAAGTCAGATTTTTCGTCAAAGGACTGTTGGTAGCGGAAAGCCTGATTGGTTCTGAATTATTGATACCGAAATAATCATTAGCGCCGAGCGTTACCGACGGTTCGGTAGAAAGCCAATAGTCGCTGGCGGGCAGATTGTTGAAGGTATAGGTAGCACTACCATTAGAGAAAGCGATGGAAGTTGTTTCCATTGGTCCGGTGGCTGGCGAGCCAAGGAAGATCTTGGCCGTGCCGGTAGAAGCGCCGGCCGCGGTAATCGTTCCGGAAATTGTATAAGTACCGGCCGCGGTGATGAAAAACGGCATGGAAGTACTGGAATCCATTTGCACTCCGGCGCTATCTCTCGTCTTCATATCTACTGTATAGCCGGAAGTATTGAAGTCCTTAGGAATAGAACTATTTTTGATACCATCCAGATCCAGGTGCAAGAAATCAGTGGCTGATGGCGTACCAGTCACATCAAATTTGACCGTCACGGTGCGAGCCAAAACATCAGATGACACACCATCGCTACTATAGGTATTATCAAAGGTAATAGTGCCGGCGCCCGGACCATTCATATCTTTGCTCGATGGACTGGCCGCGTCTTTGGCAGCATTGGTCACATCAAATCCTGAAGGGAAAGTAAGCACTAGCGTGGAGGCATCGACAATGGCTTTCGTTACCGGCAAGTCAATAAAGTACTTGCTCGTCAACCCTGCCATCTGGTTCATCGGCATCACGCCTACCGGTCGGGTGCCCATAGCGCTGGCCTCAAAACCGCCGAAGCCGGTCATGGTGGTAAATGATCCTTCACCGGAAGAGAAATTCATCATTCCCCCGCCACCGGGACCAATCATGCCACCGGTAGTCGCGCTACTTTTGATAGGAGAAGTAGAGGCGTTGGCGCTACCGTTCAAGAGATTGCCGGAAACATCTTTGACCGCGGCATTATTTACTACTATATATAAGTCGTTGCCCGCTGTCAGTTGCACTCCTTTAATGATGGCCGTATTGCTCATCGCGTCATACGTGACACTGGCATTCGTCAAAGGAACTGCTGTTCCTCCCCCACCGGCAAAATCTGTTCCAGCCGCTCCTTGTTTTATGGTTGAATAATTGTCTTTGTTCAAAACAGAATTAGTATAGCCGGTATCGCCCAATTTGCTGGCGTTCATTGGCTTGGAGAAAGTCACCGCGACCGAGAAGTCGTCAGCTGCCGCGTAAAGAACGGTCGGCGCGGTAGTATCTACTGTATCGGAAGTTTTGAAGAGTGCGGTATATCCTTGCGATCCTGCTGTTACTGTATCCTGATCGAGTGCGTTGCTAACACTGTCGAGAACCGTCGTCGCTACGGTGAGCGTATAGGTCGTCAGAGGCGAGAGAGCCGTCAGTGGCGCGATGGTAACAGTATTATTAAGCGGGTCAAAGCTCACCGTTGTTGAGACCTCGACACTCCCCTTCTTCAAAACGACAGAGGAACTGGTGATGGTAGAAGGATCCATATTTTCAGTGAAACCGAGATTGATTACTCCTATTCCGCCCGGAACATTGGTGATACAATCTACCGCCGAAACAGCGCAAGTCGCTGTTGATTTATAAATATCGAGGTTGCCTCCCGCCACCCGTGGCGCGGCAGAGTCGGTAGCGGTGCCGGTGGTAAATTCCGCGCGCATCATTTCTTCTGTTGTTGTCTGTCGGCCAAAAATACCGGTCGCGGATTTCACTCCCCCGAATACCTTGATGGTGTATTTGGTGCTCGCGGTCAAAGCGCTTGCGGTCGTGATGGTTGCGGTCTTTCTCGTTGAAGTATCGAGCGTCACTGTTGTTCCCGACAGAGCCGTTGAGCTGGCGCCTTCATAAACTTTGATCGTGGTGGTGCTAATAGTGGAAGTATCCATCGGGTCGGAAAAAATCACTCGCATTTTGGCATTGGTCGCAACGTTGAAAGCGCCAAAGCTTGGCGTTGTTCCCGTCACATAAGGAGGGAAAACCGCCCCGCCCGTGCCACCAAAAGTTGAGCCGTCAAAAGCGGTGGTAAAACTGAAAATGAAATTGCCCGATGAGGTATTACCGTCAATACTGTTACCTGAAGCGTCTTTGACATTCGGCGTCAAAACGACCACATAATTCGTCCCCTTAGTCAGCGCGGTCGTGGAGGACAAAGTCAATTGTTTTGTTCCCCCATCATAGGCGCGCGTCAGAGTCAGACCTACCACCGCGGTAGAACCATCAGTGCTGATAAAAACATTATCATTACTGACAAAGGTGGAAGCGTCCATGTCTTTGTTAAAGCCAATCATAATCGGCGCAAAACCGGTATTGATATTTTCCGGCGCGCCGCTCATACCTTCAAAAGGCGCGGTGAACATTACCTTCGGACGAGAGAAATCACCACCCATACCGCCAGAGAAACTAGCCGGCAGAGAAAAGTTAACGCCCGTCGCGTTACCGCCATTGACCGTCACGCCGTTCTTCCACATATCGCCTTTGCTCGAAGCAAACGCGCGACCATCATAGATACCATCGGTCACATTAGAGATAGTATAGGTACCATCGCCGGCAGTGGTGGCGGAAAATCCGGTGCCTACCAAATAAACAATGGCGTTGGCCACCGCTACGCTGGCCGAATCGGTGACTGTGCCTGAAATAGTGCGAGCCCAGCCAGAGCCATCCACGATAGAGAAAGTAAAAGGATTGCTTTGCGCGTCGGTATCGGTCGTCGTGTCAGACATATCCAGTGTTGGATTCTGTGTCATGTAGCGATCGTTGCTATCGCCGTCTGTTGCTTTCAAAAAATAGCTGATAGTATCCGTGGTAGCGAAAGCCGCGTCGGGAATAATAAATTTGAAAAAATTGCTACCCATGGAGAAACCGGAGACCGAAGTCCAAGAGCCGGCATTGACTTTGTAATGAAGCGCGGTGGTCAGAGAACTTTCGGCGGTTTCCGGATCGAAAACGCGCGCGATGACTTTGAGATCGGCGCCATCTTTCCATTGCATGATCGGCATGAATTCAATATTGGGTCGCCCCGCGCCGAAACCTGTGCCTCCTCCGCCACCTACAACCGGCGCTTCGGCAGGAGATGCTGTGCTTTGCGGAACAGCTACCGTCTGGGTAACGAAATCATAAAAATTGTTAGAAGAAGAATAGTTATTGCCCTGCGTAGCGTCGCTTCCTCCACTCGCCATCGATTCAGCCGTCGCGCCGGGATGCGATTTTCGTTCCAAACTACCGTTAGCCGCCGGGTTGGAAGTAATGACATCACCTTGCTTGACCTTGGCCGAACCAAAGCCGACAATGTCTCTTACTATATTATTATTGTCGTACAAAAGAACGGTGCTATCGTCGCCGATAGCTGCTGCCGAATAAGTCCCGTCGCCAGTCGGTGTGCCATCATAACCGGTCGCATGAGTAAAAAGCGCGAATTTGTTGCCTGCCAGTGACGCAATGCCAATATTAGAGATCAATTCTGCTTCATTACCAGCGCTATCCATAACTTTCAATTTCCAGTTGGTCAGGTCTACGGCGCCGGGAGTTCTATTGTAGAGTTCGATAAATTCATCGGTAGCCGTACCGCCCGCTGTTTGGATTTCAGAAATAGCGACGGTCGCCTGTTGCAACATCGCCATCATCGGGAAACCATCGGTCTGGTTGGTGGAGGTAGCAGAGCTTTTCGGCGCGCCGGCGCCGGTGGCAATAGTAATAGTGTCGCTCATTGATGGGCTGATGAGGGCAAGATTGGCCACGATACGAGCGGTGTCATTGGCAGTATTGGTGGTGGCTAAAGTAGCGGAGGTGATGGCGTGGTTGTCGCCGGTGGCGGAGGTAGCGAGGGTGTAGTTGGCGGTATTTTGCGTTGTAGTGGCATCCATCGCTTCGGAGAAAACAACATCTATAGTAGTCGGACTAACATAGCGCACCTGTTGGATAAAAGGCGTGCCAGCCTTGACCGGACTAATCGGCCCGATAAGTGTCAAAAGCAACCCCAAGGACAACATTCCCGTTATCCATTTTTTAAAATTAGTTCTCATAACACCACCCTCCTTCTGCCAGCCACCACGCTGGCTTTTTAATAATCTGCTATTTTTTGCTATTGTTGTTGGCAATAATATAACTTTGAATATAATTAATTCTCTGCTCCAAAGATATCAATCTGTTATTGATCTGCTCCAGTTGCGCGTTAGTGAAACTGGAAGCGTCTTTATTAGCTACCGCGTTTTTGATCGTTTTTTTGGCATAAAAAATGACCGCAGTCTGGGCGCCAAAAAAGATTATGGCAAAGAGGGCGATCAAAATAAATTTCTTCTGAATGTTTTTGGCTTGAAACATTTTGTTTTTGTTTTTGATAACGACAAAAAATTTCCGGGCAAAATCCCACGTAGCTCCAATTTTACGCGCCAAAAAAGTGCCGTCAAGCACTTTTTTGAGAATCATTTTTAATAAGGAATGTTAGCTAATAAATCCTTCCTTCGTCAATATAGTCCACTAGTTTTCTTGTAGAGATAGATGGGCAGATCAGAGATCTCCACAGCCTCTTGCTTCATCGTATCACGATCGCGAACCGTTACCGTCCCCTTTTCTAGCGAGTCAAAGTCCACCGTCACGCAATAAGGCGTGCCGATTTCGTCTTGATAGCGATATCTTTTCCCGATATTACCTCGGTCGTCCCAGAAGACATTGAATTCTTTTTTAAGTATCGCCAAGACTTCTCGTGCCTTAGCCACCAGCTCCGGTTTATTTTTCAATAACGGAAAAACCGCCACTTTGTAAGGGGCGACAGATGGCGCTAGATGAAGCACTACTCGCGTCTCACCGTCGGGCAATTTTTCTTCTTCGTAGGCTTCTGATAGCACCGCCAAAACCGTGCGATCAACCCCAAAGGTCGGCTCCAAAACATGTGGAATATAACGCTTTCCTTCTTCATCATCAAAATATTCCATGCTTTCACCCGAATATTTCTGATGCTGTGTTAAGTCATAATCGGTGCGGTACGCTATCGCCCAAAGCTCATCTTGACCAAATGGGAACTGATACTCCATGTCAATCGTTCTCTTGGAGTAAAAAGCTAAATCTTTCTTGTCAATCTCATGATCGACCATATTTTTTCGGTTTAAGCCGATAACATCCATGAAACCATGTATATAATCCACCCATTCTTCAAATTGCTTGTTCCAATCTGAATCTGGCTTGATGAAATATTCTATCTCCATCTGTTCAAATTCCAGGGTGCGGAAGATGAAATTGCCCGTCGTAATCTCGTTACGAAACGCCTTGCCTATCTGGCCGATGCCAAAAGGCATCTTTTTATTTGTTGAATTTAAAACATTTTTGTAGTTGATAAAAATATTTTGCGCGGTCTCACCCCGCAAATACGCGAGTACTTGATCATCTTCCACTGGGCCTATCATTGCCTTAAAAAGCAAACTAAAGGATTTCGGCTCGGTAAATCCCCCTCCGCAATCCGGGCATTTGCTTGCATCCTTAAGCTTATCTGGACGAAAGCGATGGTGGCATTTTTTACATTCTACCAGAGGATCCTTGAAGTTTTGGACATGCCCCGACGCCTCCCACACCTTGGCGGAGGAAATAATCCCTCCATCAATACCGGTCATATCATCCCTGTCTTGGACAAAATACTTCCACCACACTTTTTTGATGTTGTTTTTGAGCTCCACCCCAAGAGGACCGTAATCATAGGTATTAGCTAATCCCCCGTAAATCTCGGAGCCGGGAAAAACAAATCCTCGCCTCTTGCAAAGCGATACTATTTTTTCCATTTTTTCCGATCCAGAAATTTTATTTTTTTCTTCTTTTTTGCTCATATGCCGATTAGTATAATCTATTATTTATTTTTACTCAATGGAATATGCCACAATCGCCAAATAACCACACCTGTTAATAGCCCCAATGCAGCCCCCGCCAAAATATCAAACGGCCAATGAGAGCCCAAATAAACACGCGAGAAAGCTGTTATGGTAGCCAAAATATATAGCCACCAAGATTGACCGGAATAAAGTTTTGTCAAAAAAAAAGCGCAAGCAAAATAGCTAAAAGCGTGCCCCGACACAAAAGAGTAATCGGAGAATCCTTTCTCCCAAAACCGCAAACCAGGCTCAAGTAGGACGTATTGCGGACGAATAATGGCAAATATATTTTTGATAAAAATTTCGTTAATTATCAGTGTCGCTACCAAGGCGATAACAATCAGGAAAAAGGCTTTGACACGGCGAATTTTCTTCTGGTCGAGTAAAATAATTAGCAGGGCCAATACGAGCCAAAAAATACCTCCATACCCGATCAGACTAAAAAATCGCATTAAAAAAACTGCCCAGTCTGGGTGCGGCCAAGAGTTGATAGTTAAGAAAACTTTTGTATTTATTTTTTCCCAAATCATATTTTTTGTGTATTTTCCCCTTATTCTTCGTAAAATCGCGGAACAAAAAGAGGGATTTTTGAAGTTATCTCATGAGCAATAGTGCCGATAGATTCAGTAAAGTCTTCCGCTCTGATTAAATCATCCCCACTACTGCCAAAAATTAAAACTTCATCTCCTATCTTTACTCTATCGGCTACCGCTGATAAATCTACCATGGACATATTCATACAAATTCGTCCGACAATAGGCATTTTTTGCCCCGCCACTACAAATTCTCCTTTGTTGGAAAAGCGCCTGTCCAGCCCCTCGTAATAACCAGTAGGCAGAACTCCGATTAGCATATCTTTTTTTGCCGAAAAAGAACAGCCGTATCCGACGGAACTACCCTCTTTGATTCTTTTTAAGAAAATAATCTTACTCTTAAAAGACATTACCGGCTTCAAGTCAATATCGGACAAGGCCTTATCCCTGGTAGTTTTTGAAGGCCAAAGCCCATAGAGACTGATACCTACCCTCACCATATCAAAAAAGGCATTGGGATAGGACAAAAGAGAGCTGGCCGCGCCAATATGGCGCAATCCCAAGAATCCCCTATCAGCAAAAAGTTGCTCAATTTGGGCAAAACTTTTGATTTGCTTTTGAGTATACTCCAAAAGTCCTTCCTCTAAAGCGGCCAGATGTGACATTATCCCTTTGACTACTATTTTTTTGTTTCCCTTTATTTTGTCTAGCAATCTCTCTACCTCTTCAGGAAAAAAGCCCAAACGATTTAGTCCTGTATCAATTTTTATGTGCACTTTTAATCTCCCTGGTCCTTGAAACTTTTTTTCTATCTGATCCAGCATTTCCTGTCCCGATAAAACTACCTCAATATCATTGCCTGAAAGAAGACTATATTCCCCTGAAGAAACATAGCCCATAACCAAAATCGGCTTTTTTACCTTGTTTTTTCTAAGCTCCAAAGCTTCATTGGCGCTATTGACTCCAAAAGAAAAAACGTCAGGATTCTTATCCAATCTTTTACCAATTTCTTTCAGCCCGTGCCCGTAGGCATTGGCTTTGAGTACTGCCATGATTTTAGTGTCTTTGGCAATCTTTTTTAATTCTTTGACATTATGGTCAAGCGATGGCAAGGATATCTCGCACCATTGATTATAGTCTAGCATATTATAATAATATTATAATCTGTTATCTTAAATTTGTTTAATAGTGACAAAATCTGCTGAACGTAATTTCCTACCTAATATATGCTCTAGAAAAAATCCATTAATATTTTTCACTTCGTTGGTTATGTCTGACCGGATCTTTATCTTTTCAATAAAGGAGAAATCTTTGGAGACAAGGAGGCGCATCAATTTCAGGGCATTTTGAGAGATAGTGGTAGAAAAAATATCAGAATTTTGACAAGTTTCGCACAATATCCCCCCTCTCTCATCACTAAAGAAAAAAGTATGGCCATAGATATTTTCTCTGCATCCGACACAAACCATTAGTTCTGGCTTAAATCCTAAAAAATCCAGCACATTAAGCTCAAAAAATAATATCAAAAGAAAAATTTTGTCATTTTTCTCTTCTAACCTGGAAAAGATAGCCAAAAGAAAATGAAAGAGATTTGTTTGGGGTGCATTTTCGGCCAAAATCTTTGCCAATATTTCAGTAGTATAGTAAAAAGCGCTGGTACGATCAAAATCCTTTTTTATATTCTCAAAAGTCTTGATAGCTTGTGCTCCCACTACTACATAATGGCTACGTCCTTTAATTAACTCTAAGTCAACACAATTAAACATTTCCAAATGGCCGGCCAATTTGGCTTTGATTTTTTTGATGCCCTTGGCTTTGACGCTGATTTTACCAAAATCCTCCGTAAAGACTGTCAAGATCTTATCAGCTTCCAAAAAATCTCTTTTACCGATAATAATGCCTTTTGTGCGATAAAATTCATTCATAAAGCATAAACTTAGAATTCAGAGTTTACTTTGATATACCAAACGTTAATCGTTATACCATAAGAACTGTTTATCTTTGGCATTTCGGGCAATAGCAGCTACTCCTCCCTGCAATCTTTATCCTCTTTATCTTTCCCCCACATTGGAGGCAAAGCAATCCTTCCCTCCCGTAAACCAAACGGCTTTCCTGATAATACCCCTTTTTCCCAGCTGTGTCACGAAAATCTCCTATGGAAGCGCCGCGCATTTTGATGGCCTTCTCCAATGTCGGCCGGATATTATAATATATTTTTTCAATTTCTTTATTTCTTAATTTTTTAGCAATTTTTGTGGGCATGACCCCAGCCAAAAAAAGTATTTCATCGCCATAGATATTGCCAATACCGGCAATTTTGCTTTGATCGAGCAATGTTTGTTTTATTTTGCCTCCTGATGCCCTCAAAATAGCTCGGAAGGTCGCCAAAGTGAACATTTCATCATCTAACGGCTCTGGGCCGTGTCTGGCCACTACCGCTTCAATATGAGCCTTTGACGTCAAATGCCAAAAACCGAATTTCCGCATATCCGAATAGGCCAAAATCGTCCTTCCCGATAGCTCCAAAACTAGATGGATGAATTGATTAACCTTCTCTTCTAATTCTTTTGGCAACCCCTCCCCAACCCATTTCCCATCTGCAATCTGAAATCTACAATCTGAAATCAGTAGGTGCCCGGTCATCTTCAAATGGATATGCAATACTCTCCCGCCTGACAAATACATGAAAATATTCTTGGCTCTCCTCTCTACCTTTTCAATCTTTTGACCAATAATTTTTTTCTTGAAAATAGCAACAGCCATGCCACGAATAATTTTCGGTTCATCGCAATACAAAACTTCGAGAATCTTCTTCCCGACTATTTTTTTTCGCAAATCTCTGACTACCGTTTCTACTTCTGGTAATTCTGGCATTTTGTCTAAGAAAATAAAAAAGTAAAAAAATAATAGAAGAGTACCCGACGGCCATTTTTCTTAATTTCTTAATTTCTTAATTTCTTAGCCTCCCCATTATACCAAAAATCTCCGGAAGAACCGGAGATTTTAAAAAATACATATTTCAAGTTTCTTTTAGTTTCGCGTTTCTTTATTCATAATCTCCATCAATTTTTTACCTCTCAATAGCAATTCTTCTTTTCTTTCTCTTGCCACATTTTCTTTTTCCATATGCCCCCTTCTTGCCGTCATCAAACTACCGGTAATTTTGTCCACCAGATATATTTTTTCTTCAGAGCTAGATTGCGCATCAACAGTTACGTCAGTTTTTTTGTCTTTTTCGTTAAAAACTATTCTGCCATCGGCATACATGATAAGGTCCTTCAATGGGCTGTCAAGAGAAGTAAAAGACACCCTGATATCAGCTACTCCTCCCACTACTCCCCTTTTAGCCAACCCCTGAATGCTTTCAAATCGCTGACTAGCTTTGTTTTTGGGAAAATTAATTTTTATACCAGCAAAAAAGTTATCTTCATCCAAAGGGTCTTTTATTTGTTCTTCAGGCAAAGTTTTGTTCATACTATTGGCAAAAATATTTTCCAAAATTTTGGCAACAGCGGGACGCATTACCTTTTGCAAATCGCCATTTTCTTCTTTTGAGACAGAGAGTAAATTTTCGGTTAGCTCTTCCGATACTAAAGGTTCTCCGTCACGAGCTATTTTTTCTATTTTTTGCTTGAGCATACCCAATGTCATATTATCCCTGCTCAAGGCAGTTATTTTTTTATCAAATTCTTTTCTTTTTCCGTTATCTTGCACCAATAGCGATAGAGATTCTAAATCTCTTAATGGAACCGCTTCTTCTGCGGCTTTTTTTGAATCCACATCTTGTTTTTTCCCAAATATTTTTTCAAGATTCAACATGAACGCTCCTTTCTTATATCTTTTTATTATTTATTGGTTCTATTTCTTTAGGAAGTCCTTCTTTTGCCACTTCTTTTGCCTCTTGCTTCATTTCGCTAGAGACCTCCGGCAAAACAGCTTTTGGTTTCTCTTGAGGCATTGGCGGTATTTCTACTTTTTCAGGTATCAAATCTTTTGGGGCATCTTCTAGTGGCGCTGGAGAAGTATTTCCTATGTGTTTTCCTAGATCCTCTTTCTGTTTTAATTCTTCGGCTTGCACCCGCAGATTAGCCACCGTCTCCAAAGAATCAATGGCCGCATCATCTATCTCCCCTTTCCGATAAGCATCATGAACCTGGCTTTCCGCCACGGTTTCCGACTCTGGGTCATTGGGGTTTATATCCTTTAATAAATCGTCTGTTTGCATGTTCTTAATTATCGGCAAAAAACAAAGTAAAGTCAATCTTAATCAAAAACACCCAGAAAAATATCCGGGTGTCTTTGATTTTTGAATACATGGTTCTCGCGATCACCTACTTTTGCCCAAAGGCTATCATCGGTGCTAGCAGGCTTAACTGCCGTGTTCGGAATGGGAACGGGTGTAGCCCTGCTGCTGAAAATCACGAGAGTCATGTATTCAAAAAAGAGTAAAATGTAAAATTCTCAAGAAGCAAAACTAACGCTCTCTGCGTTGTAGAATTAACTTACGATTTATTAGTACTGCTCGGCTGAAGACATTACTGCCCTTGCACCTGCAGCCTATCAACCTGGTGATCTGCCAGGAATCTTAATGAAACCTAGTCTTGAGGCGAGTTTCACGCTTAGATGCTTTCAGCGTTTATCTCTTCCGAGCGATAGCTACCCAGCAATGCTCTTGGCAGAACAACTGGTACACCAGAGGCTCGTTCGTCTCGGTCCTCTCGTACTAGAGACGACCCCTCTCAAGTTTCTTGCGCTCACAGCAGATAAGGACCAAACTGTCTCACGCACGTTATTCCATTATTACTAATGGCGCAGACTATATCTTCACCCTTTCCGACGCCTCGGAGGAGGGGTTGACGTGTTATGGAATTCCAAGATTTCTTGAATAAACCATCCATAATTATTTTTGCCGAATAATTATGAGTCGTTACGGGGAAATAAGATTATTTTTTGCCAAGTATTCTTTCACCTGTTGCGTTCTTATCTTTCGTTTTTTGGAATAATTAAACATCGCTGATCTATCTACCATTTCGCAGTTTGCAAGAAATTGTTTTACTGTTGGTTTCTTTGGCATTTGAACTATTTTTAGGACTAGACTCGCTAATTCTTTTTTGAGAATCAGATGCGAGTGAAATCTTTTCAGAATCTCTTCAACTTCCTTGAAACCGACTATGGCATACTCTGTCATTCCGTCTTTTCTTTTGCGAATATATCCATAATGTAATTGATTCTTCAACCAATTCATAAAACTTTCCTTGCCTTGTTTTTGGTAGAAAACAATACTCGTTCGGATTTGAAATCCAAATCGATAATCATTTTTCTTGATGATTTGAGCCATTATGGATCCATCGCCATCAAGAAAACCAGCAATATAGGCATCATTACTTTTTGGCATAATCTTAAATCTTCCCTCGGTATTACCCTCTCTCTAGTTTGGTAAAAGAGAGTAGGGCTTCACCGATATAAGTCAATACTAGTATATCAGTTTCCCGATACACAACGCAATGTTATTTACGTTCTGAACCCAGCTCGCGTACCGCTTTAATTGGCGAACAGCCAAACCCTTGGGAGTTGCTCCACCCCCAGGATGCGACGAGCCGACATCGAGGTGCCAAACCCTATCGTCGATGTGGACTCTTGGATAGGATCAGCCTGTTATCCCCAGAGTAACTTTTATCCGTTGAGCTTCGAGCAACCCACGTTGCATCGAAGGATCACTAAATCCGCGTTTCCGCCCTGCTCGACATGTTCGTCTCGCAGTCAAGCCAACTTTTGCTTTTGCGCTATCGCTCCGATTTCCATCCGGAGCTAGTTGACCTTTGAACGCCTCCGTTACATTTTAGGAGGCCACCGCCCCAGTCAAACTACCCACCAAACACTGTCTCAGTCTTTCGACCGGTTAGAATCAAAATCTTATAAGGGTGGTATTTCACTAACGACTCTGTCCCGCCCAAAAGCGGAACTTCAAAGTCTCCCACCTATGCTACGCATGACAAAATCTTAATTCAATGTCAGGCTATAGTAAAGCTTCATGGGGTCTTTCCGTCTTGCTGTGAGTAAACGGCATCTTTACCGTTATTGTAATTTCGCTGGATCCTTCGTTGAGACAGCGCCCAGATCATTACGCCTTTCGTGCGGGTCTGAACTTACCAGACAAGGAATTTCGCTACCTTAGGACCCTTATAGTTAGGGCCGCCATTCACCAGGGCTTAGGTTAGAAGCTTTGCGTGCAAAGCACGCTAACCCCCTTCCGTGACCTTCTGGCATTGGGCAGGCGTCAGCCCCTATACATCCTCTTTAAGAGTTAGCAGGGACCTGTGTTTTTGCTAAACAGTTGGCTGGGCTCTTTCGCTGCGATCCCCCATCACTTTGATAACATAATCAGTAAATTAACCAATGTATTCTTGTTGCTATAACATTAGTTTTCACAAAATTATGTTTGCAAAGTGATGGGGGACAGTGCTTATCGCTAACTTACGCACGCTTTTTTGCCGAGTTCCTTAACGAAGGTTCTTCCAAACGCCTGAGGATACTCTCCTCAACCACCTGAGTCGGTTTACGGTACGGTTATCATAGTATCTCGCTAGAGGTTTTTCTTGTCACCTTTTCCCCTGGAATCCCCGCCTCATCGGCGGGTCTTACTCGCGCACCTGGATTTGTTTGCGGATTTTCCTATCAAACCACCAAATACGCTTAAACACCAATAGCCAAAAGATGCTCCAAGCTCAAAAATGCGTCACCCCATTGCTGACCACCCAATGCGCGAAAAGATAAATCTTATCTTGCAAAGGACAGTATTTGGGCGATACTACGACAGTACAGGAATATTAACCTGTTGTCCATCGCCTGCCCCTTTCGGGTTTGGCTTAGGACCGACTAACCCTGGAACGATTACCGTGGTCCAGGAAACCTTGGTTTTACGGCGCCCCGGTTTTTCACCGGAGTTATCGCTACTCATGCCAACATTCTCACTTCTTGACGCTCCACCAACGCTCACGCGTCAGCTTCAGCGCATCAAGAACGCTCTTCTACCATGTCGATGCAGAGCATTGGCACACTAATCACACGAACAAAAAACTAATACCACGAATAAATTCGTGAGATTCGTTCAAAGATTTGTGCAATTCGTGTGTCAGTGCTCCGCACTGACATCCGCATCTTCGGTACATGCCTTAGCCCCGTTGAATTGTCGGCGCAAAATCACTTGACCAGTGAGCTGTTACGCTTTCTTTAAAGGATGGCTGCTTCTAAGCCAACCTCCTGGTTGTTTAAGTAATCTCACTTCCTTTTCCACTTAGACATGTTTAGGGACCTTAGATTGCGGTCTGGGTTCTTTCCCTCTCGACTATGGAGCTTAGCCCCCACAGTCTGACTTCCCAACACTGTCAGAAGTATTCGGAGTTTGTTTGGACATTGTCCCCGAAGGAACAAATGCCCATCCAGTGCTCTACCCCTCCTGATTATAAGTTGGGAGCTATACCTAAATATATTTCGAAGAGAACCAGCTATCACCAGGTTCGATTAGAATTTCTCTGCGACCCACAGTTCATCCCGTAGTTTTGCAACACTAATGGGTTCGGACCTCCTCCACACCTTTCGGTGGGGTTCATCCTGACCATGGGTAGATCACCTGGTTTCGGGTCTAGTAGACGCGACTATTCGCATTTTAATGCTCGCTTTCACTACGGCTCCGCCTTTAAAGGCTTAACCTTGCCACGCCTAGCTAACTCGTTGGCGCATTCATCAATAGGAACACAGTCACCGTCGCACCTCGCTATGCTCGGCGGACGAAATTTCTAATTTCTAAGTTCTAATTTCTAAACAAATTCCAAATCACAAAACCCAAAACTTAATTATTGGGAAGTTATTTATTGGGTATTTTATTAGAAATTAGGTCAATTAGATATTAGACATTCCGTACCGAACACAGTGAGGTACGGCGGCTCCTATATCTTGTAAGCATATGGTTTCATATTCTATTTCACTCCCCTCCCGGGGTTCTTTTCACCTTTCCCTCACGGTACTAGTTCACTATCGGTGACAGATGGTATTTAGTCTTGGAGAGTGGTCTCCCCAGCTTCCTACAGGATTTCACGTGTCCTATAGTACTTAAGAAACAAACAGCAAAGACATACCGCTTTCGTCTACGGGGCTATCACCCTCTTTGACGGCTCCTTCCAGAGACCTTCGACTAGCAATATGTTTTTTTACTTTGCCTCTCAATCACAGTTGAGAACGTTTGCTCTTGCAACTCCACGCAGGCAACGGCTGTGGCCTTGACACCTGCATGGTTTAGACTCTTCCCGTTTCGCTCGCCACTACTCAGGGAATAACTTTGTTTTCTTTTCCTCGAGCTACTTGGATGTTTCAGTTCGCTCGCTTACCTCTCCGACTCAAAGTCGGAGTATGAGCGTTTTACGCTCATGGGTTTCCCCATTCGGAAATCTCCGGATCACAGGCTTTAGGCGCCTTCCCGAAGCTTATCGCAGCCTATCACGTCCTTCTTCGGCCATCTATCCCAAGGTATCCACCAATATGCTTTTAATTAAGCTAACTCTACAACACAAAAAACATTAATTTTTTGCGTTTTAACTCGTTATTTTCATGCGAAAATTACAATTTTACTCTTTTTGCTATTTTTTAAGGTTCTATGGCACAAATGCCATGGATTTTATACTAATGCCACTAATGCATTCGTGAAATTGGTATAAAATTCGTGAAATTCGTGTATAAAAAAGACCGCCCAGAAAGCGGCTTTGTCACATCATGACAAATACAATCTAACGCCGCTTTTGCCCCCTTTCATTTTTACCAAAAGTAAACATGTAACAGGTTAATAATTGTAATGTCAGAACGCTTAAACATTTTATCGCAAAATCAAATCGTGGTCAACACTATTTTTTAATGCAAAAACACAGATATAAACCTGTGTTTTTGCATTAAATGGGAAATTCTGAACCTTGGACGAACCTACTTTGAGCAAAACCCCCAATGAAGCCGCCCCGCCGCCGTGCCGGAAACCGGCACGCCCCACAAAAAAGTTTTCTTTGCTTTTCCCGATTTGCGCGCGCCCGATTTT
>JACPGU010000001.1 GCA_016188915.1 Candidatus Microgenomates bacterium | reverse complement strand
TCTGATACATAGATACTATACCCTCCAGCTATATTGGTCGTTCCTCGCAAAAGCAAAGCAGCTGTTTTACCTTCCGTCCAATAGAGATTGCCAAAATTAACACTGCTACCATCAGAGGAGATATCGGTTTTGATGTTGTCGGTGCCAATATTGGTTTTGATCGGCACTCCGATGATATCTAATTCCAAAATGGTAGCTGTATAGGCAGAAGGCAGTATTCCCTCAAAAGTTTGCGAAGAAGAAGTGCCTCCGCCAGGAATAGGGTTGACTACATAAACATTAAAATCACCGGCAGAAGTGATATTGCCGATAGTGGCGGTTAGAGTGGTGGAGTTTATAAAAGTGGTGCTTTGCGCTACACCATCAAAATAAATTACCGATGACGGAGTAAAGCCTGTACCTGATACGGTCAATACGAAACTGCCGGTATGCACAGTTTTGCCAGTAGGAGAAATAGCGGAAATTGTTGGCGCGGAATTATTAACGGTCAAAGTCTGTGCTCCCGAAGTACCGCCGCCAGGAGTGGGGTTGAAAACGGTAATAGAAAAAGTGCCGCCATCGGCGATATTGTCTGCCGGTACAGTAGCTGTTAGTTGGGTGGATCCGACATAGGCGGTAGTAAGACTCGTGCCATCAAATTTGACCACCGACGAAGCGATAAAATTAGTGCCATTGACAGTGAGGGTAAATTCGGCACTTCCAGCTGTTTTACTGCTGGGAGAAATAGAAGTAGTGGTGGGAACGGGATTATCGGCCGGATTGACCGTGAAGGTAGAAGGAGAAGAAGTGCCACCGCCAGGGTAGGGAGTGGCTACCGTTACATTGAAAGTGCCAGCTGTGTCCACATCGCCGGCTAGAACAGCGGCGGTTAATTGAGTGGCGCTAACGTAGGTGGTTGTTCGAGCGGAGCCGGCGAAATAGACGACCGAACCGGTGGTAAAACCGGTACCGGTGACAGTCATATCAAATCCCGCGTCTCCGGCGGTAGCCGAAGAAGGGGAGAGGGAAGAAATAGTCGGTACCGGCGGATTGGCAAAATAGGCCAGATAAGCTCGGGATGGGCCACCGATAGTGGTGAATTCTCCTCCTGCCCAGAGGTCCAAACCGTTGCGTTTGATGACATAAACATTGTTATTGGCATTGGGGTTCCAAGTAGTGAGCGCGCCGGCGACGGTGGTGGAGCCTATTTTATTTCTCGTAGAGCCTGAAATGGTAACAAATTGACCACCCAGGTAAACCAAGCTGTTGATTATTTCAATAGCATGAACTTCCACTAGGGATACGCCATTCAAGAGATTGGGGTTGTAGCCGATATCCGAACCATCCAGCGCCAAAACGCCCGCTACATTGTTGTAGGCTCCGCCTGCGATAGTATCAAAGGTGCCTCCGACAATCAGTGCCGGGCCGTATGGCTCAATAGCGTAAATAGTGTTGCCCGTTTCTCCCAGCGCGTCAAAGCCGACGACATTGGTATCGAGATTTGTCAGGGCGGCGAGACCGTAATGCGTTTCGGCGTCTACTGTTTGAAAATCGCCTCCGATGAAAACCGTGTTAGTGCCACTGTCATAATAGATTTCATAAACGTAAGAATCTATAGACGGCGCCCAATTCATAGCGCAAGTGGCAGCGGGGGTAAGAGAAGCAAAGAAGTCGACCGGATCGCCACAAGCGGAAATAAAACTTCCACCGATTAAAATATTGCCATCGGTATCTTTGTCCAATGCGAAGCCGATATTATCAAGATTGGGATTCCAGGCCTGCAAAACACCGCTGGTATTGACCGCTCCAGCGTAATTTCTGGCCACTCCTCCCACCTCGCCGAAGTCGCCGGTAAAATAAATATTGGAGCCGGAAACGACTATATCTCGAATAATACCGGCATCTTCATTGCCAAGAGTATAGCGCACATCGGGATTGAAACTCGTTACATCGCCATTAGCATCAATGGCAGCCAAGCCATTTCTAGCAATGCCGTCAATGGTGGAAAATTGTCCTCCCACATAGGTGATCCCGCCGGAAACGGCAATGGCGTAAACCGGTCCATTGGTGACTGGCATAGAAGATTCGGGAATTTGCTGGGGCGTAGTATAGGTGCCGGCGGAATAAGTAATGACGATATTGTCTAAGGTCACTTGTTGCAAGCCATTGCTGATAAAAAAAGCTTTGAAGGCAAAATTGCCCACGCCTAACCCTAAATAAAATTGATCAATGTAGGTATTGACATCGGCTTCGGTATTGTAATCAGTGGCGCCGGAAACGGTCGCCCAACTGTCGCCGTCCCACCAATACCAAGTCGGGTCGCCGTCATCACCTTGATGCGTTACTTGATAGCGAACACTGCCCGTGCCTCCTTCGTCGGCGGAAAAAGCAGTAATGACATTGCCGTAGGTGGCATAGGTATAGGGTTTCATCGTGGGAGAGGCGGTGTCGTAACGGGTGGTGGCGATAGTAAAACTACCCAACATCGGGCCCATGACGATATTTTCGTTCGGGAGGAGAGTGGCTCGCACTTTGAGATAGCGATAACCGGAACTATTGGCGTGGATGCTCTCGCCCGACCAAGTGGTATTGTAAAAAGAGGCCGTGGTACCATCAGATCCCAAAAAATCCGACCAAGAAATATTGTCGGCGCTAGTGGCTAACTGAAATTTGACATCGGTGCCGGTTGGTGTGCCCTCTACCCAAGAAAGAGTGGTGAAATTGGTGGCCGCGGTGAAGTCAATGGCGGCGGAGGTAAATGTCCCGGAAGCTTCAGTCTCACGAACGATAAAAGCTTGAGTATCGGAGAGATAGGAAGCTCCCGTCCAGCCACCAAAAAAGAGCATATTTTTGGTAGTATTGTCCCAAACACCCATGCCGAATCGGCGCGCGGTGGGGGTGGCGCCGATGGGAGAAAGCTGGGTCCAGGTATTGCCAGCAATATCATAATTCCAAATTTCGTTAAAATAGCTCGTGCCATCATAGCCGGAAAAAACAATCATATCATTATTCAAAGAATCCCAGACGCCGATATGTCCGTCGCGAGCCGTGGGCGGACCGGTATCAGCTATTTCCGCCCAAGTACCGCTGCCGGTGGGGTCAAAGGTCCAAAGGTCATTGCGATAGCTAGTGCCGTCAGCCGAACCGCCAAAAACATACATCAGATTATTGCCTGTATTCCAGACAGCCGAATGCCCGTTACGAGCGGTTGGTGGACCACCGGTCGGAGCAGAGTATTCGGCCCAAGTGTTGGCCACTGGATTGTACGCCCAGACGGTATTGTAGCAAGTCATAGCCACTACGCTGTCGCAACCACCGAAGACAAGGATTTTACTATTAGCCGTGTCCCAAACAGCGGATTGATAATAGCGTGTCGCTGGCGGGCCACCGGTCGGAGAAAGCTGGGTCCAGGTACTGGTGGTAATATTGAATTCCCAAAGATCATTCAGTACGGCTGGAGGATCTTTATATCCGCCAAAAAGATAGAGTTTGCCATTAGTCGGATGCCAGATCATTGAAGAACCATCGCGGGCGGCTGGTGGACCGCCGGAAGTGGTGATTTGCGACCAAGAGCGGGTGGAGACATTGAATTTCCACAAATCATTGAGCAAGGTTCCTCCGCTGGCTATCCCGCCAAAAACATACTTAGTCGCATTGGTATTGTCCCAGGCGACCGCTGAACCATAGCGCGCGGAAGGATTGGAGGTTGGGCTGTAATTAAACCAAGCCGAAGTGGCGGTGCTGGAAAGAGAAAGCTGGATAGCCGCGTCGTTGCCGGTGCCGTAGGTAGTGGTATTGGAGAAAGTGCCGGTGGAAAAATCGGTGGCGCTGGTTTTGGTGACATCACTGGCGACATCCGTCATTTGCGCTTGACCTCCTGTGACGGCCAAATAAGTGCCATTGAAATCATAATCGCCACTGTTGGTAAAATCCCAAGTGCCGGTATCGGCGGAAACCTTTTTCCCATAAAAAACCCAGGCAGTGCCAATAATAATGGTCACGACCAAAAGCCAAATCAATTTTTTTTCAAGCCAGTTTTTCAGCAAAAAAATTTTTTGAAAAGCGGACATAATAAAATATTGGCAAAAATACTAATAAATAGCTGGCAAAATCCACACCTAAAAGAAAATCTAAAAAAGATTATTCCACTTCAAACAATCCAAAGATGGACTATGATTTGTCAGTTTTCCCCACATTGGTTTTCTCTTTCTATTATAAAACTTTTTCCCGCTTGTTGTAATGCACTTTTTGTATAGAATATTAGTATGAAGATTTATTTTTATTTCATTATTTTTATTTTTCTTTTTTTGGTATTGCTTCCTTTGTTTTCTTTTGCTTCCGGCACGGGAAATTTTGTTCAGCAGATTCTCTCCGGAGTTGTCTCTCTGCCACCCTCCTATGTAATGACGGAAAAAGACACTACTCCGCCAGATATTTTGGATTTGAGAATAACCGATATTACTGATAATAGCGCAAAGGTGAAATGGCGCACTTCGGAATTGGCTATTTGCAAAAGTAGCTGGCGTAAAAATTTTGATTTGGATGTCTTGGGCTACAATGATTTTGTCTTTGAAGAAACCTTATTCGCTTTTGACCATTTGGTGCATTTAGAAGATTTGAAAGCTGATGTTAGCGGCATAAGCGATCAGGAATATTTGATTTTGCTTACTTGTCGTGACAGCTCCGGTAATCAATCAGATTTGATGGAAAAAACTTTTCGCGCTCAGGAGACACCAGATACTGTGCCTCCCGGCCAAGTAACCAATTGGCGTGCCACATTATCTGGTCACGATGTTTTGTTGCAGTGGAACAATCCCATTGATGCCGATTTTGCCGGTGTTTTAATAAACCGCGTTGTTTTTGAAGGCAATAGCCATGGGGCGGAAGAAAAGATTTTTTCAGGGGAAGCCGAGTATTTTTTGGACACTAATCTTTCTTTTGGCGATTATGTTTATTTAATCTATACCTACGATAGGCTCAATAATTATTCTGCTGGGCTGCCTCTTTTTGTGACAGTGGCTGATTCTGCCGTTCCTGTTCCAAGAGGCGTTATTCTAGATAAAATACCGGAGATAAAAGATGGTTCTGCTGAATTGGAATTTTGGCAGGACAATATCGGAATAAGATCTTTCGGCGATATTGTTAATATTAAATCCGATCAAGATTTGGCCGTTATTCTAAATGCCAGATTGGTGAATTTAGGAGCTACGCATGCTGTCCTTCTGCTTTTTGGCGAAACTGATATGATGTTTCCTTTTCGGCCTGGACGGAATCAATATCAAGTGGCTTTTGTTGGCGAGAAAACAATCTATGGCGAAAAACGCTTCGCTGTTGTTTTTTTGGACAAAAATAACGAGCCCTTGTCGTTTTTGGAAGGCACTATAAAGGGAGATGAAGATATCGATCCTACAGGCAGAAAAATTTCTGTCGAAATCAAAAAAATAGCCTTTGAGAGAATCTGGTATTTGTTTGAAAAAAGCATTCTTCCTTTTTTTAGCGGTATTTGGTCTCTAGGGCATTTATTTTTATTCAATATTTGGCTTTTGTTCTCATGATATTTTTACCCTGATTGCCGAAAAAGATTTTTTCCGCTATGATACTTACGGCTAGAAAATTTGTAATTTGTAGCAATGCCCCTATCACAAAAAGACATTGAATACGCCGCCACTCTTTCCCGATTAGAATTAACGGACGCGGAAAAGGAGAAATTCTTGACCCAGCTCGGGTCTATTTTGGGTTATTTTGAAAAATTGAACGAATTGGATTTGGAAGGCGTTGAGCCAATCTATCAGGTAACGGGGCAGGAGAATCGTCTGCGCGAGGACGAGGTGAAAAATACCGAAAACCGCGAAGAATTGCTCCAAAACTCTCCGGAGCAAGAGGGAGGGTTTATCAAGGTACCGAAGGTACTTTGAATTTTGCAATTTAAAATTTTGCAATTTTCAATCAATGAGCAATGCTTAAATATTCGTTGGCTCCACGCTCCTGCATGGAGCCAAAAGGATCTTACGGAAATCGGATATCCGTAAACTTCATTGGTGGTTCAACGATTTGACAAAGCGTTCAACGATTGGTATGATGGATTCAATACAATTAAAATCGCAAAAATGCAAGGCGCAACGGTTAAAATCAGCTCCAAATATCAGGTTGTTATCCCTCGCGAGATTCGGATGCATCTAAATCTCAAGCCCAAAGAAGAGGTTTGTGTTGGCATTGACGAAAAACAGAAAACCATCACCATCAAGCCAAAAGTGAAAAATTGGGCAAAATATATGCGTGGCCTAGGTCGTGAGGCGTGGGAGAACATGGATGTGGATCAGTATATCAAAAAAGAGAGAGAATCTTGGATCCGTAATAAATGAAAAAGATTATTAGTATTTTGGACAAAAACAAAAATATCGGCATTGATACGATGGTTTTTATATATCTTTTTGAAGAAAACAAAAAATACGCGGACATTTGCGAAACAATATTTGACAGGATTAGCCACGGGAAAAATGTCGCCCACATTTCCAATCTATCTCTCTTTGAAGTGCTGGCCGGTTCTTACAAAAAAGGACTAGATCCCAAAGATTATATTCAATTGTTCTTGAATATGCCGAATCTGAAAATCTATCCAACCAATGTAGCTATTTTGAACAAAGCGGCGCAGATCAGAGCAAAATTCGGTATTAGGCCGATGGACAGTATTTGTTACGCCAACGCTATTTATGGTAGAGCAAAAGTTTTCATAACCAACGACAGAGAACTGCAAAAAATAAAGGACAAAAGCATCAAAATAATTGTTATTGAAGATTACCTGGCTGGCTAAAATCCCTCTAACCATGTTTGAACGTCTAACTATCAGATCCGCCTCCGAACTTCTCGACGCTGGGAAAACCACCAGTGTTGATTTGACGAAGTATTATCTTGACCGCATCAAAAAATACGATGCCGACATTGGCGCTTTTTTGCTAGTGGCGGAAGAGTACGCGCTCCAAAAGGCCGGTGAGGCGGACGAGAGGATAAAGTCCGGCAAAAAGCGGGGGATGCTGGACGGCATACCGTTCGCGGTCAAAGACGTTATTTTAACCGAAGGGATAGAGACGACGGCCGCTTCAAAAATCTTGCAGGGTTATATCCCGCCCTATTCGGCGACTGTTATTGAAAAATTAGAAGAAGCCGGCGCGGTAATGCTGGGGAAATTAAATTGCGACGAATTTGCCATGGGTTCCTCCACGGAAAATTCAGCGTATCAAATCACCAAAAATCCTTGGGACAAAACGCGCGTTCCGGGCGGATCATCGGGCGGTTCGGCGGCAGCTCTTTCCGCTGACTTTTGCGTTTTCGCGCTCGGGACCGACACCGGAGGGTCTATTCGCCAGCCGGCGTCCATGTGTTCCATCACCGGTCTGAAGCCCAGTTATGGTCGGGTTTCGCGCTATGGCGCCATACCCTACGGCTCATCACTGGATCAGATTGGGCCGATGGGAAAGTCGGCGGAAGATATTGGGATCGTGCTGGAAGCGATAGCAGGAGTTGATGAATTGGACTCGACGACGGTTGGGGATATTTCAGATTTCAGATTTCAGATTTCAGATTTGAATTCTAATCAAAGAAATCTACAATCTACAATCTACAATCTACAATCTCTAAAAATAGGTCTTCCCAAAGAATATTTCGCCACAGGACTGGATCCGGAGGTGAAAAAGATTGTGTTGGATGCGGTGGAGGAATATCGGAAGCTCGGTGCCCAGATCGTGGAAGTATCGCTCCCGCATACCGAATACGCTATTCCCGCGTATTACCTCATCGTGATGGGGGAGGTGAGTTCCAATCTCGCGCGCTACGATGGAATCAAATATGGCGCCAGCGCCATAAAAATCTCAAATCTCAAATCTCAAATCTCAAATCTAGCGGAGGTGTATATCAAAACCCGTTCCCAATATCTCGGCGATGAGGCGAAAAGAAAAATCATCCTCGGCACTTTTGAGCTTTCCGCCGGCTACTACGACGCTTATTACAAAAAAGCGCAGAGCGCGCGCGCGTTGATTAAGAATGACTTTGACGATATTTTTGAGCAAGTGGATTTGCTGATGACGCCCGTCTCGCCCTTTCCCGCCTTCAAAATAGGGGAGAAAAAAGACGACCCACTCTCGATGTATTTGGCGGATATTTACACCATTTCCGCCAATCTGGCCGGTATTTGCGGAATGAGCATTCCTGCCGGATTTACCGCGAAAGGTCTTCCCGTAGGATTACAAGTTTTAGGACCAAGATTCGGCGAAGAAAAACTCCTCTCCGCCGGTATCGCTTTCCAGAACGCGACCGATTGGCATACGAAGTATCCAGAGATAAAATGACAATATGTTGAAAAAAGAAAATAAAAAATTAGCGATTTTTGAAGGTCAACAGATTCGTCGCCATTGGGATAATGAAAAAGAAAAGTGGTATTTTTCGGTTGTGGACATAATAGCGGTTCTGACTGGTAGTAATAACCCGCAGGTTTATTGGCGAGTGTTCAAAAAGCGGCTTATTGACGAGGGCTCTAGCGAAACCGTTACAAAATGTAACGGTTTGAAGATGATCGCTCCCGATGGCAAAATGCGCTTAACTGATGTTGCTGATACCGAAACTATGTTTCGTATTATCCAGTCTATCCCTTCTCCAAAAGCCGAACCGTTCAAGCTTTGGTTGGCGCGTGTTGGCTATGAGAGAGTAGAAGAGACCGAAGATCCAGAGCTGGCTATCCAGCGGGCGCTTCGAACATATTTACAAAAAGGTTATTCCAAAGATTGGGTTGATTTGCGTTTGAAAAGTATTGAAATTCGCAAAGATCTAACTAACGAATGGCAGGAACGCGGTATTGAGACCAATCAAGAATTCGCTATTTTGACTGATGAAATCACTTTTGCTTGGGCGGGGCTAAAAACCAAAGATTACAAGGGGCTGAAAGATTTGCAAAAAGGAAATTTGCGAGACAATATGACCAATCTTGAATTGGTTCTCAATATGTTAGCCGAAGTATCCACGACCGAAATCTCCAAAAAAGAACAACCTGATACTTTTATCAAAAATAAAGAAGTCGCGCAAAAAGGCGGTAATGTAGCCGGAGTAGCAAGGAGAGAGCTAGAAAAAAGAACAGGGCGGTCGGTAATATCTTCCAGTAGCCACAAAAATAAAAAAAGGATAAAATAAGTTATGAGCATTTTTTCCTTCCTCAAAAAACTTTTTACCCCCGTTTTTGTTCCGAGTAGTCGGAGCGGGCTTATTGCTCCAAAAAATAATCCCGACAATCTGCAACCCGCCTGCTCACCTCTGCTTCCGCTTGGGCGAAGCGGGCCGGCGAGGCAGGTCTGGAATCAGAAGGTCTACCTGTAGGCTTGCGGATACTCGGCCCCCACTTTGGCGAGGAAAAATTAATCTCCGCCGGTATCGCTTTCCAGAACGCGACCGATTGGCATACGAAGTTCCCCATTACTTAAAATAGCTTGTCCTTAGGTAGATACTACAATAAAACTATTGACAAATAGAATAATATATGCGATACTTGGAGTATCGAAAAGATAGAGAAGAGTTCCTTGAAAAATCATTAAATTCACTTAGTGGCTTAATCGCTAAGTAGTCGTTAGCTGCGGATTTGGGGGTCTGCCTAGACACGATTTGAACCTGGCGGAGACCCAAATCCGTAGCTAAATCTGATGTGCTGGTTGCGGAGTGTTCGATTGGTGTGTCCCAAAGGGGTGCGTCAGAAAGGAAACGGCCATGTTAGGAGAAATCAGTAAAGCAGTGGCAAAGGCACACGAGTTTCTGCAGGCGGCGCAGAAGGCGGGCTTTACGGTAAAACTGTTGGAGTTTTTCACCCACAACCATGAAGCTTTTTGCAAACTGGTGGAGTTTGCCAAAACCCTCCTTCGCCCCACCTACAAGGTCGTCCTCGACTGTGGTAAGACCATTGCCCAGATGCTCAAAGAGGGCGAGTACGACTGGATGAACGAGGACATCACCGACGAGCATTTTCCAGTCGTCGGGACGGAAGCAGGGGAGGGAGAAATCACTCTCTTCCACTTCGGCAAATGGATGTCATCGAAAAATGCCATTGCCGAGATGGCAAAAGAAGGTTATCGCCCTGCCAACGCGACAAAGCTTCTGGCTCTCGGGAAGGCCCAGCCAGACCTGCAACGGGAATTCCCGATTGTGGCTCTTGGCCAGACTTGGCAGTACCCGCGCGGCAACCTGATGGTTGTGTGCCTCGGCGAGGACGATTCGAAGCGCAGGGCGAACCTCGGCTTTTTCGACGGTGACTGGCATGGCGACTGGCGTTTTGCCGCTGTCCGCGAGGAGAAACTCGAGGCCTAGAAGCCTTGCTCCTCATCTCGATGACTTGAAACTCTTGACTCTTGCTTCGCAAAAAGTAAGAGTCTTTTTTTGTCTCAAAATATGCTACGATGGTTGTGGATATTAGACCAAACAAGTTTGTGGTTACGGCTACAAGCGGTCGAATTCTAGAATCATTGTTGGCAGAGCAACGCTGGGTACGCCTTGCGTTGGTGTCTGGCAATGTATTCTTTCAAAAAATGAAGATACTCGGTGCGATATACTGGTTGATGGGTGGCGTAAAGCCATCTGATCACAAATACGATTCAGCCCGGAGAGTATTCGATGGGTGGTGGCAAGGATGGTATTTCGTACAATACTGGCAGAACCCGAACGGCAACCTGATGGTTGTGTGCCTCTACGAGAACGATTCGAAGCGCAAGGCGAACCTCAACTATTTCGACAATGACTGGAATGACAACTGGCGTTTTGCCGCTGTCCGCAAGTATATTCGTTTCCCGCCTCTCTGGCGGGTTTTAGTTGACAGTTTGCTTGATCCATCCACCAAGCATACGGCCTAATTCATCCAATTTTGTCGAAAGCGCAATATATTTCTTGCCGTCTATCGCTTTGATTTCCCATGTGACTTGCAAGAAAAACTTCACGAGATTGAGTTTTGTCGAAGCATGGAGGATATGCGGTAACTTCAATTCCTTTTTCGTTTGGCTAGCAATCAAAATAGATTCGGCTATTTCTATCAACGAAGCGTCAATTTTGCTTCCCAGAGTATAGCGAGAAGTTTTGGGAAAATGAGGAACAAATTCGTGCCAAAGCTTGTATATCTCAACAGACTTTGTAATCACCGGCAAAACCTGTCGGGGGGGGGGTACTTAAAAGATGAGGATTCAATTGAGTCATAGCTTTTCCGATATTATTAGTATTGAAAACCTGTTGGAAGCATGGGAGGAATTTGCGAAGGGCAAGAAAAAAAGACAGGATGTACAGGAATTTTCCCTGTCTCTCATGGATAACATTCTAAATCTGCACAACGATTTGCGCAACCATATTTATGAGCACGGCAGCTATCAATCATTTCGCATTTGCGATCCAAAACCGAGACATATTCACAAAGCGTCTGTGCGAGATCGCCTGCTTCACCACGCTGTGCATCGGGTGCTATATCCATTCTTTGAACGAGTTTTCATAGCCGATTCTTTTTCTTGCAGAAAGGGTAAAGGAACGCACAGGGCGATAAATAGATTCAGGGCGTTTTATTACAAAGTGAGCAAAAACGATACTCAAACTTGTTGGATTTTGAAATGCGACATACAGCAGTTTTTTGCCAGCATAGATCACGATGTTCTTCTCGCCACTCTCGCTCAATATATTCCAGACAAAGATATTCTCTGGCTTTTGGAGCGGATTATCGGCAGTTTTTCTACTAAGGCAGGGATGGGGTTACCTCTGGGCAATCTGACATCGCAACTTTTTGTCAATGTCTATATGAATGAATTTGACCAATTCGTAAAGCACAAGATCAAGGCGCGATATTATGTTCGTTATGCGGACGACTTCCTAGTCGCTAATTTCACGAATTTTAACGAATTGTCGCGAATTGCAGAATTTCTTAAAGAAAAATTAAAGCTGGAGCTTCATCCGCGCAAAACTTTCGTTGCCACCTTGTCGTCCGGTCTGGATTTCTTGGGCTGGGTGCATTTCCCTGACCACAGAGTATTGAGGACTGCGACAAAAAGGCGTATGATGAAAAGAGTAGCGGAATGTCCTTCTCCCGAAACACTCGCTTCGTATTCGGGGCTTTTGGGGCATGGAAATGCGAAAAAGTTGGAAAAACTAATCTCTATTGGCATTGCTTTCCAGAACGCGACCGATTGGCACACAAAGCCCCCATTACTTAGTTGACAGTCATAGCAGGATGTATATACTAAGTAGATACTACTAAGCAAATTCATATGACGACTAAAGTTCAAAAGTGGGGTAATAGTCTGGCGGTGCGTCTACCCAAAGACATTGCCGAACACTATCATCTGTCAGAAGGAGTAGCAGTTACTATCGTTGCTGGGAGAAAACATATAGTCGTTCAGCCGATTAGGAAAAAAAATACTACTCTAGTCGATCTCGTCAAGAAAATATCCCCTCAAAATCTGCCGGAACATATTAGTTGGGGTGATGCAAAGGGAAAGGAAGTGTGGTGAAAACAAAATATGTTCCCGAAAGAGGAGATTGTATTTGGGTTGATTTTTACACTACATCTGGTCACGAGCAGAAAGGCAGGAGGCCGGCTGTTGTTGTTTCGCCAAAAGATTATAACGAAAGATCAGGACTCGCGCTCGTTTGTCCTGTTACCTCCAAAATAAAAACATATCCTTTTGAAGTCGCGCACAACGGCAAGAAAATAACAGGGGCTATTTTGTCCGATCAGCTCAAAAGTATTGATTGGCAAAGCCGCGGAGTTGCTTTTGTAGAAAAAGTAGCTAATAATACTTTCAAAGAACTGCAAGAAAAAATAATTCTCTTAATTTCAGGGTAGGGTCTATTCATTTGATCTCGATCCCTCTATGCCATCTCTCTCTCCTCTCAAAACTTTTTACCCCTATATCTGACGCTTCCAAATCTTCTCCAACTACCAACTACCAACTACCCCTCTGCCTGTCGGGCTCCAAATACTCGGCCCTCGTTTCGGCGAGGAAAAATTAATCTCCGCCGGCATGGCTTTCCAGAACGCGACCGATTGGCATACGAAGTGGCCAGCGTTGTAGGTATTTTCACAGAATCTTCGTTCGCTTCATGCTTCCTCCTCGCCGGAGGCCTGCATGGAGCGAAACTGTCCACACTGTCTCCGCGTGGAAACATGGAGCCAACAACTTGACATTTTTGGCTCTATGAAGTAGAATAATGGTATTGAGGGCAACATGGCGCAGTTTTGGTTCTTTGAAAATTAGCAATTTGCCACAGCAGAAAGTGGTCTGGTTGGCGCTCCTCAAGGTCGCACCTCTTCCTTCGCTTCGCTACGGCCGAGGAACGACCTTTTCCCGCGCTAGACCCCTTTCTGCTGTGGCAAACAATGTTTGCCAAACCAAACAGCATTTTGGTGGGGCAATGCCCCGGAAAGGAGGAAGGCAATGCCTTCTTTGAAGTGGAGCACGGCAAGGCAGTTAGTGGATGCGTTGGTGAGAGCTGGCGCTACTGACGAGGAAATGGTGCGCGCAAGAGGTAGGGAATATCTGCCTCACATCTTGAGCTTTTTGCAAGGAACAGCAAAGATTGTTCCCGCCACCGACTCGAAACCCAATGTTGCAAAAGCTCTCGGCCTAATCAATCCATTTCTTAAAGTCGTTCCTGGCTACGAGAGCGTTCCTATCTTCGATACGGACGGCCAGAGAACCATCGCTGACGCGGAGAATGTCTTCAAGGATGGTATTGGCCCAAATTTCAGGAGATGGGAACTCGACAAGCCAAGCAAACCAACTTCAAAAGCCATGGCTACCGTTCTAGAGTTAGTAGAAAACGCCAAATTCCGGCAGATCTACGAAGGATTCAAAGGCCGAAGTCTTAGCACCCTTTACTGGGAACAGTCCCAGGTTGTCGATTTCTGCGAGAGGCATCGCGACAAGCTCGTCCCAGGCTGGTATTTCTTTCTCATTAACAGGGAGGAAGATGGCCGTTTCTTCGTTGCCGTCGTGGGTCTGAGCGGCGGTGGTCGTCTGGTCGTGGACGTCTACGAGTTCGGCGGCGCCGGCGTGTGGGGTGCCGGCAGTCGGCTGCGGGTCGTTGTTCCGCAACTGGCTCCTTAAGCCCTCGGCTCTCTTGACCCTTAGATGCTTGGTCCCTCTGACCCTTGTGGGCGGAGGGACTTTTTTTGCGCGAAAATGTCTTGACATGTAGCGTGTGACATATACAATAGGAATATGAAGATATTGAAAGAACCATTAGAATTTCAATGGGACAGCGCCAATAGAGAAAAGATTTGGAAAAAACATCAAATAACTTCCGGCGAATGCGAAGAGTCCTTTTTCGACTATCGCAAAAAGATAGCAAAAGACACATTGCATTCCGACAAAGAAGAAAGATATATTTTACTCGGAGCGACAAAAAATAATAAAATTCTTTTTATAGTTTTTACTATCAGGAGCAATAATGTCCGCGTCATATCGGCGCGACCAATCAATAAGAAAGAAAGGAAATTGTATGCCTAAGAAATCATTAAAGGTACCAAAATTCAAAAACGAGGACGAAGAGAGAAAGTTTTGGGACAAAGTATCGCTGGACGAATATTTTGACAGCGCTGATTTCGTGCCGGCATTTTTCCCCAATCTCAAGCCGTCTTCGCAGTCAATCTCGCTTCGTCTTCCGTCATTTCTTCTGGTTCGCCTCAAGGAGCAAGCCAATGAGTTGGATGTGCCGTATCAGTCACTTATCAAACGCTATATTAAACAAGGCATTGCGAAAAAATAACATGTCCTTCCTTTCCTTCCTCAAAAAACTCCTCACCCCCTCTTTTTCTCCCAGCGCGCGGGGTGGACTTTCGGTACAAGAGAGGATCTATGTGCGGGAAAAATGGGCGGAGATTGAGACCTTGATGAAAGTCGGACGACCCTCGGCTTTCAAGACAGCAGTTTTAGATGCTGACAAATTATTAGACCATGTTTTGAAATCCTTAAATTATCGCGGGCAGACAATGGGGGAGCGGATGAAAATGATCCCAAGAGACGATTTTGACCGCGACTTTTTCAATGATATGTGGCAGGCGCACAAATTGAGAAATGAAATGGTGCACAACATGGATTACAATGTGATGGATTTTGAAGCAAGAACCGCAATTAAAAAATTTGAAAAAACATTGCAGGATTTGGGCGCGATGTAACACGAATGGACTCTTGATGGGTCTATTTTTGTTTCGTAGAGACGTTGCAATGCAACATCTTTACTCTCAGCGCAACTTAAAAAAAGGAGGTGAAGAAAGTGTTTCGGCGATTATATTTTGTTGAGGAAGGCAACGGCAATAGATGTCTTGCTGAAGGGTGCAAGAGGAGAATTATGTGGGTTTCGGCAAAGACGCACATTGTCGATGGGGGGATAATTTCTGTGATATCTACCGCGAGGTTTGCCTGCACGAATCATTTTCTCGCCTTACTGGATCTTCGCGAAGATGAATTAGACGTTTCCACTTCAGCGCCATCAGGTGCGTCTACCTAAAGGCGCCGATTTGCTCCCTGCAAATCGGCGCCCATTTTGTGCCTGACGCTATGTCTTGCACGCGCAAAAAAATAGCTCCATTCCGTGACAAATAATTATAAACACGACCTATAACTCACGGCCGTGAGTTATAGGTCGTGTTCTCGGATGGCATATTTTAAGCGCACGGATTAAATTCGTGGATTGTTGCTGTAAGGAGTAGAGTAAATATTTTGACCACAGTACGCAGTTATCGTATAATGGTGCTATCCGGTCATGTCTTTACCCACGGCGTGCAGACGGGTGCGTTGTGGTCAATGGGCACGGGCTGGAAATACCTTAACAAAGAGGTCTGCAATGAATGACGCTACTCTTAGGCAAGTATCAGAGTTTTTAAAGCGTGTTGAAGGGGCGACATATCCTCGAGCGGTCTTGCGAGATATTATAGACAGTTTTGCCAAGACCGAAAGGAGAGTTGCGCTGGAGGAAACCCAGCGTGCGTTAGGAGAAGCCCTCGAAGCTTTTCGGCGACCTTTGATACTCGGGCAGTATACGTGGCTTCAGGTGTGCGTTTTGAGTCGCGCCGCAGTTGTCCTCGGAGATAAAAAAATTCTTGAGCAAATCCAGACCGCGGGAATAGCAAGTTGCGCCTGGCTGACTGACAGTATAGAGAATCGCGCTCGCGCCCGCGCCGCGTGGATAGCATTTATAGACACCTTTCTCCTTTTGAAAGGAGCAGAGGAGGCCAAAAAGTTTGCTTTTTCGGTGAGAGAGAAGTTTCCTCGGCCGTTGTTGTTTTTTCGGATTGCGACAGACACTAGAGATGTCGAATACCTAAAAACGGGCATGGGCTATCTTAATAGCTTCGTGCAGGGTATGGATGGAGCGAACAAATCAGCCGCTTTGGCGGAGCTTCTGTGTGAGGCCGTGAGGACGGAGGTCTTGTTGGGTCGCTCTGATATGGCAAATACGACAGAGAGCGATCCCGTCCTCTCTCGGTTTCCTTCAGTGCATTTGGAGGTGTTACGCCATATCATCGGGTCGAAACCGGATGAGGGAATCATCAGGAGAATGCGCTCTCTTGTTAATGGCGTTCCAGAGGAGGACAAGAAAGAACGCCTCCTTTTGTCCTGCATGGTTGCCGATGCAATCAGCTCCGTTAGCGACCGGTATGAGAGATATGCTTCGGAACTGTTTGTAGCCCTTAATATGATGATTTCTTCTGTCAGTGAATCTTCCTCTGAATTTAACAGGCATTACTACCACTTGGCGCGCGCGTTTTGGAATAACGAGAACTGCGCCAAAGCTTATTGTCTGGCCGAGAGAGTGGTGGACAGCGATCTGCGAGGTGAATTGGGGCAATTATTCATCAAGGATCTAGTAGAGAAGAAACTGTTTAACGATGCGAGAGGGGCATTAATGCTTTTCGCGAATAATGATGTTGCGAGAGTCGAAGCGTTGTGCGTTACCGCTTCTGCTGGCGGTTCCCAGCGATTTTTGAAAGAAGCGATGCACATAGCGCATAGTGTTTCCGACCCATGCGGCAAAATCCATGCTTTTTGCGCGGTGCTGGAATGTTTGCAGAGCAAAAAGGCAGAATAATTTTTCTCAAACTATAGCAACGCCTGTATATTCGGTAAATCGTTTCATCACTTCTTTCGTTATTTTGCCCACTTGCCCATCACCGATTTTTCGGCCGTCTATTTCGGTTACCGGCATTATTTCTTTGTTGCTGGCGGTCAGGAAACATTCATTGGCGGTATATAATTCTTGAAGGACGATTACGGACTCTGTCGCCTGTAGAGACGAAGCATGCTTCGTCTCTACAGATAGCTCTAGCACCACCTGTCGGGTGATACCAAGCAGAATACCATCTTTTGGCGTGATGAGCTTTCCATTTTTGACAATGAAAATGTTGGCGGTGGAGGCCTCCAAGACATTGCCGTCGGGCGCGTAGATAACTTCAAAAGGATTTTCATTTTTTAATTCTTGTTGGGCTTTCAATGCCGGCAAATAGCAGGTCGTTTTGGCTGTCGGATAAAGTCGATGCTCGTTAATAGTCGCGACCTTGATACCTTTCGTATAACATTCGGATGGAAAAGTATGGAGGGGTTCAATTAAAATCAGAAAAGTCGGCGCGGTAAGTTTTGGTTCTACACCACCCGAGAGCATGATTCTGATACAGCACTCCGGTCGGCCGTTTTTTTCCAATAATTCTTCGGTCAGCTCCATTATTTTCCCATCGGAATAGGGGACGGGGAGTTTGGTGATATTGGCGCTGGCTCGAAATCTTTTGATATGGTCAGCCAATCGAAATGGTTTCCCGCCATAGGTGCGGAGGAAATCAAAAACACCAAAACCGCGCAAAAAGCCTAAATCATAGGGTGAGATTTTGATTTCTTCCAGAGGCACTATTTTGTCGTTGAAATAGCAGAACATTGTAATTAGGTGATAGATTATAGGTGATAGGTCGTAAACACATTATAGCATAGTTCTAAATTGCTTATTCTCAAAAATTCGCGCATAAAAAACACCCCCTTTCGGGGGTGCTGGCGGACGCGCTACGCGCGTCCTTTGAAATCACTTCTTCCCGGCCTTGGCTCCGCCGTTTTTCCCGGTCGCCTTGGCCTTGCCGCCGTTTTTGCGGCCGTGGGTGTCGGCGGCGGGGTTAACCCCTTTCTTGGGATCCCAGCCGGTTCGGCGGTTGGAGGTGCCTTTGCCTGCCCGGGCCAGAGTCCTCCGCCCTCGTTCGGTCTTCTGCCAGTCCTTTTTTTGACGAGGGGGCTTTTTGGCCGATTCCCTTTCGGCCTCCCGGAGTCGCTTTTCCAGCTCTCAGGCCACCAGTCTTTTCTTTTCCCTCTCCGCCTTGGCCGTCATTTTGACGGTGTCTTCTTCGCCGATTTTCTCGATCGCTTCCTGCAGCCCAGGCTGCAGAGTCGGTGGCGAGGCAGGTGACGGAGGAGCAGGTGGCGGGGTGGGTTTTCCCACCAATTCCGCATTCCGGCCAGGATTGATCGCCTGCAAGACGATCCTCCGAGTCTCCTCCTCTTGCCGGAGAAGATCTTCCAGTTTCTGCACCTTTTGGCAAACAATCACCAATTTGCTGTTAATCCCCAAAGAGGGATCATCCTGGAGCTTCTTCGGGAACTTCTTCTTGATGATGATCAGGGTATTTTCCCTTTGAGAGAACGATAGCCCCTGTTCTTCCAAGAGTTCCGGGTTGGAGGCGACGAACCACAGCGGAGGAGACGCCTCCTGCGCGATGGCGTGCAGCCCTTTTTCTTTGACCGTTTTGAGGACGGTCGAGAGATGTCCGCGCATCTCGAGAGTCGCGTAAATCTGGAGGAATTTGTTTTTGAATCTCTCCTCCACCTTCCAGACGATCCCCCTGAAAACCAGGTGGGATAGTTGGGTCTCCCGCTCCTCCCCATTCTTCCTGTAAATGATCTTCATGATGGCCGTTTGGCCCCCTTTCAATTTTTTAAACCACTCTATCATTATACACCTTTTTATGATAAAAGTCAATAGTTTTCCAAAGAAAGCAAAATAAAACCACCTTTTGAGGGGTGGTTTGCCGGCGGAAAGATTGGAGAATATCGGCCGGCGCGAGGGGGAAGCGGGGAAGCGCCAAAAGCGATATTGCCGAGAATAGCAGAAACCGGAAACTATTCCCGGACGAAGTGCGAACAAAAGTTATATGGCGGGTTATTTTTTAGCGGAGTTTGCCCGTTTTTCCTCGGTGAAGTAAAAAAGCGTTACTTGGTGTAGACTTTGACTCTCGCTGACTAGCGGAGAGATCTGAAAGGCGAAGATGTCAGCCATTTGAACTCCGCCTTGTTCGGCCAGAGGCAGGGCGCGAGAAAGGACATCTTTTTCGGATCCTTCTAGGGCGCAAGTCCAGACGTGGTAGCGAATATAAAACTTTTGGTCGCCTTTGGCTCTCATCCATGTTCTCGGATTTCCGCTGACGCCCAGATGTAATTTGCGCCGAGAAGAACCGTTGGAATGTATGACCATAAAAATCTGCCGTAGCGAATCGGGCGAGCCACCTTTCGGAAGGCCCGTTTTTGCGAGAGGTTTCATTACAGGTCTCCTTTGTCAAGGTGGATTGGTCTTCAAAAGACTGGCTTATCATACACCAATACTTTTTAATATTCAAGAATAAAATTTGCCAGCTTTTTAGAAAATCTTTTTTCTGCTATACTTAATACCTAATACCTAATACTTAATACTTAATACTAAAATGTACGAACCAGTCATCGGTCTGGAAATCCACTGCCAGCTCAAAACAAAGAGCAAGATGTTTTGTAGTTGCGATAATGACGCCGAAGGCAAAGAGCCTAATACCGTCACTTGTCCCGTGTGCATGGGGCATCCCGGGACTTTGCCGGTCGCCAATCGTCAAGCGCTGGAATGGACCTATCTTTTGGGTCTAGCCTTGGGGTGCCAGATCTCGCCCCAATTTAATTTTGAACGCAAGCAATATTTCTATCCCGACCTACCAAAGGCGTATCAGATAACCAGTCAGACCACCCCGCCGTTGGTAGGAGGAGAGCTAGAGATTGACAGCAAAACTTTCACCATCGAACACATCCACCTCGAAGAAGACGCGGGGAAATTAATCCACGCTGGCGACTATTCGCTGGTGGATTTGAATCGCGCGGGAACGCCACTTTTGGAAATCGTTACTAATCCGTGTTTTTCTACGCCACAAGAGGCCAAAACTTTCATGCAGGAATTGCGCCTCATCTTGCGTTATCTTGACATTTCTGATGCCGATATGGAAAAAGGACATTTGCGGTGCGATGCTAATATCTCTGTTCGTCCCGTGGGACAGAAAGAGCTGGGCAAAAAAGCGGAGGTGAAAAATATGAATTCTTTTGCGTCAGTGGAAAAGGCGTTGGCGTACGAGATCAAAAGGCAGACAGAAATTTTGGAGGAAGGCGGGAAGGTGACGCAAGAAACGCGCGGTTGGGACGAGGCGAAGCAAAAAACTTTTTCGCAGAGGAGTAAGGAACAGGCGCATGACTACCGGTACTTTCCGGAACCAGACTTGCCTCCGCTTCGCGTCGGAAACGACAAATCACAAATCTCAAATCACAAACAGGCATTTGACTTAGAAGAATTAAAACGACAAATACCGGAGCTACCGGCGGAGAAAAGAGAGAGATATGGGAAAGATTTTGGGTTGAATGAGAAAGACACGGAAGTTTTTGTCGGTGATATAGATCTAGCAGGGTATTTTGAAACTGCGGTAGAGACAATTCATGAATTGTCTCTACGAAAAAAGACCGCCTCTTTACTTTTGACCGATGTTTTGGGTTATCTGAACGCTAACAATCAAACGATTGCCGATTTCAAAATCAAACCAACTGATCTGGCAGATTTGGCGAGCAAGATCGAGTCGGGCGAGATTTCTAGTAAAATAGCCAAAGATGTTTTTGCCAAAATGGCGGAGAGCGGTCGGAGCGCGGATGAAATTATATCTGCCGAAGGTATCAAGCAGATCTCGGATATTGGAGAGCTGGAGAAAATCATTCAGGAAATTATTGCCGCCAATCCCGGGCCGGTGGCGCAATACCGCGCCGGCAAGACAGAAATCCTCGGCTTTTTTGTCGGGCAAGTGATGAAGGTGACCCGTGGCCAAGCCAACCCGGAGGTGGTGATGGAAGTGTTGAGAAAAAAAATGAAATGAGATAAGTTTCGATAAATTCTTTTTTGCTATGTAAAAAATTTGTGGTAAAATATTAGTGTTATGACATTTGTTTTGACCAAAAATATTTTGCGTGTTTTGACTATCAGTTTCACTTCGCTTTATCTCGTCGTAGCTATTTTTGGCATTAATTTCAGTTTTGCTAACAGCCACGCGGAACAAGCATCCCAGTGCGTTTCAATGAGCCACGGCCCCAATCTTTTTTGTCCTTTGAATGTTGTCCAGCAAATCACCGATTGGCAGACAAGATTTGCCGGCGTGATGAATTATTTTTCTTTGGCTCTTTTGTTGATAGTCTCACTTTACTTAGTTGAAGTTATTTCATACGAAGCGCGCTTCTTTTCTAAAAAATTTTATCGGCAACGGCGAATTTTCCTCCGGTCGCTCTATCTTTGGCCACAACTTTTTTCCGCCGGTATTTTGAACCCCAAACTTTTCTAAGTTCTCCTGATTTTCTTTGACGTATTTGAATACGCCTTTTTGCGTTGCTTAAGATTTCCCACGAAGGAGAGACCTTCGACTCAGAGGATCCGAAGGTCTCTCCTTCGTAACTCTCGTAAAATAATCATCAATACTCTATATGCAAAAATATAAATTCAAAGTCTCCGGCATGCATTGCGCCGCTTGTGAAATCACTTTAGAAAAGGTGGCGATGACACTTCCCGGAGCAGTCAAGGCGCGCGCCAGCACGGCTCTGGGAGGCTTAAAAATCTACGCGGAGCGCGAGCCGGATCTGGCCAAATTAAATAGTCTTTTGGCTGATACGGACTACCGGGTTTTTCGCGAAGGAGAGAGTCTCAAGACGACGCCGTCAGTCAATCGCTGGAGCGAGATCGGAGCGCTGGCGTTACTGCTTCTTTCTGTTTACATTTTGCTCAAAAAATTAGATCTATTGCCGGAAGGCTTCGGCATCAAAGAAGAAATGAGCTATGGATTCGTTTTTCTCCTGGGGTTAGTCGCCGCTTTTTCCACTTGCATGGCGGTCACCGGCGGACTTTTGGTTTCTATCTCCACCCGTCTCTTGGAGCAAGGGATGAAAAAAAGTTTTCTGTGGCGCGCGCAACTGTCTTTCAACTTCGGTCGGATCATCTCTTACTCCTTACTGGGTGGTTTAGTGGGGGTCCTGGGAAGTAGCTTTTCTCTCTCGCCAAAGATGAGCGGTCTGATTACCATCATCGCTTCTTTCGCCATGATGATTTTGGGCGTACAAATGTTGGGCATCTTCCCGAAACTTGGGCTTTTGGGGTTGAAAATGCCAAAAATTTTCGGTCATTTTTCTCATCATCAAGCAAAAAGTGGAGGCGCGAAGCCTTTTGTTTTGGGAGCCCTTACCTTCTTCCTGCCTTGCGGATTCACACAAGCGCTCCAGCTCTATGTTTTGTCGCAAGGCGGATTCGTTCTCGGTATGCTGACCATGGGAATCTTTGCGCTAGGGACTCTGCCGGGTCTGCTTTCAGTGGGGGCGATGGCTAATTTTCTGCAAGGGACAGCCAAAAGATATTTTGTTACGACGGCAGGTCTTATCGTCATCGTGTTGGGGATATTTGGTCTAAATGGCGGAGCCAATCTCTTGGGGGTGGGAAAAATTTTGGCCAAGGCGGAAACTCCAGTTTCGTTTAATTTGCCAAAGATAGGAGAAAAGGAGGATAATACAACTATCAAAAACAAAGTAAAAATGAAGGTAGAGGGCTACGATTATTTTCCAGCCAATTTTACCGTTCTTGCCAATACGGATATTGAGTGGGTGGTGGATGGCGCTAATGCCGCCGGTTGCGCGCGGATTTTGATTTTGCCTGATTTGGATATTCAAGAAATTTTGCCACAAAAGGGTACGAAAACCATCAAGCTCAATTTTCCCAAGCCCGGATTTTATCCCTTTTACTGCGCGATGGGGATGACGACGCCGGGAGCGGGATTTGAAGTTAGAAATTAACCACCGCCTTTGGCGGGGTCCCGCCAACAATATATTTGGATAAAGGAGGCGGGAGAAATTAAGCGAGCGAGAAAAGGTTCGACCTTGAGAATTGGCTGTTTACTCGCCCGCCTCTGGAGGGAGGTCGAACCTTAAAGAGCGAGCGTTTCTGTAATTGGGTTTTAGGATTTAAGGTTTGTTTAGAAATTAGAAATTAGGATTTAGAAATTGACAGTAGGAATATACTTAGAAGACTTAATCGTTGTTAAAAGTAAAATATACACATCATGAAAAAAACAACTTTTGCCATTGAGGGTTTGCATTGCGCCAGCTGTGTTCTAAAAAACGAAAAAGCGCTACAAAAAGTGCCGGGCGTCAAATCCGCTTCGGTCAATCTGGCGTTGCGGAGCGCCACGGTAGAATTTGACGAAAATCTGGCTTCCGAACACGATCTCCATCAGGCAGTAGCAAAGGTTGGCTACAAAGCCGTAATGGATCATGTAGAGACGAAGCCCTCCATTTCGGCGGGCAGGCATGCTTCGTCTCATAAGGCGGACCACTCCCATCACCATCCTTCGGGATCGGCTGAAACTTTGAAAGCCAGAAACAGGGCAATTATCGCGCTTATTCTAGCCTTACCGCCACTGATTATAGCCATGGGCAAAATAGAATTGCCCTGGGAGTATTTTGGTTTCAACGCCAGCATGATTATTGAAGCAGTATTGTCCACCGTCGTCATTCTTGTCATCGGTTGGGAATTTCACCGTGGCGCGGCCAAACAATTACGCTATTTTTCCGCCGATATGAATACGCTGATTTCTGTCGGTACTTTGGCGGCTCTGATCTTTAGCTTTTGGGAATTGTCTTCCGGAGGAAAGGACCTGTATTTTGAAATCGGCGCGGTGATTACGGCGCTGATTTTACTAGGGCGCTATTTTGAAGCCAAAAGTCGCGGACAAGCGAGTGAGGCGATTGAGAAATTGCTGAAATTGGGCGCCAAGACCGCGCGACTAGTAGAAGGTGACCAAGAAAAAGAGATTCCGATTGAACAAGTGCAAGTAGGAGACACCCTGCGTGTTTTGCCGGGTGAAAAAATCCCGACTGACGGAGAAATTACAAAAGGAGAGACGACTATTGATGAATCTATGCTGACCGGCGAGAGTATGCCGGTAGAAAAAAATATCTTCGATGGAGTTTTTGCCGCCACCATCAATATCAACGGCGTGATTATTATGAAAGCGACCAAGGTGGGGGCTGAAACTGTCCTCTCCCAAATCGTCCAAATGGTCTCTGACGCGCAGACGCAAAAAGCGCCGATTCAAAAATTGGCGGACAAGATCTCTTCTATCTTTGTGCCGGTGGTTTTCTTGATTGCTATTATTACTTTTGGCATTTGGTATTGGGCGACAGGTGACATCGCTTCCGCTTTCGTGCCAGCCGTGGCGGTCTTGGTCATCGCTTGTCCTTGCGCGCTCGGTCTGGCTACGCCTACGGCCATCATGGTCGGGACAGGGCTGGGAGCGAAAAAAGGAATCCTCATCAAAAACGGCGAGTCTTTAGAAAAAGGCAAAAAAATTGACGCGGTGATTTTTGACAAAACCGGGACCCTGACGGAGGGGAAGCCGGTGGTAACGGATATCGTTGTTATCCCCCGAGGAGACACCTCGGGGAGCCCCGAGGTGTCTCCTCGGGGTGTGCTGACAGTAGCCGCCTCGCTCGACAAAAATTCTGACCATCCTCTGGCGCGAGCGATCGTGGAGAGGGCGGAGAAAGACGGAGTGAAATTGCTGGAAGTGGAAAAATTTGAAAATGTGGCCGGCAAGGGAGTTAAAGGATTTATTGGCGGGAAACAGGTGGCGGTAGGCAACGAGAAAATGGCGGAAGAATTGGGCGTAAAATTGAAGGATGAAACTTTTTTGCGGAAACTCCAAGCTGAAGCCAAGACAGTGGTGATGATTGTCAGAGAAAAAGAGATTTTGGGTCTTGTCGCTATCGCCGACACGGTAAAGCCGGACGCGGTAGAAGCGATCAGACAATTAAAAAATAAAAATATCGCGGCAATAATGATTACCGGCGACAATCAAAAAACCGCCGAAGCTATCGGCCGAGAACTTAAAATAGATCAGATTTTTGCCGAAGTTCTGCCACAGGAAAAAGCGGCTATTGTCAAAAAATTGCAGGAGGAGGGGAAGAAAATCGCTTTTATCGGCGATGGTATCAACGACGCGCCGGCTTTGGCGCAATCAGATTTCGGCATCGCCATGGGAACGGGAACGGACATCGCCATTGAAGCGGGCAACATCGTGATTGTCAAAGGCAGTCCGATGAAGGTGGTAGAAGCGATTGCTCTTTCGCAAAAAACTTTTCGTGTTATACAGCAAAATCTTTTCTGGGCCTTTGCCTACAATGCGGCGGCTATTCCACTGGCGGCGGTAGGGCTCTTGAGTCCGATGATTGCGGCGGGAGCCATGGCCTTTTCTTCCGTGTCGGTGGTAGTCAATAGTTTGCGGATTAAAAAAAGAGGCTAAATCTGTTTTAGATTGTGGCGGGAGATTTTCTTTGTTATAATTAAGCTAACAATTGACCAAGCTCTCGGAGGGCTTGGTTTTTGTCGCCTTAAAAATCCAAAAAGAAAGGGCGGGATCGCCATGGGAGATATAGTCAACATTCGCTACGCCGATAGACCGTGCTGGTACCGTTTTTCTTGGGACGGCAAAAGAGTGCGCCTCAAGCGCCTATCATCGCAGATTTCAAAAAAAAATTTGGCTTTCAGGCATTTTGTTCTGACTTTAGCCAAGGTTTTGGCTTTGATGGCGCTTTTGTTCCGGTAA
This sequence comes from Candidatus Microgenomates bacterium, assembly GCA_016188915.1. Classification (GTDB taxonomy): domain Bacteria; phylum Patescibacteriota; class JACPGU01; order JACPGU01; family JACPGU01; genus JACPGU01. The sequence goes on along the minus strand of JACPGU010000001.1, from coordinate 173,059 downwards.
AAAGGCAACCAAAAGATTTCATCGTGCTTTCCGCTCTTATTCCGAGGGTGAAAAAACGAACGGAAGAAAAGTGTCGGTTCTGCGGAGGGAGCAAAAAGCATCCGTATCACGAAGGAAGATGCCCCTGTTGCGAAGGAGGTGGATACGATTTTTGGTGTGACTACCAAGAAGCCTTTGCCATTTCGGCCAGTCTATGCTTCTTTGGCTTCTGGGCCTTTCATCCGAAGGAGAATACCTCATCCAAGGAGCCACAAATCATGACGATCGATTTCGCCACTTTGAAAGATATGCACGGAGGATCCATAAGTGGCGATTTCAGTCTAAGTCTGGGACGATATCTTAGTTCTTTTCCGGCTCAGACCTCTCGTCCGGAAATGGTAGAGGCGATGATTCGGGCTCATCGGAGAATGTATGGACCGCTAAGCAAGTTTGAGAAATATAACTTCCGCGCCTCTATTGATTATGACACGGGCTGGCTCAATGTCAGTTGTCCGGGAGACGCCTGTGGCATTAACCCCATGAATGGCCATGTCACCAAGAATGAGGGTTACCAGTTCGGTGGTCACAATATGGACAATCCTGCTCAGCAATTGACAATTTTGGCGGGGCTGGCGGCCTTGTCCGATCGGTTTCGCCGAGATTTAAATTTTGAGAATTTTTCTTCTGAAAATCCTGAATGGGCATTAGAAGAAGCGCTAATAATTTTTCAGAAAAATCTAGGGAAATGATTCTCTGGATGAAGCATCCAAGCAAAAAACCCGGCCGTGATTTGACGGTCGGGTTTTTACTTAAGAAAAATTTGGGGACACGACGTCGAATTGGGGACACGACGTCGAACGTCGTGTCCTAGCATTTCGGCTTGATTTTTGCTCGGTGATTTGGTTATAATACGCGCAGAGGGCGCGCCCTCAATCTTTTTTTTCGGAGGGAGAGGGAGTATGAACCTTAATATCAAAAGTGTGTGGGGCGCTTTACTTCGCATGTTTCCGGCAGGAAGGCGCCGTTTGCAAAGCAATTTCGTCAAGCAGTTGGTCGCAAAAGCCAAGGAGCGAGAAGGCATCTACATCGCCATAGAGGGCGGTGACGGCGCGGGCAAGGGGACGGTAATAGAGAGGATAAAAAAGCTCTTTGCCCCATTTCCTGACGACATCGTCTTCGTTTCCGAGCCGAAAAGCACGGAGGTTGGCGCCAAAATTTACGAAATCATCAAGACGCACAAATTAGAGTCAAGAGCGGAATTGTATCTTTTCAGCGCGGCCAGATGTTTAATTTACGAAGGGCTGATCAAGCCGATGCTCGAGGTGGGAGGAATGGTTTTTTCTGACCGCTCATACGCTTCTTCGGTGGCTTATCAGCATTTCGCTGGAGGATTGTCTCTCTCTGAGGTGATGAGCGCCGTCCGTCTTTCGCTGTCAGGTCGGCTACCAGATTTCGTGATATACCTGGATATATCGCCTGAAACGGGGCTTGCTCGCGCCAGAGCCAGAAACGATGGCGGGTCTTCTTACGAAAAACTAGGGCTGGATTATCACGAGAAAGTTCGCCAGGGTTATCTGGCGCAAGCGCGATATGACGGCAGACGTTTCATTGTTATTCCGGTTGACGACAAAACACCGGATGAAGTTTTTGACGCGGTGCTAGAGGCTCTGGCAGAGCGTCTGTTATCATAATTGCTTTTTCGAAAAATTCCCCGCTTACGGCGGGGAATTTTGATGGTCAGGAGATAGTTTTTTTGCTATAATTTCCCAATGGCAAATAAATCTTTTTGGCACAAATTACCGAAGCCTTTTTTCGTCTTGGCTCCGATGGCGGATGTGACTGATCCGGTTTTTCGGCAAATGGTGGTGCGTTTCGGCAAGCCGGATGTGCTCTATACCGAATTCGTTTCGGCCAATGGGCTGTGCTCGGTGGGTCGAAAAAAGCTTTTGAAAAATTTGCGATTTACAGAACAGGAAAGACCAATTATCGCCCAGCTTTTTACGGCCAATCCAGAAAAAATGGAAGAGGCGGCGCGTTTGGTGGCAAAGCTCGGCTTTGACGGGCTGGATATCAATATGGGTTGTCCGGACAAAACAATAGAAAAACAAGGCGCGGGCGCGGCGCTGATGAAAAATCCGCAATTGGCGCGCGAGATAATAAGGGCGGCCAAAGCCGGCGCGCCGAATCTTCCTTTGTCTATCAAGACACGGCTGGGATTTAATACCGATATTTTGGAAGAATGGCTGCCCGAACTCCTCGCCGAAAAACCAGAAGCCATCATTATTCACGCGCGAACAAGAAAAGAAATGTCCAAGGTGCCGGCGCGTTGGGAGAGGATAAAAGACGCGGTGGAAATCGCCAAGGGTTCGGGAGTTTTGATCATCGGCAATGGCGATGTCGGCTCAATTGAAGAAGGGAAGGCTTTGGCCGAAAAAACCGGTTGTGATGGCGTGATGATTGGGAGAGGGATATTCAAAAATCCTTGGATTTTTGAAAATAAGAAAGTAAAAAACCAAAAAATTAAAAAATTAAAGCTCGCAATTGAGCATGCGAAATTATTTGAAAAATTTTGGGGCAAAGGGGTGAAATTCGCCAAGATGAAAAAGTTTTTCAAGATTTATTGCGCGGATTTTCCCGGAGCAAGCGATCTGCGGAAGAAACTGATGGAGGCGAAAGACTATAAAGAAACAGAAGAGATTATCGGTGGATTCATAAATCTAAAATCTGAAATCTAAAAATATACAATCTAAAATCTCGAATCTTTCTCTTGCGATTTTTCCTTGAGATAATATAATGAAATCAATACTTGCTAAATACTTTATACTTCATAATTCATAATTCGCGCTTTTTGTATTACAAGGGAGGGCTATGCTAACTATTATCCGTCGCTTGGGCGGTAGTTTTGTCAATTATTCTTTGATTAGACGACTAGTTTTTTTGGCGATTATAATCATCGCTGTATCTTTCGTTTGGCTTTTTTATTTTTTTAATACGGCAGAAAAAAGGAACGGAACAGCCAAAGTCGTAGGAACAATAATATATAAAAATTCTCCCGTTTATGACGCGGTAGTGAAAATAGGGGAGGAAGAGACTACCACCGATGTTTATGGTAATTTTACTTTTCCTCAATTAGCCTACGGAAAACAAAAATTAATTATCAGTAAAAAACAATTCTACACGCAAGAAAAAAATGTTTTAATTTGGCGCAAAAATACTTCTTTAAGAAAAATATTCATGAAGCGCGATCCCGCCTTTTCTGGTGCTTTGATTGGAGTGGTAATAAACAATTTTGATAAAAGACCGATTGGGGGCGCGCAAGTAGAGATAGATGGCCAAAAAACCACCACCAATGATCAAGGAGCTTTCGATTTTACTGATGTGGGAACGGGCGATCAAATAATCAAAATCAGCGCTATAGATTTTTGGGACAAAGAAGAAATCGTTACTATCGCCAATGAGAGTAGTCGGGCGATTCTGGAAAAAAATAAAAAAGAAATCGCACTCACTCCTTATGGCAAATTATCTTTTACCTCCATGCGCGAAGGTAAGAAAAATATTTATACTATCAATTATGATGGCACGGGTCTTGCCAATATCACAGGGCGTTGGGGTGGAGAATCTTGGGGCGGTCACCTGACACCTGATGGCAAAAAAATAGTTTTTTATTCTACTTTAGAAAATCCCACAGCCACATCTGCCAAAAACATAGCGCTTTACGTTGCCGATATTGATGGCAGTCATGAACCACAAAGAATCAGCAGAGAAATTTTGCCGGAAGGCGATTTTGCTGTCAGTCGCAATGGACAGTACGCGACTTTTTTGGGGAGAAATTTTGGTGACGCTATGCCGGAGATTTATTTAGTCGGGCTATACGACAAATCTTGGCAAAAATTGACCGACAATAATATTTTTGAGTCTGACATTGATATTTCACCTGACGGATCGCAGATAGTCTACGCGGCTTTTGCTGACGATTCGCGCGATATTTTTTTAATCAATACAAAAAAATATACTGAAAAGAAAATCACCTCAAGTTTTGACTACGAAGCTCTGCCGCGTTTTTCTCCTGATGGGAAAAATATTCTCTATGTGCGCGATGGTTTTGATTTCAGCTCGCGGATTTTTTCCTATAGTCTGATCACCGAGAAAGAAGAAGAGATCTACAAAAGTTCGGTAGCGGTAGATAATGTCGCTTGGAGCAAAGATAGCGAGAGAATACTTTTTTCCTCTATTCGTGATGGCCAAGGTGCGCTTTTTACTATCGGTAAAGATTCCGACAGGGAAAACCGTCTAACCGACCAGCCAGTAGAATACCAAAATATTATTTGGCCTGATATCCAAAAAATAGTGGCGATGACAACCAAAAGCGGCACCGGTAGTAATCTTTTGGTGATGGATTTATCTTCGCGCAAGATTACCAATATCAGCAGTATCACCGATGATATTGTCAGTTGGGGCGCGCGGTAAAAAATATTTTGACATTGCTTTTAGCGAAGATATGGATATAATAAAAATTAGAAATCACCCATATGTCGAATGAAAATATCTTGATTACTGTCCTTACTATTGGTTTTGTTGTTTTGATTGCTTTTGTTTGCGTGGCGTTGGGTGCCATGATAAAAATAATGATTGATGTCAGAAAAATTACCGATCGTCTTCAAAAAGATATTGGGTCGGTTAGTGATACCATAACAGTAGTCTCCGATAAAACAAAATCTTTTTTTGCCAATTCTCTGGTAATTGACAAAATAGTACCAGCGATTTTGGGAGTGGTGAGTTTAGGATTGGGCGCAAAAAAAATAAATGATGAGAAAAAAAAGAAAAAATCATCTAAGAAAAATTTTTCCAATGTTGAAATCTATGAAGAAGACGAATAAAAAGTTTTCCTAACATTCAACGTTAGGAAAAAATTAGTAAAATAAAAATAAAATTAGTAGGAGGATAGAAAAAGATGGCAAAAACAAAAACTTTTCTCAAAGGAGCTTTGTTTGGTGGATTGCTGGGATTGGCAGCTGGTATTTTCGGAGCGCCGGAAAAGGGTAAGCAAATGCAGAATAAAGCAAGACAAGCGATAAAGCGAGCGGTAAAAGAAGGGGAAAGATTACAAAAAAAATATGGTCCGGAAGTGAAGAAAAATATCAAAACAGCTAAAAAAACTGCCAAAATAGCCGCCCGTCAAGGGAAAAAAATAGTAAAAAAAGCACAAAAAACTATCAAAAAATATAGTCGCTAAAATGAATCAAAAACAAAAAATCAACAGAAGAGAAAAACAAAATATTACCGAATTGACTGAAGAAACGAGTTTTGCTGAATATGTTAATTTTATCAAAAGCCCTTGGAAAACCTTCCTTTTCAGTTTTTTGCGCGGAACGGCTTTTGGTCTAGGGACTATTATTGGCGTAGCTCTGGTTGTTACTATTTTGACCTATATTATCCGTTCATTTGGCGGAGTGCCAGTAATAGGCGAGTGGCTAGTCAAATTGGGAGAAGCATCTAAATTGCAATAAATATTTTTTTGCTGTAAGATAGTCGGTGGTAATAGTCCGACTTTTTTTGTAAAAAACATATGGAAGAAACAATATCTGATTATCCAGACGAAAAATTGAAAAAAAATCGTTTTTCCTGGACAAAAAAAATATCCCAAAAAACAGCTATAGCGGCCTTGGCAGTACTTTTTGTCGGTGGTATAGGTGGCGCTGTTTTTTCTGGTGGAACTTTTTATTATCTTTACAGAAAAGGCCTTTTGGGTGGTCGGATCGTGCAAAATGTGACAGAAAAAGTGACGGTAGAAGAAGGTTCTGGCGTAGTGGACGCGGTCAAAAAAGTTTCTCCATCGGTAGTCAGCATCACTACTACCAGCAAAGCCCTTAGTTTTTTTGGTGGAGTAACCGAGCAAAAAGGCGGTGGAACGGGATTTGTCGTCACCAATGATGGTTTGATTTTGACCAACAAGCATGTTATTTCTTCTGCCAACGCTTTGACGGTAGTGACTGGCGAAGGCAAAGACTATGAGGGGAAAGTAGTGGCATTGGACCCTATTTTTGATTTGGCTTTGATAAAAATAGAAGCTAATAGTTTGCCGGTAGCAGAATTGGGCGATAGCGACACTTTGGAGATCGGTCAAAGAGTGGTTGCTATCGGCAATGCTTTGGGAGAATATCAAAATAGTGTGACGGTGGGGGTAGTTTCGGCAAGAGCGCGCGCTATTACTGCCTATGATGGTAGCGGTTCATCTTCTCATCTAGAAGGACTTTTGCAGACTGACGCGCCTATTTCTCCAGGAAATTCCGGCGGTCCTTTAATCAATATTCGTGGCCAAGTAATCGGAATAAATACGGCGGTAGATGCTCAAGGTAATTCCATCGGTTTTGCCTTACCAATTAATAGTGCCAAAGCGGCTCTTAATTCTTATCTCAAAAACGGCAAAATCACGCGACCATATATGGGGGTACGCTATATCAATATCACTAAAGAATTCGCGGCTCTAAATGACCTCTCTGCTACCTCTGGTGCCTTGGTGGTAGGAGAGGGTAAATCTCTAGCGGTAGTACCGGGCGGTCCAGCCGATAAAGCTGGCATTAAGATCAATGATATTATTACGGAAATCAATGGTGACAAAATTACTGAAAATAGAGGGATAATCAGTATTCTGGCGCAATATGCTCCTGGTGATAGCGTGGAGATAAAATATTTGCGCGCCGGAGAAGAGGCAAAAACGAAGGTAATATTGGGAGAGATAAAGTAGCCCGTAAAGTCCATAAAACCGGCCAAGCCAAAGCCAAAAACTTGACATTTTGTCTGATTTGATATATAGTTTACTGGTTGAGCGATAATCCTTAACAAAAAAACAAGGAGGGTGCGAACCCATGAGCGATACCGCCCAGTATACGGTTCTGATTTTGTTGGTGGTGTATCTTTTTTGCACCTTTTTCCTCTGGAGTTCGCCGATGTGTTCATCTTTTCTTCGCTATCATAGCGTTGTCAATATGGTAGTGACTCTTGTCCTGGGTGGCGCTACGGCGATAGTCTTGACTTTCAATATTAATGCCGATTTGGATTGGGTAATGTTGGTGGTGATTATCTTCGGTTGGGGAGGAGTGGTGTTGTCAGCCACGATCTCGTTTCTCGTTTGGGCTTTTCAGCGGAGGGGCGTGGGAATCCCGCGCCTGCCGGCGCCGAACGGAGAGACAAAGGGTTATGATGCAGTGTTTATTCTCGGGCAAAAAGTTCCGGTTGTGGCCATGGTCACCAAAAAAACGCAGACATCCGAAGAAGAGATTTCGCGTGTTTCCGGAGAAGTCCTCGAAGCCTACAGTAAAGATGGGTCACCACGGGTGACCCTGCTCATGGAAAAACGAAAATATAATTAGGTGGTAATTCTCTAAATAGTTTTTAGAGTTTGGCCATCATCACTCGATCTCGCCTCGCGAGATCTTTTTTTATTTCAATTTCTGCCTTAGGAAAGTAGCGACGCGCGAGCGCCGTTATTTTTTTACCTTGGGATTCGGAGATTTCGCAAAAGAGAAGCAGAGGACTTACGAAGGCTAATCCTTCGCTTGAGGCGTGAAGGCTTAGCCTTCGCTTTATTTGTCGGAAAAGTCTCTCGTAGAGCGCAAGTCCGTCTTGACCGCCATAGAGGGCAAGCTTCGGCTCTTTTTTGATGCTGGGTTCTGCAAGCTCGGCGCGAGTTAGATAGGGGAGATTGGCGACGATAATATCGGGACTTTCTTTGATTTCGGACAATAGGTCGGATAGGACGAATTTAACTGATTTTAATTTTAGATTGCGGGCGTTTTTGCGCGCGACCAGTAACGCTTTTTTGCTAATATCGGCGCAGATGACTTTCGCCTTCGGTAGATGTTTGGCCAACGTCAAGCCGATACAGCCACTGCCAGTACCGAGATCGAGGATAGTGGATAGTGGATAGTGGATAGTGGGTAGTGATTTTATAACTAAATCCACTAGCAATTCAGTCTCTGGGCGGGGGACGAGAACATCTTTTGTCACCAAAAAGTCCAGTCCGTAGAATTCTTTTTTTCCTACAATATAGGCGATAGGTTCGTTCTTTGTGCGTCTTTCTATGAGCCCTTTAAATTTTTTTAGGATTTTGGGCTTGATTTGGCATTTGGATTTTGAAATTTGAGCTTCTCTGGGTTGTTCTAGCACGAGACTAAGCAGTATCTCGCTATCTATTCTTGCCGACGGGATCTTTCTCTCTCGCAATTTGTCAGCCCCCCAAAGAATCGCTTGTTTGACCGTAAAATTTGACATAAATAAGGGTTTTTGGTATAATAGCCACGAGTATGAACATCTATCGTTGCACAATCTGTGGTGAAGCTAGTATAGCAGAAAAAAGACCTTCTGACTGCCCTTTGTGTGGCGCCAAAAAGCGCTATATCAAAGAATTGGAAAAAGTCAAAGGAGACGATCTTTTTGTCGTCAAAAAGCTTTCTGACGAATCAAAGAAAAATTTGCTTCTGGCTCTCAATATGGAAACCTACAATGCTTCTTTTTACAAATGCGCCAGCGTCAATGGCGATGTGGAAACCGTCAAGGCGGTCTTCAAGAGATTGGCCAAGGTTGCCCGCGAACATGCCGATATCGCCCGCAAATTTCTAGGTCTGGATCCTATTATTTTGCAGGAAGAGGAATGTAGCCTCGTGTCTGCCGAAAATCTACAAAAAGCCGCCGTTCGTTGCTTAGAAGCAGTGGAATTTTACAAAAAAGCGGCCACGGAAGCCAGAGAGTCAAAGATTTCCACCTTTTTCAAGGCGATGATTGACGCGGAAGAAGAGGGGGGGATCGTGGCGAAGAAAATGTTGAATTCGGGGAATCAATAATATTTAGAGATATTTAGGAGAATGAGAGAATATTATGGAGCCCCTATTTTTTTTACACAAAAATACGGATGTCAGGCATCCGTAGAAAAGGGGAGGGTGAAACGAGGGATTAGAAATCAATTCTTTCAGCGAGGCCTTTAAGCGCATCCAGATAAGCCGAAATGGCTCTTGGGTGGCCGTGAACTTCCAGTAAGATCGGGGATTCACGAACAATTTGTTTAGTCTTGTCCAGATCACTTTCACCATTAACCTTAAGGTTTGAAGGACAGAGGCGGATGGTAAAAAGAGAGTAGCGGTCTCCGTCACGAACGGCAAAGAAGAATTTGGTCTTGCAATATGCCTCGAAAAATTTCTGGCCAAAGATTTGTTTCGCGTCTTCCCGCTCTTCTGCGGAAGCCAGTCCAGTCGCGACCTTTTGCCAGAGCAAGATAATCTCGCGGAGGAGTATTAGTCGACCCCTCTCGTTAGTGGCGCGAAAAGCATCATTGACAATGCCTGTCCACTGGTCAGAATAACTGGGGCGAAAGACGACCCACGAAACACATTTTTCTGATAACCCTTTCAGTATATCAAGAAGGCTCATCGGCTCATCTCGCTTTCTTTCAGCAGATTTTTTAAGGACAACAAGGCATTTTCATTATCTTACGAAGCAGGGCAGAAGTCAATCGCTTAGTGGTTTAGCCATTAAGTGGCGTTTTTTGGTCTTTCAGTCTTTTTGTTTTTCTGTTACACTTTTGTTATCCATCCTTCGCACAGAAACCCTATGGCGTATTATTTGTTGGCCTCAAAGAAGCGTGCGATGGAGAGATGTTAGAGAATATTATCTAAACATTCTACTCGGGTTTTGCTACGGAGGATTCCGCTTCCCGAACTAGAATCGCCTGTCGGCAGGCAGGCTCGGGGAGCTTCATGCCAAAACTTGCCTTTGATATTGAAACCGTTGGATCCGAATGGGACAAGCTCTCCGCGCCTTTGCAGGAGAGCATTGTTCGGTCGCTGAAAAAATCTACGGAAGTGGAGGAAGAATATTTATTAAAGCTGGAAGAGGCCAAAGTAGATCTTGGCTTTTCTCCCTTAACCGGCGAGATTGTGGCCTTGGGTTGTTTCGACGTGGAGAAAGGTACCGGCACAGTTTTTTTCCAATCGCCGGGGAAATTACCTACTGAATTTATCGATAACGGCATCACTTACAAGCCGATGGAAGAAAAGAAAATCTTAGAAAGTTTTTGGGAACTGGCGCGTGGTTACGACGAATTCATTACTTTCAACGGCTATTATTTTGACGCGCCATATATGATGTTGCGCTCGGCGATGCTGGGTGTGCGTCCGTCAAAAAATCTCGTGGAAGGACGCTATCCCTATCAACAAAAGACTTGCAAGCACACCGATCTTTTTGACCAATTTTCCTTTTACGGCGCTTTCAAAAGAAAAGGTATGGGGCTGGATGGGCTCTCTTCCGCCTTTGGCGTCAAAAGCCCGAAAGAAGAGGGGATGGACGGATCGCAGGTAGGAGCCATGTTTGCCGCCGGCGAGTATGAGAAAATCGCCCGTTATAATGCCGAAGACATCCGCGCCACCGCCGAGCTGTATAGGAGGTGGGAAAAATATTTGCGATTTTGAGTAGGACTCAAAACTGGAATTTCTAATATACCTAATCGACCTAATGCAATTCAATAAATTGGTTCGGGACAAAATACCAGAGATTATCAGGAGTAGGGGAGAGACACCCTTTGTTCATATCGCGGACAGTAAGGAGTATGAAAAAGCGCTTGAGGAAAAATTACGCGAAGAAGTGACGGAGTTTCTTGAGAAGCCATCGGTCGAAGAAGCCGCGGATATTCTCGAAGTTTTGCGCGCAACGTGTGCTTTTAAAGACATAGATATCACCGCACTTGAAAAAGCGCGTCAGAAGAAATATGATGAACGAGGAGGATTTGAAAAACGAATTATTTTAGAAAGAACAGAATAAGCAGCCCTCGTTTTAATTAACGATTACAACAGGAGACAGAAAATAAGAACGGAATTATGCTAACGGCAGAAGATATCAAAAAATTAACCAGTGTTTTGGCTGACAAGCAGGATCTCAAAAATCTTGAAAATGAGGTTTCTGGTTTGCGTGAGGGGGTACAGGCACTAACCATATCCGTCGATGGCATGTCGGGGTCTATGGATGACCTGAAGGTAGAATATTTAGCAACAAGAATGAAAATAGATCGTCATGAGCGATGGATTCAGCAAATCGCCGATAAAGTAGGAGTGAAACTGGAAGTGTAATTGATATGTCATCAAAAACAAAAACTACACTCAAAAAAGGTATCAAAATCCTCCTCCTCGCGGATTTTTTCGCGGTGTTGGCGACGGGGATGATCGGGCCGATTTACGCTATTTTTGTGCAAGATATCGGGGGAGACATCTTGGATGCCAGCTGGGCATATTTCGCCTATATGGTTTCCTGCGGGGTGGTGCTCTATCTCATGGGACTTTGGGAAAATCGGGTGAAGAACAAAGGCGCCTTCGTAGTCGCCGGCTATGCCTTAAACGCGCTCGGTTGTCTCTCGTACTTTTTTGTCGCCAGTCAATGGCAATTGATTGGAACGCAAATTATCTTGGGTCTGTCGCAAGCGGTGCTTTCGCCGGTTTTTGACTCGCTGTATTCTGATTTTGTCAATCAAAAAAACAAAGCCCGTGAGTGGGCGGACTGGGAGGCGATGCTCTATGTGACCAACGCCCTGGCGGCGGTTATTGGTGGGTATTTTGTTGCCTTCTTTGGTTTCAAAAACCTCTTCCTTCTGATGTTCTTTATCGCTCTCCTCGCCACTATCGCCTCAACGGGGATGTTGAAGGGGAAGAAGTATTTAGGGGAATAGGCATTGTTTCCTGTCGAGGTGTCGTCTCGACAAGAATAATGCGACGAGCCAAAAAAAACGAACCACCCTCATTTTTTTAAGGGTGGCGTTTCGTTAGAGTGAAAATTATCCATCAGTTTTTCGCCCCAGTCACGAATGACTCCTTGGGTTTTAGGACTGCCATAATCAACCATCATGAGTTGTCCGTTACGAAAACTGAAATTTTTCGTTCCTTCAAAATGATGATTATCTCGCTGTATGTGTCTGTCCATGACATCCACGCATTTTTTTCGAAATTCGGAATCGTCAAAAGGAACAGGAATCGCTTTGCGCTGAATGTTGAGTAAGCCAAAAAAAGAAAAATATGTTGGCTCACAGAATGGGTGGCGAGTTTTGATATAAAAAACAAATTCACGCCAGTTGTCCATAATCCCCGCGAAGAAAAAATCTCTTCCAATAATCTTCCAATTAAGAATGAAGATTCTCAATTGGCGCGGGTTTCCAAGATATTTCCTTGTAGCATTAAAGCACCATCTCAGTTGCCATTTTACAATTGGGAATTTGACAACAATCCCGAGCCAAGACAGGACAAATACAATCCTGTGTTTTCCTTTTATAACTTTCATAATATACCCCCAGTTTTTTATGTTCGATTATCCAATTATACTACAAAAAAACGGTTTTGTAAAGCATTTCCCCCTTAAATAGTCCTCCATCTCACGGCTTTGCCGTGCCCCCCCAAAAAAAAGCAATCAAGAGCGTGGCGTCCCCTTGAGTTTCAAAAAACAAACTTTACCTTTATTTAAGAGCTCTTTTTGCATTTTTTGCCTTTGTGGATAAAATATTTTAGAAACGCAAAACAATAAAAATAAAGCCATGAAATTTGGCTTTATAAACTAATATTGACATTTTTTACTGGCTGTGCTACAATGCTCTTGATCAGCAATGATCATGAATTCTAAAGCTTGAGGGTCCTTAGGGATCCTCTTTGCATTTTTAGGAAAGATTTATTTCTTTCTTCCAGCAAATAAAATTCTTGATCTTTTGAATATCATAGATAAATAGACCTTTTGCTTTTGGTCGTTAACCACACACAGAGCCCTGATCAGGCTCTCGTTTTATTTCCCCCTTAAATAGTCCTTCAGCTCACGGCTTTGCCGTGTTCCCTCTAAAGTAATCAAGAGCGCAGCGCCCCCTTGAGCTTCAAAATTATTCCATGCGGATAAATCTCTTGAAGCTGAAAGAGGGGTGTTTGCCATGAACGGCAATGCCGTAATGTATGTATTTTTTCGTTCCCATATCAAAATCGTGCCATCTTTTTTCTAACTCTTCATAGGTTAGAAATGTTCTAGTGGTGGAAGCCGGATCTTCAAAGTAAATTCTTTTCCTGTCATATCCGATGACGACGGCGAAATGTCCGCTCTCCCAATGGTTGCTCCAGTCCACATGCTTTTTCTCTGCCCAAGCTTGAAGCAAAATAATAACGGGCATCTTTTTTTTGATAAATTTCTTCAAATCCTTGATCGTCATTTCATGATCTTCAAAATCCAGCCCATATTTTTTGAGCACTTTTTTTATCCCTTTTATGGGAGTGCCGTTTTTAGTAGTGCCGGCTAGCTTCATCAGCACTTCTTCTCTTTCGTCAATGCCATAATAGGCCAATACTGATTGAACCGCTTTGGCGCCACAATCCCATTCAAAAGTTTGACGCATAGTAGGGAAAAGAAGAATTTTTTTGAGCATAGGGTATTATTTACTTAAATAAGTGCTAGCAAACAAGATGGTGAAGATACCCAAGGTATTCAAGATATAAGACAGAATAGAAAAGTATTTTGTTGAAATAATAGGTGATGAGGCGAGAAGGGTAACGCCAATTTCATCCGGCAGAGGAGAGGCGATGATGATAACGGCGGAGGTAAGAGTAAGATATTTCTTTACTATTTTCGGCAGAAAGCGTCCGATGGAATTTATGATTTTTTCTTTCCCCAACGACTCTATCTCATCCGTAAAATAATGGCGGATAAAACGGAAAATAACAAGGTCTCCCAGTAGCGCGCCACAACCGGCGACAAGACCCGCGATGATGATGTTTTGTTCTCCGGAGGTAAGCAAAAGCAAGGCGGTCGCGGGACCAGCCGTGAAGCCGTAGACGAAGAAAATGCCAAGCAGGAAACTGCCAAGATATCCCGTCGCTATCAACGCTTCTTGCAGAAACAAAAAATCTTTTTCCGCAAAAATAATGTAGGCGAGAACAAAAGTCGCCAAGAGAAACAAAAGTTTCGGATAGCGGAATAAAAAGTTCGATTTTTGTTTTTTTGGCATACTCTCATTGTAGCACACGGCGACAAAAGGATACTTTTGAGTTACTACACTCCGGCGAAGTCGGACATTGCCTCGGTTAAGCTAGATTATTCAACCAGACCTCGGAGGTCTGTGGTACAAAACATATTTCGGCAAAGTCGGACATTGCCTCGGCTATTGCCTTGGCTATTTTTTGGCATAACTCTATTATAGCACACGGCAAAGCACTATCTTCAAACCAAGTAAACCAATGACAAAAATGGCTCATTTCAGCCACATATATTGACAAGTAGGGGATTTCGCGGTATAATGCAGGTAGATGGAGTTAAATTCAAAAGTCCTGCTCCAAGGAGCGGGAGGAAAGGACCTTGAAAAGTGAACATTATCCAAATAGTAGCCGTGGCAGCAATCGTAGTCATGATGTTTTCCAATATCTCCTCTTTCAGGAGAAAAAAGACCAGCATCTCCATTTCCCTGTTTTGCTTTGTCTTTGCCGGCGTGGCCCTCATTTCTGCGGCCGGCGTGCTCAACCATTATTCCCTTAGTGACTACATCATCGCTACCATTGTCCTTCTTCTTGTACTCTTCATGGGTATGAATTTCGAAGGCGAGAATGGCTGGTATATGGCATGGTCCATATCTACATACATGATCTCCGGTGTTGCTTTAACCGTCTGGTGGTTTGTCTGACCTGACGGCGCGTGGCGCGGGAGGAAATGAATTCAAAAGCTCCGGACTCTACGTCGGGGCTTTTTCATTGCCTCTTCTTTCTCTCTCGATACAATCTCTCCGTAAAACCGCCTTCTTCGAGGAAGCTTTTTTCCAGCGCGCGGAGTTGCTGATCGAGGAGATAGTTGGTCTGGTGAATGAGGCAGATCATCATACTGGTGGCGGATGTCGGATCGGACAGGACCTATTTTTTCTCCGCTTCGCGGAGAGAGCTGACGATCTCGTCTAGCTCGCCTTCCATAATAGCGGGGAGATTGTGAAAGGACTGGTTGACGCGGTGGTCGGTGACGCGCGATTGCGGGAAATTGTAGGTGCGGATTTTTTCACTCCTGTCGCCAGAACCAATCTGACTTTTGCGGGCGTCACCCCGTTCTTTGGCGAGTTTCTCTCTCTCCAGCTCGTAGAGCCGAGAACGTAGCACTTTCATCGCTTTTTCTTTATTTTTTAGCTGTGATTTTTCGTCTTGACAGGAGACTATAAGCCCTGTCGGCAGGTGGGTCAGCCGCACCGCTGTTTCTGTTTTGTTCACATTTTGTCCGCCCGGACCACTTGAGCGGAACAAATCCAGTCGCACATCTTCCGGCTTGATTCTCAAATCCACTTCTTCGGCTTCCGGTAGAACCGCCACGGTAACAGTGGAGGTGTGGACGCGCCCCATACTTTCCGTTGCTGGAATTCTTTGGACGCGGTGAACGCCTGATTCATACTTGAAGCAAGAATACGCGCCGAGTCCTAAAATCTCCAAAGTCGCCGATTTGATGCCACCGAGATCAGAGTAAGAAATATCAATAGGGGAGACACTGTACCCTTTGCTCTCGCCGTAGCGCGAATACATGCGGAGTAATTCTTCACCAAAAAGCGCCGACTCTTCGCCACCGGCGGCCGGACGGATTTCCATAATGATACTTTTTTGGTCCAGAGGATCTTTTGGAGAAAGAAATTCCTGAATCCTAAATCCTAAATCCTGAATCCTTTCTGAAAGTTTCTTATTTTCATCAGTAGCGATTTTAACCAACTCCGGATCTTCGTTAGCGATAATGATCTGCTCATTCCCCGCGAATTGTTTTTCGGCTTTCTGCAAATCTTCCCACGCCTCTACAATCTTTTTCAACTGCGCGTATTCTTGACTGGTCTTCACATAATTTTCAGACATCACAAAATCGGGCTCGGCCATTTGAGCCTCGATTTCTTTTAATTTCAATTTCAACGCTTCTATTTCTTTTTCCATAATGAGTATTGTAGCACGGCAGAGGATATTTTTGAACAAAAAATATCCCTACTGACACGCAAGCGTGTCGGCAGGGACATTAAATAGGCGAAGGAAGCAAAAAACCGGATCAGAAAGCCTAAGGGATAGAAAGGAGTGAACTACCCCGTCTAGCAATCCGATCAACAGTTCTTTGCCCCCCAACATAAGAAGGATGGCACAACCGGGGTTGAGTCCGTTCCTCGGGACGGCCCTCTTTTGAAGGGATCCGTGGGAGGCGTCTGCGACATTGTGCCGGAGAAAAAAACTACATCTTTTGAGAGAATATTGAGCAAGGGGCAGGACTTGAACCTGCAACCGTTCGGTCTAGGAGCCGATCGCTCTACCAGTTGAGCTACCCTCGCTTTATTTTAACGCACGATTTTCTTTACTCCGAATCTTAGCAGACTAAGAGTAGTTTGTCAATACTTTGCTTGGTAGGGCTATTTTTACATTTTTTAGAAACCTAGTGGCGATAAAAACCTTGTGCGAATGATATTTTCTCTGTATAATACCTTTGTTCAACTCTTTTGCGTTGAAACTATTAATTTTTGCGCATGAAAACAGGCATTCATCCCGAATACCATACGGCCACCGTCACATGTTCTTGTGGCAATACTTTTCAAACCGGTTCCACCAAGGCCGAAATCTCGGTGGAACTATGTTCGGCGTGCCATCCATTTTTCACCGGCAAGCAAAAAATAATTGATACAGCTGGCAAGGTGGAAAAATTCAAAAAAAGAATGGAGCTGAAAAAAGAAAATCTAGTTTCCAAGAAAGAAAAAAGAGCGAAAATCAAAGCCGAAAAAACACCGAAAATATAATAAATAAGAAAATAAGAAAGTAAAAAAATAAGAAATTAAAAGATTAAACAAATGAAGATATCTACATTCACGATGAAAGACCTGCTTGGCGCGGGCGCGCATTATGGACACATCCGGGAAAAATACAATCCCAAGATGAAGCAATATATTTTTGGTTTGCGCGAAGGAGTGCATTTGATTGATCTTGAACAAACTGTTTTGAAACTGTCTTCGGCCCTGGTCTTTATTCAGGATCTGAAAAAACAAGGCAAAAATATTCTTTTTGTTTGTACCAAGCCTCAGGTAAATAATGCAGTCAAAGAAATTGCTATCAAAAATAATTGGTATTTTATTACCAATCGCTGGCCGGGTGGATTGCTGACTAATTTTTCTACGCTGAAAAAGCAAATTGAAAAATTACGCAATATGGAGGCAATGGTAGGTGGTGAAAAATGGGAGGAGCTGACTAAAAAAGAAAAATCTTCTATCGGTAAAGAAATCAACCGTTTGAACAAAAATTTTGAGGGTGTCAAAAATATGCTCAAAGTGCCGGATGCTATTTTCGTTATTGACACTATAGTAGAAAAAACAGCCATTGCTGAAGCCAAGACTTTGAAATTGCCAGTAGTCGCCTTGGTTGATAGCAATAGCGATCCTTCATCCGTAGCTTTTCCTATCCCTATCAATGATGATGTCAAAGAAGTAGTGACAATGATTTTGGGAGAAGTAGAAAAAGCGTTGGAGTAAAAATATATGATCGATGGAACGAATAAGACCTATCTAAATTAAGAATTTATGTCAATTTCCACCAAAGATGTGCAAACAATCAGAGAGGAAACGGGGCTGGGAGTGATGGATATCAAAAATGCTCTGGAAGAAGCCGGTGGCGACAAGGTCAAGGCCTTGGAGATTTTGAAGTCAAAGGCGGGGGATAAGATGGTAAAACGTGCCGACCGTGCGACAGGCCAGGGTAAAATCGGCGCCTATGTACATGGTGATGGCAAATCGGCTGTGCTGGTGGAAGTTGGTTGCGAAACAGATTTCGTAGCCAAAAATGAAGATTTCAGTAATTTCGTTAAGGAATTGACTTTGCAGATTATCTCTATGAAGCCAAATGATGTGGAAGAATTGCTGGCGCAAGATTTCATCAAAGATTCCGGCAAGAAAATCTCCGATCTCTTAAAAGAGCTCATCAGTAAGACGGGGGAGAATATTGTTATCAAAAGATTCGTAGTATATCAGGTGGGGGGATAGAATTAAGAAAATAAGAAATTAAGGGCGGATTGGCGAATGTCAATCCGCTTTTTGGTTTCCCTCCGCGCAATTTGCAAAAATTCGCATTAATTAGCGTCTAAAAAAAACTATTGCATAATTGTCAAATGGCTCTATAATTTTTTTGATATAAAAAATAGTAATAAAATCACGAAAAAAATCAGGAGGAAAACAAAATGTTTGGTTTGCACTTAACGCTCGAGGGCTACGAGGGCGACAAGACTCTCTTGGGCGATATCGAACACTGCCGTAAAATTCTCGACAAATTCCCCGATGTTATCAAAATGACGAAGATTATGGGGCCACAAATCCTGCAAGATTTGGAGTCGCCCCATCCGAAATGGGGGATTTCGGGAGTAGTCATCATCGCGGAAAGCCATATTGCTTTCCACACTTTTCCGGAAGACAATTTCATCGCGCTGGATGTTTTTTCTTGTAAATCTTTTGATGTAGAGTTGGCGATGAGTTTCATCAAAGAAAGTTTTGGGCTGAAAAAAATAGACCATCATATTTTTTCGCGTGGATTTCACTACCCGCGAGACGATGAAGAAAACAAGAAGATTATGGAAGCGGAGAGATCCAAGTTGGTCGCCAGTCTGGCGTAGAAGAAAAATACGAAGCGCTCCGTCTCTTGCGAGAGACGGAGGTTCTGATGTCCGACGTCAAAAGATGCCCAGCCTGCCTGCTCGCCTCTGCTTCCGCTTGGGAGAAGCGGGCTGACAAGGCAGGATGTTGGACATCTTTGCGGAGAAGGTCAAACGCTTAGCTCTATACTATCTCAAAAAATTTGTGCTATCATATTCATTATGGAAGAAATATTAAAATCTGCCAAAGAAAAATTTGCCAAAGCCATAGAATTTTTTGAAAACGAAATCCGCTCTGTTCGTACCGGGAGAGCGAACGCTATTTTGGTGGAGGATATCAGGCTCGATATTTACGGGCAATCGATGCGCGTCAAAGAAGTGGCGTCTATCACTGTGCCGGACGCGATGTCTATCGTGATTAATCCTTGGGACAGGAATAATGTGAAAAATATTGAAGATGCTCTACGCGCTGCCAATCTCGGTGTTGGTGTGGTTAATATGGGCGAAAATATTCGCGTCACACTCCCCGAACTTTCCGCCGAACGCCGAGAGGAGCTGAAAAAAACAATCAGCAAAAAAGCCGAAGAGACGAAAGTAGCGCTTCGCAATATTCGTCGGGAAGCCATCGATCAAGGCAAAAAACTAAAAGATTCTCTTGGAGAAGATATCGTAGAAAGATTAGAAAAAGAAATACAAAAGCTATTGGACGAAAAAACAAAAGAGATTGATGTAATAGTAGAGAAGAAAGAGAAAGAAATATCATTATAAATTTCTAATTGACCTAATTGATCTAATTTCTAAAAAACATCCAATTTTTAAATGAGTAACGAAAAAATAAAAACAAATAACAAGGCAAAAGAACTTAATCTTATTTTCAGCACTATCAACAATAAGCTCAAAAATTAAACTTTGATGATTTGAATTTGGTTATTTTTTAGATCAATTAGAAATTAGATCAATTAGAAATTTTATCCATGTCTGTGTATTTTTTTAGATCAATTAGAAATTAGATCAATTAGAAATTTTATTCATGTCTGTGTATTTTTTTAGATCAATTAGAAATTAGATCAATTAGAAATTTTATTCATGTCTTTCCTCCTCACTTGGCTCCCCACTATTATCGTTTTTATTTTAATGCTCGCCGTACTCGTGCTGGCGCATGAATTTGGGCATTTTATCGTGGCCAAAAGAGCGGGGATGACGGTAGAGGAATTTGGCTTCGGTTTTCCTCCCAGGATTTGGGGTAAAAAAATCCGTGGCACTTTGTATTCTATCAATCTTATTCCGCTAGGCGGTTTCGTCAAAATATTGGGCGAAGGGGAGGAGAGCGGTAGTCCCCATTCTTTTAGTAGCAAATCAATCAAGGCGCGAATCATGGTGGTAGTGGCCGGAGTGGTGATGAATTTTATTTTAGGTTATCTTGCCTTTTTATTGGCTTTTTGGTCAGGTCTGCCACCAATGGCAACGAGTCCTTCAGCCTATGATGGGGTGATTCGTTCTGGCTCTGGCGGTTTGATAATAAAAAATATTGATACTAACAGTCTGGCTGAAAAAAATAATCTTCAAATCAATGACACTATCATGTCAGTCAATCAGCGTGAGCGTACCAGTGTTTCCGATCTTCGGCAAATTTTAGCAGAAAATCAGAGGGGTACGATAGAAATCAAAATACAGAGAGATAAAAAAGAATTTTTGCAAAAAATAGAAATAGGGGAGAACAAATTTTTGGGCGTCACGCTTTTGGAAAAAATAGAAAAAGTTGATTATGTTTGGTGGAAAGTGCCATATTATGCTCTCTTAGAGACTGGTCGCGTCATTATTTTGGCTACGGTAAAAATAGGGACGGTCCTAAAAGATTTGATTGTCTCAAGAATTGTGCCAGAAGATATTGGTGGACCGGTAGCTATTTTTGGCATTACGTCGGTTGCTGTGCAATTAGGCTTCGCCTATGTTTTGTCGCTTTTTATCAATCTGACTATCGTTATCGGCATAATGAATATCTTGCCCTTTCCGGCTCTGGATGGTGGAAGATTGATATTTCTTGTTGTTGAAAAAATCCGCGGTAGAAAGATAGCGCAAAAAGTGGAAACAGCCATCCACAATATCGGTTTCATTTTACTGCTCGTTCTCCTTGTTCTTTTGACCTGGCGAGATGTGGCGAGATTTTAGAGTAAAGCTCAAAATCTTGCGAATTTGTCAGGGAACAAACTCGCTCAAACAAAACAAACTTACCCGAACGAAATGAACTTGCTCGAAGTTTAGCCACCATATTCACGTTTGGCTACATTCAATTACCAGCCATGTTCTCTGCCCAAGTCTTCCGTAGTGATTAAAATTAACTACTCTTTTTTACGCTTAAGCGTAAAAAAGAGTAGTTAATGAAAATAAAAAATAGTTGATAAAAAAAACAAAAAAATAGCGATGAAAACTAAGCGATGAAGACTAAAAAGATAATAAATAATATTTTGATTATAGCTGGAGAAATAGCCTTGATACCAGCTGAAGCATTCCTTACTACGCCGTATAAGGGTAGCCAGATTTTTTCTGGGCTAGTAAAGGATTGGCGCAAAGCTTTCGATGATTATAAATATAATGCTTCCACAGTCAATAATTCGTTGGAGAAATTGCATCAAAAAGGAATGATCAGATTCTCCTACAGAGGCAATGACCGAACATTTCGTTTCACCAAAAAAGGGATAAAGAAATGGCAGGAACTCATGAGGGTGGGGGAATTTGAAGCAATGCAAATAAAAAGACCCGAAAAATGGGACGGGAAGTGGCGGATAATCATTTTTGATATTCCAGATCGCAAGAAAAAGGCCAGAGATGCTTTGCGGGGAAGATTGAAAATGTTAGGATTTTTCCAGATGCAGAAAAGTATTTTCATCCACCCTTACGCTTCTTTGGAGCAAATAGAAGCTGTCAGGGAATTTTATAGCATTAAGAGGCACGTGAAGATTATTGTTACGGATTTTTTGGAAGACGGCGACAAGCTCAAAAAATATTTTGACATATAGGTCTTTGAGCAAGAGGATGTATCGTTATTTAGGGAAAGTTTTGTCTTAACAATCTTGAATTCAGATAAAAACAAACCGCCCCAGAGGGACGGTGTAAAGACGGGAGAGCAGTCTTTCAGCAGTAAGACTCGGCTCCCGTATCGATGTTCCAGCAGGGCCAACGGCCGTCAGCGAGACGGCCATATCGAGCTCGCACGCGGTTGGTGTAACGCTGGGTTCCCTTTTGGCTCGACTCGACCTCGTATTGGCCAAATGTTTGCCACCGGGTCATGGCGCTACTTTCTTTTACTCCGTAGGGCGGATTGTGCGTGTAACGCGCGGTTTCACAGCCCGTTGTCGCGGAGACAACGAGAATATGTTTCCATCATCTTGTTGCACTCCGGAGAGTGGAGTTTGGATGGCACTTTCTCCACTGCAGTTTCGATTCCGCAAGGGTCGTTGATGGGTTTTCTCGGGTCAACGATCTCCAGAGTTGTGCACTCGTCGATCTTCACCACCCCGTCGATCATCATGGGGGCTTTGCGGAGTAAAGTCGAGCGTTTCCCTACCTGATCCACTCGTTGTATTTCCTGCTGTATTCCGCTGTGTCTTTTCGGATACGCCGAGACCACTTGCTCCAAAACCCTGTCCGCGTCCTTATGGGCCACATGATATTTCGGCTTCGGCTCCGGCGCTTTGGCGAGAACATTCATCATGATGATTTCGTTCTCAACAGTCAGGTCGAGAATGGCCATCTCCATGGTCGTAATTCTTTTCTCGAGCCCATGTGTCATCAGATTCACAATGCAGATCACCATCACTATTCCGGCAATGATGGTGACGGCTATTCTTTTATTCATTTTCTCCTCGTTTCTCGGTTTTTTAGGTTCGTGCAGACACCTTGTCAATATATTACGCTACTTTTCAACTTTTGTCAAGGACTTTCAGTTATCTTTTTTTCGTGCTTTAATTACCTTATGAAACAATCGCAATACAAAATCAAAACTTTGAAAGAAGCGCCCAAGGACGCGGACAATGTCTCCACGGCTCTGCTTTCCCGCGCTGGCTTTATCGACAAATTGGCGGCGGGGATTTACACCTTTCTGCCCTTGGGATATCGGGTTTTGAGAAAAATCGAGAATATCATCAGAGAAGAAATGGACGCCCTCGGCGGCCAAGAGATTTTGATGCCGGCGCTTCATCCCAAGGAAAATTGGGAAAAAACCGGACGGTGGGGCAGTCTGGATGTTATTTTCAAAGTCAAATCGCGCGCCAGTCAAGATTACGCGCTCGGTTCCACTCACGAGGAAATAGTCGCGCCGCTGGCGAAGGGCTTTATCAATTCTTACCGCGACCTGCCACTCTATCTCTATCAAATCCAGACGAAATTTCGCGATGAGCCACGCGCCAAATCAGGGTTACTGCGCACTCGCGAATTTTCCATGAAGGATCTTTATTCCTTTCACACCGACGAGAACGATCTGGACCGATTTTACGAAAAGGCGCAAAAAGCCTACGACAAAATTTACAAAAGGGTGGGGATAGGCAAGGAAACTTTCAAAACCTACGCTGGAGGAGGAAGTTTTTCCAAATATTCACACGAATATCAGACCTTAACTTCGGCCGGCGAGGACGAAATCTATTTTTGTGAGAAATGCCAGGTGGCTATCAACCGCGAGATCATTGATGAGGAAAAAAAGTGTCCGGAATGTAGCGCGGTCAAAGATAAACTCGCCGTCTATAAGGCCATAGAGGTCGGTAATATTTTCAAGCTTGGCACGAAATTTTCTCATCCTTTTGAGCTGTCATATTTGGATAAAAATGGCCAAAAACAAGAGGTCGTTATGGGTTGTTATGGCATCGGACCTTCGCGTGTTCTCGGAGCGGTGGTGGAGGTGCGTCACGACGAGCGAGGTATTATTTGGCCGGAGGAAATTGCGCCTTTCAAAATTCATCTGATTTTGTTGTCCCGTGAGGCCAAAGTTAAAAAGCTGGCCGACAAACTTTACGATGATTTGATTAAAGAGGGCGCGGAAGTTCTCTACGACGATACTGACGATACGGCTGGGGTGAAATTTGCCAATTCTGACCTGATCGGCCTCCCTTACCGCGTGGTTGTCTCTGACAAAACGGTGGAAAAGGGAGGGGTAGGGCTGAAAAAGAGAAGGGATAGCGCTGAAAAGATAGTCAAAGTCAAAGAGATAATAAAGCTGATGGCGAAGTAAAGCCAATGGTATCGCAGATCTCTAAGCAATACGCAATATTCTTGAAATAATAACTACTCTTTTCAAAGCTATAGCATAGAAAAGAGTAGTTATTTAGTTTTAGCAGATTTTCTAGAGGGGGTGGGTTTCTAACCCGCCCTTTTGATTTAATTCAGGGCAGGTTATAAACCTGCCCCTACGAAAAAACATTGACTTTTTTAGAAAAATATGATATGGTGACTATGTCAAAAAAAGATCTTTGACAATTTATCCCGGCCCATGCGAGCCGGTAAAAATCGTAAATCCTGCCCCTACGGGGGCTGTCCCAAGGAGGAACAAAGAAATGGAACTTTACAATGCGTTGGTTACCTTAATTAAAGACTACATGGTGATGGTCGAAATGGCCGTCAAACAGGGTCGGGGAATCCTATACATTGGAGCTTCGCCCAATCTAGACGAAGAATTGTTCAGGCAAATCGAGCAATATCCGGAGACAATTCTTCGTTCTGGCGATAACAGTGCCGGGGAGCCCTCCTACTTATCTTTAGAGGATGGGAATAGGGGGCGCAACACTGACGGTTCGCCTCACGGCGGATTTCTTGTCCTGAATGTTTTGGAAAGAAAGGTCGTCGATCTTATTAATAACGATGGATCGACAAGGCTGACCAGGAAGAATTCGCAACACTTTTCCGGTCATTATAAAACCGGCACCACCGACCAAAACCACGTTGCTACCCTTCGGGAGGCGATGGGGTGGTTCGTCATCATGGAGGATGGCAATAGATGGCCGTGGTCCAACGGCTGTTGTCGTTGTCCCCAGATAGACTTTGAGGCCTTTCTTCAGAGGGAATACGCCGAGAAGAAAATGGCCGAGCTTTTCTCTTCGAAAAAAAAATTAAGAGTGGAAGTGATTACCGAGGATTTCATCCGGTGGTTCATGGATTTTCAGCCCCCGGCCCCTGCGAGCCGGTAAAAATCGCAAGAAAATCTGTTCTTCCGCTTAAACGAATTTGCAGACCGCCTTCGGGTAAAACCCGGGGCGGTTTTTTGTTTTCGCGCATTAATTTATTTATACAAAAAAGAGCGAAAATAACCTTCCGAAGCTCGTTCCTGTCATAACAGAATGGAATTTACCGATATCCGATTTGGGTAAGTAGCGCTAACTTGACTTTTTATAAAAGATATGGTATAATGGTAACATCTTAAAAATAAAGCCCGAGGGGTCTAGATGGGACCTTTTAAACGGTCTGATCTTGCCTAATTACCAGGTTATAATTGACATTTTTGGCGCCCTGCCATACAATAGGTGTCATCATTGTGGATAATTAGGGTTTTGGCAACGGGTTTTTCAAGCTAACAAATTTATGGGGAAAACTACTGGTTTTGTCAAAAAATTGGTTGGTAAATCTTTTGAATACAGCATCCATATCAGCTTTATAGCGCTGGCGGTAGCTGTTATTTTTGGTGATTTGTTTTTCCTGGGAGGCGCCACTCAGAATACCGCTTGGGCCGATTCTACTCCTGTGACTTTCGTTGATGCTAAAAAAGTAGATGCTCTTTATTCTCATTTGAGTCGTATTGCTCCACCTTTGGAAATTCAGGGAGATAGTCACCGATATACAGAGGTTTTGACTGAAGATGGTGGCTTTTTGAGCAAGCCGATGTTAACCAACACTATAATCTCAGGTTTGCCTCGTGAGAATATCACTACCTATAAGGTTATAGACGGGGATACATATTGGACGATTGCTTATAAATTTGAAATTACTATTGATACCTTGCGTTGGGCGAATAATATTGAAGATTTGAACGGAATCAAATCGGGCCAGGAATTGATTATTCTACCGGTCAATGGTTTGTTACATAATGTGGCCGAAGGGGACACGGTAGGTAGTATGGCTACTTTTTATGGAGTGGCGGCTGATAGCATTGTTTCTCAGAACAAATTGGCTAGCAATACTCTAACTCTCGGGCAACGCCTGATTATTCCTGGGGCAAAGAGATTTTCTTCTACCAAAATCCTTCTGCCGGTGGTGGATCCTAATGTTTTGACCTACGAGGGTTCGGTGACGCCCGGCACCGGTTCTTTCGCTTGGCCTTTGACCAGTTCGGAACGTTTTATTACTCAATATTTTACCTGGGTCACCCCCTACTACAAACATACCGGTATTGACCTGGACTTTCGCAATGGTCTGGATATCTTGGCTTCTGATCGTGGCACAGTGGTTTCTATCGGCTCTGGCTGGAGTGGTGGCTACGGTAAACACATCGTTGTGGATCACGGCAATGGCTATCAAACGCTATATTCCCACCTATCATCTATCGGAGTTCAGCCTGGTCAAACAGTAGAAAAGGGTCAAAAAATCGGCATAATGGGCTCTACCGGTCGTTCTACCGGAACGCACCTACACTTTGAGATTCGTTTTGATGGTCGCGCGGTGAATCCGCTGGCGTATATAAAATAAGGAAATAGAAGAATAGGGCGTGCGAAAGTTAAAAAAATCAATCCCGACCATAGCGTCGGGATTGATTTATGAGTATAATATAGCAGGATAGGGTTTGACTTGTCGTTGTGTTTATTAATCAAATAACTATCGTATGTTCTACGATCGAGCTACAATTAACGTGAAGGCGGGAGACGGTGGCAATGGCGCGGTCTTGTTTCGGCATAGCAAAGAAGCGGCCAAGGGCGGCCCTGATGGCGGTGATGGCGGTCGTGGTGGTAATATTGTTCTTTCGGCTACTACTAGAGAAAATACGCTTTTTGATTTTGTCAGGCAGAAAGAATACGAAGCGGAAAACGGCGCCGGCGGCGGTCATCAAAGGGCGCATGGTAAGTCAGGAGAAGATTTGATATTAAAAGTACCGGTCGGCACGCTTGTCTATAAAATCCTACCCGAAAATGGTCGACAATCTTTGGGCGATCTAAAAAAAGACACTGATCAAATAGTCGTAGCGCGTGGTGGTAGGGGCGGTTTTGGTAACGCGCATTTTACTTCATCTACTCGTCAGACGCCAAAATTTGCTGAATTCGGCTCTCCGGGAGAAGATTTTTCTTTGGAATTGGAGCTAAAGCTGGTCGCTGATGTGGCGATAATCGGTTTTCCCTCGGCTGGCAAATCAAGCCTTATCTCCAAAATTACTGCCGCTCGGCCTAAAATAGCCGATTATCCCTTCACTACTCTGGTCCCTCATCTGGGGATAGCAAAAAGAGGAAAGGATACCTTGGTCGTTGCCGATGTCCCCGGATTGATTGAGGGAGCATCGGAAGGCAAAGGTTTAGGACACGAATTTTTACGCCACATTCAAAGAAGCAAAATGGTTATTCATCTCATAGACGGAACGAGAGAAGATTGGGTAGCTGATTATAAAATGATAAGATCAGAGCTCCTAAAATTTGATAAAAAATTGGCCGAAAAAAAAGAGCTGGTAGCCATCAACAAAATTGATTTGATTGATGCTGGGCGCTATGCGCTTGCTTCCTCTCATTTGCGAAAAACGATTAAAGCCAAAAAAATATACGGCATATCGGCGCTTACGGGTAAAAATATTGACGATCTTTTCGATGAAGTTTTTCGATTGTGCCAAAAGATAACCGAGCCAGAAGTAATCGAGGACAGCAAAAGGATTTTCACTTTTGCCGATGCCAATCCCAATCTGTTTGAAATAAAAAAAGTTAAAACAGGCTTTCGTATCTATTGCAAAAAAATGGAAGATTTGTCGTTGCGTCTGGATCTTAATAATTGGCAGGCTAGGCAAAGATTTTTTGATGTCGCTAAAAAATTGGGCATTGTAAAAGAGCTGAAAAAGCAAGGACTGATGGAAGAACAAATTTTGTGGATAGGGGAAAAAGTGGTGGAGTGGGAAGAGGGATAAGAAAATAAAAAATTGAGAAAATAAATTATGGGTTTGCAAAAAGCGCAGATAGTCTCGCGTGGAGAGACGGAGGAGCATCTAGCGGAAAAATCGCAAGAGCTAAAAACTTTGCTCAAAGAGCAGGGCTTTTTAATTGTGTCCAAAAACCCAGATTTTATTATTACTTTGGGTGGTGATGGCACCTTTCTTTTTGCTGAAAGAAAATATCCCGGAGTGCCAAAACTGATTTTGAAAAATAGTAAAATCTGTCGTCTTTGTAGGGGAGATGTCGATACTCGCTCTATCCAAAAAATAAAAAAAGGCGATTTCGATATATGTCCGATTGACAAAATAAAACTTTGTTTTAAGAAAAATATTTTTTTTGCCGTCAACGATGTGACGGTAAGGAATATCAATCAGCGCGAGGCTTTGCGCTTTGTCCTGCAATATGCCGATCGGAAGATTGAAGTTATCGGCGATGGCATGGTTTTCGCCACGGCACAAGGCTCTACCGGTTATTTTGAAAGTATTACGAGAATCAATTTTGCCGAAGGTTTGGGTGCGGCCTTTAATAACAGCACCAAAAAAATAGAACCGATAATAGCGAAAGAAGGAATTTTCAAAATGCAGGTTACCAGGAGTCGAGCCTTAGTCACTTTTGATAATAGTCCGCGCTCTTTTATCTTTAAAGCGGGAGATAATCTAGAAATTAGTTTGGCCGAAAAAAAAGCATCTATTATTTTTTTACGGTAATCAGCGGAACAAAACGATAAAGAAGCTAGCCACGACCTCCCAATACATTTTTAGGCGCTTAGCAAAACCTTTCCTTACTCCCATTTTTTCTTCTTTCAAAAGGTGTTTGATATTGTGGAGCACTATTTTTTCTATTTTGGCTTGCTTTCTTTTGAAATGATCGCGCAATTCTAGCTCCACACCAAAGCGACTATCTTTGATTTTTTCAGCGTCTAATACTAATTCGCGGAGAAAGGCTTGCTGGCCAGAGAGAAAGTGGAGATTTTTTTGAGCAAAATCAATGAATGGCCTCTCGCCACCACTATTAATAACACCAACGCAGACATCGGCTCTACCGCTCTGAACCGGTTCAATTAATTTTTCCAAACTTTTGCGCGTAATACCGACCAGATCGGCATCTAGCATAACGATTATTTCTCCACAGGCCTGTTTGATGCCGGCCCAGACAGCACCACCCTTACCCAGATTTTTTGGCAAATTAATAAAAACTACACCGCCTTCTTTTTCTATCAAAAAAGCAGTCAAATCTTCCGAACCGTCATTAATAACAATAATTTCGTCAAAAATACCAGCACTTTTGACGGCACGTAGCATCTCAACAATATTTTTTTCTTCATTATAAGCGGGGACGAGACAAGAAATCATGTAGGCGAAGACTAATGTTAATGAAAGTGGCGCTTTTGTAAAAAACTGATCCAGTTTTCTTTGAGCCAGTTTTTTTGGAAGAAATAAAGATCAACCAAGCCGATACGGGAAAATTCTTTTTGCATTATATTGCCACGGTGAGGATGAATAATATTTTGTTCAATAGCGGAATTAAACCCCTGCGCGTAATGAATGAATTCATGAACGATAGTGGCCAAAGTTATTTTGTCCGGCACATCGCCATGGGCAAGTAAAGGATTGATAGTGATGACGCTGACTAAATCGTCGGAAGAAATATTTCTAGCTTCATTCCTCAAAAGCCTTCTGTTTTCTTGCCCTTTTTTGCGTAAAGTAATGGACCCCAGGCGAGTTCGGCTGGGTCGGCCAAATTTTATTTTGATAGTATTGCCCCTAGTATCGGGGAAATATTTTTCTCTGATTTCGGCTAGTAAGTGGTATAACCATTTTTCGTCGCGCATAAAATCAGTATAGCGTATTTGACAGAGAGAGTATACATAAATAAAATCCTCTTGACGGGGGGTTGCTATATGGTATATTGATTGTATTGTGGATAACAATTTGATTACTTGCAATTAAGGAAAGCCGATTTTCCCTTTTCTTATTTTTAATTGGGGAGGTTTTTTATGGTCTCAAAAAACTCTGTCTCTGAAAGAAAATATTTTCGTCCTAATGACGAAGTTATTGCCCCTCCCAATCTTATTGAGGTGCAACTGGACTCATACCGTTGGTTTTTAGAGGAAGGGCTGAAGGAAATTTTTGAAGAATTAAACCCCGTAGAGGACTTTATCGGGAAAAATCTAGAACTCTATTTTCTGGACTACAAAGTAGAAGAGCCGAAATATTCTGAAGATGATGTCCGAACCAGAAATCTTACCTACAAGGCCGCGGTACGTTGCCGTATTCGTTTGGTTAACAAAAATACCGGCGAGATTAAAGAACAAAGCGTTTTTCTGGGTGATTTTCCACTCATGACCGATCAGGGTACTTTTATTATCAATGGCATTGAAAGAGTAGTAGTATCACAAATCGTCCGTTCCCCTGGAGTTTTATTCACTTCTGACAATTCTTCCGGAACGGATCTTTTTGGTGCCAAAATTATTCCTGATCGAGGCGCTTGGCTAGAGCTGGAGACTTCTAGTAAAAATATTATTTCAGTTAAAATAGATCGCAAAAGAAAAATCCCAATCACTACTTTGCTGAAAGCTTTTGGGTTGGGGGATAACGACCAATTAATCAAGCTTTTTGCCGATGTTGATACTGACCCTGATAGACCATTTATCAGAACGACCCTGGAAAAAGATCCGGCTACGACCATGGACGCTGCTATTTTGGATGTTTATCGTCGTATTCGTCCGGGTGATTTGGTGACGGTAGAAAATGCCAAAACTTTGGTGGATAATATGTTTTTTAATTTCCGTCGCTATGATTTTTCCAAAGTCGGACGTTACAAAATCAATAAAAGGCTAAATCTAGATATCCCGAATGATATTGCTCACAGAGTTTTGCAAAAAGAAGATATCGTGGCTGTTGTTAGAGAAATCATTCGTCTCAATAATGATCCTGACGCTATCCCTGACAATATTGACCATTTGAAAAATCGCCGTGTGCGGGCTGTCGGTGAATTGGTGCAAAGACGCGTGCGCATCGGCTTTTTGCGTGTAGAAAGAATGATCAAAGATCGCATGAGCGTAGTGGATATTGAATCAGTGACGCCGGCGCAATTGATTAATGTGCGTCCGATCACGGCTGTCTTGCAAGAACATTTCGCTTCTTCTCAGCTGTCTCAATTCATGGATCAAACCAATCTACTCTCAGAGCTGGAACATAAAAGACGTCTTTCGGCCATGGGACCGGGAGGGCTTTCTCGTGAAAGAGCCGGCTTTGAAGTGCGCGATGTCCACTCTTCTCACTATGGCCGCCTATGTCCGGTAGAGACTCCCGAAGGTCCCAATATTGGCTTAATCGCTTATTTTGCTACCTATGTCAGGGTCAACGAGTATGGGTTTATGGAAACTCCCTACATTTATGTCCAGCGCAAGGCCAAAAACGACGGCCGTGATCCGATAGGGCATACTTTGCGAGAAGATGTCGTCGACGGAAAAGGTAAAACGATAGCCAAAAAAGACGAAAAAATAACTAAAGAATTAGCAGAAAAATTTTCTTATCTAAAAATAGAAAAAATTTTGGTTAAACCGCGCGTGACGGGACAGGTAATGTATTTGGATGCTGAAGAGGATGAAAAAAACATTATCGCGCAGGCTAACTCTCAAATAGATAAAGAAGGTTATTTCGTAGAAAAAAGGGTAGCTGTGCGCAATCACAGTGAGCCAGATGTTGTAGCGCCGGAAAAAATAGACTATATGGATGTCTCCACTCGTCAAATTGTCGGGGTAACGGCTTCTCTGATTCCCTTTGTTGAACATGACGAAGTGCGCCGTGCCTTGATGGGCTCCAACATGTTGCGTCAGGCGGTACCATTGGTAAAATCAAAAGCGCCCATTGTTGGCACTGGTATGGAAGAATTTGTAGCCCGCAATTCTGGTCAGATGTTGATTGCCAAAAATGCCGGAACAGTAAAAGAAATTACAGATACAGAAATAATTGTTAGCGAAAAAGGCGGAGTAGCCAGCAGCTACAAATTACGTCGTTTTGTCAGATCTAATGATCGTACCTGTATTTCTCATAAAGTTTTGGTTAATATTGACGACAAGGTAGAGGCAGGGGATATTTTGGCCGATGGTATGGCTACCGATCGGGGAGAGGCGGCCTTGGGACAAAATGTCTTTGTCGCTTTTATGACTTGGAGTGGTTTTGGCTTTGAAGACGCTATTATAGTTTCCGAGCGTCTAGTTCATGATGATATTTACAGCTCTATTCATATTGAAGATTATTCTATTGAAGTTCGTGATACCAAATTGGGGCCGGAGATAGTAACGCGAGATATTCCCAATGTCGGCGATGAAGCTTTAAAAAATCTAGACGAAATGGGTATTATTAGAATCGGCGCCGAAGTCAAAGCCGGCGATATTTTGGTAGGCAAAATCACTCCCAAGGGCGAGACTGAATTGACACCAGAAGAAAGATTATTGCGCGCTATTTTCGGCGAAAAAGCTCGTGACGTCAAAGATGTTTCGTTGCGTCTGCCACACGGCGAATACGGTAAGGTGGTGGACGTCAGAGAATTTCACGCCGATCGCGGCGACGAATTATCTTCTGGCGTTATTACCAAAATAGAAGTCTCGGTCGCGCAATTTAGAAAAATAGTTGTAGGCGACAAAATGGCAGGCCGTCACGGCAACAAGGGCATTGTTTCTAAAGTTTTGCCAGCAGAAGATATGCCGATGCTTGCTGACGGAACGCCAATTGATATGATCTTAAATCCCTTGGGTGTTATTTCTCGTATGAATCTAGGGCAACTTTTGGAAACGCATTTGGGCTATGCCGCCAGTAAATTAGGCTATAAGGCGGCCAGCCCAGTTTTTCGAGGGATTTCTTTTGACGAAATAGTTGGTGAGCTGAAAAAGGCGGGATTGCCCGAAGACGGCAAGGTTCAGCTCTATGACGGTCGTACGGGAGAGCCTTTCGGACAAAAAACGACCGTAGGCATCAAATATATGATGAAACTTTCCCATCTGGTAGATGACAAAATCCATGCTCGTTCTATCGGACCATATTCTTTAGTAACCCAGCAACCATTGGGTGGTCGCGCGCAATTTGGCGGTCAGAGATTTGGAGAAATGGAAGTATGGGCGCTAGAAGCTTATGGCGCGGCGCACACCTTGCAGGAAATGCTGACGATCAAATCCGATGATGTCTGGGGTCGTTCCAAGGCCTATGAGTCTATCATCAAAAATGAAGAAATCAAAAAACCTTCCATTCCAGAATCCTTTAATGTTTTGGTTAAGGAGTTAGAGGGCTTGGGCTTGGCCGTGGAATTGATTCGCGAAAGCGAAGAAGGAGAAGAGATAATAGACGCTGAAAAAGTAGCCGATCAAGGAATTGAAGATTTGAATCAAGAAGCGACCCTGAATTTGGGTGAAATAATAGCTACTGACGCTGATTTGGCCGGTGGCGGGTTTAGCATTGAGGGCGATGAAGGAGAGCCGAACAAAGAAATATCTGACGCGCCAGAAGAACAAATAGAAGATTTAGAATTGGAAGAAGAAAGTTTTGACGACATGCCGGAAAAATCAGAAGAGATGGAAGAAGAAATAAAAGAAACGGAATAAGCTCATTAGTAATAATTATCAACCAACCAGTAATCAATCCTTATGATCAAAGATCAGCTCGGAGAAAAAGTCACTGATTTTGATGCTATTAAAGTCTCTTTGGCCAGCCCGGAACATATTCTTTCTTGGTCGCATGGCGAGGTCACCAAACCAGAGACTATCAATTATCGCACTCAAAAACCGGAAAAAGACGGATTGTTTTGCGAGCGTATTTTTGGTCCGACCAAGGACTGGGAATGTTACTGTGGCAAATACAAAAAAATTCGCTACAAAGGTATTATCTGTGACAAATGCGGAGTACAAGTGACTAGGAGTTTGGTCCGTCGCGAAAGAATGGGACATATAAAATTGGCTACACCAGTTGCTCATATCTGGTATTTAAGAGGCGTGCCCTCCCGTATTGGCATGTATCTTGGCATCTCTGTCCGCGATTTGGAAAAAGTAATCTATTTTGCTAATTTTGTTGTTGTAAGCGTTGATGAAAAAACCAAGCAACAAATTTTGAGCAAGCTGAAAGAAGAAGTGGAAGATTTCAAAAAAGAGACAAGCAAGGAGCACACCAAAAAGAAAAATGAGCTAGAAAAGCAAAAGCAAGATTTGGCCAAAAAGCATCCTGGAATGGACAAAAAAGAAATCGTCAAAAAAGTTCAGGGAGAATTCAGTCTTTGGGAAAAGGAAATGGAGCAGAAAACAGCCGAAATTCAATTGGCCTTTGAGGAAGCCAAAGATGATATCGTTCGTCTGAATAAATATGCTATTATCTCCGAAGGTAAATATTCTGATTTGAGGCAAAAGTATGGTGATTTTTTCAAAGCAGGCATTGGCGCCGAAGCTATTTTGAATCTCGTTAAAGAATTGGATATCAAAAAAATGATTGGTGAATTAGAAAAAGAACGAGATATCGCCTCTGGCCAGAGACGCAAAAAAATCAGCAAAAGATTACGTTTTCTGAAAGGTTTGGATCGCGCCAGTATTGACCCGGCTTGGATGATTTTGACTCACGTAGCGGTGATCCCGCCAGATTTGCGACCGATGGTGCCATTGGATGGCGGTCGTTTCGCGACTTCTGATATTAATGATTTGTATCGCAGGGTTATCAATCGCAACAATCGCTTGAAGCGTTTGCAGGAATTACGCGCGCCAGAAGTTATCCAAAGAAATGAAAAAAGAATGTTGCAAGAAGCGGTAGATGCCTTGATAGGTACTGATTCGGCGCGTGGCAAAACTGCTGTTGTCGGCAAGAAAAAATTAAAATCTTTGTCCGAAGGGCTGAAGGGCAAACAGGGGCGTTTCCGTCAAAATCTTTTGGGCAAGCGCGTAGATTATTCCGGTCGTTCGGTAATCGTTGGCGGACCCGATATGCGCTTGGATGAGTGTGGCATACCAAAGACTATGGCTTTGGAATTGTTCAAACCCTTCATTATCGCGGAATTAATCGGTCGAGGCTTTACCCACAGCGCCAAAAGCGCCTCCAAATTGATAGACTCTGGCATCTCTGAAGTTTGGGATATTTTGGAAGAAATCACTAAAAAATATTATGTTTTACTTAATCGCGCGCCGACTTTGCATCGCTTGGGCATCCAGGCTTTTAAGGTAAAATTAATTGAAGGCAAGGCTATTCGTATTCACCCTTTAGTTTGTTCTCCTTTCAACGCCGACTTTGATGGCGACCAGATGGCCATTCATGTACCACTGTCGCGACCGGCCCAAGAAGAAGCTGCCAATATTATGCTCTCTTCCAAAAATCTACTGAAACCGTCCGACGGTTCTCCTTCTGTTGCTCCTTCTCAGGATATCGCCTTGGGTTGCTATTATCTGACAATGGAAGCGTCTGGTGTTTTAGGTGAAGGTCGCGCTTTCCACAGCGCGGAAGAAGCCAATATGGCCTATCAGCTTGGGCAAATCCATATGCAGGCTAAAATAAAAGTGCGTATGGACGATAAGATAATAGAAACAACATTGGGTCGTATTTGGTTCAATCAATACATCCCAGATGAAATAGATTTCGTAAATGCTACCGTGGCCAAAGGTGATTTGGAAAAAATAATCGCCAAATCTTTTAAAGAATTAGGCATTGAGAAAACAGCTATTCTGGTTGACGATATCAAAAGTATCGGAATGTTGGCAGCCACTTTGTCAGGCATTAGCCTTTCGGTTGACGATTTACATATCCCCGAAAACAAAACCAAGGAAATAACAGAAGCCGAGCGCAAAATAGACGAAGTGGATAATCAATATAAAAAAGGCCTAATCACTCCGACTGAAAAATATTTGAAAAATATTGAGATTTGGACGGCTACCAAAGAAAAAATTGAAAAAGATCTTTTCGCTCGTTTTGACCGAGAAAATCCTGTTACCATCATGATTACTTCCAAGGCGCGCGGCAACAAAGACCACCTTTCTCAAGTAGTGGCGATGAGAGGACTCTTGCAGAGTCCGACCGGAGATATTATTGACCTGCCGGTCAAATCCAACTTTAAAGAAGGACTGACTGTTCTGGAATATTTTATTTCTTCTCACGGCGCGAGAAAAGGCTTGGCTGATACAGCGCTTCGAACTTCAGATGCCGGTTATTTGACCCGCCGCTTGGTTGATGTGGCGCAAGATATGATTATCAGCCTAGAAGATTGTGGCACTAGCGCGGCAATGGAATTTGCCAAAAGTAATGCTGAAGACATAGATCGAGATTTTATCAAAAGACTGGACGGACGTATTATCGCGCGTGACATAGTTGGCAAAAATAAGAAAATTCTTTTTGCCAAAGGCGAAGAGTTGACTTTGGAAAAAATCAAAAAAATTATTGATGATGGATTCATTGATACGGTGGCCGTAAAGACGGCTTTGGAATGTGAAGCGGAATGGGGGATTTGCCAGACTTGCTATGGTCGTGATTTGGCGCGCGGACAAATCGTAATGATGGGAGAAGCGGTGGGTATTATGGCAGCTCAATCTATCGGTGAGCCTGGCACGCAGTTGACAATGAGAACTTTTCACTCTGGTGGTATTGCCAAACGTGATATTACCCAAGGTTTGCCTCGCGTAGAAGAGCTTTTTGAGGCGCGCGCCCCCAAGGGTCTGGCGATTATTTCCGAGATCTCTGGAGCAGTTTCTTTAACCGAAGATAAAGATGGAAAAATCACGGTGACAATTTCTTCCGATGATTTCAAAAAAGATATTATAGAAATTCCTAAAAACGCTAAAATTTTGGTCAAAGATGGAGACAAAGTAGCCGACGGTCAAACTGTTTTGGATTTGAGCAAAACAAAACACTTGAAGGCGCATGGTAAGGGTGTGGTCAAAATAGATAAAAACGCGCAAAAAATTATTCTGACCTACGCTACAAAAGAAGAAAGAATCTACAATATTGACCGCGGGATAGAGGTTTTGGTAGGGGAGGGTGAAAAAATAGAAAAAGGCGCGCAAATCACGGAGGGCCATATTGACTTGCATCAGCTAATGGATATCAGAGACTCTGGCGCGGTCAAAAGATATATTGTCAAAGAAATTCAGGAAATATACGAATCGCAGGGCCAGTCCATCAACGACAAGCATATTGAAATTATTATTCGCCAAATGTTCTCCAAGGTTCGTATCACCGATCCGGGTGCGAGCGAATTTTTGGAAGGCGATATTGTTACGCTTTCGTCGGTTCGAGCCATGAACAAAAAATTAGAAAAATCTCGTAAGAAATTAATAGCCTGGGAAGAATTGCTTTTGGGTGTCACTAAATCTTCATTGAACACAGATTCTTTCTTGTCGGCCGCTTCCTTCCAAGAGACGACTTCGGTTTTGATTGACGCGGCAACGGTAGGCAAAGTAGACCGTCTGCGAGGCTTGAAAGAGAATACGATTTT
Organism: Candidatus Microgenomates bacterium; assembly: GCA_016188915.1. Taxonomy (GTDB): domain Bacteria; phylum Patescibacteriota; class JACPGU01; order JACPGU01; family JACPGU01; genus JACPGU01. The sequence continues at coordinate 135,902 of JACPGU010000001.1, read as the reverse complement.
GGGTAAATTAATTCCTGCCGGCACTGGTTTTGCCACTCGCCGAAGACAATAGGGTTGAAATAGCGCGTTGTTTTTGCTATAATGTTAAATGTTCGCAAAATTTCTAATTGATTTAATTAATTAGAAATTAGGTCAATTAGGTTAATTAGAAATTTTATTTTATTTTTGTGCCTACCATTAATCAATTAATTCGCAAGGGGAGAAAGAGCGCCGCAAAAAAAAGCAAGGCGCCAGCTTTGCTTTTGGGTTTTAATTCCATCAAAGGTCGCACTACGGAGAGTAAAAAAGGTTCGCCTTTTAAGCGCGGTGTTTGCACCAAGGTGACGACGATGACACCGAAAAAGCCAAACTCCGCTTTGCGTAAAATCGCTCGTGTCAGATTGACTAATGGTATGGAAGTGACAGCCTACATCCCGGGGATCGGGCACAATCTTCAAGAACACTCAGTAGTGGTTATCCGTGGTGGCAGAGTAAAAGACCTACCGGGGGTTAGATATCATATTGTGCGTGGCATGTTGGATGCTGGAGGGGTAGAAAAAAGACAGCAAGGTCGTTCTAGGTATGGAGCAAAGCGGAAATAAGGAATTAAGAAATTAAGAAAATAAGAAATTAAGAAAATAATAATTGCAGAATTCTTAATTTTTTACTTTTTTATTTTATTAATTTTTTAGCCATGAGCCGAGGTTCAAAACAAGCGCCAAAAAGAGAGATCCAGCCAGACCCTGTTTATGGGTCAGTTGTGGTTGCCAAATTTATCAACAATCTGATGTGGGGTGGCAAAAAATCTTTGGCTACTCGTATTTTTTATGATGCTTTGGAAATAGTGGAAAAAAAGACTGACAAAAAGGGTATCGATGTTTTTAACAATGCTATTAAAAATGTCTCTCCCAGCCTAAAAGTGCGTAGTCGTCGTATCGGAGGGGCCAATTACCAGGTGCCGATGGAAGTCAAAAAAGACCAAAAAGTTGTCTTTGCTATCAAATGGATATTAGGGGTAGTGCGGGCTAAAAAGGGTCGTTCTACACCAGAAGAGCTGGCCGAAGAATTGATTTTGGCTTCTGACAATCAGGGTGGAGCAATCAAGAAAAAAGAAGATACTCACAAAATGGCCGAAAGCAATCGCGCCTACGCCCATTTCGGGAGATATTAGGAAGACAAATTTTACGAATTTTTAGACAAATTGTACGAAAGATAAAAATCAGCTTAACGGCTGATTTTTATTGATATGTGTGGATATACGCGTAAAAACCTTGACTTTTTTCATAAACTATGCTATAATGGTAGATAAGCATAAAGGGTGCAGTTTGATCCTTAAAAATGTGCTAAAAAATCAGCCCTACGGGGCCAGAAAAGGAGGAAGTAGCTTTGAAAAAGATGAAAAAGGTGGGGTTGGCGGTGGTGGGAGGCATTTTCTTGCTCCTGATTGCGATTCTTCTTCTATCCGGTTGCGGAGGCGGGGGAGGGACACCGGTTGTGCCCGTTCCGCCCACCCTGGACGAAGGCATGGAGCCACCCATTCCGGAGAATCCGGGCAACATCATCATCGCTGAAGGCGATGTGGTTTCCTGGATTTCGGCGGCAAGCTCGGGGGCGGTTTCCGATGACACCTATCTGGATTACAGCTATCAGGTGGGCATGGCTGGAGAAGAAATGACGACTGGAGCAAAAATCCACGGGAGCTGCAGAGAGGGTTGCGATTACTCGCGGCTCAAGGCTCCGGTGACGTTTCGAGTTTACGACGGCTCAATTCAATTGGGCGCGACCGAAATCGTCACGACCAACGATTGGGGTGTGGCGACGATGGCGGTTATTCTTCCGGCTGTGGCGCAGGGAAGCACCAAAACCATCACTGTTCGCGCCACTGTCGAAGACCTGTCCGTTTTGAGCAAGGACAGCTTCTGGATTCCCACGGCCGAATTAGAAATCGGTGTCCTGCCGGAAGGCACCGAGCCGAAGTACGCCGCTGTGACCGATCAGGAAATCTCGGTGACCTTGGTGTCCGGGCAGCGTGGCGGGAGTTGGCCGTATTTTTTCCCCGAAGTTCGGGTGAAGAATACGGGGAATATGCCGTGGTACAACCTGTCCAACAGGAAGAACCGCGTGTATATGGTGACGGTTAACGCTACCGGGAGTCAGTTTTTTGACTCTTCGTCCTGGTACGACAGGACGGTGGTTTCTGATGCTACCGGCTATAGGATTTTGCCGGGCGACACAGGAAGCGTTAGCTTTTCCCTCTCGGCGGAGGGGATTCCTGCCGGCCAGTATCGGGAATGCTTCAAGCTTCAAACGAAGCCGGAGGCCATCGATTCGAGCTGGGACTACTTCCGGCTCGTGAACCCAATCGATGTGGAAGGGGGAGAATTTTGCATAAATATCAATATTCTCCCCGAGTCCTTGGAGTGGGAGGCGACCGACTACCAGGAGCCAACCACCGAGGAATTCCCGGGAAGGCTTTACTGGGAGAGGAAGCTCTCCTCCGAGTAAGGCATCAAGCAAAAAAAATATTCACCGCGCGAGCAACCGCGCGGTATTTTTTTTGTACTACTAGGACACGACGTCGAACGTCGTGTCCTAGTAACAGAAAAGACCCGTTGTCGGCGAAACCGGCGAACGGGTCTTTTTACTTTTGGTAGTGTGTGGGAATGGCGGTCATGACACTCCTTTGGATTCTTTCTCCTCTCCTTTCTTTCCTTCGCAGGCGATACAGAGCCTAGTCCCATGACAGGAAGAACATTCTCCGCCATTATCATGACAGGCCATGCAGGCGCCGGTGCCATAACAGATGTCGCAACCAGAACCCTTCACATAGGGAGTGAACGTTATATGAGCTTCCCCTTCGGGAGGCCTTTTCCTCGGAATATCCATGGCTCTCTGTGCTCCCTGCATTTCTTCAGCCGACTTGCACATCTTTTCCACCGCCTCTCTTTTTAAATTTCTCCAAAAACCCAGCCTTCAGGTTCTTGAAGTTGCCATTATTATAAATCTTTGGCAAAACAATAGCAATAAAAAATTTTCTTGCTTCCAGTATCTATTCTGCGTATAATAGGCAAGGCTTCGTCCTGAACGCCAATTTTTAATTTTTACAATTTTTAATTTTTTAAAAATTAGAACATTAGAAATTGTTTAAAAATTCAAAAATTACAAAATTCAAAAATTATAACTTTTAAATAGCACTAGATTATTAGAAAAACGCACAATGACAGAAGAGACAAAATATCCCCTCGACCATGTTCGCAATTTCGGCACCATTGCCCATATCGACGCTGGTAAGACGACGGTGACCGAAGGCATTCTTTACCGTACCGGGAAAAAGCACAAAATCGGCGCGGTACACGAAGGCGAGGCGACTATGGACTGGATGGAGCAAGAGCGCGAGCGAGGTATCACGATTACTTCGGCGGCGACCACTTGTTTTTGGAAAGACCATCGTTTCAATATTATTGACACGCCGGGGCACGTTGACTTTACCGTTGAGGTAGAGCGATCTTTGCGTGTTTTGGATGGCGCGGCCGTTATCTTTGACGGCAAAATGGGCGTGGAACCGCAGTCGGAGACCGTCTGGCGTCAAGGCGACAAATATGGTGTACCACGCATTTGCTTTATCAACAAAATCAATCAAACCGGTGGCGATTTTTATAAATCTTTGGATTCTATTCGCAAAAGACTTCGCAAAGAAGCCTACCCGATTCAACTGCCGATTGGTTTCGAAAAAGACATCAATGGTGTGGTGGATCTGGTGGCGCTGAAATCCTATACCTACAAAGAATTCACCGACCATCAATTAATCGAAAGCGAAGTACCGGCGGAAATGGCTGAACAAGTAGCCAAATATCGTTCAGAACTGATTGAGAAAGCGGTGGAATTTGACGAGAAATTGATGGAAAAATATCTGGGCGGCGAAGAACTAACGACCGAAGAATTGCGTTCAGCTATCCGCAAGGCGACTCTGACCGGCAATTTTTTCCCCGTTATGGGTGGCGATGGTCGAGGCGTCATTGTAGAAACTTTGCTAGACGCCATCATGTATTATTTACCCTCGCCACTAGACAAACCGCCGGTGAAAGGCACCCATCCCAAAACCGGTGAAGAAGTGACACGCTTAGCCTCCGAGAAAGAACCTTTTGCAGCATTAGCTTTCAAGATAGCCTCTGACCCTTTTGTTGGTAAGCTTTGCTTTTTCCGCGTTTATTCAGGGAAATTGACAGCCGGCTCCTATGTTTATAATTCAACGAAGGGCGAAAGAGAAAGAATAGGCCGTATCGTCAGACTCCACGCCGCGCAGAGGGAAGATGTCTCGGAAGTTTCAGCTGGTGAGATTGCGGCAGCGGTAGGATTAAAATCTACCTTTACCGGCGATACTTTGTGCGATGAAACCAACCCTGTTATTTTGGAAAATATCACTTTTCCCGAGCCAGTGATTTCGGTAGCGATTGAACCAAAGACTAAAGCCGATCAGGAAAAAATGGGCGTGGCGCTCTCCAAGCTAGCCGAAGAAGATCCAACCTTTCGCATCAAAGGTGATCAAGAGACTGGAGAAACGATTATTTCCGGCATGGGCGAATTGCACTTGGAAATTATTGTAGATCGTATGAAAAGAGAATTCAAAGTGGAGGCTAATGTGGGCAAACCACAAGTGGCCTACAAAGAGGCTATTCGCAAATTGGTTCAGTGCGAGGGTAAATTCATCCGTCAATCCGGCGGTCGTGGCCAATACGGCCATTGTTGGTTGGAATTATCGCCTCTGGAAGCAGGCAAAGGTTTTGAATTTGAGAACAAAATCGTCGGTGGCGCTATTCCGCGCGAATATGTTCCGGCGATTGAAAAAGGTATCAAAGAAGCTATGGACAGGGGAGTAATCGCTGGCTATCCAGTGATAGATCTGAAAGCGGCGGTTTTTGACGGTTCTTTCCACGAAGTGGACTCATCTGAAATGGCCTTCAAAATCGCAGCCAGTATGGCCTTTCAAGACGGCGTGAAAAAGGCCGATCCGGTAATTTTGGAACCGGTAATGAAAGTGGAAGTGCTGGCGCCAGAAGAATTCTTGGGCGATATTATGGGCGATTTGAACGCCAAACGCGGCCAGATTTTGGAGTCCGGCGACCGAGGCACGATTAAATTTATCGATGCTTATGTGCCACTCGGTGAAATGTTTGGCTACACGACCAATCTGCGTTCGATGACGCAAGGCCGCGGTTCTTCCACGATGGAATTCGACCATTATGCCGAAGTGCCTCGCAATGTGGCGGAAACTATCATCGGGATTAAGGCAAAAGAGAAGGCGGAGGGACGGTAGGGGGGGGAGAAAATAAAAAAATAAAAAAATAAAAAATTAAGAAATTGTAGGGGCGGGTTTCTAACCCACCCCTTTTTGACTTTCTTGACATTTAGCTTTGTTGAGCGTATAATTAGAACAGTTGGTATCGATCCTTAAAATAAGGACGATGGTTTCGCGGTTGCCCTGCTCAAGAAAAACCGTGTTTTGTCGGGCTGTAGTTCGGTTTGCATGATCTCGAGGCAACTCGAAAAAAAAGGCAAAAAGGACAAGACAGCAAGGCAAAAGGAGGTTGTGATGTTCTGGTATCTTTGTTGGGCCGTTCTCAGTTTGCTTGGCGGATTATTCTTTCTCGGCGATTTGATTTATTGGAAGCATATGCATCCAATAATCAGTTCTTCCTCTATCCCCCTATCCCTTGCTTCTTTGATGGCGGCGTTTAATGCTGCCTATTACCACCACAAGGCGATTCTGATCGTCAAAAAGATTGCTTACTGGAGCAGGAATGAAGGATCCGGCGTAGTTGAAAAAAGAATGCGAGAAATCATTCTCGGACATATCAGGCAAGGGTCCTCCATGAATAATTGCAAGGTTTTCATCTTGGACGAGGGCAACAAAGAAGTAAAGGAGTACTCCCTCGGTAATTTTCTGGGCATCGTAGGTATGACAGAATTTTACTGGATGAGGAGTCAAAAATTCCTTCTGAAGCTGTATTCGGATTACCCTGACCCTTCCACCGAATGGCTCTCTTGTCACTTCAGGGCGGCAAATTGGAAGAAGGGGATCTCTTTTTTAGGCGACTTCTTTTATGTTAAAGACGGTTCCCTAAGAGAACCCCTGCGACCACTAGGTAACATATTTTCGGAGCGGATCAAGGATCTGTTGCTTCTCGCGGAAAGACACGCAGGCCAGAGCGTGGCGGAGATTCTTTTTGAAAGGTACCGGCTGGCTGTGGCGAAGGCATTAGAGAAATTGAGAGACGCGATATCGGGTACGGGTGATGACAGGCCGACGAAGTCCGACATCCTTGCCGCCATAGAGTGGCTCAACGAGATTTCCCCCGAGCGATGGTTGAGATTCCTTAAAGACCCCGATTGGGATTTCGTCGTGGATTACAGGGAGTGGAGGAAAAAGGAAGAGGGGAAAAAGAAAAGCACTAAGAGCGCGGAAAGCGCCAAGAGCAGAACCCCGCTGGGGGTGTAGTCCTCGCCTCCGTCCTCGTCATTCGTTCGTCTATTTCTCGCGCCCCGGGGCTTTTGCCTCGGGGTTGTTTTTTTGCATAAACAGCATTTGTCTTCCGGCAACTATTTTTAACTACTCTTGAATTGCCTTCAGTCATTCGCCATAAACAGAATCATTAGTACCATCAGTTATGCTACTACGCTAACTCACGGCTTGCCCTGCATCCTTCATGGTGCGTGGGCCGTGAGTTATAGGTCGTGTTTGAATTTGATTTGAAATTAGGTGGAGATTGATGAGAAAGGGTGTGACGATACTGGAGGAGACGAAGAAATGGACGAATATAATTTGGTATTTATAAATATTTGCGCTATAATAACAGTATCTGCTGGGGTTCGTAGGCGAAATGGCGCGCTTGGCGTGCTATTTCGCCACAATAAACTACTGGCGGAAATTCTTTAACAAGAGGTGCGTGATGGGAAGAAGGCCAACGGTAGGACAATTAAGACAATTACTCGAAAGAATCGTCGCCGACCCAGATTCCAGTCAGACATTGCAGGTTTTGCTTCGCGACTACAACCGATTACTCGAGGAAGGTGGTGGGGGCTCAGGTCTCGATCGGGATCTGCAAATTTTGCTTGACATCTATAATCAAATTGCACTTCAGACAAGATTGGAAGAATTGATCGTTGAAGTGCGATTGTTGCTCGAGAAAAGGAAAGATATGCAATGGTCTCGACAAGAAGAGACGCTTTGCTATATCGCGGCCATCACAGGCGAGAAGGCGGATTTTGACCGGGCGCTAGAAGAAGTTCAGTCGGCCCGTCAGGATGGTTGGATGGCCGCCTCTCTTGTGGAGTCTCTGCTTGAGCACGGGCATGACGGTCTTGCGGAGAAGGCTCTTGGGAAACTTACTTCCGCATCCTCCCCAAGCAGAGTGCGATGCCGAGCAATGATGGCAGAAAAAAGCGGGGATGCGAAGTTTATAGAGGAAGCCCTGATGAACCTTTGCCTCATTCGTAACTCTGGGATTATGGCAAAAGCGCGATTTTCATTAGTGAAAGCGCAGCTCAAAATAGGGGATTTTGTGGGGGCGGAAGAAGTGGCCGAAAACATTTCGAATGATTACCAAAAAACTTTGGCCTACAGATTCATCGCTTCCGCCTATCTGGCGAAGAATGACGAAGGGAAAGGAGCTTCCTACACCAAAAAAGCGGATGACCTAAAAAAGTCGCTTAGAAGCAACTGGATGTATGGTTCTGACTACATTGAGCTTCTTTGCGCAGAAGCCACAGTTCCTGGCGTCACTCGAGAAGAGGTTGATGCTCTTGTAAAGAGCGTACATTCTTGTCTTGAATGCAATGATTATCGAAGCTCTGCCGATGTGGATCGCGCCCGGCTGTCCATCGTAAAGATACGGCTGAGTCAGAGGTGTCTCTCTGCCGCGCGCAAGGAAATGGCGAGGATAGTGTTTAATCACGACAAGGTCTTGGCTCTGATAGCAATCGCTGAGCACACGCGGAAACTGAAAGATTTTGCGCGAGCACATTTGGCTATCCAGGGTCTGAAGCCACCGAGTGACTATACCCCCGCGGAGCTGTATGCCGCTTTGGCTCTGGCCATAAAAAAGGCCATCAAGAAATAATTTCTTTTCCGTAAAGATCCTAGAGGGAGACTCGTCTCCCTCTTTTTGTTGTGGCTCGTTGATAGCTAGGCTTATGACCTATAACTCACGACCCACGCACCATGAAGGATGCGGGGCAAGCCGTGAGTTATAGGTCGTGTTTGAAATTTTTTAAAAAAAAGTGAGGGGGAGATTGATGAGGAGAAAAGTGACAATAGGGCGCTAGGTCAAATTGCCAATCGCGCTAAAAAATTAAGAGACCCTTGCGGGTCTCTTTTTGAGCGGTGTTCGATGAGGATAAAAATGTTTCGCGTGGTCATAAAATCAGAAAAGGGGATTGGGCGGTCGGCGACAAGAGCAGAAACCGGTACCATTACATCTGTCGCAAAAATCGTCATAGCCGAGGATATATGAATCTCTGCCGTAGCGTATAGTCTTTGCTCCGCCACATTTATTGCATTTGCCATCGCCCTGGCATCTTGGGCATGTTGGATCGGCATAAGAATCTTTCGAGCGTTTTGTAGCGGTCATGGCGTAGTCTTTTCTTTCTCCATTTTTTCCCACTGCTCTTCTCCGAAGATCACGGACCCCCATCTTTCCGGACTTTCTTTGAGCAGAACGCAAAGACATTTGCCGGTTCCAAAGCATATCCTGCAAGGATCGGGGGTGCTCATGTGTTGCATCTCGAGGGGGAGATCGCATTCCGCATCGATATCACCGGGAATAAATCCGCCATCGCAATCATCATCGGGACATTTGCCAGTCCCTTGGCAAGATTTACATTCAGGATCGACAAGGTTGTTAACGATCTCATTGGGTTCGCCCACCGTTCTTCTCCTTTCTGTTTTTTTGTCATTCGTTATCCATTATAACAGACACTGTCTTATCTCTCAATGACTAGGACACGAGGTCGAACGTCGTGTCCTACTCATTGATGAAATACCAGGTTAGCAAAAAAAGAAAGATCGCATACGCCCAGTCAAAATGGACGCGACGGAGAAAATTAAAAAGACGAATTAGTAAAACAAAAGGATAGAGCAGAACGGCGAAGGGATTGAAACGGTGCAAGACATGATAATTGACATTGGAGAGCAAGACCTTCGCATCTTCGTCGCTGGGAAAGAGATTGAGGGAGACGGAGAGACCGAGGTAGAGAGAGACAAACATCAGTATTAAGTATTGAGTATCAGGTATTAAGTATGAAGAAAAAGAACTTCTCAACATGTAACTTACAATCCAGAACATAGAAAGAGAAACAAAACTACCAAAAAAGAAGGGGCCGAAGGAGATGAAAAATGATTGAAGAACGCCACGAGGCTGGTGGTGCTCCACGAAGCCCGGAGGATTTTTGAATTGAAAGAAGACGACTTTCGTCACCTTTACTCCCGAAAGCCAGCAGAAAATAGCATGCGACAGTTCGTGCGTCGCAATACCTGGAAAATTTAATAATAAGTAGAAGTAGAATTTGGTTTTTGTTTTCATGGGTTTTGTTTTTCTAAAAATTCTCTTACCGTTAGTATAGCCACATTTTGAAACTTTTTTATTTTCAACAGATGCTGATCGCCAGAGATAATATATTGAGAGCCACAGAGAAGAGCGCAATTGACAAACATATCGTCAGAAGGGTCGTCGGCTACTACTTTAAAAATTTCTATATCAGAATATATTTCAGAATATTGCAAGAGAAAAAAGAGTACTTCATTAATCTCTAGAGAGACTTTTTCGAGTTGTTTTTTTATTCTAGGATACTCCAAAACTCGTTTTATTTCGTCAAGTATTTTGGGAGTTAAACAAATAGTAAATTCGTTTTCTTCAATGAAATCAAAAAGAACTTTTGCGTTTCCTTTCCACAAAAGTCCCGAAATGATGATATTGGTATCTAAGACAATATTCATTTATTTTTGTTTTCGAGCCTTTTTTGTGGCAGAAAAGATGTCTTTTTGAGTAATATTTTTGCCGGCGGCCTTCATTTTTTCTTTGATAGAGGTCAGGTCTAGAGGTTTCATCTTTTTTAGTACTAAAGAATCGGAGGAAATAGAAACAAAAGCCCGGGTGTTTTTCCAAGAATCAGGTAGAGAAATAGAGTTTTTTTGTATATTAATGCTTTTGGTTGTCATAAATTAAATTATAAGAGCAATTATAGGGGTATTGTTAGTTAGTGTCAAATAATTATAGGACAAGCTTGACATTACCCGCCTATATTCTTTCTCGCTCACGGAACTACGATTCCTGTCCCTGCCTCGCCGGCAGGCGGGTCGCGAGAAGCGAAAATTGGCAGGTCGTGCAAGACTATCATATAAAATTAGTGAGCGCGAAAATCCCCCTTGCGCTACTCCTGAATATTAGGTAAAATGGCTTGTAGCTATTTAGGCATAGCAAAGGTTTCTTTGTGAGGCATTATTTTTTTGCCCATAAATTTACTACACAAAGCAAAATATTATTTTACAAAAAATAAATAAATTTGTTTACAGGAGGATAAAATGGCAGGAGAAAAATTCGACCGCAGCAAACCGCATTTGAATGTTGGTACAATTGGACACGTAGACCACGGTAAAACTACTCTTACCGCTGCTTTGACGAAAGTTTTGGCTGGTTCTGGTCAGCAAGTTGAAGTAAAGGGCTATGACCAAATAGATGCCGCTCCAGAAGAAAAGGCTCGCGGCATTACTATCAATACAGCGCACGTAGAATATCAGACTCCCAATCGTCACTACGCGCACGTAGACTGTCCAGGTCACGCCGACTACATCAAGAATATGATTACTGGTGCCGCTCAAATGGACGGAGCTATTTTGGTAGTTTCTGCCGCCGATGGTCCGATGCCACAAACTCGCGAACACATTCTCCTTGCTCGTCAAGTGGGTGTTCCATATATCGTTGTATTCTTAAACAAAGCTGATATGGTTTCCGATCCGGAGTTGGTTTCTTTGGTGGAAGAAGAGGTCAGGGATCTGTTGACTAAATATGAATTTCCAGGTAAAGACACGCCTATCGTCAAAGGCTCCGCGCTGAAAGCTTTGGAGTGCGGTTGCGGCAAGGCTGATTGCCAAAATTGTGGTCCTGTTATAGAATTGGCCACTGCTTTGGATACCTATATCCCGCAGCCAGAAAGAGCAGTAGATAAGCCATTTTTGATGGCGGTAGAAGATGTTTTCTCTATCAAAGGACGTGGCACTGTTGCCACCGGTCGTATTGAAAGAGGCATTGTCAAAGTCAATGAAGAAATTGAAATAGTGGGTATCCGTGATACTAAAAAAACAGTTGTCACAGGGGTGGAGATGTTTAGAAAATTGCTCGACCAAGGCCAAGCTGGTGACAATGTCGGCGTGTTGCTCCGCGGTATTGAAAAAGAAGACATTGAGAGAGGTCAAGTTTTGGCAAAGCCAGGTTCCATCACTCCTCATACAGAATTTGAAGGTGAAGTGTATATTCTGACTAAAGAGGAAGGCGGTCGTCACACACCATTTTTCAAAGGCTACAAGCCACAATTTTACATCAGAACAACCGATGTAACGGGCGAAGTAGAATTGCCGGAAGGCGCTGAAATGGTAATGCCGGGCGACACCGTTACTTTGAAAATCAAATTGATTGTACCGGTAGCTATGGAAGACGGCATGCGCTTTGCTATTCGCGAAGGCGGTCGCACCGTAGGAGCCGGTATCGTAACCAAGATTAGCAAGTAATATTAATTCCTGAAAACTCCAAGTTTTCAGGAATTTTAGATTTTTTATGGCGGAAACTGCTACCAAAACAAAAGCAAAATCTGCTTCTGCTCCTAAAAAAGCGGAAAAGCAATTTGGCCAAAGAGTGCGTTTGCGATTGAAATCTTACGACCACAAAGTCTTGGATCAGTCGGCGGCGCAGATTTTAGAAACAGTCAAAAGAACAGGGGCAAACGTGGCGGGGCCTATCCCTCTGCCGACAGAAAGAAACCTTTATTCTGTTTTGCGTTCAACTTTTGTTCATAAAAATTCTCAAGAGCAATTTTCCATGAGAATCCATAAAAGATTGATTGATATATTTGATGCCGGCCAGAAAACGATTGATTCCCTGATGAATCTCAATTTGCCCGCGGGAGTGGATATTGAGATCAAGATGTAACAAATTTGAAATTTGAAAAAAATAAAAAGTAGAAATCTTATACTATCATCTTTAAGGTGATAAGTAAGAGCCAGATGGCCGATAGAGCCGTGGTGGTTCTGCCGGCCTTTTTGTTTCCGCTCAATAATCATTTTATGGTGATGAAATTTTTACTAGGCAAAAAAATTGGTATGACCAGTATCATCGGAGAAAATGGCAAAATTACTCCGATAACTGTAGTGGAGGCGGGGCCATGTGTTGTAACGGCTGTCAAAACAGAAGAAAAAGACGGCTACAATGCTCTACAAGTTGGTTTTGAAAAGATTAAAAAAGCCAACAAGCCCAAAACTGGCCATTTGAAAAAATCAGGCGAAATCCTGCGTCACTTAAAAGAAGTGAGGTTGGAAAAAATAGCTGAAAATCAGATAGGTGACCATTTTGATACTTCACTTTTCGCCAAGGGCGACAAGGTAAAAATCAGTGGCCTAATCAAAGGCCATGGCTTTACCGGCCCGGTCAAGAGATATGGTTTTCGCGGTCATCCTGCCGGCCACGGGCATCCCGAACAAAGAAAAGTTGGCTCTATTGGCTCGCGTTTTCCGCAAAGAACTATCAAGGGATTGCGCATGGCCGGGCGCTGGGGTGGCACTAGAAAAACGGTAATCAATTTGGAAATAATAGATATTGATAAAGAAAAAAATCTGCTTTTGGTCAAAGGTTCAGTACCTGGGACAAACGGCCGAATGTTGGAGATTAGAGGCTAATTAGAAGTTACTATATTATGAAAATAGATATCTTGACAATCAATGGTGAAAAAAGCAGTAGCTTTGACCTGCCGATAGAAACCAAGGGCAAAATAGCTACGGCTAGTTTAGCTGTTATGGCCAATCTTGCCAATCAGAGAAAGTCCATTGCTCATACCAAGACAAGATCAGAGGTATCTGGCGGTGGCAAAAAACCTTGGCGCCAAAAAGGCACTGGTCGGGCTCGCCATGGTTCCACTCGTTCACCTATTTGGGTGGGGGGCGGTATTACTTTTGGCCCTCGGTCAGAGCGGAATTTTAGCCAAAGAATGAACAAAAAACAGAAAAATATTGCCCTTCAGATTATTTTGGCCGACAAAAAAAAGCAAGGCAAAATATTGGGTTTGGAAAATATAGAATTGTCTGGAAAGACCAAAGAAATCGCCAAAATTTTGTCAACTATCAAAGTAGATGACAGAGCCTTGGTTGTTTTAGACAAAGATTTTATTAAAAGTGAAAATGGACAGAAAGTATGCCAATCGGCGCGTAATAGTAAGTTGGTTCGCGCTCTGTCAATAGAGAAATTAACCCCTCTTTATCTTTTACACTTTCCTTGGGCAATTTTTACCAAAAAATCATTAGCCGATTTGAAAGAAAGGCTATCAAATTAATTTTTATGAAAAGCAATTCCCTTATTCTTTATCCTGTGGTGACGGAAAAAGCTGCTGGTGGCGAGGAATCCGGCCGTTATACTTTCAAAGTAGCGCAAAGCGCCAACAAAATAGAGGTAAAAAAAGCTGTTGAAAAAATTTTTGGCACCAAAGTAATTAACGTTCGTATTTTGAATACTCAAAGTAAAATAAAAAATCGCGGACGCAATAAAGGCATTGTCAGCGGATATAAAAAAGCTATCGTTACTTTGGAAAAAGGCAAAACTATCAAAATAAGAGAAGAAAAAAAAGAAGACAAAAAGAAAAAGACCAAAGAACAAAAAGCCTAAACTCTTAGACTAAAAATTTATGGCAATAAAATCTTTCAGACCAATAACTCCCAGCCGACGCCAAATGATTGTGGCAGATTTTTCTGTTCTTTCAGGATCGCGTCCTACTAAAAAACTTTTGGCAAAAAGAAAGCAAAGGGCTGGTCGGGGTGGCAGAGGGTCTATCACCGTGCGCCATCGCGGTGGTGGCGCCAAAAGACACATTCGTCTGGTTGATTTTGGCCAATATAAATTGCATGTTCCAGGAAAAGTGGCTTCTATTGAATATGACCCAAATCGCGGAGCATATATTATGCTGGTTGTTTATAAGGACGGCGACAAAAGATATTTGCTCGCGCCAGAAGGAATAAAGATTGGGCACGATGTCATCATCTCGGAAAGAGCCGCGATCAAGCCAGGCAATCGTTTGAAATTAACCAATATTCCAACAGGTATAACTATCCATAATATAGAATTGTCTGCTGGTCGCGGTGGCCAGATAGTCCGTGGCGCCGGAAATAGCGCTACTTTGATGGCCAAAGAAAATGATTATGTGACGATAAAAATGCCATCGTCGGAATTGCGTTTGGTCCACAAAAATTGCTATGCCTCTATAGGATCGGTAAGCAATAGTGAACACAATCTTATTACTATCGGCAAAGCCGGAAGGTCTCGCTGGATGGGCATTCGTCCGACGGTGCGTGGTAGCGCGATGAACCCAGTAGACCACCCTCACGGTGGTGGTGAAGGCAAGGCGCCTATTGGATTGAAAAAAGGGCCGAAGACTCCTTGGGGCAAAAAAGCTATGGGAGTCAAAACTCGCCGTAATAAATCTACCGATAAATATATTCTTAAAAGAAGAGTAAAGAAATCAAGAAAATAATTAGAATAGATCCATCATTTACTATTCACTTATCCATTATGTCAAGATCAGCCAAAAAAGGACCATTTACCGACCCAAGATTACTCAAAAAAATTGAGGGAGTTCAGCTTGGCAGCAAAAATATTATCAAAACTTGGTCGCGTGAAAGCGTTATTATGCCAGAAATGGTAGGTTTTACTTTTGGCGTGCATAATGGCAAAGAGCATATCCCGGTATTTGTGACGGAAAATATGGTGGGGCATAGGCTAGGAGAATTTTCCCATACGACCAAATTCCGATCGCACGGAGGAAAGATGGCCAAAGAACAAGCGCAAGCGGCATCGGCGACTTCAGCCGTTCCATCTACTCCTGCTGACAAGGGCGGAAAAAAATAATATAAATCCATGACAAACGCTATCGCTAAAGCAAGATATCTGCGCATCAGCCCGCGAAAAATGTTGGGGGTTTGTAAATTGGTGCGCGGTAAAAATATTTTAGTGGCCAGAGCTATTCTGTCTCGTACGCCACAAAAAGGTGCTTTATTGATAGGCAAAGTCTTGGACAGCGCCGTAGCCAATGCCAAGATGAAAAATATGGAAGAAAAAATTTTATTCATTGACAAGATTACGGCTGATATGGGACCGCATTTGCGTCGAATGATCCCTTGGTCCAGAGGATCGGGAGCACCTATCCGCAAAAAAACTACTCATTTGACCATTGTGGTAGCTGAAGATGAGAAATTAAAATTGAAATTAAGTAGCAAAAATAAGAAAAAAACAGAAGATAAATCTTTAGGCAAAACAGAGGATAAAGCAAAAAATCCTGGTAGATCTGCCAAAAAAATAGTAAAATCAGATGATCAACCGAATGAATAAACGGGATTAGTGTAAAAAAATGGGACAAAAAATTCATCCAAAATCTATCAGAATAGGCATTTCCAAAGACTGGAGCTCCAGATGGTTTGCCAAAAAAAAATACGCCCAATATCTTTTGGAGGATTTTAAAATGCGTAATTTTATTGCCAAAAAACATAAAAATGCCGGTATTGCCGAAGTAGAGATAAATCGTTCGGCCGGAGATGCTAAAGTATCTATCCATACTAGCAAGCCAGGTATTTTGATCGGTCGCGGAGGAGCGGGGATAGAAGAATTACGTAAAGATTTGAGCAAAATCGTGAAACAAAAAATAGGAGTGACGGTAGAAGAGATAGCTATGCCAGAAAATCACGCTGCTTTATTGGGACGCAATATTGCCGACCAGATAGAGAAACGTATCCCTTATCGTCGAGCGGTGAGAGTGGTGATGGAGCAGGCGATGAAGTCTGGCGTTAGAGGCGTAAGAGTCTGCGTTGGTGGGAGATTGAATGGCGCCGATATCTCTAGATCTGAAACTTTTTCTCAAGGTAAAATTCCGCTTTCCAGTTTGCGCGAAGATATTGACTATGCTCATACCCCGGCGCATACCACCTATGGCGTGGTCGGCATCAAGGTATGGGTGTATAGAAAACAACTAAACTCGCCTGCCAGCAGGCAGGAAGTTAAAAGATAAACCCGTTACCTATTATGCTGACACCAAAGAAAATAAAATTTAGACGCCAATTCAATCCCAAAATAAAAGCTGTGGCAACTAGAGGAACGACATTGGCTTTCGGCCATTACGGGATTAAAGCAATGGCTTCAGCCTATGTGACGGCTCGTCAGATAGAGGCAGGTCGTCGAGCGATTACTCGTTTTATCAAAAGAGGTGGTCAGCTTTGGATTAGGATTTTTCCCGATCGGCCCCGCACCAAGCATGCGGCTGAAGCGCCAATGGGATCGGGCAAGGGATCGCTAGATCATTTTGTCGCCAATGTAGAGGCAGGTAGAATAATTTTTGAATTAGACGGCGTATCAGAATTGATAGCCAAAGAAGCTTTGAATCTTGCCGCGGCCAAAATGCCTATCAAGACCAAATTTATCAAAAAATAAGATTTTGTCTCTATATTATGAAAAAGCATACTGAACCAATCAGAGAACAGAATACTGAGCAACTCTACAAACAGTTGGCAGTATCTTATGAAAAATTACGGGAAACACGTTTCAAGATAGCCAATATGGAGGTCAAAGATAGCAGCATCAAGAGTAAAGTAAAAAAACAGATTGCAAGACTGTTTACCATTATTAGAGAAAAAGAAGCAGAAAAAGTAATGGCCTCTATCAAGAAAGATTAATCTTTTAAATAATTTTTATGAAAGTTACCAAACGAGGCACAATTGTCAAAAAAAATGACCAGAGAACAGTAGTAGTGGAAACGATTTCGCAGAAATCGCATCCTTTGTATAAAAAAAGATACAAGGTAGTCAAAAAATATCTGGCGGATGACGAAAAAAACGCTTATCAGATAGGCGATATGGTGGTGATAGAAGAGTGTCGGCCGATTAGTAAAACAAAGTGTTTCAAGGTAACGGGTAAAATAGGTAGCGCCAATATGTTGGGCAAGGAAAAAATTGAAGGAGAGGAAGTGTTGGGCGCGGAGCGAGAGGAAATAAAAAAATAAAAAAACAAGAAATTAAGAAAATAAAAAATCCAAATATCTAATTTCTTACTTTCTTAATTTATTAATTTCTTAGTTCATGATACAAAACCAAACCAGATTAAAAGTCGCGGATAATACAGGGGCCAAAGAGGTCTACTGTATTAAGGTTTTGGGTGGATCTCGCGCTCGCTATGCGCGAGTAGGCGATATTATAACGGCTTCCGTTAAAGACGCCAGGCCAGGCGGTGTAGTTAAGAAGAAAGAAATAGTCAAAGCGGTAATAGTGAGAACCCGTCGCGACATAAAGCGTGATGACGGCACAACCTTGCGTTTCGATGATAACGCGGCAGTGATTGTGGATAAAGATAAAAATCCTCGCGGCACTCGCATCTTCGGACCTGTCGCGAGAGAATTACGCGACAAAGGATTTATGAAAATAATATCATTAGCGCCAGAAGTAGTTTGATAGTCCGAACGACTTCATTCGAAAAATTAGTAAAAATTAGTGAAATTAGGGTTTACCATGAAGATCAAAAAAGGCGATAATGTACAAATAATGAGAGGTAAAGACCGCGACAAAAAAGGCGTGGTAGAGAAAGTATTGCTCAAAACAGGACAAGTGGTGGTAACTGGCATCAATACTGTGACTAAGCATCAAAAAGCTACCAAAACTGCCAAACAAGTCGGGCGCATCATCAAAGAGATGCCTCTTTCTATCGCCAATGTGGCTATTTTGTGCGGTAAATGTGGCAAGCCAACAAGGATTGGCAGAAAAATTTTAGCCGATGGGAAAAAAGAAAGAATTTGTAAAAGATGCGGAGAAGCAATATAATGATCCCAAGATTGAAAGAAAAATATAAAAAAGAAATAGCGCCTCAAATGATGGCGGATTTTGGGTTGAAAAATATTTTGGCTGTGCCGAGAATACAAAAAATAACCATCAATGTTGGTATCGGTAAATTAGCTGTCAAAGATACTAAAATGGTAGAAAAAGCGACAGAGAATATCACTTTGATCAGCGGACAAAAGCCGTATGTCGCCAAATCAAAAAAATCTATCGCCGCCTTCAAATTGCGCGAAGGAATGCCGGTGGGATTGGCTGTCACTATGCGGGGCAACAGAATGTATGAATTTTTAGATCGTTTGGTTAATGTAGCCTTGCCTCGCGTAAGAGATTTCCGTGGGTTGTCCTTGAAATCTTTTGACGGTCAAGGTAATTATTCTATCGGCATCAAAGAGCACCTGGTATTTCCAGAAGTAAAGCTGGAATCTTTGGACGCGGTCCATGGATTGCAAGTCAATATTACCCTGAACAAAAAAAATAGAGAGCAGGGAATGGCTTTATTGAAAAAATTTGGGTTTCCATTCAGAAAGTAAACATTAAATTATCATGGCAAAAAAATCAATGGTTATAAAAGCGGCAAGATTGAAAAAAAAGACTCCGTATAAAACGAGAGTCTACAATCGTTGCAACATATGCGGTCGCCCCAGGGGTTACATGCGCAAATTCGGCATTTGTCGTATTTGCTTTAGAGAACTGGCCAACAAAGGAGAAATGCCAGGTATTAAAAAAGAAAGTTGGTAAAAAATAAAAAAAATAAAAAATTAAGAAAATAATAATTCAAATATCTAATTTCTTAGTTTCTTAATCTATTAATTTCTTAACTCATGGATACAATAGCCAACATGCTTACACAGATCAGAAACGCGCAAATGGCAGGCCTCAAAACCTGTGTAGTTCGTTTTTCCAAAATCAATGAAGCTTTGATTGGTATTTTGAAAAATGAAGGGTATTTGTCGGATTATAAAATAGAAGAAATAGAAGGCAGGAAAAGTATTAGCACCATCTTGGCCTATCATGAAAAAAATTCTCCAGCCATTCGTGGTCTAGACAGAGTGAGCAAGCCAGGTCGTAGAATTTATTCTTCTTCTGACAAATTGCCATATGTTTTGAATGGTTTGGGTATGGCTATTATCTCTACCAGCCGAGGATTGATGACAGACAAAGTGGCCAGAAAAGAAAAAATAGGCGGAGAGATTATTTGCAAAGTATGGTAGGAGATAACTCTTTAATTTTTTAATTTCTTAACTTATGTCAAGATTAGGGAAAAAACCAGTAAAAATAGCCAACGACACGAGTGTCGTTTTTGACCATGGTTTGCTCATCGTCAAAGGACCAAAGGGCGAATTAAATCATAACTTCGGGGATTTGGTGAAAATAGAAATCAAAGGAGAAGAAGTCTTCATTGATAGAACTGGAGACACCGGGCCAGAAAGAGCCATACAGGGCACAGCCTACGCGCTATTGCGCAATATGATGACTGGCGTGACCGAAGGTTTCAAAAAAAGCCTGGAATTAATAGGAGTAGGTTTCCGTGTGGCGAAAAAAGACAAAGGAATAGAATTGGCTATCGGCTTTTCTCATCCTGTATATTTTGCCGTTCCAGAAGGGGTAGAATGCACTATTGAGAAAAATTTTATTCATCTTTCCGGCATAGACAAGCAATTGGTGGGAGAAGTAGCGGCCAATATCAGGAAATTGAAAAAACCCGAACCATACAAAGGTAAAGGGATTAAATATGTTGATGAAAAAATCCGCAGAAAGGCTGGTAAGGCAGGTAAAGCGGGAGCGTAATCAATTTTTAATTTTTAAACAATACTGAGACAGAATATGAAAAAAATAATATCCAAAAGAAAAAAACAATTAGCTAGACAAAAAAGAACCAGAATGGCTATCAACAAAGGCGATGAAAAGCGTCACAGACTTTCTGTCTTTCGTAGCAACAAGCATCTTTCCGCTCAATTGATCGATGATGGAAAAGGTACGACCATTGCTTCCGCTTCTGACCTAAAAAATGGCAAAAAAACGGAGACAAGGCAAGAAAGAGCTTTTTCCATAGGAAAGGAAATAGCGGCCAAAGCTTTAGAAAAAAAGGTTAAAAAAGTAGTTTTCGATAGAGGATCCTACGCCTATCATGGCTTAATAAAAGCCATTGCCGAAGGAGCCAGAGAGGGTGGGCTAGAATTTTAAGCAGTATTATTAAGCAAAGCGAGGGGAACGGAGATTATGCCAGAAAAAAAGAATTTTAAATTGGTTCCTTTTTCAAAATGGCGCCGCCAAACTGTTTTGACGATAACATCAATTATTATTTTGGTATCTTTTTTTATTGGTGTTAGTATGGGCAAAAAAAGCATCCAGACAATTGATCGCAACACGATAGAGAACATTACCGAAAATTGGGAGATTTTTAATACTTCGCAATTCGGATTTTCTTTCCGTTATCCTGCCACTTGGCAATTGAAAAGTGAAGAAGGTGATATTTTAGCAAAAATCAGCAATACAAAATTGACCGATTCTGATATAATCGTTAGGGTCAGCGAAACTAGATCGGTAGTTTCCAGCCAACCAGCCGATGCTATCCAGATATCCATTCCCTTTGGCAAGCGTAGTTATCTAATTTTTTCTACCTCTACTCTTAATCCGACTAAGGAAGTTTTTTATACCATACCGATGACACTGGAGATCGGGAACTAAAAAAGTAAAAAAAAAATAAGAAAATAAAAATTTGACTACCTAATTTCCTAATCTATTAATTTCTTAACTTATGTCCGACGATAAAATAATCAAAACTAGCAAAGATATAAAATTGGAGGAAGAGAAAGAGGCGGATATCGCTGCCGACATTGAAGATGTCATTGTCAAACCACAAGAAGCACCCGTCTTAAAAGTTGAGGAAAAAATCGGTCGTGGCGGGAAAAGGAGCCATGATGGCCGTTCTCGTGCCCCCAGGGAAAAAGAGCCTTCTGAGTTTGAAGAAAAAATGTTAGCGATTGATCGCGTCACTCGCGTAGTCAAAGGTGGTCGTAGAATGAGATTTCGCGCCCTTGTAGTCATCGGCGACAAAAAAGGCCGCGTAGGCTTTGGTTTAGGCAAAGGCAATGAAGTAGCAGGAGCTTCCGCCAAGGCTATCAATCGGGCTAAAAAAAGATTGCTTCATGTGGAGATTATTGATGGGACTATTCTTCATGATACCTATGGACATTCTCGCGGTTCCGATGTATTGCTTAAATCAGCCAAAAAAGGTCGCGGGATTATTGCCGGAGGTAGCGTTCGCACAGTTTTGGATTTGGCAGGTTTTTCCGATGTAGTGGCCAAATCTTTTGGTTCTAGTAACAAAATAAATACAGTCCGCGCTACAATGGATGCCTTGATGTCCCTGAGGTCTGATAAGAAAAATCATAGAGTAAAAAGAGAAAAAGTAGAAGAGAAAAAAGAATCTCCTAAATAATTTTTATGATAAAATTGGCCGCTCTACAATCCGTAAAATCTAAAAAAAAATCTCGTCGTCTAGGACGTGGCCCGGGCAGTACCAAAGGTAAAACTTCTGGTCGCGGGCACAAAGGGTACAAGGCTCGTTCTGGCTCTAACGCCAGTTTGGGTTTTGAGGGTGGCCAGATGCAATTGATGTGGCGTATCCCCAAGCTCAAGGGGTTTAAAAGGCCGAATAAACCATCTGTCAAAATTTTTAACGTGGCCGATTTAGGAAAATTAGCGCAGGACGGTAAAATAAATAAAGATATTTTGATCGCGTCCGACAAAATTAAAAAAACTGACCTAGTCAAAATTCTAGGCAATGGTGAGATTACGGAAAAATTACAAATCACGGCTGATTTTTTCTCAAATTCCGCCAAAGAAAAAATTGAAAAAGCGGGTGGAGAGATAACAGTAAATAATAAATTAAACGATAGACAGGGAAAGCAAGCTTAAAGAAATACGCATAGCCAAGAAATTATGCTAAAGAAATTTATCCAAATTTGGAAATTAAAGGATTTACGCAAAAAGATTGTTTTTACTTTTTTGCTTTTGATTTTGATTAGAGCGCTATCGCATATTCCTATTCCTGGCGTGGATATTACCGCTTTGCAAGATTTTTTCCAGAGGAGTCGACTTTTTGGGCTTTTGGATATCTTTTCTGGCGGGACAATGAGTCGCTTTTCTATAGTTATGATGGGAGTTGGACCATATATCAACTCCTCTATTATCATGCAGCTTTTGACGCATGTTATCCCTCAATTGGAAGCGATGCAGAAAGAAGGGGAAGACGGTCGTCGTAAGATTAATCAGATAGTGCGTTGGCTGACAGTACCTTTGGCTTTCTTGCAGGCCTACGGAATGACTATTCTTTTGCGATCTCAGGGGCAGGGATTGGTTGGCGCTATTTCTCCTTTTGAATTTTTTTCCGTTATTTTGATTACTACGGCCGGCACCATTCTTTTGATGTGGCTAGGGGAGCTGATCACTGAAAATGGCATTGGCAATGGCACTTCTCTAATCATTACCCTGGGCATTGTTGCTAGTTTACCTTCCTTGGTCCAGAGTTTTGGCGTGGGCTATCTGGGTGTTTCTTCACTTTTACCTATTGCCGGTATCATTCTTTTGTCTTTGGTTGTCATTGTCGCCATTATCTATACCAACGAAGGAAGCAGATTGATCCCCGTATCGTATGCCAAAAGAATCAGTGGAATGCGGATTTACGGTGGGATGGATTCCTTTTTGCCAATCAAAATGAACGTTGCCGGAGTGATCCCGATAATTTTTGCTCTTTCTTTTATGATTTTCCCCAATATTATCTCCAGTTTTTTTGCTAATGCCAGGACTAGCTTTATCGCGGATTCAGCTAAATTTATCGGTAAAGTATTTTCTATGAGTCCACCAACCATCTGGTATGGTTTGGCTTATTTTGTCTTGGTGGTAGCCTTTACCTTTTTCTATACTTCGGTGGTTTTCAATCCCAAAGAAATCGCTGAAAATATTCAAAAGCAGGGCGGTTTCATTCCAGGATTGCGTCCGGGCAACCAAACAGCTGAATATTTAGGCAAAATTATTACCCGTTTAACTATGTCTGGCGCTCTTTTCCTAGGAATAATTGCTGTTTTGCCTCTAGCTTTTCAGGTCACCTATCCTTCGGCCGATGTTTTAATCGGTGGCACAAGTGTTCTAATTATGGTGGGAGTGATCCTGGAAACATCTCGTCAAATCAACGCTCAAATTATTATGCGTAGCTACGATGAATACTAGGCATAAATTATTTGTATTGAATTTTGCCTAGAAGAAAAAACCCGTGGACTTTCTGGGAATTTTCATTTTGTTTTAGCGATTATTGAAAATTAATAGAACGATGATTTTGACATCGTCTTGCTTGTGTTATAATAAGAGAAATAGTGTTAATAGTAATTAAATAAGGAGGTTCTATGCAGTCTATAGAGATTTTGGCTCTTGCTTTAGCGGTTTTAATTTTAGTTAAATTAGGTTTTGTTTTATTCAGCCCAAAAGCTTGGTGGGGGCTAACCAAGACTTTAACTGATAATAGCAGGATTTCTTCTGCTACCATACTAATTTTGGCTATTGTCGTTGGCTATTATGTTTTTTCTATGCTATCTATCGTAGAAGTTATGGCGGCAGGAGCTTTCATTTCTTTGCTGATGGCGACGGCTTTTTTTGCTAACCCAAAGATTATTCTGGATATGCGTAAAGATGTTATGGAAAAGGGAATTAAGATTTATTGGCTACATATTGCTATTTGGTTAGCTTTGAGCATTTGGACTTTGTACGTATTGTTCTATTGATTCTAATATTTTGGGCAAAATTATCCATCTGCCATGACAAAGAATTTCATTATTTACGGCTACCCGGGCGCGGGAAAAACTACCCAAATAGAAATGCTAAAAAAATCTGGCTTCAGATTTTTTCACGTAGCGGTAGGCAAATTGTTGCGCGAAATAGCAGCCGATGACACGCCTTTGGGCAGAAAAGTGAAAGATTCTATGGCCTCCGGCGAACTGGTGGATGAAGATTTTGTCTTGCGGTTGGTCAAAGATACTTTGCGAACGGCCGATCGGAATCTGCCGATTATTTTTGATGGTTATCCTCGTTCTATGAATCAAATTCGTGGCATGGAGGAAATCTGTCGGGAATACGGCCTAGATATCCCGACTCTGGTATGTCTCAAAATCACCAAAGAAGAAGCAGTGCGTCGTCTGACCGATCGTCGTATCTGCTCTGTTTGTAAGGAAAATTTTTCTTTTACCGAGCTTCCCGATAAAGAAAAATGTCTCAAATGTGGCGGAAAGCTCATCCAGCGCGAAGACGATAAGCCAGAAGCGATTGAATCCAGATTTGACCTTTTCGACCTGCAATTTGGCGTTATTCGCCATCATTATCAATCGCTCGGAAAATATGTAGAGATTGACGGCATGAAGTCGGAAGATGAGGTGCAAGAAAAAATTATCAGTCTTGTGCGACCGATATGACCTACAAGACCGATAAGGAAATATCGATTCTCAAAGAAGGTGGTCGTATCCTGGCCTCTATTTTGAGTTTGCTTCAAAAATTCGTAGAGGAAAATTATTCTAGGGGGATTACGGCGATCGATGTAGACGGATTGGCTGAGAAATTACTAAAAGAAGCCGGCGCTACACCCTCTTTTAAAGGCTTCCACTCCTTCCCGGCTTCTCTTTGCGTTTCCATTAACGACGAAGTGGTGCATGGGATTCCGACGAAAGACAAAATATTTCGTGAAGGCGATTTGGTCTCGTTGGATATCGGCGCGCGATATAAAAATCTTTATACCGATATGGCGGTCTCATTCGTTTTGGGGCAGGGGAGTGATGAGGCGCGGAAATTGGTGGCGGAGACGAAAAACGCGCTGATGCTGGGCATTGCCGAAGCTAAGGTGGGCAACAAGATAGGGGATATCGGGTTTGCGATAGAGGATTATCTGGCAAAATTTGGTTACGGTATCGTCAGAAATTATACCGGTCACGGAGTAGGACACGGAGTACACGAAGACCCGCCAGTGCCTAATTATGGCAAAAAGGGGACGGGCGAAGAATTGAAAGTAGGTATGGTGCTGGCCATTGAGCCGATGGTCACTTTGAAAGGTGAAAAAGTCTCCGTTGATGCTGACGGCTGGACGGTGCGTGCCATCGATGGCTCGTATGTCGCTCACTGGGAGCATACCGTGGCGGTGACGGAAAAAGGGCCGGTCATCCTGACAGAGTAGGAGCAATTCATGCCTGTCCGCCTCTGGAGGGAATTATCGCGAAGGAGGGGTCTTCGTAGGTAATTAAGAAAACAAGAAATCAAAAAAACAAGAAGATAGAATAACTGCTGTATCCGGCAGTTATTTTTGCTATAATAGGGCTAGACCCGAAGGGTACTTTAAAAAGTCGAGATAGCCGCCTCCGTCTTGGTGATGGACAACGCTATCTTCGGAAAGGAACTGCGTTATGAAAAACGCACGATCTTTGATTGGGGTAGGACATGATGTCGTAGGCAAGATTCTGCGGGGGCTGGACAATGCAGGGAAGGATGTTACTTTGGCCGATCTGGAGAATCTTGCCGACAGACAGCCATTAGTCGAAGAATTCGCTCAATTTCTCGTCTCTTTACGCGACAGGACTTTTCCCTTTCGACCCAAGAGACTGAAGCTGGCGTATTCGCACAAATTTAATAACATCGCTATCGGCAATATCGTGGAAATGCACCTTTTGCGTGGCAGAGATGAAGTAGTCATGAGGACATCAAATGGCAGGATCCTCCAGTGTCGGATTGAACCTGGAAAACTTGAAGTGATAAGAGATCATGGCTTTGAGACTTTACCGACCGTCATAGCCACTGCTCCATCGGGTAGATATTTCGCGGTTGGTTTCAGTGATGGGAAGGTTTTTCTCTTCAATTCCGGGCTAGATACTCCTTGTGGGAGAAAACCATCTGTCGTTGTTAAGCTTCACCATGATTCAGTCAGCGCCCTGGCTATCTCTGCCAAAGAATTTCTAATCTCCGCGGGAGGAGAAAGAAGTGAGAAGATCTCCATTATCTCTGTTTCGTCGCTAGATCGGGAGTTTGAAAATAATCGCAAGCAATATTTGAGCCAAGGTGATTTTGGCAAGATCAACGCGCTGGCCATCAACCCTGCAACCGACGAGATTTTAGTGGCGACCAGTAAGGGGTGCTTTGTCTTCCCCCACCCGGAAAGCATGTACATCGAAAACTACAGAATCTTGCCGACAAAAAAGATCATCGGCGAGGATGAGGGTAATAACTTCACTTCCATCGCAGTATCGCCGGATGGATCTTTACTGGTTGCCGGATCAAACCATGGCATTGGCACCTATCTGTTCCGCTTAGAAAATAACGATGAAGCTGTGGCTTCGCATGCACGGTTAGATGTCGAACACTCTTTTGTCGACCAACTGGCGTTTACTCCGGACGGAAAGTTCCTTGTCTACATTAATGTCGTGAGCGATTCCATTATCATTTGGGACGCCACAAAACCTGGCGAAATAGAGCGACTTCTTGAGAGACCAAAATGTTCCTCTTTCGCCATTTCGGAAAAAGGCGATCGGCTGATTCTTGCCGGCAGCGGGGAGGTCTTCGTCTTTTGTGACGCGCCGAGAAGAAAAAAATCGTCAAGAAGCGAGAGAGCAAAATCGTCGGATTAACTGGCCGAAAGGCCGATATTACGCCCATCCTCAATTACTTTAGGGGATGGGTTTTTTCTTCTTGCGCTCCTTGGCGCTATCTGATAAAATAATAAAAGTATTATTCCCGAGTTTTTCTATGTCGGATCAAAAACAGGATGTCATCAAAGTGGACGGCGAAGTCACTGAAACTTTGCCGAATGCTTTTTTTCGTGTAAAACTCGACAATGGCCATATCATTTTGGCCTATTTGTCGGGGAAGATGAAAATGAATCACATCAAGATTTTGCCGGGCGATAGAGTCTCCCTGGAGATGACTCCCTATGATTTGACCAAGGGGAGGATCACCTATCGGCAAAAAGGAGGACAAGCTCCGACGGGACAGACAGAGTAGTGAGAAATTTTCAATTTACAGTTTTCAATTTTCAATGTAGGTATCGCTTCGCGATTATTAATTGCAAATTGAGCTATTGTAAATTGATTGAAAATTGAGAATTGAAAATTGTAAAATTATTTTTCTTATGAAGGTCAGAGTTTCGGTCAAAAAAATATGCGCCAAATGCAAAGTCATTCGTAGGAAAGGCAGGGTTCGTGTTATTTGCGAGACTCCAAAGCACAAACAGCGCCAGAGATAAGAAACTAAGAAAATAAGAAATTAAAAAAATAAAATAGGCAGAATTTTTACTTTCTTAATTTTTTAGTTTATTAATTTTTTAGCCCAATGGCTCGTATCGCAGGGGTGAATATCCCAGACAACAAAAGAGTAGCAATCTCTTTGACCTATATCTACGGTATAGGTCGTAGTTTGGCTGACACTATTTTGAATGATCTGAAAATCAATCCAGATCAGAGAGTCAAAGATATGCCCGAAAGCGAATTAAACGCTGTACGCGACAGAATAGAAAAAGACGCGCGCGTAGAAGGAGATTTGCGCCGTGTCATATCGCAAGACATCAAGATACTCAAAGAAATCAATTCTTTTCGTGGATCAAGACACAAAAATAATTTGCCAGTCAGAGGACAACGAACCAAAACTAACGCTCGCGCCAAAAGAGGTAAGAGGGTAACGATGGGTTCGGGCAGGACAAAACTGCAAAAAACATAATACCAGGATTCAGGATTAAGGATACAGGGCAAAGCCTCTAAATCTTAAATCCTAAATTCTAAATTCTGAAAATGTCTAAAGAAAAAGAAGAAAAAATAGAGGACACAGCAGAAGAAACTCCTATCGATGTAGGGGAGACTTCTGATGCTTCCAAAACCGCGGGAGACGATACAGACAAAAAAGCCGCCAAAAAGAAAAAGAAATTCAAAAGACATGTGCCGACTGGAACTGCCTATGTCAAGGCGACTTTTAACAATACCATCATTTCTATCACCGATACACAAGGAAATACGGTAGCCACCAGCTCGGCTGGCAGTATTGGTTATTCTGGCAGTAAAAAAAGCACTCCTTATGTGGCGGGACTAGTAGCTAATAATGTAGCGGCCAAAGCGAAGACTTTTGGGCTGGGAGAGCTAAATGTTTTCGTCAAAGGTATTGGTTCGGGACGAGAATCTGCCGTTAGGGCACTGCAGGCTTCTGGCATCAATATTACGGCTATCCGCGATGTGACCCCTTTGCCGCATAATGGCTGCAGAAGAAAAAAAGCAAGAAGAGTGTAAAAATAGAATTATGAATTATGAATTATGAATTATGAATTATGAATTACGGACACATCAACCCATAATTCTTAATTCATAATACATAATACAGCTTTGATATGGCACGAACAACAGACGCGGTTTGTAGAAAATGTAGACGGGAAGGAACCAAGCTTTTTTTGAAAGGCGAGCGTTGTGTTGGCCCAAAATGTTCTTTTACCCGTAGAAGCTACGCACCAGGCCAACATGGTCCAGGCAGTCGTATCCGTTTGTCTGAATATGGCACGCAACTTAGAGAAAAACAGAAGGCCAAAGGCATCTATGGCATTTTTGAAAGACAATTTGCTAATTACTATGACAAGGCCAAAAAAGTCAAAGGTGAAGCCGGAATGTTGTCTCTGGTTGAGAGGAGACTAGACAATGTTGTCTATCGTCTCGGTTTTGCTCCCTCCAGGTCGGCTGCCAGGCAAATCGTCTCTCACGGCCATATTGTTCTAAACGGTAAAAAAAATACCATTCCTTCTTATCAAATAAAAATCGGCGACAAGATAACTTTTGCCAATCCAAAAGAGAGTTTGGCTATTGAAGCGATGAAAAATATTAAAAAATCTGTTCCTACATCGTGGCTCAAAATTGACAATGGTATTGCCGAAGTGACATCTTTGCCTGCTAAAGAAGATATTGGCGGAGAGGTGGAGGAAAGACTGATAATTGAGTATTATTCCAGATAGAATGCGTAGATTAGCATTAAAATTAAAAGAGGGAACCATATGGAATTAGAAGAAATCATCTTACCGGCAATCAAAACTGTTTCTGAAACAGAGATTTCGGGTAACTATATTATTGAGCCATTATATCCTGGCTACGGTATGACGGTAGGCAACGCTTTGCGCCGAGTACTATTATCTTCTTTGCCTGGCGCGGCTGTTTCAGCTATCAAAATAGAGAATGCCTCTCACGAATTTTCTGCTATATCGGGAGTCAAGGAAGATATTTTGAATATCGTGCTGAATTTCAAGCTTTTGCGAGTGGCTCTTTCCGGTGAGGCCAAACATCGTCTTACTTTGTCTGTCAAGGGAGCAAAGAAAGTGACCGCCAAAGATATTAAAACAGATTCTGATGTAGTAATAGCCAATCCCGATCTTTATCTTTTTACTACGACCGACGACAAAGCCAAAGTAGAAATGGAAATAGAGGTAGAAAAAGGCCGTGGCTATGTTTCGGCCGAGGAAAGAAAGGAAAAAAGACCAATCGGTGAAATCGCGATAGACTCGCTTTTTTCACCGGTATCCAAGGTAGCCTATTCGGTAGAAAATACTCGCGTAGGGCAAATTACTACTTTTGACAAAATTAATTTGGAGATAAAAACTGATGGCTCTATCAGTCCAAAACAGGCCCTATTAGATGCCGCAGGGATTATGGTGGAGCAATTTAGCGTCTTGGCTGGATTGCGCGAACCAACCAAGCAAAAAGAGAAAAAAGCCTCTGCCAAACGCGATGAAAAAAATGATGAATTAAGTATTGAAGAGGTAGATTTTACCACCAGAACCATCAATGCTTTATTAAAAAACAATATCAAAAATATTGGCCAATTAGTCAAAATGACTAACGAAGAAATCGGCTCTTTACGTGGCATGGGATCAAAGGCGCAGGAAGAAATAGCCGAAAAATTAGTAGAATTAGGGGTAAAATAGTATGAGGCATCTCAAGAAAGGACGGCAATTGGGTAGAAAGCAGGGGCCAAAAAAAGCTCTATTGAAGACTTTGGCCAAATCTTTGATTTTGCATGAAAAAATCAAAACTACTGAAGCCAAAGCCAAAGAATTACGGCCCTATGTTGAAAAATTAATTACTCGCGGACGCAACAATGACCTGCACAGCAGGAGGATCCTTCTTTCTTATATCGGAGACCAGTTATTGGTAGAAAAATTAATAGCAGAAATTGGACCTAAATACAAAGATCGTCAGGGTGGCTATACTAGAATTACCAAGATAGCCTTGCGATCTGGCGACGCGGCCAAAATGGCAGTCATTGAATTAGTCTGAAATAATTTTTAATTTTTGAATTTTTAATTTTTAGTAAATGTTTTAAACATTAGAAATTAATAAATTGTTTCAAAAATTACAAAATTAAAAATTACAAAATTGAAACGCTTAAATATGAAAAAGTTTATTAGAAAAATAAAAAAATCGGACAAAACAGAGTCTGCTCGCAAGACCTACATTATTGACGCAGAAGGAAAGGTTTTGGGCAAAATAGCCACCAAGGCGGCCGATCTTTTGCGTGGCAAAAATAATGCTAATTTTGCGCCGTATCTAGATAATGGAGGAAATGTTATTGTGCTTAACGCTGGCAAAATGGTGATTACCGGGAAAAAATTGGAGAATAAAGTCTATAGACATCATACTCTTTACCCGGGTGGGCTGAAAACAAAAACCATGCAAGAAGTTTTGGATAAAAATCCTGGCGAAGTAATCAGAATGGCTGTTTTGGGAATGTTGCCAAAAAATAGATTAAGGAGTGGTTTTATAAAAAAATTGACAACCGTCAATGATGGACAATACGAAGGAAAAGGGGAAAGGATAGAAATAAAATCCTAATTTCTAATATTTAATTTCTAAAAAATATCAAAAAACCATATGCCGAAATCCACCAAGCCACTAATAGAAAAAATGAAAATAGATTTGCCGGAAGGCAAATATTATTATGGGTTGGGTCGTCGTAAAACGGCGGTTGCCAAAGTTCGATTGTATTCTGGCAAGGGTAATGTTTTGGTTAATGGTAAGGATGAAAAAGATTATTTTGGTGGCCTTGGTGAAGCAGTTAAGAAAATCAGTCAGCCTTTGATTTTGACCGGCAACAAAACAAAATTTGATATTATTGCTTTTGTCTCTGGGGGGGGAGTGATAGCGCACGCTGATGCTATTTTGCTGGGATCTGCTAGGGCGCTTCTATCCTATGAGCCAGAACTGAAATCTACTTTGCGCAAGGCAGGATTTTTGACTCGTGATCCTCGTTCTAAGGAAAGGAAGAAACCGGGCTTGAAACGTGCTCGCAAAGCGCCACAGTTCTCTAAACGCTAATTTAGGTCATATACGACCTATGCGACCTATATGAGAATCGAAAAAGTCAACGAACTCATTTCCCAAGAGCTTGGTCGGATAATCCAGGAGGAGATTGAATTTGAGCCAGGTGTAATGGCGACTATTATGCGAACTGATACTTCCGAAACATTGGAAAACGCGACTGTTTATATCAGTATTTTTCCGGAAGCCAAAAGAGGAAGCGCTATCGGTCTGCTCAATGAAAAAATAGGAGATTTGCAAAAGCTTTTGAACAGAAGGCTGTTTCTGCGCTTTGTGCCCAAAATATTATTCAAAATAGATGATTCGGTCGTTTTTTTGAGTGAATTGGACAAGACCTTTGACGAAATAAGAGAAAAGTAGGAAAAACCGCCCCTTTTATGGGTTTTGTGATATTATTTTAGCACAAATAAGCCAAAGTGACCATATTGAAATAATGGCTTGACAGGGGATTACTTTTATGCTAAAATGGCTCCACAAAGCAAAAAGAACGTTAAAAAATTAAAAATGCGTCTCCTGTAAGCCTTCGTGGCTACATAGAATGGTCAGAAGTTAGAGCCTTGCTTCGAGCAAGACCCCCTTGACCAATTCAAGTGCGAGACGCAATAAGGGGTTTTCAACCTCATTTTCCTGGCCCAACCGGGCAGAAGGAGGTGATCCTGGTCAATCTCAGCCTATCTTTTTAGAAAGGAGGAGCTAGGCAGGAGACATCGTTCTGAAACAGGGAAATGAAGGCGTTTAAAGTTCGTCCATCCTGGGCGTGGCGTAAAAGCCACAAATCCAAGCCCAGGATGCCCCGATCAATCGGGGAAGGAGAAAAAAAGACATGGGAATCAGAGGCCAGCCGGCGGGAACCGGCACACGGAAAGAATCCAATTTCAGCATCGCCTCCGCCGTCGGCGGAACCGGCCAAAAAATGAAACTCGCCGGCGCCGACAACAACAGCGACGCGACCAGGGCCTGCCACTTCAGGTGCATCCGCATCTGACCTGACGCCCTGGCCGAAAGCGGGGGATGGTCTCCGACCCCCGTGTTTTTAGCCCCTAGGCTTGACTCTAGAAGTGGGGTTCTAGGGACAGACCTTTGGGTGAAGGAGGCAAATTTGTATTATTCAAGGTTGCAGGTTGGGGCGCAAGAGCGAGTGAGACTATGACGAGCCTCGCTCGCCTTCCCACTGCAACAGTTTCGCTCCCGAAAGGGGGCAAAGTCAGACAAAAGGGTCGGTCCTCGCCTTTTTGTCAAAGGTGGTGAGCGAAAGCTACCACACGACCGGGGGACCCCAAGAACTGAAGCGTGTATTGTGGCGCATCATCCCGGGTTCTTGGCTATTCGCCGGGGCCCGGCAGGAGAGAAGGCGGTACAACTTTTTCGTACCCTCTCCTGCCGGCCGGCAACGGGGTTAATGGCTCCGGGAGGGGCCAAAGACCATGTCGAAAAAATTTTCTGGGCGCGCGCGGTTGAGGACCGCGTCTGCGACCCAACGAGCAGCCCCCTTCGGGGGGCTTTTTTCTTGCCTAAAATTAGGATGGGACTTATAATAAGACCTATAGGACATATATGACCTATATTTTATGAAACTCAAATCTTTTCTCTGGACATCAGAAATTATCACCAGCTTTTGCTGGGTGGTCTTTTTTTTGATTCTAGTAGCGGCTAACCCACAAAAGTCTTCTTTTGCTATTTTTTTACTTTTTTTTGTTGTTCTTTTTACAGCCGTGATCGGAACCTATGGTCTATTAGAATTACGTTGGGTAATGAAAAAAAGGGGAGTGGATATGATTCGCGCCAAGATAAAAAATGCTTTTCGGCACGGGCTGATGTTTGCTTTTGCTAGTGTAGGGCTACTTTTTATGCGAGGAATCGATGTTTTATCTGCCTGGGATGCTATTATTTTTATTCTAGCTATCATTTTGATAGAAGGATATTTTTTGACGAAAAAACCTATTACTACGAATTACGAATAAAATACAAATATACGAATTACAAATTAAATCAAATTCACAAGAGATGGATTTAGAAAAATTAAAACAACAATTCATTGAAGATATTGCCAAAGTCCAAGATGAACATTCTTTGGCTGATATTGAAACAAAATTTCTAGGACGAAAAGGAGAATTGACCGAAATTTTAAAATCTTTGGCAGGGCTCACCTTGGAAAAAAAGAAAGTAATGGGGCCAAAGGCGAATAATCTGCGCGATTGGATGTCGGAAAAAATTGCAGATTGCAAATTTCAGATTGCAGATTTGAAATGGCAAAAAATAGCCAAATCTGAAAAGCAAGACATTAACACCCCCACTCTTCACTATCCACTCTCCACTATCCACTATCCAAACGGTCATCTCCACCCTCTATCCAATTTCATTTTCAAAATTGAGCGGGTTTTTGAAGAAATGGGCTTTGAAGTGGTGGATAGCTATGATATTGAAACTGATTATTACAATTTCACCGCTTTGAATATCCCGCCCGATCACCCCACTCGCGATACGCAAGATACTTTTTACATAAAAAAGATAAATCAAGCAAACAATAAATCAAAAAGCGACGAATTTTTACTGAAAACGCAGACGAGCTCCATGCAGGTGCGATATATGAAAAATCACGAGCCGCCAATCAAAATTATCGTTCCCGGCAAATGTTTTCGTCGCGATGATGACGCGACGCACTCTCCGCAATTTCACCAATTCGAGGGGCTGGTGGTGGATAAAGATTTAACGATGGGACACCTCAAAGAAACCCTCTCTCTTGTTATGAGAAAATTACTTGGCGAAGAGACAAAGATTCGTTTTCGTTCCAGCTTTTTCCCTTTTGTGGAACCGGGGCTGGAAGTAGATGTCACCTGCCCGTTTTGCAAGGGGCAGGGGTGCAACGTTTGTAAAAAAACGGGCTGGATAGAAATGTTAGGCGCCGGCATGGTTCACCCCAATGTTCTGCGCGAGGGCGGTATTGACCCGGAAATATACTCCGGTTTTGCCTTTGGCACAGGCATTGAAAGATTGGCCATGATGAAGCACAAAATTCCCAATATCAAATTATTATACGAAAACGATTTGCGATTTCTCAATCAATTTTGAAAAGTAAAAACTATGGGAACAAACACTGAAAGAAAACAGAAATATTTCAGAGCTTTTGGAGGTATATTATTGGCTCTGAATATCTTCGTGAGCGCAATTATGCTCTTGGGTACTGGCAGTATGTCGGATGGAGCTTGTAGTAATATCTTGATCTATATGCTAGCTCTCGTTGTCGTTGGCATATTGGCCTTCCTTTTCTTCCTTATTTCAATATTCAAAAAAACAGACAAATATTTTTGGATTTTGGTTGATATTCTGTCGTTAATTACATTTTTGTACACAATAGTAGCTCTTGTAGGGGGTAATTCTTGTGACGAAATACCGACTTTTTTGGAAGCATTGAGCAGTAGCTCACTATTATTCTGGGGTTTATATTTTACTTTTGTACCAGATGTACCTGACAAAAATATTAAACGGATAGTTGTAGCAATAGCTGTTGCCACTACAATAATTATGATATTTGGTAGAGGCTATATATGGCCTTG
This sequence comes from Candidatus Microgenomates bacterium, assembly GCA_016188915.1. GTDB lineage: Bacteria > Patescibacteriota > JACPGU01 > JACPGU01 > JACPGU01 > JACPGU01. Next base: position 100,881 of record JACPGU010000001.1, on the reverse strand, counting down.
GTACTATGAAATTTTCCTATAATTGGCTGAAACAATTGGTCGCTTTTGATAAAACGCCAGAGGAGCTGGCGGAGGATTTGAGTTTGAAGTCGGTGGAGATTGAGGGTATTGAAAAATTCGGCGGAGATTTTTTGGAAAATGTAGTGGTGGGGGAGATTAAAGAAATCGAAAAACATCCGAACGCGGATAAACTACAAGTGGCAATGGTGGATATTGGCGCCAGTGGATCTGCGTTATCGCAAATAATTTGTGGGGCCTCAAATATTGCCGTAGGACAAAAGGTACCGGTGGCACGACCAGGCGCAAGATTGCCAGCCGATGAGATCAAAATGGCTACAATTCGCGGAGTGGAGTCATATGGCATGCTTTGCGCTCCTGATGAACTGGGCTTTGGCACAGAGCACGCAGGGATTATGATTTTGGATCATTCTCTGCCGATAGGCAAAAAATTGTCGGAAATTTATACTGACTGGATTCTTGAAGGCGCTATTTTGTCCAATCGGGGAGATCTGCAAAATCATCTGGGCTTGGCGCGCGAGATTGCTGCAATTTATAATAAGTCGCTAAAAGAAGAAAATATTTTGTTGCCAGAAGTAGAGGCAGTTCCCTCCACTTCGGCGGGCAGGCATGAATTGTCTCTGCAGGTGAAAAACCAGGCGCCCGAAGCTTGCCCTCTTTATTTGGCGCAAGTGATAAAAAATGTGAAAATTGCTCCCTCGCCGATGTGGTTGCAACAAAGATTACTCGCTTGCGGGATGAAACCAATCAATAATGTCGTGGACATTACCAATTTCGTGATGCTGGAACAGGGGAATCCTCTGCACGCTTTCGACTACTCAAAGTTAGCGCAAACTAACGCGGAAATCATCATTCGATTGAGTACAAAAAGCGAGAAAATCAAGACCCTAGACGACAAAGAACACGAATTACCGGAAGGGCTACTGGTTATTGCCGATAGGGAAAAACCGATAGCGGTGGCGGGCGTGATGGGTGGAGCCGATTCGGAAATTGGCACTGATACTACCGATATCATCTTGGAATCGGCCAATTTTAGCTCTCCGTATATTCGTCGTTCGCAGAGAGCCTTGGGTCTGCGCACCGAGGCTTCTTCGCGCTTCGAGAAGGGCTTGAGCCCATATTTGGCAGAAATGTCTTTGACGCGCGCCACGCAATTACTACAAGAAATCGCGGGGGGCGAATTGGTGGGGGAAAAAATCGTCGCCGGAGACTGGAAGAGGGAACAAAGGGAAATAGCCGTAGATTTTGACAAAATCAAAAATTATTTAAGTATTGATATTACGGAAGAAAAATTTTGGCAAATATTGGAGACTCTCGGATTTGAGAAAGTAGAGACAATTCATGAATTGTCTCTACGAATCCCTCTGTGGCGAATAGACATCAACATCTGGCAGGACATCGCCGAAGAAGTAGGCAGAATTTATGGCCTCGACAAAGTGGCAGAAAAAGCCTTGGTCACGCAGACTACGCCAAATACACCGAAAGCGCTCTATTTTGACCAGACGGCCAGGAAGTCTCTGGTTTCTCTGGGACTAACAGAGGTGTTTAGCTACGCTATTCTAGGCTCTGATTGGCTTGCAAAAACCAAAATGTTGGCGCATAAGCACTATTTTGAAATAACTAACCCTCTGAACGAATACGATTATGTAATGCGTTCTGGTTTATGGGCGGGGCTCTTGAAATACGCAGTAGAAAACGCCAAGAAATTTGAGAGATTCGCACTATTTGATTTAACAAAAGTTTATTTACCAAGCGAGCAAGACAATGTTCCATCAAAAGAAGAGAAGCATCTGGCTATTTTGGTTTACGGTGAAGACGACAACGAAGGATTATTCGTAGCCAAAAAGTATCTAGACAGTTTCGCGGAAAAATTTGGGCTACAGTTTCAATACGAAAATGATTATTTTGACGATAAGCCATATAAGCATCCCGGCAGGAACGCTATCGTCAATTTCAGCAGCCAGAAAATAGGTAGATTGTGCGAGATACATCCAAATGTGTTAAGGGAAATTGATATTAAAAAACGCGTTTGGATGGCAGAAATCAATTTTGACGCGCTAGTAGATGACGCGAAGAATATTGAAGAAGGGTTTGCCGAGATTCCTTCTAGCGTTATTTTTCAAGAATTTTCAAGATTTGAAGTGAGCAAGAGAGATATCGCCTTTGTTGTTGACGCGAGTATGAATACCGGTGATTTAGCCGATAGTATCAAAAGTATGGCAAGGGAAATAATCAGCGTGGAGTTGTTTGATGAGTTCAAATCTGCTAAACTGGGAGAGGGCAAGAAATCATTGGCTTATCATATCGTTATGCAATCAGCGCAGCGTACCCTAACCGACCAAGAAATTAATCAGATAATGAAGCTAGTTAGTGACCATTTGGTGAAAGACTTTGGCGCGCAGATTAGATAGTCGCATGTTTTTAAAAAAATATTCAACAAAAGCTAATAAAATCAATTATGAAAAGAACTTTGTCAAGCAAAATCAGCGGAAAAGCGGGAGAGACTGTCACCATGGCCGGATGGGTGCATGCCAGACGAGATCATGGAAAACTGATTTTTTTTGATTTGCGCGATTGTGACGGATTAACACAAATAGTTATTTTACCGAAAGAAAATGAAGCTTATGCTGTCGGGGAAAAGCTCCGTCCGGAATTTGTAGTGCAGATAGAAGGCATGGTGAACAAAAGACCAGATAATATGATAAACAAAAAAATACCTTCCGGCGCGGTAGAATTACTGGCGGAAAAAATTACGATATTAAACGAAGCCAAGACCCCGCCTTTCGAAATAGACAAAGATACCCTAGGGATAAATGAGGAATTACGCCTAAAATATCGCTATCTAGACCTCCGCTCAGAAAGGATGCGAACCAATCTGGTCCAAAGAGCCAAAACAGTTAATTATATCCGTGATTTTTACTCAAAAAACGATTTCGTAGAAATAGAAACACCGACTCTCACCAAGGGCACGCCCGAAGGCGCCCGCGAATATATCGTTCCGTCAAGACTTTATCCTGGAGAATTTTTTGTTTTGCCCCAAAGCCCTCAGCAATTCAAGCAACTCTTGATGGTAGCAGGATTGGAAAGGTATTTTCAGATAGTCAAATGTTTCCGCGATGAAGATCAAAGAGGAGACAGACAGCCGGAATTCACGCAATTGGATATTGAGATGAGCTTTGCCGACGAATCTGAAATAAGAAAACTTTTAGAAAATTGTTTGATCGGCCTGATCAAGGAATTTTATCCGGAAAAAACTATCACCAAAACACCTTTTCCAGTAATCACCTATGATGAAGTTATGAAAAAATATAGTACAGACAAACCAGATTTAAGAGAGGATAAAAGTAATCCAAATGAGCTAGCTTTTTGCTGGATAGTGGACTTTCCTTTGTTTGAGAAATCAGAAACAGAGAAAAAATTAGTGTCTTCCCACCATCCGTTTACCGCACCCAAGGAAGAAGATATGGATCTACTAGACAGTAGTCCGGAAAAGGTCAAGGCACAGGCTTACGATTTGGCACTAAACGGATTTGAAATAGCCGGCGGATCCGTCAGAATACACAAAAAAGATTTGCAAAATAAGATTTTTCAGATTTTGGGTATTGGCGACAAAGAAATATCCTTGCGTTTTGGCCATATGCTAGAGGCTTTTGAATACGGCGCGCCGCCGCATGGAGGCATTGCCGGCGGGCTAGACAGGTTGATGGCTATTTTACAAAATGAGCCGAATATTCGCGAAGTAATGGCTTTCCCAAAAACTGGCGATGCGCGAGATCCGATGATGGGGGCGCCTTCAGAGGTAGACAAAAAAGCGCTTAAAGAAGTTCACATAGAAACAAAAAAATAGTAATTTTAATAAAGGAAGGAGTTTTATGCAGAATTTAGGGATAGATCCAATAGCGGAACTAGCTAATTATTTGAATGTGCCGGCTAGTTATTTGTCTTTGTTTGCCGGTCTTTTGGTTGCGGCTTTGTTGCTATTGATTTTGCTCAAAGGCGCGGCACTCTGGCGTAGCGCGCGCAACGGACAAAAGGTTTGGTTCTGGGTATTTGTTTTTATCAATACTTTGGGTATTTTGGAAATCATCTATCTTTTGGTAGTCAAGGCAAAAAAATGTTCTCATGATAACGGTGGCAAATGTGAGTGTTGCTAGATAACTAGAAACAAAAAAGGTTTTTATTTACCCATAATTTTTCATGTCTATACGAGATTCTCGCGATCACAGCCAGTCGCCGGAAAAAACTGCCTATGGACAGGCGGCACCAACGACCAAAGACCCGAAGAGGAAAAGCTCTCCGGCTATTTTGGTTTGTCCAGAATGTGGCATAATACAGACAAAAAAACGTTGGTTTCACGATGCGGAGATTTTGGAGAGTAAGAAAAAAGAATACCTGGAAAAATTATGTCCGGGATGCGAAGCTGTCAAAAATGGCTGGGTGGAAGGAGAGGTGGTTTTGAAAAATAGGATTACCTTTCTGGTGCCTCAACAAATAGAAAATATGATCAAAAATCAAGAAAAAAAGGCCCTAGATGATGATTGTCGTAACCGTGTGGTCAAAATCCAAAAATTCAAAAATATGTGGAAGGTTTTCACCGCCAGTGTTTTCCTGGCGCGAATGATTGGCGAGCATTTGGAAAAACAATACCAGAGTAAGACTTCTTACAAATTCGGTCGCGGACAGAAGTACGTGTATGTAGTGTGGGAGTAATATGCAGGTGCGTCTCAATAAATTCTTGGCGTCAAGTGGCGTTTCTTCTCGCAGAGGAGCAGAAGAACTAATGAAAAATAGTCAAGTGTCCGTGAATGGGGTGGTGGTGACAGAAATGGGCTTCCAAGTGGATACGGAACAAGACCGAATTTTTGTCGGTGGCAAACAAGTGCAGATGGAAGGGGAGAAGGTTTATTATTTACTCAATAAACCGGTCGGCTATATTACTACTTCTCTCGATCCTTTTGGACGGAAAAAGGCGGTAGATTTGGTGCCAAAAAACCCTAGAGTTTTTTCGGTCGGTAGGCTCGATCACGATACTTCCGGAGCGCTCCTTTTTACCAATGATGGCGATTTGGCCAATAAATTGACGCACCCGCGGTATGAGAAGGAGAAAGAGTATCTAGTAAGTGGCAGATTCAAGATTCAAGATTCAAGATTCAAGAATATCGGCTCCATTCGGAACGAGTTCATAAAGGGAGTTGAGCTTAAAGAGGGTCTAGCCAAGGCGGACAAAGTGGAGATTGTTAAAGAGAGCGGGGATAGGGTAGAATTAAAAATAGTTTTACATCAAGGATGGAATAGGCAAATCAGACGAATGTGTGAAGTCTTAGGCTTGGAGGTTCTGTCTCTAAAAAGAATAAGATTCGGGCATTTATCTTTGGGAGACTTAGGCAAAGGCCGATATAAGAAATTAACTAAAAAAGAAATAGATATTTTGAAAAAATAATGTTTAAAAAAAGCTATAAATACTATATTTTCATATTGCTGATTTTTACGGCTGGCATAACAACGCTGACAGCTTATAGCTTTGGTCAAAAAAACTACATTCCATCAGATAGCTTTTTGAATAAAAAATCTCTGTCTTGGAGCAGATATTTTGCCCCACCCAAAAAGAATATCTCCATCCCGCAGATCACAGGGAAAGAAGCTTTGGCAATCGATGCCTTCTCCTATATCATTTTGGACAGAGAAACTTTGTCTCCTCTTTTGGAAAAAAATACAGATCAAAAACTTTTCATCGCAAGCCTTACGAAAATAATGACAGCTACTGTCGCGTTGGAACAGATCAAGACAGGGGAAATAGTAACAATAAATAACGACTACGCTAATGTTTCTCCTGGTAAAATGGGGCTTTTTATCGGAGAAAAAATAAAAGTAGAAGATTTACTGAATGGCGTTTTGATCAGTTCGGCCAATGACGCGGCTTTAGCCTTGGCTGATTTTGTGGAAGAACAGACAAACAATTCTTTTGTCTCTCTTATGAATCAAAAAGCAAAAGAATTAGGTATGCTTCAGACTAATTTTTCTAATGTTATCGGGTTGGATAACGCGGAAAACTATTCAACGGTAAAGGATTTGGCTTATTTAGCCAATTTTGCTGAAAAAAATGATTTCATTGCTGAAGTGGTGAAAATGCCAGAAAAAACAGTTTATTCAATAGATGGGAAAACGACGCATACTTTGACTACTACCAACCAATTATTGAAAGATGGGGAGCTAAATATTTTAGGGTTAAAAACTGGCTCTACGCCAGGGGCAGGGGAGTGCCTGATAACTTTGACGGAAAAAGATGGCCATGAAATAATAACGGTTATCCTAGGTTCGTCCGATCGCTTTACTGATACCAAGAAGCTGATTCAATGGGTTTGGGGGAATATTGAGTGGAAGTAAAAAAACCGTCTCTAGGGGCGGTTTTTTATAACATCTTTGGCTTCATTCCAGCGTTTCGGCCCAGATTTCTATCGCTTTTTGAGCCGCTTCTTGCTCGGCTATTTGCTTGGAATAGCCCTTACCTTCGGTTATCCTTTTCTCGCCCACGAAGACCGCCATGGTGAAAACCTTGGCGTGATCGGGGCCTTCTTCGTGTTCCAATTTATAAACTGGCGTGATGCCGGTTTTTTCTTGCACCACTTCTTGGAACATCGATTTCGGATCGTTATAGAGCTTTTTGTCCAAAATCTCGGGCAAGCGGGGGAGGAGATGCTTTTTGACCAATTTGTCCGCCGCTTTGTAGCCCTTGTCCAGATAGACAGCGCCCAGTACCGCCTCAAAAGTATTGGCCAAAATGAGTTCTCTCGCTCTGCCAGTAGATTTCGCTTCACCACGAGAGAGCAGGAGATAGTCTTCGTAGCCTAATTTCTTCGCGATTTGCGAGATCATCGCACCCCGCACCAGAGCCGCGCGCCAGTTCGTCAGCTCGCCTTCTGGATTGGGAAAATTATTATACAAATAGTCCGTCACGATCAATTCCAGACAAGCATCGCCGAGGAATTCTAGCCTCTCATTATGGTCTAGACGAAAATCTTTGTTTTCATTGAGATACGATCTATGGACAAAAGCTTGCTGTAGCAGATCTTTATTCTTGAAAGTAACGCCTATTTTTTTCTCAATATTCGATAATTTTGCTTCCATAATAATCCTTTCTTCGCTAATCATTATTGCTGTTTTGTCAAAACAGCTACATTGAACAGCGCATGTTATTAATTTTTAAAATTTTTAATTTTGTAATTTTGTAAATAATGTTTCAATTTTTAATGTTTAAAAATTAAGAAATTAAAAATTTGTTTAAAAATTAAAAATTACAAAATTCAAAAATTATGCCATCGCTTATTCCATCATTTCTTTCGCTTTGTCTAAAAGCTCAACCAAATTCGGATAATCTAAATTTTGACGCAATTTTTCTTCCGTCATCCAAGCGACATCATTGATATGCTCTTTGACATCATTTTTTTTAGTTTCTCTCTGTTCCGTTCGCATTAAGAAAAAATGAACAGTTTTTTTAATCGGTTCTGTGTCAGATTTATCAGTGAATTTGATGTCGCCGATTTCTCCCTGGATATCCACCGATTCTATCCCTGTCTCTTCTTTTACTTCTCTAATAGCGGCTTCTTGCCAGGTTTCACCTTCTTCTACCTTTCCCTTTGGGAATGTCCATTTATTATAAATATTTTTAATAGCCAAAAAATAAATAGTTTTGTTTTCGTCTAGGCGATAAACTATTCCGCCGGATGAAGTCACCATTTCTTCCTCGGCATATTTGGCGCTATTTCTATAAATTGTGCCCAAAACTCCATTAACAAATTTACCGCTATTTTCTCCACCAAATGATTTACCCAATTCTACTGCTTCATTAATAACGGCCTTGGGAGGCACCTCATTGTCAAAAAGTAATTCAAAAATACCGATCCGCAAAACCGATCGGTCAATAACAGCTACTTGTTCTAGCGGCCATTCAGGAGCGGTTTTTTTAATCAATTCATCTATATCTTTCATTTTATCAGTCACGCCAGACAGCAATTTTTGACAAAACTCATCATCTACTTTGTAGCCAGAAGTGTTAACGTTGCGATTCAAAATATCTAGAGGATTTTTAGTTTCATCAAAATCCCACTCGTAGAGAGACTGGAGAACAATAATTCTTGATTGATGGCGAATAGAAAGGTACGGCATAGATTTGAAATTTTTAATTTCCAATTTTTAATTTTTAAATAAGCCTTAAATCCTAATTTTTAAACATTAGAAATTAAGGAATTATTTCAAAAATTACAAAATTAAAAATTATAAAAATTACTTCTTAGTTTTAGCCTTGACCACTTGTCTTCCCCTGTATGTGCCACAAACTCCGCATGCTCGATGAGGGGTAAAGGGAGATTTGCATTGCGGGCACAGGGAAACACCAGAAAGAGTAATTTCTTGGTTTTTACGACGGCGCAGTCTAGTCGCCGCCTTGCTTTTACGTTTTTTCGGCTCGGCCATTGAATTGGTATTAAGTATTAAGTATTAAGTATAACGTATTGAGTATAGAACAAAAAGCTATTTTTGTAAACTATTTCACAAAATTAATCAATTTGTTTTTTACGTAAATAACTTTTTTAGTATTTTCGACAAGATGCGTAAATTTTGGCGAGTTTTGGCAAATAGCCGATATCTCTTCTTCGCTAGAATCAAAGGGAGCCTCAATATCGCCTCGTAGTTTGCCATTCTCCTGGATAACAATGGTAACGACAGTATCTTTGATGAGCGATTCGTCATATTTTGGCCAAGAATTTTCGGCGATCAGACCCTTGCCCTCCAGTATTTCCCAAAGCTCCTCGGTGATATGCGGCGCGAAAGGGGAGAGAATCTTCAAGAAATCTTGCGCGTCTTTTTTGTTCAAAAAACTTTCTTTTTGCCAATCGTTGACGAATTCCATCATGGCGGCCACGGCTGTATTGAATTTCATCTCGTCAATATCGGCGCCGACTTTTTTGATGGTTTTGTGCAACTTTTTTAGCAGTTCTGGTGGGGTAGGGGAATCAGAAACTTTTTCTTGACTGATGCTCCAGACGCGAGAAAGAAAACGCGAGCAACCGGCCAGCGACTCATCGCTCCAAGAAACAGTCTGGTCGAAAGGCCCGATGAAGGCTTCGTAGAGGCGAAAGGCATCGGCTCCATGTTTGGCCACAATCTCGTCCGGATTGACGACATTGCCTCGAGATTTGCTCATTTTTTGCCGATCAGGACCCAAGATCATTCCGTGCGATCTTCTCTGCGCGTAGGGCTCTTTCGTCGGCACCACACCGATGTCGTAAAGGAATTTATAGATAAAACGCGAATAGAGCAAGTGCAGGGTGGTGTGCTCCATTCCGCCATTATACAAATCCACCGGCATCCAATATTTAAGGATTTTCGTTGTTTCTTCGTTAAAAAATGTTTGTGATTTGCTATTTGTTATTTGTGATTTTAGCAGGTAGCCTAGATAATACCAATTAGATCCGGCCCAATTGGGCATAGTGTCGGTCTCTCTTTTGGCTTCTCCGCCACACCTTGGACATTTCACATTAACCCAGTTGGCAATCTTTGCCAGAGGCGACTCACCAGTGCCGGACGGTTCATAATGTTCCAGTTCCGGAAGTTTTACCGGTAGCTCTTCCTCCGGCACGACAAACCAACCGGGATTTAATGATTCGCCTTTATTTTGAGCTTTGAGTTTTGAGTTTTGAGCTTCCATTGATTTTTTGCAAAAATTGCAAAAAATCAATGGAATAGGTTCTCCCCAATAATGTTGCCTTGAAAAAATCCAATCGCGAAGATGATACCTTTTTATTTTTTTGCCCCAACCTTTTTCCTCTATATAATCCATAATCTTTGTAGTTGCCTCATGAATATCCATGCCGTCCAGGAATCCGCTGTTAATCATTTTGCCTTTTTCCTCTTGAACTTGTTCTGGTTTCGTAATAGGGGAAGTATCACCATCACTACCCACAACAACACGAATAATTTCCAGGCCTTTTTCGGTGGCAAATTCAAAATCTCTGATGTCGTGTCCTGGCACACCAATCACGCAACCCGTTCCTACTGTGGCCAGAACGAAATCGCTGACATAAATAGGCATTTTCTTATCAGTTAAGTGGTTGATGGCGACCAACCCCGTGTTGACACCAGTTTTTTTTCTGCCCTCGGCAATACGCTCTATGTCAGTTTTTTTCTTCGAGGCTTCAATATATTTAGATATCTCGTCTTGATTGGAAAAATCTTTTAAATGTTCTTTGACGAAGTCACTTTCGGGGGCGACAACGATAAAGGTTGCTCCGAAATTTGTGTCGGGGCGAGTAGTATAGACGGCTATTTGGCCATCTAGCCCCTCAATATTATAAGAAATATTGATGCCTAAACTTCTTCCGATCCAGTTGATTTGCTGGGTTTTGATCTTTTCCAAGAAATCTACTTCCGCCAAGTCATCAATCAAGCGGTCGGCGTAAGCCGTGATTTTTATCACCCATTGCTCTTGCTCTCTTTTTTCAGTCGCAAAACCGCATCTTTCATGCGTGCCATCGGAGAGCACTTCTTCGTTGGCCAGAGTGGTCTTGCACGATGGGCACCAGTTCACTTGTGTTTTAGCGCGATAGGCGAGGCCATGCTTGAACAATTGAATGAAAATCCATTGCGTCCATTTATAATAATCCGGATCAGTAGTATTGATTTCTCGATTCCAGTCAATCGATAACCCCCAAGATTGCGCCTGTTTTTTAGAATTGGCGATATTTTCGACTGTCACTTTCTGCGGGCTGATTTTATTCTTGATCGCGTAATTTTCGGTCGGCAAGCCAAAGGCGTCCCAACCCATTGGCAGGAGCACATTGTAGCCTTCCATTCTAGCTTTTCTTGCCATCGCGTCCAGAGCCGTGTAAGAACGAGCGTGACCGACATGGAGCCTGTCGCCCGAAGGATAGGGGAATTCAAAAAGCAGGTATTTCTTCGGCTTCTGGTCAAAATCAAGAGCGGAGAAGATACCTTTCTCTTCCCAAATCTTTTGCCATTTAGGTTCTATTTTTTGAGGACTATATGCCTTCATGTTTTGTGTTAAAAAAAATTATTCGTATTTCATTTGTAGATTCGCATCAATTCGTATATTAACATCGGAAAGAACAAAATGCAATTCGCGCAATTAGTATTTTGAGTAAAAAAAGTGCCCTCCACGAAAACCAGAGGGCGATATTTAAGGAGGTTACAGAAATCTTCCAGGCGGAAGCCTCCGAAAAGTCAAATTTTGGCGCGAGAAGGTGTTGGAGAGGGAGAGGGCTGGCGCCGAGAATAAAATTTGGCCATTAATTCTCTTATGCGCCTAAAGCGTTCCTTCCTTTTCTGTGATTTCAATGTCTGTCCGCGAGTGGGAGTATTTTTTTCACCCATTGGCTGGACCTCCGACGACGATTACTCCGGAAGTTGCCGGTGAGGAACCGAAAAAGATTGGAACACTGGGTGGCACCGGTGACTCCACTAGTCTTTGCTCATTGCCATCGTCGGGCGGAGGGAAAATCCTTCTTTTTTCATCCTTCTTCCTTTCTCTTTCTTCTTCTGGAACTTTTTTCCCCATCGTTTCCTCCATGATTGGTCTAGCCCCGATATCATCGGAACTGAAAATAGCGCGAAGTTAAAGAGCTTTACTGCACAATCAAAGTCGGACTTTGATTGGCGGTGATCATCAGAGTCAAAATAGAAACAACAATAATCAACCCTAACCAAATCCAGACAGGAATTTTTTTCTTTTTTTCCAGATACTCTATCTCTTCGTGAACGGTATCAATCTCGCCCACGATATCTGGCTTGTCATAATCTTCTTTTTGATCTTCAAGCATACTACTAATTTACAAATTAAGTACAAATATACAAATGCTGATCTAGAATGGCTCTATTTTCTCGTAATCCTTCAAGCCCATTGGTCGGTATTCGTATATTTGTAGTACTATTATACGCGAAAATCGTAAATGCCGTCAATTATTGGGTAGATAGATTGACATTTGCCACATTTGACTTCGCCGTTATCAGTTTTTGGCAAACATTGCGCCAGAGATTCTAAACAAAGAGGACAAATCACAATATCTTTTAATTGGATGGCTGGCTTTCTGTTGTCGCTGACTCTACCGGATTTTTGTGTTTTGATAAAAATACTGGGACCAAAAGTAATAGGGGACAGAGAGACTTGAAAAATACTTTCTAAAGCCAAAAGAATTGTTCTGGGCAATATTTTTTTAAAAATTTTGTGGCGGAGATTAGAAACGGAAAGCACCTTGTTGATAGCCAAAGACTCAATATGGAAAAGCGAATGAATGTGATGAGGATGAAAATTGTAGAAAAGATCTCCTTGCGCTTCCGGTATTTTTTTGAAAGGATTTATTTTTCCCTTGCCTAAAAAATATTTGATTACTGCCCAAAAATGTTTTTTATTGGCGTATTCTAATAAAAATATTCCGTTGACAGAAAGAACTCTTTTAATCTCACGGATGACGGTCTGGGGATCTTCTATGTGGTGAAGCATTCTGACTGACATAATATTGTCTAAAGAATCATTAGAAAAAGGTAGATGGTAGGCGTTGAGAGCAAAAAAATAAATTCCCGGTTTTTTACCGTCAGGGTTAATTCTTTTTTTAGCTTTTTTCATATTCTCTAGCGAATAATCAGCTAGAATAATATGATCAAAGCGATTCTCATAAGTATCAAAAAGCCGGCCAAAACCCGCTCCTAAATCACAGAACCAGCTGCCATGACGAGGTAGTAGTCTACCTATGGCTATCCTTTCGGCCTGATCTTCATAGTCTCGACGCACATTTTTGTCGCTCCAATAGGTCTCGTAATCGTAATTGTTTTTGTCGTAATCGGCTATTTTTGGCATAGGTATATTTATTCGTCTTTAACAAATAATTCATTTCTTCTGATCAGTCCGAGCAAAAGATTGCGCAGCGGAGGAAAGCGCAGTTGCGTCTTGTATTGTAAAACAGCCTCGTGCTTAATATCTTCGTTAACTCTGGCAATCATAAAACGGTACCATTTTTGATCAAAACTAATCATTTTTATGGGCGGCAGAAGATAGAATTCTGGATCAAATTTTCTAGGTAGAGGAAATCTCGCGTGATGCACCAAATAGTAATAGACAACGATTTTTTTGGTTGCGATATTACTGATAGCCTTGCCGATGATGGCGTGATCGGCATGGTGGTCATTTTTGTGTGGCGCGATAATAATATCGGGTTTTATTTTGGCAACGATTCTGGAAAACCGTGATTCTAGCATGGTTGTATTTTGTTTGGACAAAGTGCCATCGGCATAATTAAGAAAAAAAAGATTGCGTCTTTTGACTCCCAAAATATCCGCGGACCTGCGGAATTCATCATATCTTTTTTGTTCCAGACCGTGCCTATTACCATCGGTAACCAAAACCATCCAGACTTCAGCACCATTGTGGGCGGCGGCGGCGATATAGCCACCAGCAGCTATTGTCTCATCGTCTGGATGGGGAGAAAAAACAATTATCCTCTCGTTTTTTTTGGGCTCGGGGATATCGTCCAAAAGATAGATGGCTGATTGAGGAAGAACTTGATAGCGCCAAGAGTACCAAAACCACAAACCTGCCAAAACAACAAAACTCCCAGCAATGTATATTGCCATAGAAAAAATTATTGATTCTGATAAAATTATTCTAAATTGTAATTATAAAAAAAGCAAATCTAAAAGGAGGTGAAAATGTTAAAAAAATATTATAGCGCCATCGCGATAATTGTCATTGGTATAATTACTCTTTCGATAGCGGTAGCTAGTTTTGCTTATTATGTTTCCACACAAAGAAACAACCTGCCTTCTTTTTCCGTTTCGGGCGTTGGAAAATCTGTTTTTACTCCCGATATAGCACAATTTAATTTTTCCGTTATTAGCTCGGGAGACCAAAATAAAGATGTAGCCAAACTGCAAAAAGACAACGCTGAAAAAATAAATAGAGCGATAGATTATATAAAGAAAAATGGGGTAGACAGCAAAGATATCAAAACCTCTGGATACAATCTCAATCCAGAATACGAATACTACGATTGTAGCGAAAACGGTGTTTGCCCTCCGCCCGCCATTACTGGGTACAGGATAGAACAGACAGTAGAGGTAAAGATACGCGATTTTAGCAAAGTAGGAGAGATACTGAATGGCGTTGTAAAAAATGGAGCAAATTCTGTCTCTGGACTATACTTTACTATTGAAGATAAGGAAAAAGTAGAAAATGAAGCTCGCGGAAAAGCGATGGAGTCAGCCCGTGAAAAAGCTCTTTTTATGGCAAAATCTGGCGGATTTCGTCTGGGAAAGCTGGTTTCTGTCTATGAAGATAATTATCCTGTGCCTATGTATGCTGCTGAAGGATTGGGCAGGGGAGGAGATGGGGTAGAAACCGATGCGACATCTCCATCGTCCTCAATAGAGCCCGGCTCAACAGAGGTGGCTATTACAGTTAATCTAACCTATGAGATAAGGTAATCTAGGTCTCTTTTTTCTCCAAAATTACTAGTCCCTCAATATGTGGAGTGCGGGGGAAGAAATTGTACAAACTAGTATCAAGTATTAAGTAATTAGTATTAAGCATAGACACATCTCTGGCTTGGGTTGAGAGATTACATGATAAATAAACTATTTTTTTGGGCTGAATTTCCAGGATTTTTTCAATCACTTTTTTGTGCAAGCCAGAACGGGGAGGATCCAAAATCAATATTTGATCTGGCATTATCAGATCTAGCGCTTTTTCTGTGGAAGCGATAATGGCCTCGCAATTTTTCATTCCGTTAAGTCCAGTATTTCGTTTAGCGAAATTAATAGACTCCTCATTGTTATCAACCGAAATTAAACGCTGATTTTTATCAGCCAAGCAAATCCCTATCGCGCCGACACCACTATATAAGTCCAAAATATTCGCGGTATCCTTAACAAAATCCGCCATATCCGCGAGAGCTTTGGCAAAAACCGGCACATTGACTTGAAAAAAACTGAAGAGTCCATAGCGCAGTTTTTTCCCGAAAATTTCTTCTTCCAAAAAATCCGCGCCTTCGTGATAGAGCAACTCGGTTGGCACGGAAGCAGGGGACTGGTGCGTGGAATAATAGATCCAGAAGCCTTGTATTTTTTGTGATAATTCGCTTAAATTTGCGACAATTTGCGGTAGGCGATCTTTCAAAAACAATCCCGCAAGCGTCTCGCCTTTTTGATTACTACGAACAATCAAAGTTTTTAGTGAGCGGAGAGGAATTTTCGCTTCATTGATCCAAGCCAAAATTTCTCGCGCAGTTCTATTAATAGCCGGATGCGCCAATTCGCAACCAGTGAGAGGCACTTTCTCGTGTGAGCCACGACCAAAAAGCGCCAGCGTTATCTGTCCATCCGTTTCCGCAAAAGAAAATTCCATTTTGTTGCGATAACCGTAAGACGACTTGTTAGCCGTAATTTTTAAATTTTTCCACGCTTCCAGCGGGATCCCGCCTACCATTTTATTCTCAGATATATGTGGCGGGACAATTTTTAATTTTGTAATTTTTTCAAAGGTTTCTTTGGCAATCTCTATCTTTTGTTCGTTTTCGTATTCCCAGTCCATTATTTGCCACGGAGAACAGGAGAGGAAATGATTTTCCTTCGGCTCTATTCTGCGAGGAGAAGGCCCCATGATATTTTTCGCAATACCATCAAAAATCCCCGCTTTTTTCTTCCAGTTTTCCACCTCCATCACTTCGCTCGGCAAAGCGTTCCATAACAAAAAGGTCTTGGCATCAATGTGCGCAAGACCTTGTCCGCCAAAAACTAGTTTTTCTATTTTTGCCTTTATCATCAATTGGTCGCTAAAATTTCTATACTTTTGAATATAGTATCAAAAGTTTTTTTAGGCAGATTATTGCCTGATTCAAAAGCGATTACAAAGCCATAATTGGTTTGGAAATAATACTTTTTTTCCGAAGAAGCAACCGCGTCAACGACCAAAACTAATCCTTTTTCACCAGCATCAATCAATTCACTCTTCGCGTCTTTGGCGACAAAATCTTGCAGGGGATATTTTTGATCATTTTTGTAGATGTTTATCTTAAGATAATAATCATTGCTATCTAGGTTGACATTGGAAGCAAGTGAAGAGTCAAGATAAAAACTCAATCCATCGCTTACGCCAAAACCTCTTTCGTCCGAATCGTCATATTCATACACCCAATTTTTTGGATAACGCAAACCGAAGCCATAATTTTGATTGATATAGGTCTTCCATTCCGCTATATTGGCATTATTTTTGTAAAAAAAAGAAGTATTAGAATAAAAAATAACAGCTACAAAAAAAGCTAACGCAAGGTAAATCGAAAAAAGCCAGGCTTTATTATTTTTATTTTTCATTTTTTATTTTATTTCTAATGATGCCGGCAAATCTGTTCTTTGCTCAAAATTACTAATATCCTTTTTGCTATTTAGGGTTCCCCAAAATCCTTGGTGAAGGTGAAGGCGTAACTTCATTTTCGGAAAAACATCAGATTCGATACTGCCTTTGTCAGGAAGAGCCTCCAGATATTCTTCGCGAGAGAGCATGTGCCAGCCGATATGAACCAACCTGTCTTCCAGAATAGGATTGAAGACGAATCGGGCGTAGCCTTCTTTTTCTTCAATTAACCCGAAAGGCAGTCGGGGATGGGCGACGCAAATCGCGCTTTCTGCGTATTTTTCCAAATCTTTTGGGTCAATATCGGTGATATCGTCACTATTTAGAACCAAAACGAATTTGCTGGAAGTGAGTCCTAGCGCCTTTTTGGTCGCGCCACCGGTGCCTAAAGGTTCGTCCTCAAAAGAAAGCTCAATAGAGCTCTCGGGATATTTTTCTTTAATATATTGCGCGACCTTTTCAGCCTGAAAACCCAAAGCCAAGACGATCTTGTCCACTTTGTCTTTCAAATAATCTATTTGATGGGCGATAATGGCTTTGCCTTTGACTTCAGTCAGCACTTTCGGAATGGGACTTTCCATCCGAGTGCCCTTGCCACCGGCGAGAATAATACAGTCCATGGAGTTGGTATTAAGTATTAGGTATTAGGTATAAATATAACACAAGAAACATTCCCCAGGCAAATTGGGGCAAAAAAAGGCCAGGGTGTTGGCCCTGGCTGAACGGAAAGCGGAAGGAAATTTTGTTGCGGAGAATTGGGATGCGAGGCGCTAGGAGGCAAAATCCATTGTCCCTTCCGAGGGACAGTTTTAATTTTTTTGAATTGCTTTCAAAGCTTTTTCAGTGAGCCTTAAGCCATTTGGGTCTTCTTCGAGGAACCCTTCTTGTTCCAGCAATTTCTTTTTTTGAGGGCCAATCTTGCCCTTTGGTACAATTTTTCCATACAAGCGGTTAGCGATCGCGACTATTTTTGCCGGATCGCCAGAAACATCTCCTACTGCTGCGACTTCTTCCATAATTGCTACCTCCAATATTTGATTTTAAAAGAGCAAAACCTCGCTCTTTCATCTGGGGATATTTTAGCATAAAATAGAGGCTAAGAAAATAAGAAATTAAGCCCTCCTTCGCTTAATCTCTTGCAATATCCTGAATATCAGGAATTTGCAAATAGATTGCGCTACGGCGGGTCGCACAAAACTATTGCAGAAAAATTAAGGAGTGCGAAAAATAAGAAATTAAAATGCCAAAGGCTAGTTCAAAATTTGTCTGTAATTCCTGCGGGGCGGAGTATGTCCGATGGCAGGGGAAATGTGGAGCTTGCCAAAACTGGGATTCCTTGCAGGAAGTTCCTGTTGTCGCGACAGGGAAAAGTGGAAAGTGGAAAGTGGAAAGTGGAGGTAGGGCTTCGCCACTTATTTCTCTGGACAAAGTAGATAGCAAGAATTTTGAGAGGATAAAAACCAATATCGGTGAATTCGATCGCGTCCTCGGCGGGGGAGTGGTGCTAGGATCGCTCGTCCTGCTCGGAGGCGATCCGGGGATCGGCAAATCAACCCTACTCTTACAATCTTTGGTCGGCATTTCCAAAAATAAAGATATTGAAAAAATTCTCTATATTTCCGGGGAAGAATCGGCGCAACAGATAAAACTGCGAGCGGAAAGATTGAAGATCAAAGAGGAGAAAATTTTCTTGCTTTCTGAAAACGATTTGGGAAATATTGTGGCCACGATAGAGACAGAAAAGCCCAATCTGGTCATTGTGGATTCTATTCAAACGGTCTATTCGGCCAATATCGCTTCCGCTTCCGGTTCTATCGCGCAGGTGAAAAATGCGACAGAAAATCTGATGAGAATCGCCAAAACGACCAATACGCCCATTTTTATTATCGGCCACGTAACCAAAGACGGGGGAATCGCGGGACCAAAAACTTTGGAACATTTGGTCGATGTTGTCTTGTATTTGGAAGGCGACCGTTATCAATCTTTTCGCATCTTACGAGGGATAAAAAATAGATTTGGCAAAACTTCCGAAGTGGGAATATTTGAGATGGAGCAAGAGGGAATGGTGGAGGTGGCCAATCCTTCCAAAGTTTTCTTGGAGGAAAGGCTGGAGGGCGCCTCTGGCGTAGCGGTATCGGCGATAGTTGAGGGCAATCGACCTTTTCTCGTAGAGATTCAAGCTTTGGCGGCCAAAAGTTATTTCGGTTATCCCAAAAGAACAGCCTCGGGATATGACTTGAACCGCTTGAATCTCCTGATCGCGATTATCGAAAAAAGAGCGGGGGTAGATTTGTCCACCCATGATGTTTATTTGAATATCGTTGGCGGGATCAAGGTGCGGGAAAACGCAGTGGATCTGGCGGTGGCACTAGCAATAATTTCAGCAGTGAAAAATAAAGCGTTGGACAGTAAGACCGCTATTTTTGGGGAACTGGGATTGTCTGGCGAAGTGCGTTCGGTGCCAAATCTAGAGAAAAGAATTGAAGAGGCGACTCGTTTGGGATTTCAAACTATCGTCTTGCCAAGAATGGCGAAGAGTGTCAGTATTAAAAGCAAGGCAAAAGTCATTGAGACAAAAACACTGAAAGAGATCGTCGGTAAAAGCGTTTAACGGTAAGCGGTAAGCGTTATTTCATGGACAAAAGAAGTTTCGCTATCATCATAATTCTGACCACGGTTATCTCGTACTTGTTTATTCGCAAGTATTTTAAGATTGCGCCGAGGTATTTATTTTATGGAATAATAGGAATTTTTACCGGACTTTTGATGGGGACATCTATTGCTTGGCCTCTTTCGGCATGGTTTGGTAATTTTGGTCTTGTTGTCGCCCCCTATGTTTTGGGTATAATTTTGATGGTTTTTATAGAATTTTTCATTTGGGAGGGCGGACCAATAATGAACTTGATCGTTAAAGAATGGCGATTTCTGAGAAAAAAAAGATCTAGTGTTTGGGATGGGCACAAGGTGGAGATCAAATAATCTCCAAAAATTTCTAATTGACCTAATTCCTAATTTCTAACGAAATTGTTGCCATGAGACTGAAGAAGTCTTTTTTTGATAAAAATACTATCGCAGTAGCGAAAAATCTTCTCGGCAAAAAAATTGTCCGGGTTTTTGATAATGGCGTGAGGATAGAGGCCATCATCACCGAAACGGAAGCTTACCACGGCCTTAACGATCGTGCCTCGCACGCTTCGCGCAAAAAGACCGAACGCAACAAAATAATGTTCGACCATCCAGGGCTAGTTTATGTTTACTTGGTTTACGGCATGCACTATTGTCTGAATTTTGTAACGATGAGAGAAGGCTTTCCAGCGGCAGTGCTCGTTCGAGCGATAAAACTCGAACAAGAAATTCGAAGCGCGAAATCTGAAACAATTTCCGGGCCGGGGAAGGTTTGTCGAGAATTAAAAATAGACAAAAGTTTTTATGGAGAAAATCTAGCAACCAGCAAAAGGATTTGGGCAGAGGAAGGTAGGATAAAAATCAAAAAAAATGATATAATAGCCTCAAGAAGAGTAGGAGTAAATTATGCCGGAGAGTCAGTTGAATGGCTGTGGAATTTTAAGATCAAAATATGAATTATAAAAAAATAGACATTTTAGACATTCCGATTGACGTTTTGACCACTGAGCAAACTCTGCGAAAGATAGAGGATTTTGTGGCATCAAAAAAACCGCGCCAAATATGCACGGTCAATCCGGAAATTATTATTGAGACACAAAAAAATGAAAGGTTTAAAAAAATCCTGCAAGAAAGCGCTCTTAATACAGCCGATGGAGTAGGGATAGCGTGGGCGGCAAAGTATCTAAGTAGAAAAATAAAAAGTGAAAAATATAGTGGCGCTTCGCGTTTTTTATCCAATGTTTTTTGGCTAAAAATCACCCTTTTATCTATCATTTTTGCTAAAAAATGGTTGCTATCAGAAATCCCCGAACGAGTGACGGGAGTTGATTTGGTATGGAAAATAGCAGAATTAGCAGAAAAAAAAAGCTGGGGTATTTATTTACTGGGAGCGGGCGAGGGAATAGCTAAAAAAACAGCGCAAAAAATGATTTCTGCCTATCCGAATTTAAAAATAGTTGGAGCCTATGCTGGATTTCCACAAGAAAAAGGATTGGTAAAAAAAATAGCCGAAACCAAACCAGATATACTTTTTGTTGCTTTTGGATCACCGAGACAAGAAATTTTTATCAGTCAAAACCTCCGAAACCTTAAAGTTTCTGTTGCTATCGGAGTCGGGGGATCCTTTGATTTCATCGCGGGGCGCGCCAAAAGAGCGCCAAAATTTTTCCAAAAATTGGGGCTGGAATGGCTCTGGCGATTGATTCTTGAACCAAAAAGAGCTTTACGAATCTACAACGCTACGGTAAAATTCGTCTGCCTAGTCTTCCGACAGGGGTAAAAATTCAAGGAGATCCTTAAAATGCCTACTACGGAAAGTTTTCTCCATATAATCGAAAGCCCAGATGCTGTTAACGAATTGCTTCGTAAAAAAAGTATTGCGATAACTGATGGTCCAGGAGAAGAACTGGCGGAAGATGCAGAAGTTTTCTTCGCTCTTGAAGGCATTGGCGAGATAAGAGTTATACTCACTTCTGTCTTACGGGAAAAGGGGTTGCCAAAGAGCAATCCCTCAAGGACCATCATCTTTTCCATCTGTGGCGGGCGACACGACAATTTCTACCACGCCAAATACGATGTAAAAACGCGCAGGGGTGTGATTTTCCACGCTTTCAACAAATATCCCGACCTCTAAAATACTCTTCGTTAGCTCGGAGAGTATTTTCATTTGACAAACAAAAAATGATTTGTTATAATTCGAAGTAAGAATAGAGTATTTATACTCTATTTTTTTATTGCCGAACCTTCTTAATACTTAATACTTAATACTAACCCAAACCCATGAACGCAGAATTCATCTTGGCTCTCGAACATCTGGCCGATGAGAAAAAGATTAGCAAAGAGGCTATCTTGGAGGCCGTAGAAGCGGCGCTGGGAGCGGCGTACAGGAAAGATTATGGCAAGCCGACCCAGATTATCCGCTGCAAAATAGACCCAGAAAAGGGGCTAATGAAATTTTGGCAGGTAAAAAAAATAGTGGAAGCAGTAGCTGACGAAAATTGCGAGATATCCCTAAAAGAAGCTAAAAAAATGGATAAAAAAGCAGAGCTAGAAGGAGAGATAAGTTACGATTTGCCATCTCATGAAGATTTTGGTCGCATTGCCGCTCAAACTGCTAAACAAGTAATTATCCAAAAGCTGAAAGAACTAGAACGCGAAATTGTTTTTGATGAATTCAAATCACAGGAAGGAAAATTGGTCAACGGCGTAGTTCAGCAAGTAGATATGGGTAATGTCATCGTTGATCTGGGTCGGGCTAATGGCATTATGTTTCCGGCCGATCAAATAGTAGGCGAGCATTATCGCACCGGCCAAAGGATAAAAGTGATCATTGCCTCGGTAGAAAAAAATAACCGCGGTCCACAGATTGTCGTCTCTCGTGCCCATCCAGATCTGATTCGTTATCTTTTTATGGTTGAAGTGCCAGAGATAGAGGCCGGCACGGTAGAGATAATGGGCATCGCTAGAGAGGCAGGCATCAGAACCAAAATAGCTGTGAGAGCTTTGCAAGAAGGAGTAGACCCCGTCGGTTCATGCGTAGGACAAAGGGGTACGCGTGTTCAGGCGGTCCTGGGAGAACTAAACAATGAGAAAATAGATATTGTACTTTGGGACGGCAATGAAGAGGCCTATATCACGAATGCTTTGTCTCCGGCCAAAATCGCAGAAGTGAAATTGGACAAAAAAAGAAAAGAGGCTATTGTCTATGTGGAATCCGACCAACTGTCTTTGGCTATCGGTAAAAGTGGTCAAAATGTTCGCCTGGCCGCCAAACTCTCTGATTGGAAGATAGATGTGCTGGATGTCGCGCAAAAGCCGGTAAAAGTAGAGAAAAAAGAAAATCCGGTGGGCGAAGCAACCGAAGGGGAAGAGGGGGAAAAGAAAAAAGTGAAAAAGGCAAAGAAAGAAAAAATCGAAAAAGAACCGAAGGAGAAAAAAACCAAGAAAAAAAAGGACGCCAGTGAGGAGAATAGCGAGACCAACCTTCCGACCGAATAAAGATATTTTAAACAAAAATCACTCTTGAGCTAGGGTGATTTTTGTTTTTTGTGCTAGAATAATCATATGGATCAAGAAGAAAAACAAAAAAGATTTGAGGCGATGAAGGCTATCCGCGATGAACTGGTGGGATTTGCCACTTCGCCGCTTTTTGAATACCGGACGAAAAACGGTTATTTCCCCGTGGTGGGGGAGGGGAGTCATTTCGCGCGGGTGATGTTCGTCGGTGAAGCGCCTGGCGAGACGGAGGCAAAAACCGGCAAACCTTTTTGTGGCGCTTCCGGCCGAGTATTAGACGAGTGCTTCGCGCATATTGGCATGCCTCGCCTCGATGCCTATGTCACCAATATCGTCAAAGACCGACCGCCGGGCAATCGCGATCCGGAACTAGACGAAATCTTGCTTTATAGCCCCTTCCTTGACCGGCAAATTGAGATAATCCAACCCCATGTTATCGCTACTTTGGGACGGTTTTCTATGGATTATATTATGAAAAAATTCAATCGTGGCACTGATCTGCGCGCTATTTCCAAAATCCACGGGCAGGTTTTTGAAGTCGAAGCGCCCTACGGAAAAATTAAAATCCTCCCCCTCTACCACCCCGCCGCCACTATTTACAACCGCGCTACCAGAGAAGATCTCTTCCGTGATTTTGAAAAATTGAAAACACTCATTAACGATTGACCCTCCCGCAAAAAAATGCGTCAAATTGTCATTTTCTTTTCAATATGCTAGAGTATTATCAGCACGTTAAAAACGGCCCGACCGGCATGGAGAGCCGGACAAAACTTCAGGAGGTGCAGCGATGTCTGCATTTGATGATTTGTATCTGTATTTTGACGCAAAGTATGGGGTAAGACTAATGGGGGCATTAGCCAACATCTATGGGGAGGAAGTGAAGGATTTCGTTGACTTTCTTTTGGACAACACTGACGCTTTGTCGGAAGCAACTTTCCCCTATACTCCTCGAGTCTTCACGCATCAGTGTCCGGAGCCGAAAACGCTGAAAGCGGAACGCTACGTCAAGCTGGCAGCCAAAAGGCATCTTCTCGTCAAGGCTTTTGTTGAAATGTGTATCCGGCACAAAAACCCGATGGCAAGAGCGACGGGAATAGAAGCCATCGTCAATGGCATTATCCACAATGGCTTTTGTCGCGAAAGGTTGCCCTTCAAAGCCTGGCCGATAGAGATCGACCATAAGGGCAAAAAGGGTCCGTTTACGGTGACGGGAGCGTGGGTGGAATGGCGCCGTATTATCGTCTGTTGCTCGGATGGCAAAAGGGGATGCCTCTTGGCAATAGATGCCGATACTAATACTCCCTCCTTCTGGGGACAGCCTTTTGACAAACCGATAGAAGTAATCGGCTCGCCACAAAAAAGCTACAGTGACGCGATAACAGTTCATCTCCATTCTTCAGGGGACAGCGCTCTTTTCCTTCTTAACTATGGCGTGGGGACATGGAGAGAACAGGTAGCGTGGCACGACGAAAAAAAGACGCTGACCACAGAAGAAGCTAATTTCTTGAAGCATCACCTTCGCTATGAAAAAAAGGAGAATAGCGATTTTGGAGCCTTTTCCAACGTCCCTGACCACCCTGGCGTCTGGGAATTGTCTTACGGCGACCACTTTATTGACTCCTTAAGGAACCTGACCTTGCGAATCTTTAGCCAAAAAGATGCCCTTTGGCTAACATCAACAAAACAGTAAGCCAAACGGTTTCCATTTACAGGGAATCTCGATAGTCCGCCTCATAGCACGAGGCGGACTATTTTTTTGTTATAGTAAAATAAAAACCCCCACCCATCAATTAAGTAGGCGAGAATCAGTCCAAAGGACTATATTTTTGGGAAATTTTACGGTGACCCTCCGCCATCTTGACAGCTTTTTGCGGGAGCAATATAATAATATTAGCACTCGGATATTTAGAGTGCCAATATGCACATTTGGAGTATGGACTTTTATCGCCATATGCTCAATACTTAATACATAATACTTAATACTCGCCATGAATGAATTTGGCTTTGACCGTTTCACCTACAACGCTAAAAAAATTTTGAGTCTTTCGCAGACTATTGCTCAAGATATGAATTCTGGCGCTGTCAGCACCGAGCATGTATTACTCGCTATTTTAGCGGAAAAAATTGGTGTGGCCTACGAAATATTATCTAGTTTTGGAATAGATTTTGAAAGAATAGAAATTGCCATGAATTTGATGTGGCATGGCTCAATGGATTTACAGAAAAACGGGCTTTCTCATGATTTGAGGCAAGCTCTAGAAAAAGCCATCGTTGTAGCGCGACAAAATGAGCATTTTTATGTTGGCAGTGAACATCTGCTTTTTGGTATTTTGTCTAATTCTGATTTCAGAGCCTACGCTTTAATCCAGAATATTGATGTTAATCCAGCCACCATTATTCAGCAAATTGAACATATCTTTGTTATGTCCACCGCGCAAATGCCTGAAAAACCAAAAGAGCAAGAGGTAACTGCCGGCCGTACTGTCAAAAATAAAACTAATTCTATGTTGAACGCTTATGCTATTGATTTGACAGCAGAGGCCGAGGGTACAAAACTCGATCCCACCATCGGTCGTGAAAAAGAAATATCGCGCCTAACTCATATTTTAACGCGCAAAACTAAAAACAACCCTGTTCTAATCGGCGATCCGGGCGTAGGCAAAACCGCCATTGTAGAAGGATTGGCCGCCAAAATAGCTTTCGGGGAGGTGCCGATCAAACTAAAAGGTAAAAAAATTTATTCTATCGACCTGGGCGCCATGGTCGCCGGCACGAAATTTAGGGGTGAATTTGAGGAAAGAATAAAAAAGTTGCTGGCCGAGGTAGAAAAAGACAAAAACATTATTCTTTTTATTGACGAATTGCATACCATCGTCGGAGCAGGCGCGGCAGAAGGGTCAATGGATGCTAGTAATATGCTAAAACCGGCTCTTTCTCGTGGCAAAATATCCTGTATCGGAGCCACTACCATCAATGAATATCGTAAATATATTGAAAAAGACGCCGCTTTTGAGAGACGCTTTCAGCCCATTTTGGTAGAAGAGCCAAGCCAGGAAGAAACAGTGGCTATTCTACGAGGCATTGCTCCGCGCTATGAAGATTTTCACCAAGTGAAGGTAGAGGAAGAGGCTCTTTTGATTGCGGCCAAACTTGCTCATCGCTACATCGCCGATAGATTTCTGCCAGACAAAGCTATTGATTTGCTGGATGAGGCCTGCTCAGCCGTTGTTATCCGTGAAAAAGTAGGGGAGAGCGAAGATGTCAAAAAATTAGAGATCAGATTGGTCGAAACTATCAAGGGCAAAAATAAAGCTATTTCCGATCAAGCCTTTGAAATGGCCGCCCAGTTACGCGACCAAGAATTATTTTTGAAAGAAGAGCTAGATCGCTTACGTTTGGAAAAACAAGATATTCCAACTGAAAAAAGAGCGCGAGTTACTACGGAAGACATCGCTCGCGTAGTCAGTAATTGGACCAGTATCCCTATCACCAAATTAATCTCTTCCGAAATCCATAAATTCAGTTTTTTGGAAAAAACTCTTGGGAGCCGAATCGTCGGACAAGAGGAAGCCATTATCAATATCGCCCGAGCTATCAGGAGAAGTAGATCTGGCGTGGGCAATCCCGTCAGGCCAATCGGTTCTTTTATTTTCCTAGGACCAACCGGAGTGGGAAAAACAGAATTAGCCAAAGTCCTCGCTCAAGAAGTTTACGAGAGGGAGGATGCTCTAATCAAAATAGATATGTCGGAATTCATGGAACGACATAATGTCAGCCGTCTTGTCGGCGCACCGGCAGGTTACGTCGGTTATGACGACGGGGGCAAACTGACCGAAGCAGTCCGTAAGAAACCGTATTCAGTAGTTCTGTTTGACGAAATAGAAAAAGCTCATCCCGAAGTTTTCAATATGCTTTTGCAAGTTTTGGAAGATGGGTATTTGACTGATGCCAAAGGACGCAAGGTGGATTTCAAAAACACCATTATTATTATGACTTCTAACCTGGGAATGGCCGATTTGTCCCGTTCCGCTACAATGGGATTTTCCGCCAAAACAACTCGAGAAAAAACTTTGGCCGAGAGCGATTACGAGCAAATGAAAAACAAAGTTTTGACAGATAGTAAAAAATATTTCAGTCCGGAGTTTCTCAATCGCGTAGACAAAATAGTTGTTTTTCGCCCATTAGATAGTATTGCTATCGGCAAAATCGTTAATATCAATCTGAAAACTTTAGCGGAAAGAGTCCTGCTGGAAAAAGGTATTGTCCTAGAATTCACCGCCAAAGCTAAAAAATGGCTGGCTGATCGGGGATTTGACCCGGAATACGGCGCTCGTCCGATCCGTCGCTTGATAGAAGCAGAGATAGAAAACAAATTAGCCGAAGAATTGATTGGTGATCGCTTTATTTCTGGTGATCATATCATAATAGATGCAAAAACTGACAGTCTAAACCTAGAAAAGAAAAAAATTCTCAGAAATAAAATGGATGCCACTCGCTCTTGACAGAGTGCGGTATAATAGTAAGAAGAGGTTTGTTTTTATTGCCTCCAAATTTACTATTTGCCGTTATATTTTTATGCCTAAAATGCAACCAATAAACCGCCTCAAGGGATTTCGCGATATCTTACCAGAAGACAGTCATTACTGGGATTTCGCGATAAGCGTTATTGAATCAGTAGCCCAGGGAGCGGGGCTGGAAAAAATAGAGGTCCCTATGCTGGAAAAATCCGATCTTTTCCTGCGTAGCGTTGGCGAAGAAACCGATGTCGTCAGCAAGGAAATGTATGTTTTTGATGGTAGCAAAAACAAGGGAACAAGTGGAAAAAAAGACAAAGAAGAGCAGTCTCAATTGGCTCTACGACCAGAATTAACCGCTGGCATAGTACGAGCCTATATTGAAAATGGCATGCAGGTTTGGCCCAAGCCAGTTTCTCTCTACACTATCGGTCGTTGTTTTCGCCACGAGAATCCTCAATCTGGACGTTTCCGCGAATTTACGCAATGTTCGGTAGAAATATTCGGAGAATCAGATCCTACCATTGATGCCAACACTATCGGCGTGTCGTGGCAAATGCTAACAGATATGAGAATAACCAGCGCCGAGATAAACATTAATTCTATGGGTTGTTCTGTCTGTCGGCCAAGAATAAAAAAAATATTGACAGATTTTTTTAAGAAAAAAGAGAGCAAACTTTGTGATGATTGCAAAAAAAGATTGAAAAAAAATCCTTTGCGTATTCTGGATTGTAAAAATGAAAAATGCCAAGCACTAATCGCAGTCGCACCTTTGATGATAGAAAATATTTGCGAAGACTGCAAAGGACACTTTATGTCTGTCTTAGAATATCTAGACGAGATGGGTGTGCCATATAATTTGGCTCCCAATCTCGTCCGTGGATTTGATTATTATAATCGCACAGTTTTTGAAATAATCACCAAGAATGACACCAAAAGACAAAACGCTTTGGGCGGGGGAGGACGCTATGACTGTCTCGTGGAAGAATTGGGCGGCGAGATGACTCCAGCTATCGGTTTTGGTCTGGGGATAGACAGGATTGTGGAACACCTCAAAACAGAAAATATCAGAGTTCCCAAGCCCAAATCCAAAATCAATGTCTATGTTATTCACCTGGGAGAAGAATCAAAAAAAATAGCTTTGCAAATAGTAAAAAATCTGCGGAAGATAGGTATTTCCGTCGGTATGGCTGTAGGCAAAGATACAATCAAGGCGCAAATGAAAGCAGCCGACAAAGTAAACGCTCTTTTTTCTGTTATCATCGGACAGAGAGAAGCCGTGACAAATGTAGCTCTGGTTCGTGATATGCGTGATGGCATTCAAGAAACCGTAGAACTAAAGGAATTAACAGAACGAGTTTTCAATATGGTAGAAGAAAGAAAGGCCGAAGAAGAAGATTATAGGAAAAATAAAAAGATAAAGAAATAATTTTATCAATTAAAGATAACTATGGGGAAAAAATCTAGACAAAAATGGATAGATAGAGAACAGGCCGCCCATCAACATAAAGTACGATCGTATCGCAATAGAAAAATATGGAAATTTTTGCTCGGGGCATTGATCTTAATGGGTCTGATAGGAGTAGGCTCTTGGCAGGGCTGGCAATATTATCAAAGTAAAAAAATAGCGATGGAAAATAAAGATAAGCAGATTGCTGTTATAGAGACTGATAAGGGAACTATTCGTTTCCGTCTTTATGATTCAGCTGCGCCCAAGACGGTAGCCAATTTTGTCAAATTGACTGAATCGGGCTTTTACGATGGAGTGAAGTTCCATCGCGTTATTGAAGATTTTATGATTCAAACCGGAGATCCTCTGTCTCGAGATGAAAGTAAAAAAGACCAATGGGGAACTGGCGGTTCGGGTAATAAATTTGACGATGAAATCAATCCTTGGTCTTTGGAACTAGATGCTGGCACCATTCGTTCTCTCCAAGAACAAGGGTATGTCTACAATCGCAATCTATCTTCCCGTAAAAATACGGTCGGAGCCGTTTCTATGGCTAATTCTGGCCCTAATACCAACGATAGCCAATTTTTCATTATCACCCAAAAAGATCAGCCACATTTAAACGGCAAGCATACTGTTTTTGGTGAAGTGATAGAAGGCATGGAGACAGTTTTGGCGATTCGCCAAGACGATATTATTAAAAAAATAACCATAGAAAAAGAAGGAGAAAAAACAGACACAAAGACTATCACTGAAGATGTCTCTAGTGACGCCAATAATATTATCAGCAATCCAACCATAGAAGCTACCACGACCAGTGGCCAGCCAATAAAAATTGAATTAGCCGAGTAAAGTAACATCTGAACAATATTAACGCGACATCAGTAAATAAAATGAAAGTTTTTTTCATCAGTATTTTTTTCATTATTTTGTCTTTGACTACTTTTTTGGTAGTGCGACTGACTTTGGGCGACAAAGCCATAACACCAGAAAAAATACAAAAAGAAATTTTGAAAAATGCTTCACCGGAAATACAAAAAATTATTTCCGATCAGCAAAAAAATACTTTCACACCTACGCCCGAAAAAAATACTCCTACGCCCGAAAGTAAATCTAGTGATCCTGGGCCAGCTCAAACAGTCAATATCTCTACTTGCACGCAATTGATGGAAAAAGTGAATTTGCAAAATATTTTTGACGCCTATCTTGATGGCAGTTTTCAAATCACCTACGCCTATCCCACTTCTAATCAGTGCATAATCAAAGTCCTAACCCCCAACCCCAATTACCCCAACGGCGCCTATGTTGATTTCGCTAGAGTAAATATTGGGCCCGTCTCTCTGTATAATACCAAAAGCTCTGGCGGCATCACCGTCGTTGATGATACCGGCACGACCGACCAAATAGGTAGTAAATCGGCACATTACACTGTTATTAATCAAAAAGATATTTCATCTTACGATCAGATGAGCGTTCGTTTTGTCCCTAGCACAAATCCCAATATTTATATCCAAGTTTATTTCTGGGGAGTTAATCTACAAGGATTAAGTGGACAATTACCCCAAGCGAGTCTTTTAACCTTAAATAATGTTACAACCGTTGCCCAGAGGATTAATGAAGAGATGAGGTAACACAAGATTAGTCTATTTTATGAGCCAGGGGTTAATCTCTAAAGCTAATATCTTACGCGATAGCGGACAGCCGACGGCTTCCCGCCGGATTTTGTTGCCTCTCTTAAAATCCAAAGATTTCCGCATCGCGGTCAACGCCTACGATTCTTTGGGCTTGGGCTATATGAACGAAAAGGAGTACACCAAGGCGCTGGAATGTTTCAAGTCCGGCCTGAAACTGGCTGAAGATGGTGGTTGGTTTGAACGCCTTTCCGGTATTGCTCGCGACATCGCCATAGCTTACAAAAACGCAAAAAAATACCAACAGGCGGAAAAATGGTTTTTGACCGCCATAGAATACGTGAGGAAATATAATGATGAGGGACCCCCGACGCTTCGGTCGGGGCAAGCAGGGGGAAATGCCTCGCTTGGGATTACTTATTCCAAGCTGGGTCTGCTCTACACTGATATGAAGCTCTACCGCAAAGCGCAGCTGGTTTTCGCCAAGGCTTTGCCGCTACTTAATAAATCCAAGCACGATTACTGGAAATTAATCGGTAATATTGATCGTTGCAATCTGCTGTATCAGACAAAAAAATACCGAGAAGCGCAAAAATGGCTGGAATACGCTATCACTGACGCTCTGGCGCAGGATAAAGAATACAAGCTGATTGAAGCCTTGTTGCTCGCCGGCGATACGGAATTAAAATTAAAAAACAAATTGAAGGCTCAACAGTGCTTCCTCTGGGTCAAAGAAGTTTTGAAAATCTCCGATTCGCCACGCTTGACAAAAAAATTTGAGGGAGAATTGAAGAAGAGAATAGGGTAATTGCTACACAAGACCGGCCATAACCGTCAAAATGCTTTTCCAAAAACCCGATGCCACTGCGTCGGGTTTTTTTATGCCTTCCTTTGCCTTTAATAGATAGAAGGTGGTATAATGATATGGGTTTGGCTTAGCGAAGAGGGCAGAGGCAAGCTCTGCCCCTACGAACTATGATCTCCGATTTGAAATCTATAATTGAAGGGGGGGTGGGTTCTTTGACAATCGAAGTGGGGGATATTCTCAAAATAGCTCGGGAGAAAGCGCTGAAAGACATGGTGCGACAGAAAACGCTGGGGTTCGTCAGAAACCTCACCAACGACGGCTATACCTGGAGGCTCTATCCTAATCTTTTCCTACTGGACATAATGCTGGATTTTTGCAATCAGATGGCGGAAGTGGTAGAAGTAAAGCTTTTCACTCTCAGAAAGAGGGACGGCAAAAATTTTGAAATGGAGGAGAAGAGGCTCTACCGACTCAGCCATATTCATCCGGGAGATGATAAAGTAGGAATCCCGGGCTGGTGGCCGGAAGAATAGCTCGTACCACAAAAAGCAGATTCAGGATTGGTTCTTTTTTGAAAAAACTCGAAGCCGAAAGAATGGAGGTGAGGCCGTGGAAAAGACCACTTTCAAGCGTGGGGATAAAGTAGTGTTCAAAACATTGGCGAAGCTTGGCTATAATCTGGTCATCAGAGAAAAGAAAGGTGGCAGAAACACCTATATTTACAAAGGGAATTTTTGTTTCAACCCCACCATCTTCAAAAGGACATTCGGCAGAAAGGAAAAGGATAAGAATACCCCTTTCCTCATTGAAGAAGTAGCGTCTGGGGGACATATCAAATTAGAGGGCTTTTCCTGCTGGTTTTGCGCCGATATGCTCCTGCCCTACGAAGAGAAGGAAGAGGAGTAGACCCACCCTTTACGGGTTCTCATTCCGCGTTCGCCCGCCTCACCAGCGGGTTTTTTGTTTTGCCCGAGAAAAATGGTATAATATCATCATTCTGTCAAAGTAAGTCTATTCACTATCCACTATCCACTATCCACTATCCCACATGACTCTCCAAGAAAAAAACGCTGGAAAAATTATTGAAATTTTAGAAAAGGCAGGTCACACTGCCTTGTTTGCCGGTGGGTATGTGCGCGACAAGATTATGGGACGAAAAATTCACGATATTGATATCGCTACCTCCGCCACACCGGAAGAGACGATCAAAGCTTTGGATAAAAACAAGGTCAAGCATATTGAAATAGGGGAGAGCTTTGGGGTGGTGGCGGCCATCGTGCCTTTGACGAAAAAAACCAACCAACTGATTGAAATCGCCACTTTCAGGAGTGATTATGGGACAGCCGATCAGCGCCACCCGCAAAAAGTAAAATTCAATGTTTCGATAGAGGAAGATGTCTTGCGTCGTGATTTTACTATCAATGGACTGGTGGCAAAAATCCAAAATCCAAAATTAAAAATTACAAAATTCAAAAATTCTTTAAAAATTATCCCGCCACATCTTTTTGAGAATAAAATAGTAGGCGGGACCCCGCTAAAGGCGTGGGGAAAATTAAAAATTAAAAATTTAGAAATCATTGATTATGTTGATGGCTTTGCCGATATCAAGACCAAAACAATCAGATTCATCGGAGAACCAGAGGAGAGGATCAAAGAAGACGCTCTGCGAATGATGAGGGCAACAAGATTTGCCGCGCAACTGGATTTCGTCATTGAAGAAAAGTCCTTTGACGCGATCAGAAAACACTCTGCCGATATTACGAAAATTTCCGGCGAACGCCTTCGCGACGAGCTGAACAAGATCTTGACCTCGCCCAATCCCAGCCATGGGCTAAAATTGCTCGACGACCTTGGTCTGCTCCATTTCATCATCCCGGAAATAGACAAGTCGCACACCTGCGATCAACCGCCCTCTCATCACGCCGAAGGCACGGTCTGGAATCATATGTTGCTTTGCCTGAAAAATATGAGAAAGCACGACGACCCCATCTATGCTTTGGGCGTGCTTTTTCACGACCTAGCCAAAGCCTACACTATTCAAACCCCAGAAAAAGACGGCACTGACCGCGTTCGTTTCACGGGGCACGACGTTCTCGGCGCGAAGATGACGGGAGTAATCATGCGCCGACTAAAATATTCTCGGGAAGAGATTGACAAAGCCCAATGGCTCGTCCAATATCATATGCTTTTTGGCAATCTAGCCAAAATGCGGGAGGCTCGCAAAATAATGTACTTGAAACACCCCTATTTCCCGGACTTGCTGGAACTTTTCTGGGTGGACGCCAATTCGTCTCTGCGAACTAACAAAAGAGGGCAAATCCTCCCGCCAGACTTAACGGTTTACAACAGAACCAAGTCTTGGCTGGAAGAGGAAGAGAACAAGAAGCCCTTGCCGAAACCAATCATTACCGGTCACGACATTATGAAGCTCATGGGGATAACTAGTGGTAATAAAGTAGTTGGAAAAGTGCTGGAGGAAGTTTATAATCAGCAATTAGAAGGAACTTTCCAGAAAAAGAAGGAGGGTTTAGTGGTGGCCAAGAAAATCATAAAAAAATTGACCTAATTTCTAATTACTCTAATTTCTAAAATTTAGATGTTAGATTTTTTGGCTTAATGTACCAGAAACCCCCACCTAAAACCTAAAAACTATAACCTAACACCTGTTACTATGATCATCAAAAACAAAGAACAACGAGTAGCCGTCTTCGTTGATGTGCAGAATCTTTATTACACGGCGCGCCATTTGTATGGCTCAAAAGTCAATTTCGGCGCTATCTTGAAAGAAGCAGTAGGAGACAGAAAGCTGATTCGCGCCATTGCTTACGCGGTCAAGGCGCAAATGCCCGAAGAAGGCACTTTTTTTGACGCACTAAACAAAAGCGGTTTTGAGGTCAAAACTAAAGATTTGCAAACTTTTGTGGACGGCACGAAAAAAGCCGACTGGGATGTAGGCTTGGCAATGGATATTATCAAAATGGCGCCGGGGATTGACTCTATTATTTTGGTTTCCGGCGACGGCGACTATATCCCTCTCGTGGAATATCTCCAAAATCATGGCAAATTAGTGGAGGTAGTAGCTTTTGGTCGCTCGGCTAGTCAAAATCTTGTCGCTCGCGCTGACGATTTTACCGATCTGGGAAAAATGGAAAAAAAGATTTTGATGAAATACAACAGACGGGAAAAAAAATAGGCGGATTATTAATGCACCACCATATCAGACAAACAACCCTGGCTATAATCACTTTGCTGTTTTTTGGCGGAGGGCTATACGCTGTTTTGACAAGCAATCTAGTCACAAAGGCCGCCGATAAAATAACTGAAACTTTTTTCATCCCATATCTGCCAAGAGCGGAGACAGATAGTGGCCAATCTTCTGTCTGGGATCAGCAAGAGCAAAATGACACTACTGCGGTTGTCCAGCCCTATGGCCTATTATCTTACTTTGTTACCGAAGTAGTAGACGGCAATACTATTATTGTAGATAATGATAAAAGAATAAGACTTTTGGGCATAAAGGCTCCGGACAAAGACGAAGAATATGGCATAGAAGCTTATGATTTTTTACAAAAATTAATTGATAAAAATGAAATACTATTCGCTCCTGACGCCAATCAGCCCAAAGACGAGTTTGGTCGCCTGCGCGGGATAGTTTATCGCGAAAATATCAATATCAATACCGAGATATTACGCGCCGGATTAGCCCATATTTACCCTGTCTTGCCTTCATCTATCAATTTTGATGATTGGCAAATCTTTGAAGAAGAGGCTCGTATGGCGCAAAGAGGACTGTGGGGAGGCAAATTATATTTCAATCGTTTTATCCCAGAAAAACCACTCCTGCCGTCTTTGTAGAATTGGCAGGTTATAAATAAAAACAGACAGATATGGCATCATCGCCCAAAAAGCAAATTTCAGTAGGGGTAGATATTGGTAATACCCAAGTAATTACCGTCGTCGGTAGCTACGATATGGATACTGGCGATATGACTATTATCGGTTATGGAAAGACACCCATATCTGGTATGCGTAAGGGCATGGTGATAGATCTGGAAGAAACAACTGCTACTATTTCCAATTCTCTTGAAGAAGCCGAAAGAATGTCCGGCGCTCCCATTGATCACGCATTAATTTCTATTGCCGGCCAGCACATTCATTCATCTAACAGTCGTGGCGTAGTCGCTGTTTCTAGAAGTAGCAGTGAGATTCAGAGAGACGATATCGAGCGAGCGGTAGAAGCAGCTAAAGCTTTTTCTATGCCTGCCAATAGGGAAGTAATCCATGTTATTTCGCGCTCTTTCATTGTAGACGGCCAAGAAGGGATAAAAGATCCTCTGGGGATGAAAGGCATTCGTTTGGAAGTAGACACTCATGTTATCACTGCCTCTTCGCCAGTCGTGAAAAATATTCTGAAATGCGCCTATGAAGCTGAAATAGATGTAGATGAAATAGTTTTATCGTCACTGGCCGCCGCCAAAATACTTTTAACCGGCAAGCAAAAAGAAATCGGAGCGGTCTTGGTTGACATCGGTGGAGCAGGAACTAATATTGCCATTTTTGAAGAGGGAGAGGTGGTTCATACCGCCTTTATCCCGATTGGAGCCAGCCACATCACTAATGATATTGCTATTGGTCTGCGCACCTCTATAGAATCTGCCGAAAAAGTAAAAGTAGAATACGGCGCTGCTCATCCAAAAATGGCTTCAGAAAGAGATGTTATAGATCTTTCTTTGATAGATTCGTCAGCCGACAAAGCTAATATCAGCCGCAAATACATTGTTGAAATAATAAACGCCAGACTAGAAGAAATTTTTGCCATGGTCAAAGATGAATTGCGTCGTATCGGTCGCGACGGATTGTTGCCAGCTGGCGCTATTTTGACCGGCGGAGGATCGTCTCTTCCCGGCATCGTTGATGTCGCGAGAGAAAATCTACGTCTGCCCGCGCAATTAGGCGAGATTATTGTTCCTATCACTTCAATTGATAAAGCAATTTTACTAGATCCATCTTTTACTACTGCTATCGGACTTTCTGTCTGGGGGCTAGAGTCGAAAAAAAGCGATAATCTGGTAAAAAGTGTTTTTGAGGGCTTGCGTGGCGCGTCCAATGTAATAGACAAAATCAAAAATCTTTTCAGTAAAAAATAGCTTTTTGACTTTAACCTGCCTGTATGCTATATTTTGGCTAAACACTACACATATTATTCATTATAAGGAGGGTGGGGGAGAGCTTATATGAATATTAAGAACAATATCAAGATGAAAAAAACCACTGTCCACTCTACCGAAAACAGGCCCTATGTCAGCGAAGGTGATGTCTTTGCCCGCATCAAAGTCATTGGTGTTGGAGGATCGGGCACTAATGCCGTTGATAGAATGATTGCCGCCCGAATTAAAGGCGTGGAATTTATCGCGGCCAATACTGACGCGCAGGCCCTATATCATTCAGAATCTCCCGCCAAAATCCAAATCGGTAAAGAAACTACCAGAGGGTTAGGCGCTGGCGCCGACCCAGATTTGGGACGACGCGCTATTGAAGAAAATAAAGAAGAAATTTACGAATATCTTCGCGGAGCCGACATGGTTTTTGTTACTTGTGGTATGGGTGGTGGTACTGGCACAGGCGCTGCTCCCTCCATTGCCGCTATCGCCAAAGAATTAGGCGCTCTGACGGTAGGCGTTGTCACCAAACCTTTTTCTTTTGAAGGCTTACGCCGTCAAAAATCAGCCGAATTAGGTATTGAAGAGATGAAAGACAAAGTGGATACTCTAATCGTTATCCCTAATGATAGGCTTTTGCAGGTAATTGATAAAAAAACATCTCTGATTGATGCTTTTTCTGTTGTTGATGATGTTTTACGTCAAGCCGTCCAGGGCATTTCTGACCTCATTACCTATCACGGCATGATCAATGTGGACTTTGCTGACGTTAAAGCGATTATGGAAAGTTCTGGTTCTGCACTGATGGGCGTTGGCCGCGGGACAGGAGAATCGCGCGCTATTGAAGCCGCCCGTGCCGCCATTGATTCTCCTCTTCTGGAGCTATCTATTGAAGGAGCCAAAGGTATTCTGTTTAATATCACTGGCTCGCCCGATCTTTCTATGTATGAGATAGACGAAGCTGCTAAAATTATTACTGAAGCTTCCGATAAAGATGCTAATATCATCTTTGGCGCGGTGATTGACGAGTCTATGCAATCAGAAGTGAAAATCACTGTAATAGCTACGGGTTTTGATAGCGTAAAGAAAAAAGGGCGCCAAATGGAATCGCTAGACGAGGAAGAAAAAGAAGACAAAAAACCTGCTCGTCGCGATCAAGATGAGCTAGATGTCCCGGCCTTTATTAGAAGGAAAATGAAGTAGAAAACACTAATTGCACTAATTCTAAAACGAATTTCGCGAAAATAAACAGGGAGGGCAAAGTGCCAGAAGAAAACCAATATGTCACCAAGAAAGAACTGAGTGAGACTTTGACCGAAAAGCTCGGTGAATTTGCTGAGGATGTTTTATTACCTGCGGTAGAAAATATGGTCGAGAGAATTGTTGATGAAAAAACCCAAGGCTTAAAAACCGAGCTCAAAGATTACACCGATAGGAGAGTGGGAAAAGCCGAGGGGGAAATCATTTCCATGATTGACAGGAAAATAGATGCCAAAGTCAGCGCATCGGAAGAGAAAATTATTTCTGTCATTGATAAGAAAATCAGCGCATCGGAAGAGAAAATTATTTCTGTCATTGATAAGAAAATAGATGCCAAAGTCAGCGCGTCAGAAGAAAAGATTATTTCTGTCATTGATAAGAAAATAGATGCCAAAGTCAGCGCGTCAGAAGAAAAAATTATTTCCGCTATTCGTGGCGAGGAAGAGCGCCACAATGCTTTCCACGCCAAAACTGTTGAGATTTTTGCCAAAAAGAAATTAGCCGACGAAAAAGAATTGGATTATCTAACGGCACTAGTGAAATAGAAAACAGATTAAAAAACGCACCGCTTCCAAGCGATGCGTTTTTTTGATATCTTAAAAATACCCATACTTCATAATTCATAACTCATGATTCTACTATTCACCGGCAATGGTAAAGGCAAAACAACGGCCACTTTGGGTCTCGCTTTGCGCGCCTCGGGCTGGGACAAAAAAGTGATTATCCTGCAATTTGTCAAAGAAGAATCGTGGCCGGAAGGAGCGAGAAAAGCTATTAGAGAAAACCTGCCCCATATTACCATTGAAGCTTTGGGTTCTGGTTTCGTCGGCATTATGGGAGATAAAAAGACGAAAGAGGAGCATCAAAAATCAGCGCGAAAAGCCTTGCAACGCGCGACGGAAGTAATAGAGAGCAAAAAGTATAATATCGTCATTCTAGACGAAATCTTGGGCGCCCTGCATGGGGAATTGATTGGAAGAAAAGATATGGAGGATATTATTAGGATATATTTGGCTATGAATTCGAATCAGGATTTGGATTTAGTTCTTACTGGTCGTAACGCCCCCGAGTGGCTGATAAAAAAAGCCGACCTCGTCACCGAAATGAAAGAAATCAAACACCCCTTTCAGAAGGGAATACGGGCGAAAAAAGGATTAGATTTTTAATTTCTAATTGATCTAACCTGCCTACTGGCAAGCAGGTTTCTAAATAATAGCGAATGAATTAATTGGAATTTGGATATTTTTTAGATCAATTAGAAATTAGGTCAATTAGAAATTATGAGAATATCTCTCCATATCACTCCTAACGCCAAAAGGTCCGAATTCATCGGCGAGTCTTTTGATCTAGCCGGTAATAAAGTTTGGAAAATAAAAATAGCCGCTCCGGCCACAGAGGGGAAGGCCAACAAAGAATTGATGAATTTTTTGAGCAATTACTTGAAAAAACCTAAAAGTTCTATCCGGATACTAAAGGGCGCAAACAGCCGGCTGAAAGTGGTAGAGGTGGAGTAGGACGACAAATTTCAGCCCCGCCTCTGGTAAGAGGCGGGGCTATTATTCATCTGACGGAAAAGAGGAAACGAGAGAGCGTCGATAGCTATTGAGAGCGCTTTCTACTGAAGCATGAAAGACAAGCACTCCTCCCAGGCCAAGAGCGACAATGGCTTTCGCGACACCTTCGCTAATGCCAGCCAAGACCAATAGTTGCTTATGACGCTTGAAGCAAAAACTCTGCACGCCCAATTGCCCGATCGCCGCATCTTTGATTTCGGAAACTTCTCTCAAATCCAATACGAAAATCGTGGACGATGGATTTCCAGATAGAGAATCTCTGATTTTCTCAAAAACACTTTCCATGTCAGGAGCATCTATAGCTCCCTTCTTGATTGTGGCGACCAAAACATTGTCAAAAGCATTCAGGTCAAGTATCCCTTCCACAGAGGAAGGATTCATCTTGTCATTCCGATTCATGAGATATCCCTCCCCTGGTTTTTAACGTCCGCCCGTAGAGCCGCGAGCTAGAAATTTACTCTAATATAGCAATTCCACTCAAAAAAGCAAGGAAAATGAAAACCAGAAGAATATCTTGAACAAAACGCGCCAAAAGAGTAAGATGATTTTATGAAAAAAGTAGATCCGCGCCAATCTTTTCCCAAACTAGAAGAAGAGATACTGTCTTTTTGGGAAAAGGAAAAAATATTTGAAAAAACTTTGGCCAAAGAGTCGCCCAAGGGTGATTTTATTTTTTTTGAAGGGCCACCAACGGCCAACGGGAGGCCTGGGATTCATCATATTTTCTCTCGCGCGCTGAAAGACGTTTTCTTGCGCTACAAGACAATGCAAGGATTCCGAGTAGAACGCAAAGCTGGTTGGGACACGCATGGTCTGCCGGTAGAGCTGGAGGTGGAAAAAAAGCTCAATATTTCCGGCAAACCCCAGATTGAAACATTGAAAAAGAACCCCGAAGAAAGTATCGCCGATTTCAACGAGCAATGCAAAAATAGCGTCTGGGAGTACAAAACGGACTGGGAACAAAGTACCCGAAGAATGGGATTTTGGCTGGATTTGGAACGCCCCTACATCACTTATGATAATAATTATATTGAATCCGTCTGGTGGATCCTATCGGAGGCCTTCCGTAAAGAGTTAATTTACAAAGGACACAAAGTCGTCCCGTATTGTCCGCGTTGCGGTACCGCGCTTTCCTCTCATGAAGTAGCGCAGGGGTATAAGAAGGTGACGGAAAATTCGGTGTATGTGAAATTTAAGGTAAAGAAAGGTCAGTTGCTTAATCCTAAAATGACAGATTCTCCTGTCACAGACGATAAAACTTTTATCTTATCATGGACAACAACACCATGGACGCTACCAGGTAATGTCGCTTTAGCAGTTGGTTCAAATATAGAATATGGCACCGTAAAGATAGGAGATGAAACTTTTATTGTGGCTGCCTCTAGAGCTGAAGCTGTGCTAAAAACTACGAATTTCTCGTTTAAAATGCTTGGTAAAGATCTAGATCTTGAATATGAAAAGCTCTTCAACTCGATATCTCCAGAAGTAGGAGGATATGAGAATGCCTTTAGGATTTACTCAGCAGACTTTGTTACTGCAGAAGATGGTACAGGAGTGGTGCACGCTGCTGTTATGTATGGTGAAGAAGATTATTTTCTGGGAGAACTAGTTGATCTCCCCAAAGTACACACAGTAGACGAGAATGGCAGGTTTACATTTCCAAGCGGTTATGCTTCTAGCTATCAAATTTTAGAGGAACTCGAGAACCGTCTTGCGAAAGACAAAGAAACTGAAAAAATAATCGTTGATTACTTAAAAAAGCAAGGTGACGCTGGAACTAGTGGTTTGTTTGGCGAGCCACTACTATACGAACACGACTACCCTTTTTGCTGGCGGTGCGACACGGCTCTGCTCTACTACGCTAAAGATTCGTGGTTTATCGCCATGAGTAAATTGAAAGAAAAATTGAAAAAAAATAACGCGCGAGTCAATTGGATACCGGCTCACATGAAAGACGGTCGTTTCGGCGAATGGCTAGAAGGAGTCAGGGATTGGGCTATCTCGCGTGACAGATATTGGGGAACGCCGTTACCGTTTTGGCAATGCCAAACTAAAAACTCTAAATCCGAAACTCTAAATTCTAAAAGTTGCGGAAGGACTATTTGTATTGGTAGTATAGAGGAATTGAAAGAAAAAGCTGTCAATTTCTCCGAAGTCTTCGCGGATGAAAAATCTATAGATCTCCACAAACCTTTTATTGATCGCCTGAAAT
The DNA here is from genome assembly GCA_016188915.1 of Candidatus Microgenomates bacterium. GTDB lineage: Bacteria > Patescibacteriota > JACPGU01 > JACPGU01 > JACPGU01 > JACPGU01. The sequence goes on along the minus strand of JACPGU010000001.1, from coordinate 59,703 downwards.
TACAATGCGAATGCGGGGGAGAGATGACGAGAACTCCGGAAGTCGCTGACTGCTGGTTGGATTCTGGCAGTATGCCCTTCGCCCAATGGCATTATCCTTTTGAAAATAAGGAAAAAATTGACGAGAAGAAATTTTTCCCCGCCGATTTCATCGCCGAGGGCCAAGACCAGACACGAGGTTGGTTCTATACTCTGCTGGCTGTTTCCACCATCCTAGAACTTGGCCCAGCGTATAAAAATGTCATTTCCAACGGCCTAGTACTGGATGCCAAGGGGCAAAAGATGAGCAAATCTCGAGGTAATTCTCTAGATCCTGTTCAGCTAAGTGATAGTCATGGCTACGACGCTATCCGTTGGTTTTTCTATACCGCCAATCAACCGGGGGAGTCCAAATTAATGAACGAAGATTCTGTCCGCGATCAAGTGAGGAGATTTCTTTTGATCCTCTGGAACACTTACTCTTTCTTTGTTGGCTACGCAAGTACACGAGAGTTCACCCCGAGGTCTCGCCTCGGGAGCACCGGAGGCGAGACCTCGGGACCTCTTTTTGATCGCTGGCTACTTTCCAAGAAAAATCGCCTCATCAAAAAAGTGAGTGAAAGCTTGGATAAATATGATGTTTTCACTTCTTCTCGCGCCATCGAGGAATTCACGATAGAACTTTCCACTTGGTATGTGCGCAATAACAAAAAAAGGACGGACGACAATTTCTTGGCTGTTCTTTACGAAACATTGCTCGATATAACCAAACTTTTGGCTCCTTTTGCTCCTTTTGTCTCCGAAGAAATCTATCGCAACCTGATGGGAGAAGAGTCGGTGCATTTGGCCTCTTTCCCTTCTTTTGATGAAAAATTGATTGACGAAAAGCTGGGAAAAGAAATGGAAATGGTGAAAAAAATAGTGGAGTTGGGACACGCCTTGCGTAAAGAAAAAGGGATTAAGGTGAGGCAACCGTTGGGGGAATTGCAAATTGTAAATTGTAAATTGCAGATTGAACTATTAAACATTATTAGCGATGAATTGAATGTCAAATCTGTTTCTTTAGAGACAAAGCACACTTTGTCCCCCGATGACAACTGGGCCGAGAAAGAAGATGGGGGAGTATCAATCGCCCTAAATACAGAAATCACCCCAGAACTCAAAAAAGAAGGCCTGATGCGCGAAATAACGCGCCTCATCCAAGACGCGCGCAAAGAGGCGCGTTACGACTTTGACGAAAAAGTGGAGGCCTATATCGAAACAGAAAGCGAAGAAATTCGTGGCGTTTTCGATTCCTTTATTGATAAAATAAAAGAGCAAACTAAACTTTCTGAAATCAATTTGACGAAAGTAAAAGATTTTGATATTAAAAAAGAAGAAATAATAGATAGTCAGAATATTATTGTTGCCTTAAAAAGATAGGGCTTAATGCTTGTTTTGTTCGCGTTGCGATAATTATTGTCTGATAAATATTATCCATATCCCCATGAAAGGAGAAAAGATCGTGTTCAGCGAAGAAGAATTATTCGGGACAAAACATAAAGACGAAAAAATAGATCCCCTTACCCTCGCCGAACACAAAGAGGGAGATGCGGTGACCTATTGCCCCTTGGATCCAGAGTTGCGAAAAAGTCCGTGGTTTAACCAAGCTTTTCGCGTGAAAAGAGTGTATTTCGATACAGAAAACGGGCATTTTGTTTACCATATACAATCACTGGAAAAACATATTACCCTCACCGATGTTGATGGCAAAGATCTTGTGAGAGATATTCTTTCCTCGCGAGCGTCATAATTTCATCCATTCATTTTTTTCGGCCTGACCCGTGCCATAAACGGGTTTTTTATTGGCTATATGCTATGGCTTAAAATAAGTTCTTGCGCGAATATTGATTTTGTGCTAGTATAGTCAAGTTGCTAGTCCATCCTGTGAATAAGCAGGAAAGAGACCATTCGTGGCCTTCTTTTTTTTGGCGACAAATCACCTTAAAAAATCAAATTCCAAGGAGAGGTAAAAGCTATGCTAACTGTTCTGGAAAGTGCGGAAGGACTTTTACTGATTGAAGAACCCAAAGGATTATTCATGGGACGCAAAGAGATCAAATTCGCGCTACCCGTATGTAATGGCGGAAAATGTCAAAACATACATGAAGACCATAAGCCAGACTGTGGATGCGACAAGAATCCCAAGCCCTATCGTTTGGGCAAACCACTCGAGTTGACAGAAGGAAATAACGGCGAGATCAAGGTCGGAGACACCGTCACATTCCTCAAAGGAACTAGCGGTATAATCGGCAAGGTCACCGGAGCCAGAATGTTTGACAGGGAGAAGAACAAACGGCTCATTGATGTTGAATTTTCAGTAAGAGGTCGAGAAGGACAAGACAAAAAAATCATCTGTGCTTTTCTGGAAGAAAGATTGAGAAAAATCTCCCCGGAAGAGCTGTTCCAAACCGAACCCAAAACGCACTGAGCCAAATCGTGGCTCGGCGCTATCTGCCCGCCACACAGTGGCGGGTTTTTTGTTTTTGCTCCATTAGATCTTCCTAAAGTGCCACCTTGGTGAAGTAGATCTTCCTAAAGTGCCACCTTGGTGAAGTATAATTTACTTAAACCACTTTTTTGCGCTTTCTCTTCGGTGCGGACAGCCCGGCCAACAGCAAGGTCGGCGCTTTCCTTTGAGAAGGTCCTCGCATAAACGAACCAGATGCTCTTTTCTTGTTTCTTGTCTTTTGACAATAGTCACCCAACAAATCCACTCATTGCGCGCAAGGGATGTGAGGCCTTTCCATTTTTCAAGCACATCCGGCTTGGAAATTAGTATTTCCTTTAGGTCTACTGGCACTTTGTGCGTTACGCCCCCAATTATTGTTTTGCCAATCATATTTTTTTTAATTATCTACGGATAATTGAGTCAATTATACCATTCTTTTTATCGGAAAATAATATTTAGGCGAAGTCGGACATTGCCGGAATCAATGAATTGGCCATCTTGATAATTCCCTCTTGCGCCGATAGCAAAACTGCTTTATAATATGAATCATCCGAGGTGCGAAACCTTATTTTTAGTTAAAACGAAAATGCTAGCTATCATCAAAACCGGCGGGAAACAGTATATTGTCCGAGAAGGTCAATCTCTTGATGTCGAGAAAATCACGGGAGAAGAGGGAAGCACCACCACTTTCGAAAGCGTTCTTTTAGTTGCCGATGACAAGAAAACAGATGTCGGCGCGCCTTTTGTCAGTGGCGCCAAAGTGGAGGCTATTATCGAGAAGCAATTCAAGGACAAAAAAGTAGAAATCCAAAGATTCAAAAGAAAAACCGGCTACCGTCGCCGTATCGGCCATAGGCAAACATTAACGAAAATCAAAATAGGCAAAATAATCGCCTAAAATTTTATGAAAAAAATCCCTGTTATCACGCCTATCGCTATTTTTTTCCAAGAGTCTTATCAGGAATTAAAAAAGATAGCCTGGCCAAAAAGAAAAGATGTCGCCAATATGACCATTATCGTAGTTCTCACCATGCTTATTGGCGCGATTTTAGTCGGAGCTTTAGATTTTGGTCTTTTGGCAGTAATTAAAAAAATAATCGCTCGCTAATGTCAGACGACATCACTAGCAATAAAAATGAGCCAGAGAGCAATCAGGTAGTCATAGATGACCTGTCTTCTGATTTGCCCAAAGAAGATCAAATGCCGAAATCTGAAGAGAAGGCAGCAGAGATAATGATGGAAGGGGAGGGGGAAGAAGAAAGCGATGAAGAAAAAGAAAAAAAATCTTTTGGTAAAATCCTAGAAAAAGATAAAGATCGCAATACTCACCGCCAATGGTATGTCGTTCATACTTATTCCGGCTACGAGGATCAAGTCGCTGAAGCTATGCGCCACAGGATTGAAACTTTGGATATGAAAGACAAAATTTTTGATATAATCGTTCCCAAAGAAAAACAGATAGAAATTCGCGGAGGCAAAAGACGTAAAGTAGAAAAAAAGATTTTTCCAGGATATATTTTGGTTAATATGATTATGACCAAAAATAGCTGGTATGTTGTTCGCAATACGCCCAATGTGACTGGCTTTATCGGTACTGGCTCCGATCCTGTGCCCATCGATGAAGATGAGGTAGATATTATCTTAAAAAGAATGGGCGTGGAGGAACCAAAATACAAGATTGATCTGGAGGAAGGCGATCCGGTCAAAATCACCGATGGACCATTCAAAGATATGGAGGCTATCGTCCGTGAAGTTGATCAAGAGAAAGGCAAGGTCAAGGCGCTGGTTTCCATCTTCGGTCGCGAGACCCCGGTAGAGCTGGATTTCTTGCAGGTGAAAAAAATATAATCAAATTTTTAAATTTTGTAATTTTTAATTTTTAAATAAATCTCAATTTTCTAATTTCTAAACGAATACAAAAGCGTTTGAGTTTAAAAATTAAGATTTAGGACATTATTTAAAAATTAAAAAATTAAGAATTAAAAATTATACAACATTATGGCTAAAAAAATCAAATCTATCGTCAAATTGCAAATTCCTGCCGGCAAGGCCAACCCTGCTCCTCCGGTGGGTTCAGTATTGGGGCAAAATGGCGTCAATATTATGGATTTTTGCAAAGAATTTAACGAACGCACTAAAGAAATGGGCGATGCCGTAATCCCGGCTGTTATTACTATTTTTGAGGATAGATCATTTACCTTCATTACCAAACAGCCTCCGGTAACGGATATGATTAAAAAAGCGCTAAAATTGGAGAAGGGTTCTGGTACGCCCAACAAACAAAAGGTAGGCAAATTATCTCGCGCGCAAGCAGAAGAAATAGCTCGCGCCAAAATGTCGGATCTTAACACTGAAGATATTGATCGGGCGGTAAAAATAATAGCAGGCAGTGCTCGCCAAATGGGAGTAGAAGTAGAAAAATAATAAAAATAAGTCCTATACGACCAATAAGACCTATCTTATATGAAAACTCACGGCAAAAAATATCGCGAAGCTATCAAAGATTTGGATTTGAAAAAGACCTACACCGCGGGAGAGGCGATTGCGTTGGTCAAAAAAACCAACTCAGCTAAATTTGATGCTACGATTGAAGCGCATTTGAAGCTAAATATTGATCTAGCCAAACCGGAACAAAACGTTCGTTCTACTGTTGTCCTACCCAAGGGTACCGGCAAAACATTAAAAATACTGGCTCTAGTTGGAGAAAAAGATGAAAAAGCCGCCAAAACAGCCGGAGCCGATTTCATCGGATTGGAGAATATGACAGAAAAAATAACCAAGGGCTGGACTGGTTTTGACATTGCTGTTGCTACCATTGAAGCAATGCCTAAAATAGCAAAAATCGCAAAAATACTAGGTTCAAAAGGTCTGATGCCCAATCCAAAAGCCGGCACAGTCACCAATGATATCAGCAAAACCGTGGAGGAATTCAAAAAAGGTAAAATTGAATTTCGTTCCGACTCGCTTGGAGGAATCCACATCGGCATCGGTAAAGTATCTTTCCCGGATGAAGATTTACTGGAAAATTTCAAAAAATTCTACAATGCTCTTAACGCCGCCAAACCTAATGCTGTCAAAGGCAATCTTGTAAAATCAATTTACCTTTCTTCCACTATGGGACCGGGAGTAAAAGTAGAATTGAGCAAAATATAAAACTTTCGCCAAAACAAAATTTTAGCAATGAAAAAAATAATTTTTCAATTAATTATTTTTGTCGCCATTGCTATTTTAGCGGGTTTTTTGATCTCCCAAACCTTTAAGGCCAATTCTATAATAAAAAATGAGTATTTTTCTTTGAGTTTGCCAGGCGCTTGGCAGGAGAACGAAAATAGAGGAGGGGATTTTATTTATGCTTGGAGCGCTGCCACGCCTGATTTTAATGGTTTGCTGACTGATACAACACTGGAATATCGCCAGGGGGCAGAGATCACTATCCACGTGGAGAAAGAAAAAGAACTAGCCGATACTAAAAGTAATGAAATAAAAAGCGAAGAGATTAATATTTCCGGCAAAAAGGCTTTTTTGAGAACTTTTGAGAAACCAGACGTGACTGCTGGCCGACTTTTCGACATAAAGTTTATCTCTAATCAATATTTGTATAGCATCGGTTTTGGATATAATCCAAATACCTACCCTGATGGAGAAAAAGTTTTTCAAAAAATTTTAGATTCTTTGAAAATTCCTTAACAATCTGACAAGGAGAGAGCAATGAAAAAAACGGCTGTTGGTATATGGGGGATTCTATTTTTTTTGATTTTTTCAGGTGCGATTTATTCGTCGGAAATGTTGCCAATATGGGTGCATGTTCACACTTGTTATTCCGATGGCACCAATTGCCCGCGAAAAGTCAAAGAAATAGCGCAGAAATTAGGCTATGAAGCTATTATTTTCACCGACCACGCGGATTGTTTTTTGACCGACTACGCCTCTGGACATAAAGATATTCGGCTCGCCAATATTCTGCCTTATCCGCATGAGCATCCAGAGGTGAATTCTTTTGGGGATTATCTAGAGGCAGTAAAAAGATTGAACGATTCTGATTTTGTCGCTATCGCTGGCCGCGAAATAGTGGTGGCAAAAGTTCCCGCTGAAAGCTATTGTCATCTGAACGCTATCTCCAAAACGGCCAATCTCTATCTCTATGACCCGGCCTACAGAGAAGAAGATTTGGAAAAAGTTTTAGCTATTTTACAGGGCGAAAAATCTTTTACCATCTTAAACCACCTGAAAGATTGCCGAAAATGGGAAGATAATTTACGGCTTTTTGATGGCTTTGAGCTAATGAATGATGTTAGCGCTACTGGCTATGTGGACAATTACGACTATCATCTCCGGGCTTTTTTGTCCGCGCAGAATAAAGATAGCGGGCCAGCCGCCATCGGCGGAGCTGACTATCACAGTAAACTAGCTGGCTCCACTTTTAATTTGCCGACAGGGGAGAGCGTGGCAACTTTTGTAGCTGCCACCAAAAGCCAAGAATCTATCTTGGCGGCTCTGTCTGAGCACTCTACTATTGCTACTCGCGGGATCACTCAATTGGAGATAGATCCTGCTCCCAGCAAAATAGTCTCTGAAGTAAAGGAGGGAAAAGCAAAGATATTTGGTCGCTTCAAGACTCGTGAAAATTCTTTGCTCAATCCTATGTCCAGCCTTATCATCTATAAAAACGGAGAAAAATACGAAGAGCTGGATATCATCAAAAACCGCAATGGTTGGTATGATTTTTCTTTCACTGACAGAGAAATTCTGCGTGAGACTACCAATTATGTTCTGGAGATTCCCTATGTAATGATCACTTCGGCATTTTTGCTGACTGGCGAAATGCCTCGTCTGCCCAAAGCTGGAGAAGAAACTCCTCGCACTAATGGACCGGTGATTTTAAAAGATGAAGAAAACAAAATCTCTTCATCCGGCAGAATCGTCGCGCGAATAGTCAAGGCATCAACAGAAGGTCAGAGCTACAATTTTGAGACCGCGGACAAAGTAGAGGAGAGAATGTCTTTTTATTTTTTATGCCGATCGGAGCTCCTTTTGAAAAAAGGCTCTGTTATTGCTGGCTGCCGTCATCCCAATATGCTTATGAAGGATAGAAGTCTTTTGCATTTTCATCCTTTGCCAGCTGAAATTTCTGGTTGTTCCGGCAGTAACGATGATTTGTTCGCCATGAGTGATCCTTGCGATTACAAATTCACCATCAATACCAAGTCGTATGTTTTAGAGATTACGCCGAACGATTTCTTTTGCTTCAACAACGACACTATGTCCCTGGGGTGCTATCTTGCGACTGGAGACAAGGACGCGATTGAGATAGGCGATATCTTTACCATCTGCGACCAGGAGGGACCTTTGTCTTTTGATTCTGATGGTAGAATCACTGATTGTGAGAAAATTGGCGAAGCAGAATGTACCGGCAAAACGAAACTTGGCAATTGCACGATGACGACCAAGGGTAATGCCACCAAAATAGATCAATTTAACACCAAACTCAAAACGCATATTCTTATGCGCTAACAAGCCAAGCGATTCCTATCCACAAAAGATAGGAATCGCTTTTTTTGATAATGGAATCATTGCTAGGAAGACTAATTAGCGCTATAATAAGCATACGAGAAAGAATGCCGCCTTAAAATCCCAAAATCTAGAAGGAGAGCGCTATGAACGCCAGAGAAGAAAGGACCGGCTCCTCCGATGGATGGGAGTTGGCGTATCAGATGGTAGATCGGCACTTGACCAAACTTTTCACCGATATCCAGGCTCTTTTAACAAAGAGATCAATCCTGGAAGGCGAAAAACTTTTGAGCGACATTAAGCATTTGGTTGATGTGGCCAAAAAAGAAGTATCTGATGAATTGGGTGAGGATTTTCACATTATGGCCATGGGAGACGGAACGAAAGTTGGCCGAGCCATAGGTGATATTTTGGAAAAAATAGAAAAACTTTTCCCATCATCTTTCGGGTCATCAAAAGAAGGCTCGGATCGACCAGAAATCTTGCTCAATCTTGAGCAAATTCTCCTTCACATCAAAGGAGGCAGGGAGAGGTTGGCAGCTGAAAGAATCCAGATGGAAGAGGGCATCTTGGAAAATGCCAAAAGAGAACTCTCGGATTTCTTCCAGCGCCTTGCTCAAAGCAACATCACCCTTACTCCTGATGATGCAAAGAAATTAGTTCAGAATATTCCCTGGACTACTCATGGCCATCAGGCCTTACCTTTTTCAGCCCAGTTGCTTCGCATCTTGGGCAAATAACCTCCTAAAAGGGGGTTATGTTTTTTGTCTTGACGAGAGATATTTTTTGAGATAAAATGAAAAAAGTTCCAAAGACCGCAGGCAGTCGCAAGACAGAAGACCCGCGCAGGAATAGCATCGTTTCGATGCATATTTGGTCTTGGAAAAGGCCTTTTTTATTATCTATTTAAAGGAAAAAGCTTCGATGCCGAAAAGTAAACTCCAAAAACAATCAGATCTGGAGAAAATCAAAGAGCAGATTGCCGGCGCCAAAGCCATCACTTTCACCGATTATCGAGGAATGAAGATGGAAGATTTGGATTCCTTGAGAAAAACTTTGAGAAGCAAAGGCGGGAAATTCACTGTCACCAAAGTTTCTCTGGCGGGATTGGCTTTTGGCGACAAAGAAAAACTCCAAGAAATCGTCGGTGGAGAGTCTCTAGCCTTGGCGTATTCCAATCAAGACGAAGTCTCGGTCGCGAAAGAAGTCAAGAAAGCCGGCAAGAAAAATGAAAACATCAAAATCCTCGGTGGATTTTATGAAGGTCGATTCTTGAATCGTGAAGAAATGGAGGCCTTGGCTGACCTGCCAAACAAAGAAGAATTGCTTACCAAGCTCTTGTGGGTCGTCAAAGCTCCGGGGAATAATTTCGCTGGCGCAATGAACAATTTTGCCCAAAGACTGGTGTATGTTTTGAAGGCAGTTTCGGAAAAACAGGTTTGAGAAATTTTTCAATTTTTAATTTTTGAATTTTTAAATAATGTTTAAATTTTCAATTTTTAAAAATTAAGATTTATTTACAAAATTATCCCGCCACATCTTTTTGAGAATAAAATAGTAGGCGGGACCCCGCCAAAGGCGTGGGCAAAATTAAAAATTACAAAATTATTTGTAGGAAGGAGATTATCATGGCAATAGACAAAATCGTAGAGGAAATAGAAAAGTTGAAGCTAACCGAGGTCGCTGAATTAGTGAAGGCTTTGGAAGAAAAATTCGGTGTGACTGCGGCCGCCCCAATGATGATGGGAGCCATGCCAGCCGGCGGGGGAGAAGCAGCCGCACCTGCTGAAGAAAAGTCCGCTTTCAATGTCGAGCTAACCGCCTCGGGCGAAGCCAAGATCAATGTCATCAAGGCGATCCGTGAAGTTTTGCCGGAATTGGGACTCAAAGAAGCCAAGGACTTGGTTGACGGCGCGCCGAAGATGCTCAAAGAAAATGTGAAAAAAGAAGACGCCGAAAATATGAAAGCGAAGATCGAAGCGGCAGGAGGGAAAGTGGCTTTGAAATAGCGTTTAGGGGTTAGAATTTAGTGTTTAGGATTTAGAATTTAGTAGCTCAAAAGGGGCGGGTTTCTAACCCGCCCCTTTTGAGTAGTTTCTATAGGTCAAGAAACAACATAACTATTTGCTAATATTAGGGTTTTTTAGCATAATGCCAATATCTCGATATATTATCGGGAAATACTGTTCCTTGATAAAAGGGCTAAGGGGGGGGGAAAGACTGATGTCAAATGAACTGCTGGTGGCTTTACAAGAACGGCTTGATGCCCTTCTCGAACGTTTTGCATCCAAGAGGAGGGAAGAAGAAATAGAAATAGCGGACCTGGTAAAACAAGTGCGCAAAGAAGACCTCCGCGCCACCGGGGTCTTGAAGAGCTTGGTGCGGACAGGAGACCCTCACGCCATTGATAACCTGAAGGATCTGGTGCATGATGGATACTCCAGCGCCATCGAGATCCTGAAGGATCTGGTGCGTGAGGGAGACCATGATGCCATCAAGATCTTGAAGGATCTGGTGAATGAGGGGAACTTCATCGCCGCTAAGGTCTTGCAGGATCTGGTGAGAGAGGGGAACCGCCACGCCATTGATATCCTGAAGGATCTGATGCGTGAGGGAGACCATGATGCCATCAAGATCTTGAAGGATCTGGTGAGAGAGGGGAACCGCCACGCCATTGATATCCTGAAGGATCTGGTGCGTGAGGGAGACTCTGACGCCATCAAGATATTCCAAGAAGCTCTGAAATGCGAGAAAGTGAGGCCTCTCTTGGAAGAAATCATCAAAGGGTGGGAGGAAGCATTGGAGAGTTGATCTCTCCAGAAAACTTCTCGTCAACCCAAACCGTCCCATTCGGGCGGTTTTTTGTTTGGCGAAAAGGAGTTCCTTGCTCAAACTAGCTGCTCTTAGCATCTCACATAACCTATAACTCACGGTCGTGAGTTATAGGTCATGTGTCTTAAGATGACATCGTCTTAGAAATTAGAAAAGTATATGCTATAATTGGATTATGTTTATCATTAAAAATTCATTATGAAAGGATATGTAGTCAATATTGAAAAAGAGTCGTTGGCCAATGAGAATTTTCGGAAAGTGCTATACACCGCGCCCCATAGTCAGCTGGTCGTGATGTCGCTCAAAGTGGGGGAGGAGATCGGGGAGGAGGTACATACGCTCGACCAATTCATCCGCGTGGAAGCGGGGGAGGGGAAGGCGGTGCTAAACGATGTGGAACATCCGCTGACCGACGGCTCGGCGGTCGTTATCCCCGAAGGCGTCAAACACAATATCGTCAATACCTCAAATGATGTGGAATTGAAGCTCTACACCATTTATTCTCCCGCCGAGCATAAAGACGGCACTATCCACCCGACCAAAGTAGACGCGATGACCAATGAAGAACATTTTGATGGCAAAACGACGGAATAATAGGAGTTTTAGATTTTAGATCGAGTATATGCGCGATGAATTGATAAAAAAATTGCAAGAGCTGGATATTATTTATCAAAATCCAGTGAATTTGAAGAATGCCGGAATGGCAGATTTTTATGTGGACATCAAGAAGGCCTACGGTGATCCCGGCGCGCTAAATATGATGGCTGATGAAGTGTGGAAAAGAATAGATCAAAGCATCACAAGCATCGTAGCTGGAGGCTATGGCGGTCTGCCACTCGCCACAACATTGTCTTTTAAACACAAAATCCATCTGACCTTGGTTCGCGATAAACCAAAGGAGCATGGTAAAAATAATTGGATTGACGGGTATATCCCCAACGAAAAAGATAAAGTCGCGATTGTCGATGATGTTTTCACTACAGGCGGTAGTCTTAAAAAAATGATTGAAATCGTCGAGCCCACTGGAGCAGAGATTGTTGGTTGCTATGTGGTGGTAAAAAGAGGAGATGGAGACATCTCGTGCCCGCTGACACATATACTTACATCCGAAGAACTAGTGTGATTCAAAAAAGCGGGACAAAAACCCGCTTTTTTGATAGAATGTAAAGATAACAATAACGACAGCTAATGATATCAATACTAACAGAAATAAAACTTATAATGTCTTTTTGGGAGATGGCCAAAATCATTGATCCAGCAACGCTGGCTACTATTATGACACTTTTGGTCGCATGGTTTACTTTTAGATCCGCTAACAAAAAAATACGCGATAGCTTTCTTGTATCGTTAGGAAAAGAGCTAGAGTGGGTTGGAGAATGGTTAAACAAAAAATATTTTTTTGAGTTACCGCTATCAGAGCAATCTAATACATATAAAAGTTGGTATGGTATCCTTGTGTATATATTCGAGATAACGGCTAATCACGGCATTCAAGGTGCTATCGCTAGTCCATACGCAAGCTATATAAGCAAAGAGCTTATAGAGTCTCTAATATCTCTTAGCGTCGGTATTTCGCGCTTCAATCAACATGTTCAAAGATACGAAAATTGTATTTCTTCTAATGCCTCTTTAGCGTATAGAGCATCTGAGATAATTACAGAGTTAGGTCTAAATAATGACTCAAAAAGCTTCGCGGAGATAAAGGATGCTTTGTCTAAAAGAAAAGAAGACAAAAAAGAAGACAAAGAAGTGGAGGTAGTCAACTTTATTGGGTTATTGTATTCCATAAAAGAGAGTGCTCATATGAGCGGAATCGGAATTGGCACAAAACAAGAATATTATAATAACGACAAAAGATTCCCTATTCCAAGAATTGCCATGAAGAATGCTTTGGAGCTACTAGAGCAAGAGAAGAAAAAGAAATTTTGGGACTGGAAAGATCTGATGGTTCTGGTGATATCATTATTCGTTTTATATTTATCTGTTATTTATTTGCCAAAATAAGTGATGATGTTCAAAGTCGTAAAACAAGACAAAAAATCTCACGCTAGGACGGGGGTATTGACCACCGCGCACGGGGAAATCAAAACCCCCGTTTTTATGCCGTGCGCGACGCACGGCGCGATCAAAGGCCTGTCACCGGAAGATTTGGACACTCTCGGCGCGCAAATCATCCTCGGCAATACTTATCATTCGTATTTACGGCCGGGGGATGAGCTCATCAAAAAACAAGGTGGGTTGCATTCCTTTATGCGCTGGGACGGGCCGATTTTGACGGATTCGGGAGGATATCAGGCTTTTTCTCTTTCCGAGAAAAAGCAAATTTCTAAATCCGAATTTCTAATTTCTAAACAAATCCAAAATCCCAATAATCAAAGTTCCAAACCTTACGCCAAGACAACCGATAGCGGAGTAGAATTTCGCTCTCATCTCGACGGCTCAAAACACTTTTTTACCCCCGAAAAAGTCATCGATATTCAAATGAATCTCGGCTCCGACATTATGATGGTGCTCGACGAATGCGCGCCGTATCCATGCGACAGAAAGGCCGCGGAAAGAGCGCTCTTGAGAACGACGCGATGGGCGGAGAAAGCGCTGAAGTATTTCAGATTGCAGATTGATGATAGCAGATCGAAAACAAATTCAAAATCAGATCTGAAATCTGAAATCTTAAATCTGCAATCCCGTCCCTTGCTTTTCGGCATCATTCAGGGTTCAACTTTCAAAGATCTCCGCCAAGAGTCGGCGAGACAAATCGCCTCGCTACCTTTTGACGGCATTGCTATCGGTGGCGTGTCGGTAGGGGAGGGAAAAGAGCATATGTATGACGCGATTCGTTGGACTACCAACGAACTAAGAAAATTAGAAATTAAGAAATTAAGAAATTATTCAAAAATTAAAAATTATAAAATTAAAAATATGGCCGAAAGGCCAATATACCTGATGGGTGTCGGGGAGCCGGAAGATATTTTGGAGGGAGTTGAGCATGGCGTAGATATGTTTGATTGCGTCCTGCCGACACGATTGGCAAGACATGGGACTCTCTGGGTTTACCCAGAGAGAAATTCTAAACTCCAAATTCTAAATTCTAAAGAGAAAGGTGGGAAAATAAATATCTTCAACGCAAAATACAAAAACGACCAAAAGCCCTTGATGCCCGGGTGTCAGTGTTACGCTTGTAAAAACAATTTTTCCCGCGCCTACATCCGCCATCTTTTGATAGAAAACGAACCGCTCGGCCTGCGACTGGCCAGTATTCATAATCTTCACTTTCTTTTTGACTTAACAGCTCAAATAAGGGATAATATAGCCAGAGGGACCTTCTCGTCCTTTAAGAAAAATTGGCTCAAAAATTAACTAGGACACGACGTCGAAGGACACGACGTCGAACGTCGTGTCCTAGTTTTTCTTCCTTCTGATTAGAGAGTAGGGGGGAACGCCTTCGCCTATAGCAAAGGAAACTTCCACCATTTCACCGGGTTTTTTGATCTCGGAAACCAAACTGCCATTATCAAAAATCTCGGTAATTTTTGTTTTAACGATTTGGTCCGGCGTCACTATTTCCACCTCATCACCCACGGCAAATTTATTTTTTACCTCGACAAGAACGTAATTTTTAATTTTTAATTTTGTAATTTTTAAAGAATTTTTAATATCATAATTTTTAAACTTTGAATCTTGAACTTCCGACACTTGTCCCAAGAAATCAAGATTTGGTTTGATCGCCGCCACATCGTATTCTTGCTCATAGCCATCGCGACCGAGTAAAAAGCCGTGGTTGTAACCACGATTGGCCACCATATCCAATTCCGCAAAAAGTTTCTCATCCACTTTTTTACCGGCGTAAAGGCTATCTAACGCTTGCCGGTAAAGGCGCGTAATCATACCGACATAATAAATGCTTTTGGCCCGCCCTTCAATTTTCACCGAGACCACGCCACTATCCAGCACTTGGTCTAAAATATCCAAGGCGGAAAGGTCTTTGGCATTCATAAAATAAGTCCCGTGCTCATCTTCCGAAATTTCCAGCGCGTCATCCGGCCGACTTTCTTCTTGCACGAAAACTTTTTCCGGTGCCTTGTTCTTTACTTGATATTTCCATCGACAGGAATTCGCGCAATCGCCCAGATTGGCATCGCGACCGGTATAATGTTTGGATAGCAAACAACGCCCGGAATACGCCATACACATCGCACCATGGACAAAGATTTCCAGCTCTATGTCCGGCACGGCTTCGTGGATTTTTTTGATTTCTAAGAGAGATAGCTCCCGCGCCAAAATTACTCTTTTCACGCCCAAAACTTGCCACATTTTTATCGCTTCGGAATTCGTCGTATTGGCTTGAGTTGAGAGATGAATCGGAATATCCGGAGCAAATTCTTTTGCCAAAGAAAGCATACCGATATCAGAGAGAATAATCCCGTCAAAACCGATCTTGTTCAATTTTGCCAGATCTTTTTTTAGCAATTTGATATGGCTTTCGTGCGGAAAGATATTGCAGGTAACATAGACTTTCACTCCACGCTCGTGCGCGAAGGTGACACCTTCGCGGATAGTTTCCTCGTTGAATTGAATCTCGCGGATATTGCGCAGACTCCATTGGGGCAAGCCGCAATAAACCGCATCGGCACCGAAAGCCACCGCGGTTTTCAGTCGCGGCAAATCTCCAGCGGGGGAGAGGAGTTCGATTTTATTTTTTCTAGTAACCATAGAGGAGATTGTAGCAAGAAATCAGAAAAATCTCCAGCTGGATATTTTTTGCTTTCGTTTTTTTAAAATGCTATAATGAGGAAGGCTGAAGTGGTCTTTAACAGTCAAATAAATCCAAAAAAGGATGGTAAGCCATGAAAACCCCCAAATGGTTGTCGCTTCTGTTTCTGCTGATTTTGGTCGGAGCAAGCCCGGCCAAAGCTGAAGATCGCGTTTTTGACATGGAGATGATCGTCACAATCCCTCATGATCGTTCCTGCCAGGTCAAAGAGAACGAGAAGAATACCGCCCTCCCCGTGGAAACAGTGCGCTTTTTCTGCAATATCGCCCGTCGCACCTTGGATCATACCAAGTACAGCATCATCTATGTCTATCAGAGAAGCGAGCTACAGAAAAACGATTCCGGAGAGGTCGATCGTCACGCCCATTTGGTCTTGCTCGGCGCCGGCACCAACGACGAACCCTTCGCCCTGCATCGCTCGTTTGCCTTCGGCGAAAATATCCCGCAAGCTGAAATTTTCGAAGCGGCCATTCATAATTTTTTTGACGGCACCGAGGATTTTTCAGCCGAATATTACGACAGCATTCCTTTTTACAATTCGTACGAAGCGGCTGATTTCGCCGAACATATTATTCCGGTTATGCCCAATTTTGAGCCCGAATACTCCTTGGGCGATTCAGTGGAAAAAGCGCGTGGCGTTCTCTGGGCCATCAGGGAAAAAGCCAAGGAAAGAGGCGAAGTCATCCCGTTATTTGAAGAAAAAAAGCAGGATCGTCATTCCGAACCATGGTACCGACGACGAATGCAGTCTTTTCGCGAGAGACCCTCCTTTCCTTGGGCCAGAGGAATGGACATAAGAACGATGAGCCTGCGATTTAATTTCCTGGAAAGTCGCCCCTTTCTGCCGTATTTTTTGAGCGACGCAGAGCAGGCCTTGATGGAAGAGATCGTCTTGGAGCAATTTGATCTCCTCCGCGCTTTTTCTGAAGGAGAACTCTAAAAGTAATCTTTACGCCAAGGAAGGTGGCCAAATTATGAAAATTGCTAATTTCCTCTTTCGCTTCTTGGTTCAGTTTTGCCTTTCTGGATTTAATTTCAGGAAGACAGCGACTCGCCTGGAAGCGATTGATCGGCGCAATCGACAATAACAAAAAGCGCCTATTTCCGCCCTGGTCCCTTAAAAGAGGCCGGGGTATTTTGTTTGCCTGACAAAACAAATTATGATAAAGTAAAACAAAGATTGCAAAACAAAAAACAAAATGGAATACGTCGACAATTCAATCTACCAAGGAGCAGATCTTGCCACCAATTTGCTTTATTTTTTGTATTGGCTAGTCGTTATTACTATTGTAATTCTGACAGCCATCTTGCTAATCAATACTTATCGTTATTTACGCTATCAAAGCAAAAAAATCCCACGCGCTCTGGACATGGTTTTGCTTAAAATAATGTTACCTAAAAAATCTTCCCGCGAGGAAGAAGAATCCAAAAAAGACCACAAAGAATTGCTCTCCCGCGCTAGTCAAATGTTTTCTTCGCTATACAGCGTTTGCGATACCAAAATAAAAAATTGGTGGCACGAAAAATCTCCACACATTTCTTTTGAAATAGTTTCACAAAAAGGCGAGATATTTTTCTATATCGCTTTACCAAAAGAATTATTGACCTTGGTAGAAAAACAAATCCATAGCTTTTACCCTGATGCTGTTTTGGAAGAAACAGAACGCCATAATATCTTTCAAGATGACGATAAATATGCCGCCAGTGAATTAACTCTTGGCCAGTCAGTAGCTATGCCTATCAAAACCTACAAAGAATTTGAGACCGATCCGCTCAACACCATCACCAATACTTTGTTCAAGCTAGGCCCAGAAGAAGCGGCAGCCGTTCAAATATTGATTCGTCCCACGAAAACAAAATGGCAGAAGATTTCTGAGCATTATATTCACTCTCTGCAAGAAGGCAGGGGAGGACCCGGAGGAAAAATTGATTGGGTTAAAATCGCTGAATCTACCAGCAAACTAGGAGGTGAATTGGCTGCTGCTCCTTTCAAAACAGAAGAAGTGGCCAAAAAAGAAGCGGAAAAAACCAAAACCATTACCCCTATTACTGAACAAAAAATAAAAATGATTGGCGAAAAAGCCGCCTTTGTCGGTTTTGAGGCTTTAGTCCGCGTTGTCGTCTCTTCCGACCAAGAAGCTTTGGCCAAAATGCATTTGAATAATATCGTCAGCGCTTTTTCTGTTTTCCGCCATCCTTCGGGTAATTTTTTTACACCTAATAAAAAACAAACTAGCAAAATAGTGGCTGAAAATTTCGTTTTTCGCGCCTTTCCATATTCGGCGGAGAAAAATATTCTAAATACCGAAGAATTAGCCTCTATTTTCCATTTTCCCAACCGCTATACAGATACACCCTCTATCGTTTGGCTTTTGTCCAAAAGAGCAGCGGCTCCGCCGGAGACACCGAAAGAAGGTCTTTATCTGGGTGTCAATATTTATCGCGGATTGAGGACGCCCGTCTATATGCGCCCCAAAGATCGTGTTCGCCATACCTATATCGTGGGCAAAACTGGTAGCGGCAAATCAACTCTGATGAAAGAAATGATCATTCAAGATATAAAAAATGGCCAGGGGCTATGCTACATAGATCCACACGGCACTGATGCCGATGACATTCTTTTACGCATACCGAAAGAAAGGGTAGGGGATGTTATTCTTTTTAATCCAGCCGATTTTGAGAGGCCAATCGGCATAAATTTACTGGAATATACCAGACCAGAAGAGAAAACTTTGGTCTTGAATGAATTGATGAATGTTTTTGATAAATTATACGATTTGCGTTCCACGGGTGGACCAATGTTTGAGCAATATTTCAGGAACGCGGCCTTGCTGGTGATGGAGCACCCCGAAAGTGGCTCGACTATTATGGAGATCCCTCGTGTTTTGTCTGATGAAGATTTTCGGATGATGAAATTGTCGCATTGTGCCAATCCAATAATAAAAAATTATTGGCTTAAAGAAGCAGAAAAAGCTGGTGGAGAAGCGGCCCTGGCTAATATTGTGCCCTATATTACTTCCAAGCTCACACAATTTATCGCCAATGATATTATGCGTCCGATGATCGCCCAACAAAAAAGCGCTTTTAATTTGCGCGAGGTGATGGATAATCAAAAAATATTAATTTTACGACTCGCCAAAGGCCAAATAGGGGAGATGAACGCCTATCTTCTGGGTCTGATTATGGTCAGCAAAATATATCTGGCCGCTATGAGCAGAGTAGATATGCCGGAGCAAAACCGCAAACCATTTTACCTCTATATTGACGAATTTCAAAACTTTACGACTGATTCCGTGGCTTCTATTTTATCTGAAGCCAGAAAATATCAGCTAGCTCTTACTATCGGCCATCAATTTATCAATCAACTGATAAGCAAAGGAGGGGATACCAAGATAAAAGACGCTGTCTTTGGCAACGTTGGCACCTTCATCACTTTTCGAGTAGGAGAAGAAGATGCCGAATTTTTACAAAAAAAATACGAACCTGTTTTCAATGCTTATGACATCGCCAATCTGGAAAGTGGTAATGCTTATTTGAGCCTTTTGGTAGACAATACCAATTTGCGACCTTTTTCCTTGAACACTTTTTTGGATTTTTCTAAAATAGAAAAAAATCCCAAAATAGCCGAAGCTATCATCGGTTTATCGCGCTTGCAATATGGCCGAGATCGTAATATCGTGGAAGAAGAGATTCGGGATAGAGCGTAATATATTAGTGGAAAGTGGAAAGTGAAGAGTGGGGAATTGGAGAAGGTTAGAGCGGATAAAAATTAATAGTTAAAGATTATATGCTAAAAAATATTTCTCATTTTTGGACAATAATTGCCGGCTGGCTAACCTGGAGTCTGCCATTGGTAGTTCTGGCACAAGAGGCAGACCCTAACAATTTGGATACTATTACTAATATCTGTTCCGACCCAAATATTGATGGGCGTTCTCTTGTCTTCTGTTTTTTGCGGCGTGGCATCAATTATATCGCTTGGGCAACCGGCCTTATTATGACTATAATGATTATTGTGGCTGGTTTTCTTTACACTACTTCTGGCGGTGATCCTAAAAAAGTAGAAACAGCCAAAAAAGCCCTGACCGCAGCCATAGTCGGCGGGCTTTTTACGTTTTTTTCTTGGGCCTTGATGAGTTTTATAAAAAAAATTCTTTCTTCAGCGCCCTAATTCTCAAACAGGGTAGGGGAGAGCAGGATAAAACTCTTGCCTTGTTTTATATTTTGTGTTAGTATAGCCACATATTTCAAAAAAATACCATAAAAACAGACAAAGCCATGTCAAAAGAAGAACAAAACAATCTCGATATTGTGCGACATCTGCTAGAATCGGCTGAAGCGCAAATCCGTTCAGCGATGCAACTTTTGAACAGCGAATCTGGCGGAAAAACAAAAAAGCTAAAAAGCATTAATCTAGCCCAGAAAGCCGCTGATTTGAATATCTTGTCGGAGGGCAAAATGATAGAAGGTGTTTTTGACGGTGAAATGATGATGGGCCCAGACAAAAAGAAATATCCCGTGCCGGCCAATTACGCCAGTAAATCCAAATTTGTTCCAGGAGACATCTTGAAATTGACCATTGAAGATGATGGATCTTTCGTCTACAAACAAATCAAACCCATAGAAAGAAAAAGATTAGTTGGCTCACTGCTTTTTGAAGACAATCAATACAAAGTATTAGCCGGCAGTAAATCCTACAAGGTTCTGTTGGCTTCGGTCACTTATTATCGTTTGAAACCAGGCGATTCCGTCACTATTGCCATTCCCGCCGACGAAGAATCTTCTTGGGCCGCTATTGAAAGCGCCGCGATTGAAGAATAGCCCTGGCTAAGAAAATAAGAAAGTAAAAAATTAAAAAAGTAAGGATATGTATCAAAAAACCACTCCGAAATATCTAGGGGTGGTTTTTTGAGGTCTTTACGCCACTACCACTGTTATTTTTGGGTAAAAAAGGTAGTCTTGCCCCACTTTGACACAAAAAACACATCCTGGGGCATTTAAATGGGAAATTGTAAATTATACCTGATTTAAGCTAATTTTTGCGAATAAATTAATAAAAAGTAGGGGACTGGCGAATTTAAAGATGTCCGACATCAAAGGATGCCCAGATGTCGGACATCGGATCCGTATCGCCAATCAGATTGACCTTTTGCGACATAGGGTAGGGGAGCTTGAATAAAAAACACTACTGAACAACAAACGAGATGATAGTCAAAGGAGAAAGGCTCTGTTTCAGGTTTAGCCCCCACCCTATGTCGCAAAAGGTATCTTGTGCGACATCTCTAGCCTCGTATTCCCTACTCATTTAGTTTCTTAATTTCTTATTTTTTTATTTTCTTATTTCCCCCCTCCCCTCTCCTATCTTTGGCTCTATTTAGCCATTATTTGCCATTGACAGGTTTGCATATTGCAACATATTTTAGCATAATGTCAAGGTTTTACAGGGTAAAATAAAAAGGCATATCCCCTTTTACGGGCTTATAGCCCTATTCCTAACCTGATACACCAGATTAGAAAGATAATCTTCACAATTACCCTTAAAAGATATCTGACGTTTGGGCATCCTTTAATATACTAAGCCCCGGCCTTCCCTACACTTACCAGGCTAAAACATTAAGCTCAAACGATGTTCGTTCTGCCTTCCTCGTTTCCTCGATAGGTATTTACTATTTTCGACCTCTATCTCACGATCGTGAATTAGCGGTCGAATAAATTTCCTATAAGTTTGCTCTTGGGGATTTGCGAAAGCAGGCTTAGGCTTAATGGTAAAAAATAGAGGTAAAACAAAAGGGCCTTGCGGCCCCGTTAATCCGGGCAAAACCCGGACGGAAAAATTAAAGCGTCACCTCCACCCTGAAAATTCTTTCCCTCATGACTCCGTCTTTGTATTCCATGCCTTCCCTGGCCTCGGCTTCCCACTTTTTGAGAATTTTACTGACAATCTGCCTTTTAGTTAACCCTCTTTTGATTGGCAGTATCACTCCAAAACTGCCATAGATCCCTGGACTGGAATCTTTTTCGACAAATATTCTATCGCGGTGATCTATTGTCACAATCCTTCTCATCCCAGAACCAACATTCAAAAAAGACTCTTTGCCCCGGAATTCGACGGCCGTTCTGGGGTAAGTCTTGCCATAGTCTTTTGGATCGGCGGGGTATACCTTCGCCTTCCCATTCGCCATTGATCGCACC
Source organism: Candidatus Microgenomates bacterium (assembly GCA_016188915.1). Taxonomy (GTDB): domain Bacteria; phylum Patescibacteriota; class JACPGU01; order JACPGU01; family JACPGU01; genus JACPGU01. The sequence continues at coordinate 37,931 of JACPGU010000001.1, read as the reverse complement.
CAGAAAAACTTAACTATTTTCATGCCCTCTCTCCTTTCAGTTTAGTCAAGAAAGATCTGCTATGCGCCCTCCGGCCAGTCGTAGTCTTTTGGCGCCTCGTAGAGCCACTCCGGCATTTCCACGAGCATGCAGTTGGTGGGGCCTCGCTCTTCTCCGCTCTCGTCATCGGCTTCTATCACCCACTCCCCTTTCCAGGGACTGACCTTGTCATTGCTGTCTGGGTGTTTGCGGTAAGAGTACTGAACCGGGGGCTTTCCGTCTTTATATGTCTTGACGAAGGAGAACTCCTCGTCCGTCAGTTTAATCTCCGAAAGGCTAGAAGCATCAACGCCGGGCTCATTGCGACCCCTGCCATGCTCCAAGATGTCAAACAAATCTCCTCCTGCTTCCTCTTCGGAAATATAAATTGCGCCTAAAAATTCCGTGGCGGTTATCAACGCCACCACACCTGGGATCCTTTCTCCATCATCGTCAAACCCAAAGCCAAGCCTTATTCCTTTCTGAAAAAAGAATCCTGTAACACGAAGGATTTTCGCCACGGCTGTCTCTCCTTTTTTTCGTTTTCGGTTTCCAACAAGTTAAGGGGCAGACTCCCCTAGAACCTGTTCAAAATTATATCACAATGTTGCCGAAAGTAAAAACCGACATGACAACCACCACCTTTCTCAAACAAAAAATGCCCAGTCAATCGACACAGGCATTCCTTTTGTATACGACCTATAACTCACGGCCGTGACTTATAGGTCGTATAGATTTTGGAAAGCGAAAAATCACGCCATTATTCTCCAGAGAAAAAAAGAGAAGCACAACCACTAAGACCGACGATAAAACTATATTCATCACAATCTTCTCCCTCCTTTTTTATTCAGTCGTTGCAACCGGCCATTTCGCAGACTATTTTACTAATTGCCCAGATAATGCCCACTGCAAGCACTGCAAGCACTGCAAGAATAATAATTCCTCCAATGATCCATTTCATCGACTCTTCTCCTTTTCTTTTTATTTCACCAATTTTTTAGGTGCGTACACAAACGCTTTACAGCACTTTATAGACTTACAATTCCACCGTCTGCCCGGGCGTCAAAGCCTCCTCCCCTACCCTGTTATTGCTGCCATCGCTTTTTGTTAAAATCATATCTTCCGCGATTTCATTCTCTGCTATTTTTATATCACGAATACCCTCGTGCCCCCTACTCCCCTCTTCCGTATTCGCGTTATCACCAATTTTATCTTTTCTAACATACCAGATACCGCCTTTTTTGTCTTTAATCTCACGATAAGCTATGTCGCCGATTATTTTTGTTTCTCCCTCTTCCCTATTTTCTTTTTTACCTTTTTTACCTAATTTTTTCGCGCTTTCTTCCAACTCTGCCATCTGCTGGCTCCAAGTCAGAATCGCTTGCTCTACCACTCCCCTATTAATCGCAAAATTATGGCGGGAGCGCTCTAGAATAGCCTGTCGATTACCCTCGGGCTTTTGATTGCGCGTATAGGGTAAGGTAATAGCTGAAAAAGCCGGATTGACCGTATTGTCAATCATCAATTTGATATAAATATGAAAATTGCTCAAATTCAAAAGGTCGTTTTCGTCAAAAACTGGCTCAAAAACTTTTTTCAAAATAGGCGCGTCGTCCGGACCGACACGAAAAGCCACCACTGTGCCGGCATTGCCTATCACCGCGTCTCTAACCTCCTGCGTCATTTGAGCGATATACTGGTGGGCGATAATCAGGTTCAATTTGTATTTTCTCGCTTCAGACAAAATAGTGGCGAAAGAGCTGGTGGCAAAATTTTGGAATTCATCAACATAGAGATAAAAATCTTGCATCTCTTCTTCTCTCGTCCCTGATCTTTCCATCGCTGTTAGCTGTATTTTGGTGATCAACATTGCTCCCAAAAGCGCCATATTGTCATCGCCGATCTCGCCTTTGGAAATTTTGACCAAAAGGATTTTTTTGTTATCCATAATCTCTTTAATATCAATCGTGCTTTTGGGCTGACCAATGATATTGCGGATAGAGGGTACGGCGATGAATTGACCGATTTTGTTCTGGATCGGCGCCACCGCCTCAGTGGCAAATTTGGGATTGGTTTTCAGCTGATTCTCAAATTCGGCGATCCAAAATTCTTTCACTACAGGGTCGGTGATATTGTCCACGATCATTCTGCGATATTCGGCATTGACCAACATTTTAGTCGCGCCAAGCAAAGTAGAACCCGGCGTTTCCAAAAGCGCGAGGAGGATATTTTTCATAATATATTCCATCCTGGCCGACCAGACATTTTCCCAGATTTTTTTAAAAATAGACATCATTCCGGACGCTAAAATCTCCCTTCTGTCCGGATCGATATTTTCCAACAAATTAAAACCAACGCTGTATTCTCTATCGCCCGGGTTAATCACCACTACGTCTTTAATACGATTTTCCGGAATATAGTCTAACGCCGTATCAATGAATTCGCCATGCGGATCAATAACCGCCAATCCCCTCCCCTCTCTGATGTCGTCCAAGACCATGCTTTTCATCATATTGGATTTACCTGTACCGGTTTGTCCAATGATATACATATGACGGCGACGATCGTCTAATTTGATACCAAAATTAGCCACCTTATTGCGAAAATTAGTTTGAGCAAAGGCAGTTAATTGATCTGACGGCACTACTCCTTCTAGTGGCAAAATTGCCGGTGGTTCGCCTTTTTTAGCTCCCGCCCAGACGATACTCGGTGTCTCAACGGTTGCCGTTGGCAAATGGTACAAAGAAGCTAATTCTTCAATATTCAAAACAAAGCCTGGCTCCTCAAAACTGCGTGTCTGTAATTTGTTCATAAAATCAAAATCGTCCATATGGGTACTCTTGTGAGCAAAACCATTAAGATTGGAAGAATTGTATTGTTTGAAAGCGCCCACGATAGATTGAATTTTGATCTTCATCGATTCTGGATCTTTGTCCGACAAAAAAGCTAGACGGATTTTTACTTCATAGCCCAGTTTGGTGGATTTGTCCTCAATCGCCTTGACGGCCTGCTCTACCGGTCCGGCTAATTTGACTGGTTTGGCCGCTGTCCCCTGTTCTGGTGGCGCGCTCAAAGCCTTTAAAACCAAACCCAAAAAACTAAAAATTCCCCCTACTCCTTTGCCGGCGAAAGAAGATTTTTTACCTGCTCTCAAATCTGAAACATAAGAGATCGCCTTCCTCTGCCAACTATCATCCAATGGTCTTACCAAAAATTGCGCCCAAATCTGCTCATCTTCTTCTACTTGCGACAAAACGCCGGTAATCCCAGCTAGCGGATCTACTTCAAAATTAACAAAGGTCTTGATAGGATAGTAATCATTTTTGACCAGAGCCAATTCGGTGCCGACAAAATGCATTCCCTCTGATCTCCTAGCCAAGGTATAATCATCTACTTCGCGCATTTCCACGGTCGGGTATTGAGAGTAAATCTGGCCCTCTATGAAATCTTTCAGATGGGTCGGCACATAGACATAAAATTTAATATATTTGCTCATTGAAACTATCTCAAAGCTGATGTGCTCTTGAAAAGATCCTTCGGATAGTCTCTCTTTGGCCGATTTATAAATACCGTGAATAGAAGCAAACATCAATTGAGCAGACAATGGGCCTTTTTCATTATTGCGCGGTACTTGGACCAACAAAGTAGTATATTCTTGTTTGACTAACCAAAATCTTTTGCGTCTTTTTTTGTAAGCATTAGCCAATAGCAAAAAACCCCAAAACCACCCAGCGATAATCAGGGCATAAAGCAATAGACGCACAATGTCAAAGATAATAGAGGCGATGTCCACGGAGGATAAGAAATTAATAAAATAAGAAAATAAGAGAGTAGAATTCTATTATTTGTCAGTAGAGACAAAGCATTGTCTTGTATCCCCCTTAGACAGAACGATGCTCTGTCTAAACAGAAAAATGAATCAGGAGATCCTTTCCTAATGAAATATTATACTCTTATTTTGAAAAGTAAAAAGCCCCTTCGCAAGAGTTGTCGACAGGGGCTTTTTACTTCATGTTTTTTGCTCAATTTTTTTCGCACACCTTATTTATTTAATTTTTTACTTTCTTACTTTCTTACTTTTTTAATTTCTTATCCCTCCACCAGCATCCAACCTTCTTTGGTTCTTTTGAACTTTTTAGAATTTTGCAGATTGATTAAAATAGTTGCTTTTTTTACTCTCTTTTTGGCCATAATCGCGTTGACGATATCTTTTTGATCCATCGGTCCATCGGCCTTTTTTAAGATTTTTTCAATCACCTCTTCTACTGTTCCCGCCTCAAAACCCCAAGTAGAGAGACCATACAAACCCCGTCCGACAAGAACAAAACGGCTGTCAGAGATCAATTCATTATGCACGGTTTGAACTGTTGCCTTTTTGTGATCAAAATTAGATTTTTCAATTTCGGTGGCAATATCGGCAAAATGCATGGGCTCATTTTTTTTGCTCAAAACATAGAAAATTTTGTCGCGTACAGTACGTGGCTTAATCCATGGCCAAGTGATCAATCCTCTCTTACCGCCCTCATGAAGATGAATTTTGCTGGCCAAATCCAGAGAAGAAGTCAAAAATTCCGGGGAGATATTTTTTTTGTGCTTTTCCGATACTTCATTTTGAGCAATCGCCGATAGCAAAGCTTCATCGGCCAAAACTTCTCCGTGCTGATCCAAAATAGCGACGTAGGCTTTGATAATATCTTCAATCATATTCAAGGCGTAAGAAGACAAAGACCAGCCTGATTTTGTGTGTTCTCCTTCAGGAATAGCGCTAATTTCTTCGTCTAAGAGCAGAAGAAAGCGCATTGTTTTTTTGATTTCATCTTTGCGATTTTCTTCAAGATCAGCGATTAGCTCAGTCGCCAAGGCGTCTTCGGAAACAATGCCTCCTTTTTGAGTAATCAGAGTGCGAATCTTAACAAAGATCTCTTTATTATGATCCAGTTTGGATACTTTGCGCAATTTGCCCATAGAGGCTACTTCAATCTGGCGGACACTCTCGCGAGTGACTCCGAATTCTTTACCAATAGCATCCAGAGTGGAACGCTTTCTGCCAGACAAGCCAAATCTTTTAGAGATAACTTTCTGTTGTTTGTCTTTCAGGTGAGACACCAAATCTCGCGCAAATTTTGTAAAATGCGCGTCTTTGACCTTGCTCTCGGTAAAGGTATCTAAGATTTTTTCTGCGTTACTGTTCATAAAAACTTTTTCAGCTGAAAAGATTTTCACCTCCCTACCAGGGGAAAAAAGACTTTAAGCTGGTAAATTATTTTTGATATTGTCTATTATACCTGATATTGAAAATCTTGTCAATGGTTATCCTGTTTTTTTCTCTTGAGGCCCTAAACAAAAAATCTCTCAAGAGAGAGATCTTCCAAAAACCAGGTTTGCTGTCCTATTTTCCGTCCCAAAAACGGCCAAAATAAATATCTTTCAAAATAGAAATATTCTGAATAATACGAAACATAAAAACCACCGTCACTCCAAGATAAAGGTCTATGTTTAATTTGTCTCCTAGGTAAACAAAAAATGATGTCAAAACAACATAAAAAATCAGGCTAGTAACGGTGTTGGCGGTAGAAAATTGCTTTTCCGCCCGATCGCGCACGGCAGCAATCAGAATATCCAAAATAACCAAAATAGCCACCGCTGTATAGCGAGAATACTCCACGGGAATATTAATCGGCACTAAAGCGCCGAAAACGATCCCCAAAATTATCCCAAAAATAGTGTAAAACATAGGATTTAGGATTTAGGATTTAGGATTTGCTACACCCTAAACCTTTTTCTTGTGCCAAAGAACCAAGATGATGGAAGCATTAAAAATTGAAGAATACGTTCCGGCAATAATACCGATAACTAAAGCCAACACAAAATAATAAATGGAGGCGCCACCAAAAAGAAGCAAAGCCAAAAGTGTAAAAATTACCGTAGCCGATGTATTGATAGATCGGCTCATTGTTTCGCCGATACTTTTGTTGGCTACCTGAGTAAAAGTGCCGGTTGTCGTACGCAGATTTTCTCTAATCCTGTCAAAAACTACGATAGTATCGTGCACCGAAAAACCAAGAGTTGTCAAAATAGCAGTGACAAACAGACTGTCCACTTCTACCCCTTTGTAATGACCCAAAATAGCGAAAGCACCCATCACGATGACTACATCATGAAGTAACGCGACAATGGTGGAAAGGCCAAATTTCCAACTGGAATACCCGCTAGGAACAGTGCGAAAAGCCCAAGCGATATAAAAAATAATAGCCAAAATAGCTAGGATAATCGCCCAAACGGCTTTCTTTGTTAAATCGCGACTGATAGTGGGTCCAACTGTTTCCAGTCGCAATTCTTTGGCCTCCCCTACTTCTTGATTTAGAGCAGTCGCTAATTCTTTGTATTGGGCATTACCAATGCTATGCGAACGCGCCAAAAAAGTATTGCTAGCAGTCAAAGTAATTTGCGCGCCTTCTATGCCTTGATTGGCAAAAACATCCGCCACCTCACGCGCGTCCAATTCTTTAATGTTTGGAAAGTTCATTTCCAAAAGCGTCCCACCGGCAAAATCAATTCCCGGTTTTAATCCCCACAAGGATAGGGCGATTATTCCCGGCACAATAGCCAAGGCCGAAATAAAAAACCAAATTTTCCAGTGCTCAATAATTCTCATGCGCAGATATTATTTATAGTTCGTGCTACCAAAAAGCCATTTTTTTTCAGAAATTTTTGTCCCAATCAAAAGCAGTAAAAAAATCCTGGTCACCGTAATGGCGGAAAACATACTGACCAAAATACCGATAGCCAAAGTTAGAGCAAAGCCTCTGATTAGGCCAGTACCAAAATAAAACAAAATAATACAAGTAATCAAAGACGAAACATTGGAATCGCGGATAGAGCTCCAAGCACGATCAAAACCAGCCTTTACCGCTGAAGAAAAAGTTTTGCCCCGACGCAACTCTTCCTTCATCCTTTCAAAAATCAAAATATTAGCGTCCACGGCCATGCCGATGGACAAAATGAAACCGGCGATACCCGCCAGGGTCATGGTCACCGGAATAATTTTGAACAAAGCCATGACAATCAAAGAATAGATGGATAGCGCCAAGGCAGAAAGTAGTCCTGGCAAACGGTAATAAACCAACATAAACAAAATTACCGCCAAAACACCGATCAGTCCGGCGACAAAACTTTTGTGAACAGAATCCTGACCCAATGTTGCCCCTACGTTTCTCTGCTCGGCCAAAGAAATAGGCACCGGCAGAGCGCCAGCATTTAATTGAATGGCTAGATTTTTGGCTTCTTTGATATCAAAACCGCCACTGATTACCGCGTTGCTTTCTTCTATTTTTTGATTGACCTTGGGCGCGGAAAGCAATTTTTTGTCTAAAAATATTGCCAGAGGCTTGCCAACATTACGCCCCGTTGCTTCCGTAAAAATAGTCGCTCCTTCGTCGTTAAAGGAGATATTGATCTCTGGCTCAAAAGTGCTCTGATTGACTTGCACATTGGCTTTTTTGAACAAGGCACCGGTTAGACCGATATCTTTCCAATTGTTGATGTCTTCAGCCCCAGGCACTTTGAATTGTCCATTTTCGTCCAGGCTTTGACTTGCTATCCCTTCTCGAAATTCCAATTGGGCTGTTTGGCCGATCAGATTGACTGCTTCCTCCACGTCAGATATACCAGGTAGCTCAATAATAATGCGATAAGAATTAAGCGACGAGGTTGTTTGAATAATCGGTTCGGACACGCCCAAGCCATTGATGCGACGCTCAATTACTTTTTTTACTCCTTCCAGCGCGCTATCACGCTCCTTGGGATTTATTTTGATCATATCGGCTTCGTAAACCAGATGTGTTCCTCCTAAAAGATCTAGCCCCTGGTGGATATCCAATTTACGATAAAAACTACCGATTTTGATATCCGGCCCCTTAGGCCAATCCACCACACCGGCGAAAACAGCCAAAGTTAGAATAAAAATAAAGATAAACCAAATTTTTCTCCGCATAAAAATCTCTTTAAATTATGAATCTTCGCTCCCCCATCTTAACCCGAGTTTTCTCATTGTTCAAGATGGTTTTTCGCTATTTTTTCTCTTCTCCTTTGCCCTATTTGTCTTATTCGTCCTATTTGTCGTATGTTTATTTAAAAAACTATTGACTTTTTTGTAAAATTATGCTATATTGCGTTCAAACCAGGTATCGCGAAGCGAACCTTAAAAACTGAAAGGAACGCCCCACGCCAGGGGCGACGCGTGAAAAAGATGAAAAAACTCGTTTTTTTGGCAATCGTAATGATTGTCGCGGCAATCATTACGGCCGTTTTCGGTCGGATGATCGCCAAGATTTTTGGAAGGAAGAAAGCCCGCGTTTTCGGGTTTTTCTCTCTCCTCGGCGCTTTTTTCATCAGCGCCACGGTCGCCTCTGCCGAACAGGGGATTTTCGTGAAAATACTTCCAGGGGTTCTTACCGCCAACGCGGACTTGAATCAACTGGGAGCGCCCTTCGGGAGTGACGCCGACATCGCCGTCACCGACGGCGCGGCCTGCGTCTACGCGAAAGGTCAGGATGGATCGGCTTTCATCTTGACCTTCAAGGAGATTTCCTGTGACGGAACCCAGCCCCAACATCACACCGTTGGGATCGGTTGGCTCCGGCACGATGTCGCCATGGAGGGCGACATCATTTTGAAGAAAGGCCGGATGGTCCTCTTGGGCTATCCAGGCCAAAAGGGGCATGTCCTGATGGTGGAGGTAAAGCCCCTATCGGACAGTCTGACGCAAGAGGAGTTGGAGGATCACCTCGCCGCCTTCGGCAAAAGGCTACGCGAGGTGATCAAAGAAGAAGTGGCGACCGCAGTGGCGCCTCTGGAGAGGAAAATTGACACCCTCCAGTCCACGGTGGAGACTCGCCTCGGGCAAAATGCCAAGGCCTCCCAGGCGGAGAAAGATTACCGCGCCTGGGAAATCCGCGTCCAATACGCGGAAGCTGGCTGTATGTCTCAGGTGGCGAAGAAAAGAAAAAGTCTTCGCCTGGCATACGGCACCGCCCTCCTCCTGGAGGGCGATGAAAAGAAAAAAGTCGGCAAAATCGTCGGCTTAAACGAGGCGGCAGGTGCCTTGTATGTGGGCGATGAGTCCACTTGCAAGGAAAAGGCCTTGGAGGAGAACCCTCCGCCTCAATAATTTTGTCCTCCTTGGGAGGGGGCGCTACCCTCTCCGTCTTTTTGCCCCGCATCTGCGGGGCATTTTTTTATTTAGAATAAATCTTTTGCCCTTTCCACCCTGGCATCTTCTTTTTCTCCTGTCATTATCTCCTTTTCTCTATTTTTTTTGTTGAAAAGTTCTAGGGCTTTTTTAGGCGTGTCAGAATCCAGATCGGTCACATTTTCCCTTTGATAGGCATTGTCCGACAACAAAACAATTACTTCTTTTTTGTCAGGACTGTCTGTGGACATAACAATTATCTCAAGCTTTACTTTGCCATATTCTCCATCATCATATTCTTTGACCAAAACAGAGGGGCCAATTGTTTTTTTATTATCAATAGTCTTCGTCCAATTTTCAAAATGCCATTTTGCTCCATCTTTTTCCGGCAAAACTGTTTGCTCTTTGTCGTAGGAACGTTGAAATTTCATATCGTAATTTGAGATATCGGAATCGTCTTCCCAATCCACTTCATAAAAAGCCCTTTCTCTTTCTTTTGCTTCCTTGTCCCATTGGGCGCTCGCGTTTTCCGCTTCTTGCTCTCGCTGGCGACTGGCCAGTTCTTCTTTCAATTCTCTTTCTTTTGCCGCCACCTCTTGCCTATATGCTTCTATTTCGTCCATTTTTTCCCGCAAAATGGACGCGATTTCTCTCAATTTAATAACTCTTTCCATTTTTTTCTCTCTTTCGTTTTCGCCTCTATTGGGCTGATTTAAAATGCGGATTATTCTAGCAATGGATTCCTCATCTAGTGAATCTGGCTCCGCTTCCGCCATATCTATTATTTGGTGAAGCGATTCTAGTTCTTGCGCGTCCAAAGAATCCTCGCCCTTGACTAAACTATATAGGTAAAGAATTTGTTTTATGGTCTCCAGCGCGTCTTTGACTTCTTGTTTTTCGTTTTTGGCCCCTACCTTTGTTTTGCTGATGCCATCTACTACCTTGCCTATCGCTATACCTTTGCCTATATTAAATAAATCTTCGCTAGTTTTGGCTTGCGCTCCGGGAGCAGGGATAGAGGAAGCTACAAGGCCAGCAAAAAGCGCCGCCTTGAGTCTTGGCGATTTCTTGAACCAACTAGCGAGATTTCTACCTTTTGGGCTTTCTGCCATTTCTTTCCCGAGATCAAAAGCTTGCCTTGTTCTTTTTCCCAGTTCATCAAAAAGTTCTTTATCAAAAAGATTTTCGCCAGAAGGCAATTTTTTTTCTGGCATTGGTGGCGGGAGAATGTTTTCTAGATTCATAGTTTGTTTTTTATTTTTACTAGATCATTTGGCAAATTGCTTTGAAAATTTAATTTTTTGCCTGTCACAGGATGTGTAAAAGAAAGTTTTTCTGCATGCAAAAACTGCCTATCTATATTTAACTCTTTTGAAATGCTTTCGGAAAGACCATTTTTATAAATCTGATCCCCTATCACCGGATGACCTATGCTAAAAAAATGCGCCCGAATCTGATGCGTCCGCCCGGTTTCCAGATTTATCTCCAGTAAAGACAGTCCGCGAATCGTCTCTGCTGTCTTATAATGCGTTACTGCTCTCCGAGCATCTTTCGCTTTTGAGGCAATAAATCGCGTTCCGTTTTTCGGATCGCGCCTTAAGGCAATATCAATCGTCCCCTCCCCTGCTTCCATTCTACCAAGAACCAAGGCGATGTATTTTTTCTCCACCTGATGGCTCTGAAATTGATTTTGCAAATTAACGAGAGCTTTTTCAGTTTTTGCCACCACCATCAGCCCGGAGGTATCGCGATCTAATCGGTGCACTATCCCGGCGCGCGGGAGATTGATTTGAAAATCTTTTTTCAAAATATCTTCCAGCGTTTCCCCTTGTGATGGCTTGGTCTTTGCGTCTTTCTCCACTACCAACCCCGCCGGTTTATCTATCACCAAAATATCTTTGTCCTCAAAAATGATTTTGATCTGCTTCATTATCAATTTCTGAATCCTGGGCACTGCATCCTATATCCTGCGTTATTCTTGTTTCTTCTTCCCATTTTTCTTCAAAGCTTTTTCAATTATCTTAAAAGCTCCTTCCGCAGTATCAACAATCTGAATTATTTTCAGCTCATTGCGGTTGACTGTTTTGTATTTGCCCACCATCATCTTATTGGAAAAATCAAGCAATGGTCGCCAAAAATCACGCCCCACCAAGATAATCGGCACCGGTTCCAATTTCTTCGTTTGCACCAAAGTAACGATTTCATACAGCTCATCCAGCGTGCCAAACCCGCCGGGGAAATAAACATAGGCATTGGCCACGAAACTCATTATCACTTTGCGAGTGAAGAAATAATGGAAAGCGATGGAACGCTCCACATAAGGATTGACTCTTTGCTCGCGCGGTAATTGGATATTGAGTCCCACCGAATCACCTTTTTTGTGCCGACCGAAAGCGCCACGATTGGCCGCCTCCATTATCCCCGGTCCTCCGCCGGTGACGACATCGTAATTTTTGCCGGCCAATAATTCTCCGAGCTTCATCGCCTCTTTGTACCATTTGTCGCGCGGATTGGTGCGCGCCGAACCAAAGATCGTCACCGCCTTTTTGAGACTAGAGATGAATTCAAAACCCTCCGAGAACTCCCCCATGATCCGAAACATTCTCCACGCCGGATTGTTTTTGTAGTCAAATTGCTTTGGACGCATAAACTAAATTGTTACCGATTTCTTCGCGATATCTCTATAAAGAACATAATAGAATGATGTTATCCACAAGCCAACAAAGGGAGAAACAAAAGATGTAATTGCGTTGAGAATAATCCCGCTATTAATAGTGCTAGTGATTGGAGCCAAAAGCGATCCTACATAAAGAAGAGCGCTAATTATTAGGACATAGAGCACTGAAATCAAAAATCCCAAAATAACGAAACGACCAAAAAGCGCCCACCAATACCCATGAGTAAGCTCAAAACCATAGTCCATCGTATCTCCAATACTTTTTTTCTCAAAAAGAGCAACGAATCCGGTAAAAGCATAGCGTACGGAGAGAAAAATCCCCGGGATGATAAAAAGTAAGTAGCCAATAATAATAATTAAAGCGGTTAGAAATTTCACGATAAAAAATTTCCAAAAATTTTTTCTGGACGTAGGCAAGAGCTTTTTGAAGTCAATTTTCTCCCTGCGATACACGCTATCAATAATATACATTGTCACGATAGCCGCATAAAAAGAAAACAAAATAAAAAGCACGAGAGCGATAACAACAATCGACCCGTCTAGGCTCAAAGACATGGTCGTCGTGAAAGCAAAAGAAAAAATAGCAAGAGGGATTAATATTTTAAGACTGGGCAAAAATGCGCGCGCGAAAACCCATTTTGAATATCCTATTTGACGAAAAATCCCGTCTAGACGCTTTGTTTTTGCTACTGCCATTTTGCCTCCTTGTTGTTAGCCTGTATTATTTATACTTTTATACTTTTTATATCTTACGTTGTGACTTCACCCCCTGCAACTCACTAACGCTCCCCCCTACTACCTACTCCCAACTATTTGATAACTATTGTCCTCCAGGTCATTAATTACATATCCCATTGCCTCTATCTTATCACGAATCTCATCTGCTAATGCAAAGTTTTTTTGTTCTTTGGCTCTTTGGCGCTCTTCGGCAAGTTTTAAGATTTCCTGTGGGATATCCTCTTTTTTCCCCACTACTTCTTTCAGCCCCAAGCCCAAAACTTCGTCAAATTTCAAGATGGTAGTCGCCTTGGCGCTATCGGGATAATCAGATTTTACTACTTCCCAAAGTATTGCCAGAGCCTGCGGTGTATTACAATCGTCATTAATAGCTTCCAGAAACTTTTCCTCAAACTCGGCGCAACCTACTTTTGCTTCCTCAAAACTGGCCACCAGCGCGGTCAATTTTTTCAAAGCGTTTTTCGCTCCAGTTAAAGCTTCCCAAGTAAAATTTTGCTTTGACCGATAATGCGCTTGCAGGAAAAAATAACGGAGAGCAAGAGGGTCAAAGCCATGCTCTTGGATTTCTGCCAAAGTATGGCTCGTTCCCTCGCTTTTGGCCATTTTTTTACCATCCACCAAAAGATGTTCGTTATGCAACCAATAATGCGCTATTTCCACCCCATTAGCCCCTTCGCTTTGGGCGATCTCGTTGGTATGATGAACCGGAATATGCTCTATTCCGCCCATATGGATATCAAAAGTCGCGCCGAGGAGCGCCTTGCTCATCACGGAACATTCCAGGTGCCAGCCGGGAAATCCCGCGCCCCACGGGCTTTCCCATGTTTGCAGGGCGTTTGCGTGCGCGCCTTTTTTGAAAAACCAGAGAGCAAAATCGGCCGGATTTTTCTTTTCCGAATCCGAAACATCAGCGTGTCCCGCGCCTTTTTTATTTTCTTCCAATTTCTGCCCGGAAAGTCGCGTGTAATCTTTGGCCTTGGTGATATCAAAATAAATAGCAAGATTGGTCTGGTAGGCGTAGTCTTTGTCCAGCAAAGTCTGCACCATCTCCTGCATTGGCTTGATGTATTCCGTTGCTCTTGGCTTGGCCGTCGGCTCTATGATATTCAATCTTTTGCAATCTTCTTCGAATATCCCGATGTATTTACTGGCTATTTCTTGCGGACTTTTCCCCTCTCTTTTTGCTCCCTCTTCCATTTTGTCTTCCCCTTCATCGCTATCGGACACTAGATGCCCGACATCGGTATAATTGCGAACGAAAGTAACTTCCAGACCATTGTAGCGCAAGACGCGCGTGATAAGATCGGCCATGACCATCGCCCGCAAATTGCCAATATGTTGGATCCAATAGACCGTCGGTCCACATTGGTACATCAAAACCTTGCCCAATGTTATCGGCCGAAACTCTTCCTTTTTCTTAGTTAGTGAATTGAAAAATTTGATCATTTATTTTTTATCTATCTCCTTTATCAATTCTTCCACTTGCTCTTTGACAAGATTTTTCTTTTCTTCAGAAAAATCTTGCTCTATCTCTTTTCTCCAATCATCCAAAACGGCTGACAAAGATTGTGAAAATATTTCAGAAAATTCAGGTCTATTCTTTAAGGAATCTATTACTTGCATGCCATTCTCCAGATCAAATTTGCCTTCCCCGTGAAGAAGTTTGCTATCATCCATGATTTCTTTCTCATTCATTCTAAGTGACATTTCCTCAATGATGACAGAAAATAAGTCTTCAGCTACATCTTCGGCTTCTTTCCCAACAAAACCATAGATATTGGCTATTTTTTTTAATACTTCGTTAAGCATAATTATTCATCTCCTTTGTTATTTTATTTGACAAATTATTTTTTATCCATTTTTTCTGAATAGACCTTGCTCCGAGCCAATTGTCTTTTCAGCGACAATATTCGCTTTTTTGTTGCTTCGATTGCCTTCATATCCACCTTAAGGATACCGTGGACATGTTCTTGGGAAAAATCCATACGCTCTTTTTTCGCTTCATCTGTCAGATCTTTCATATTTTCTATTTTTTGTTTGCCACTAGCATAACTGGCCAAAAGATCATCTATACTTCTTTCCCATCCCGCTAGAGTCCTTTCTTCTTGATCGATCCATCCTGGCAAATACTCTGTGCTCGTTTTCGCTGAATAATAATTATCTTCTAATCGTTTAGTCCTTATTTTTTCTATACCTTGGAAAATAAACATGGCCGGTGCTCCGACAGTAGCCGCTGGCAAATAGACCATTCTGCCATAGGTCATCATCGCGTCTCTAACATTAGCGTTTAAAGATTCATCAGTTATGCCTTTGGCGCGAAAATACATTCCGACCAACATTATCGTCGCCGTAGTCCCAATACCAAGCGCAAACGGTAAGCCGGAATCTATTTTTTCTTTCCATCTTTGATGTTTTTCATGCAAAGACATTTTCTCTTTTTTCCCCTCCATTGCGCTAAGACCTTGCCCTAGATTGTTCATTATAGAACCTCCTACTTAGATTATTAATTTTAGAAATTAGAAATTCCCCCTAATACTCCTTCCTCCCCTCCAAAGCTTTTTTCAGCGTCATTTCGTCGGCGTATTCAATATCGCCACCGAAAGGAATGCCGCGAGCGATGCGGGTGATGGTAATGCCCAAAGGCTCAACCAAACGATGAATGTAGAGCGCGGTGGCCTCTCCTTCGGTGGTCGGATTGGTCGCTAAGATTATTTCTTTGACGCCAGATTTTTTGTGGAGTCTATCCAATAATTCTTTGATATTCAAATCATCCGGCCCGATACCGTCCACCGGCGAGAGAGACCCTTGCAAGACATGGTAGAGGCCTTGATAATAACCGGCTTTCTCCAGAGCCATTATATCAAGTGGCTCCTCCACCACGCAAATTATCGTTTTGTCGCGAGAGGAATCCGCGCAGATTTTGCACTGGCCGTTATCCGAAATATTTTGACAATCGGGACAAAAATTGATTTTTTCTTTGAGCTCCAATATCGCCTGTCCGATATGTTCGGAAGTTATTTTGTCTTGACGCAGTAAATAAAAAACCAACCGCTGGGCGGTTTTGTTACCAATCCCCGGCAAACGGGAAAAGGCATCAATGGCTTTTTGGACAGAATCTGGGAGAAACATGAGGGGGCAGATTTAAGATTGCAGATTGCAGATTTTAGATTTTAGGCTGAAGAATGATTCTCTACCATAATACATCGGGAAAGAGAATCCGACAATTATAATTACTATAGGGCTTACGCACTTGACCTTATCATCTAGCCACCGTACACCGCCAGGTAATTTCTAATGATTGTTGCGTATTTTGATGTCCGACATCGAGCATCCTTTGATGTCGGACATCTTTGCGGAGGGAGCTAGGTGCGTAAGCCCTAAACAAAATAGATAACAAAAAACCGCCTTTCAGCGGTTTTCTTTAGACAGTAGCATGTTGAGAGCCATTTGGGAATTAATGGCCTGACGCCGCCATTCGAGATCTCTCTCGGTTATGTAGGCGAGTCCTTTTCCCATTCTATTCTCCGGACAGGCGCAAGAAAAAACATGGACATTGGAGACTTTGGTTTCGAGATCGAACAGCTCTTTTTTTGATCGCATTTTTTCGTTAATGGCCGCGCAGAAAAACTCGTTGCCGGAAAAAATATACATATCCCGACGCAAATTGGCGTATTTGTCAGAACAGCTCCACCGAGCAAGCCAAGAAAGAAAGTCGTCAAAATGATATTTGCCGCAAAGGTCTTCTTCGCTGACGAAATCAAAAGCGCCCGATAGATCCACGACAAATATTTCGTGCCCGGTGAGCTCTTCGTGATTGAGGCGAAGGCGCAAAAGCCCCATAGGATAACACCCTTTTTCTTTTGTTCCTAATGACGATGCCTTGAGAGAAAAGGGAGAATTGCGTTTTTCCTCCCACAATGAAAAAGTCATTATTTTCAGAAAGGCTCGCACTGATCTTTCAATGAAAAAAGAGTAGAACATCTTTTCTTGCACCGCATCAAAACATTCGCCTTCGCGCTGTTTTTTCATTTCGTCTCTCTCTTTCGGTGAATTTTTAAACTGATAATATTATAATATAAAAAATACTATCCTGTCAAGGATAATATTTGTGAAATTCGTGCGTATTCGCAGATTAAGGTCGCTATCCCAGAAATCCAAAAGTCTTCTTCCCCAAAAATCTGGCCTTGCCCCCTAGTTCTTCCGATATCTGCAAGAGCCTATTATATTTGACTACTCTTTCGCTGCGACTCATCGAACCGGTCTTGATCTGCCCGCAATCAAGCGCCACCACCAAATCGGCAATGAAGGAATCTTCCGTATCACCGGAACGATGGGAAACGATAGTGCGATAATTATTTTTCTGGCTCAAAAGGATCGCGTCTGCTGTTTCCGACAGCGTGCCGATTTGATTGACTTTGATAAGCACCGCATTGGCCACTTTTTGCTCTATCCCCTGCTGAATTCTTTTGACGTTGGTGACGAAGAGGTCGTCGCCAACGATTTGCAATCTACTCCCAAATTCTTGCGTAAATTTTTGCCAAGCACCCCACTCATCTTCACCCAAAGGATCTTCAATAGAAATAATGGGATATTTTTCCGTCAAATCACGCAAATAACCTATCATTTCTTCTGTACTAAATTTCTTTTTTTCTGAAGTAACATCATAAATCCCACCGCCAAAAAAAGATGATGCCGCCACATCAATACCCAAACAAGCATCTTCTCCAGATTTGTATCCGGCGCTCTCTATCGCCTGTGTGAAAAGCTGAAAAGCTTCAGCATGATTTTTGAAATAGCCGGCGTAACCGCCTTCATTACCGACATTGGTGGAAAGATGTTTTTCTTTCAAGATCTGCCCCAAAGAATGGAATATTTCGCTACCCATTCTCACAATTTCCGGAAAACTGCTTGCGCCAATTGGGATAATAATACATTCCTGAAAATCCAGATTGGAATCAGCGTGTTTACCTCCGTTGAGAATATTAACCAAAGGCACCGGTAAAATAAAGTTATCTTTCAAATTTTCGGCAAAAGTCTTGCGTAGATATTGATAGAGCGGTATTTTGGCCGATACCGCCGCCGCCCTGGCGCAAGAGAGAGAAACAGCCAAAATAGCGTTAGCCCCCAGACGTGATTTGTTTTCCGTCCCATCCAGACGAAGAAGTGTTCCATCTATTTTGCGAATTTCCGTCGCGTCCATGCCATAAAGAGCATTTTTTATTTCGGTATTGATGTTTTTTACCGCAGTCAAAACGCCCTTGCCGCCATATCTTTTGGGATCATTATCGCGTAATTCCACTGCTTCGTGCACGCCAGTAGAAGCACCAGATGGAACAGAGGCTCGTCCGATAGAACCATCGTCTAAAACAACATCACATTCTACCGTCGGATCGCCACGGCTGTCCAAAATCTCTCGCGCGTGAATATTTTTTATTTTCATAAATAATTTATCAATTATAACCTGTCTTACCAAGAACCACTTGCTCCGCCACCACCACTCGATCCTCCGCCGAATCCTCCAAAACCACCGCCACTCGATCCTCCGCCTCCGCCCCAATACCAGAAATTACTTCCTCCTCGGCCTTTATTCTGAGGCATTTTAGAAAAAATATAATCTAATATCAGACCAAAAAGCGTCATAGAAAAAACTAAAACCACGGCTCCGATAATTGCCATACCCGCGATCAGGGCGTAAACTAGCGCTCCACCACCCATCCAAACCCCGCCTGGCCACCATCTTTTGGATTGCCCTAAAATGCTAAAAAGGAAGATAATACCGAAAAATATGTACTCAAACCATCTGCCATCAAAATTTATCTTATCGGGATAGTCCACTACCTCCCCTTTGATAGTTTGCGCTATTGTTTCAACCCCCTTTACTACACCACTGTCATAATCGCCATTTTTGAATTCTGGCGTGATGATATCATTAACAATACGACCGGCCGTAATATCGGGCAAAATTCCTTCCAGGCCATATCCAGTTTCTATTCTTAATTTCCTGTCATTAATAGCTATTAGAAGCAGTACACCATTATCCAGCTCTTTTTTACCAATCGCCCATTTTTGAAAAAGTTTTTCAGCGTAATCTTCTATTGTCGTCTCTTGCAAATTCGGCACGATAGCTATCGCTATTTCATGATGAGTTTCTTTTTCTAGCTCTGTGATTTGGTTTTCTAGATTAATTTTTGTCTCATCTTTTAAAATTTTCGCGTAATCATTAACGAAGCCCATATATTCAGGCAAATCTAA
Source organism: Candidatus Microgenomates bacterium (assembly GCA_016188915.1). Taxonomy (GTDB): domain Bacteria; phylum Patescibacteriota; class JACPGU01; order JACPGU01; family JACPGU01; genus JACPGU01. Next base: position 19,056 of record JACPGU010000001.1, on the reverse strand, counting down.
AGCCTGCGCTTTATGGGCAAAAGAAAATACCAAAAAAGCGCCACAAAAAACCAACCCGATTTTTTTTGCCGATGAGATCAATTTTTAATTATTACTTTTCAGTTTTTTTGCTCTTATTTGAAATTAACCACCGGCACTTTGTCTGCCTCGTCAACAGCTTCAAAGAAAAGGTAGTCGGAAAAACCGAACAAACGGGCAAAAATATTCGCTGGGAAACGAGCAACGGCCGTATTATAGGCGCGAACTTTTTCATTATAACGATTGCGCTCCACATTGATTCTATTTTCTGTTCCCTCCAATTGCGTCTGCATATCGGCAAAATTAGCCGCGGCCTTCAAGTCGGGATAATTTTCTACCATCACTAAAAGTCTGGCTAGGGCCGATTGAGTTGCAGCTCCGGCCGTTACTTTGTCATTAATAGATTGCGCGTCCAGCCATTTGGTGCGCGCTTCGGTGACCGCCAAATAAGTTTCTTTTTCAAAATCAGCCACTCCTTTGACCGTTTCTACCAGATTGGGGATCAAATCAAAACGACGCTGATAAGAACTCTCCACGTCAGCCCATTGGCTTTTTACGCTCTGACCCAGCCCTACGAAATTATTGTAATAACCAGCCAAAACCAAAGCGATGACAATAGCTATTGCCGCTACCCACATCCAGGGACGAATAATAAAACGACTTTTTGCCATAAAACCTCCTACTTTTAATTATTTTGATAAATAAGACCACTTTTACTTTATAATTATTTTGCTTATCAGACAATAGCCAAAAGGGCGGGTTAAAAACCCGCCCTCTACAAAATTATTCTTTTTCTGTGCTATTTTGCGCTTCATCGGCGTTTTTCTGCGGATTTACCCAGCTCGCCCAGTCGCAATCAGGATATTTATTGCACCCCCAAAATCTTTTGCGTCTCTTGGTCATCTTCACCACCACATCGCCCTCGCTACACTTCGGGCATTTCATATCGATTTTGTTGTCTAGATTTTTGATATTTTTGCATTCCGGATAATTGGAACAAGCAATGAATTTACCAAAACGCCCCTCTTTGATGACGAACTCGTGTCCGCATTTCTCGCAATTACCGTGATTAACCGCTTCCAGTTGCTTTTCTTCATCCTTAGTTTCATTCAAAGGTTGAGTATGTTTGCATTCGGGGAATCCGGTACAGGCCAAGAATTTACCGAACCGGCCGAATTTGATCGCCAGCATTTTGCCACATTTGGGACAGGGAATATCGGTCGCCTCGTCACCGATAATATCCTCTTTTTTCACTTCCACTTCTTTTTCTTTCAAGTTCTTTTCAAAAGGCGTCCAAAATTCCCTGATCATCTCGTGCCACTCCATCTTGCCTTCGGCGATATCATCAAATTCCTCCTCTACATGAGAAGTAAAAGCGACATCCACTACCTGCGGAAAATGCTCCACCAAGACATCATTGACGATTAAGCCGATTTCTTGCGGTTTGAACTTTTTTTCTTCCAATTGGACATAGCCTCTTTCTTGAATAGTGGAAAGAGTCGGCGCGTAGGTGGAAGGCCGACCAATCTCGTTTTTTTCCAACTCTTTAACCAACGATGCTTCGGTAAAACGAGGTGGCGGTTGAGTGAATTTTTGTTCAGGAAGCAATTCTTCCAAATCCAGTTTTTCATTTTGTTCTAATGGTGGCAGATAGCCCTCGCGATCCTCGTCAGCTATCTTTTCGTCTTCATCAATATCTTCTATATAGACACGAATGAACCCGTCAAATTTGATGACTGAACCTGTCGCCCTAAATAAATATCCGCGCTTATCCGCGCCTATGTCTACCGAAGTACTGTCCATAATTGCCGGCACCATTTGGGAAGCCAACGCTCTTTTCCAAATTAAAGAGTAAAGCCGGTGTTCGTCTTTTTCTAAAAATTTTTCCACTTCATCAGGCGAGAGTTCCGGATGGGAGGGACGAATCGCTTCGTGGGCTTCCTGCGCGCCCTTGGATTTGTTTTTATAAAAATTAGGTTTTTCGGGAATGTAATTTTTGCCGAAATCTTGGGCGATTTTCCCCCGTATGGCTTCTATTGCTTCCGGGGCGAGATTGAGGGAATCGGTACGCATATAGGTAATCAAGCCCTTGTGGCCGAGCGCGTCCAAATCCATACCTTCGTAAAGTCTCTGCGCCAACATCATGGTTTTTTTGGCCGAGAACCCGAGCTTTCGAGCCGATTCTTGTTGAAGCGTGGAGGTGGTAAAAGGTGGCGAAGGATTGCGATTTTTTTCTTTCCGTCTCACCTCTCCTACTATATATTCCGCCCCCTCCAAATCTTGCAATATCTCGTCTGCTTGTTCTTTACTGGTAACCTTTAATTCTTTATCATCCTTTTTGAGAAGTTTAGCTGTAAATTTCTCCCCATTTGAATTTTGGTCATTAGAATTTGTTTGGGATTTTTTTAGCTCCGCTGTCAATTCCCAATACTCCTCCGCTTTGAAAGCTCCTATCGCTCTTTCCCGTTCTACAATTAATCGGACCGCCACCGATTGCACGCGACCGGCAGACAGGCCTTTTTTTACCTTTTTCCATAGGAAAGGTGAGAGCTTGTAGCCCACCAAACGATCCAAGACGCGCCTGGCCTGCTGGGCGTTGACCAAATTCATGTCCAGTTCTCTGGGGCTGGCCACCGCTTCCTTTACTGCTTTTTCGGTAATCTGATTGAAAACTATGCGATGAACTTGTATATCTGAACCTTCTTTTGTTTGGGATTTAGTTTTTGATTTAGTTTTTAAAGATTGTTTGTGATTTGTGATTTGTGATTTGTGATTTCCAAGTCCTAACGCTTGGCTCAAATGCCAAGAGATCGCCTCTCCTTCACGGTCCAAGTCGGTGGCCAAATAGACTGTGTCAGATTTTTCCGCTTGCTCTTTCAGCTCCTTGATTACTTTTTTGGCTTTGGCGGGAATTAAGTATTGCGGTTCAAAATCGTGTTCAGTATCCACGCCCAGTTTACTTTTTGGCAAATCGCGGACATGACCAAAAGAGGCGCGAACTAAAAAGCCCCGTCCTAACATTTTCTCAATAGTTTTCGCCTTCGCCGGCGATTCTACGATAACCAGATTTTTCATACTCGCCCACTTTACACTATCCTCCCGCCCTTTGTCAAAAAATCAAGCTTCCTATTGAAAAAAGTTGTGGCAAGAGCTAAGATATAGACGCTTCCTTAACAGCTCAAAAAAACACTCCGAGGTGGACTATGGGAAAAAAAGTCGCCAAGATGTTCCTTGACTTTTGGCAGAAAATATGTCGGCGCGGTAAAAAAATAGAGGTCGACATTAGTATGAAAACTACCGGCCTTGACCGCGCTCAGGCATTATGGAATGGTCGATTCAAAAGAGGAGGGCCACTGCCCAATGGTCTGAGAAAGCTGATCAAACCAGGAGATGACTTGGCCACCGCAGAAAAGACTATTCGAAAATTCTTAGATCAATGAAAGAGGTGAAGCCATGATACCAAAAAATCCCCTGGTACAATTCACTCCGCCACTTACTCGGCAACAGACGAAATGTACCGCCTGCCAAGGTACCTATTTTGTCTTAAGACGGTTCCTCGGCTTCAATATCCCTTTTACCAAGGCCCCTTGCCCCAAATGCAACAGCAGGAGAATGGCCCACGTTGGCTCTCCAATAATCAAAAGAATCAAGCGGTAAAACCGACCCCCCCTGACAAGAAAGTCCCCTCCTCGGGGGCTTTTTGCTGTCTGAAGTTGCTATTTTATCGTCTTTTTTGTAAAATACTCTATGGAGGGGGCGACAAGAACTCAGAAAAAGGGATGAGTGCTATTTGTCTCCCCAGCCCCAAAGGGGTCGTCGCGGGCTTCCTGCGACGGATTTTATAAGGACCGGCATTTCCCCCGGAACTTTCCGCTCGCGCGGGTAGCGGGTGGTTTCAAAAAAGGTGCGTTTGCTTGCCCCCTCCTTTTTTTTCTTTTCGCATATTAAAATCTCGCTCAAAAAAATCCCGGCAGAAAGGTGGTGGTGGCTAGATGGACCAGAGAGGTTTGCTTGAAGGAGAACGACTACTTTGCCGAGTCCTGGATATTACGCCAGAAGAATACATTGAGATCCTTTTGCTCGAAGATCGTTACCGAAGCCACAAATTGGGCAAGCATACTATTTCGGTACCCACTCCCATTCTGAAAGTAGTGCAGGAACGGCTTCACAGGATAATAGGCTTGAGACTTATGGACAATTTTGTCTTTCAGAAATTTGATCCAAATACCCACCATTACTATCGCTTTCATGGATTTTTGCGAAACAAATCAATCTTGACTGCAGTCCATCCGCACGCTGACTCTGAATACTTTTTCAAGCTAGACCTGAAAAACGCTTTCGGATCAACAAAAAGAAACTTTCTGATAACAATATGCTTCCCTGCCTTGATGCGCATTCTTTGGCGGGAGAGCATGTTTCAGAAAAGTAAGCTTTTTTCCAAAAGTCTCTGCGGTCGATTTAATGCCAGCATCAGCAATCACTTCTTGCATCGACAATCTATCGTAGATGTCGAAGCAGAATTTCTTCGTGGTCGATTTCACCGATACTTTCTCCAGTACAAGCTCAATCGTCATCTGACTTATTTGCTCTATGAATTTACTGTTGCCGTAGTGGACTTGATTACCGACAAAGACTCTCTTCCCAAGGGCGCCCCTACTTCTCCGGATTTTTTTGTCTACGCCACCTATGCTGACGGACTAATCAAAAAAATCCATCTCGCTCTTGAAAATAATGGCATCAAGCATCCGATTATCACTATCTACGCTGACGACATTATTATCTCGTCCAATCAGCCTATCCCGAAAAAAGTGCGAGAGAAAGTTGTGACGGCGATAGAGGCAAAACCCAATACCTTCTCGGTGAACAGAGGAAAGATCCACTACTATCGTTTAAATAAATGCTCGCCGAGAATGTTGGGCTTGAGTCTTCGCGTGAAAATTGATTGGCCGCCAATACAAACGGTCAGGATGCTGGAAGGGCGACAGATTACCCTACGAAGAAAGGATCAGGATCGTTTTCGGGCGATTTTGCATAGCGCTTATCAGAATCCCGGCGACGAAAAGCTGTCTCGTTCGGCCATGGGAATTACGGCGCACATCTGTCGTATTTTCCCGCCAAAACTTTTGCCGTCTAGATTGCGCCGACCAATGGCTAATTTCCTGAAAATGACTGGCGCTAAGCCTTATTATTTGAAGGCCATCCCCCTTTCCGATACAAAACCCCAGTGAAATCGCTCCGTGGGCTATCTCACTACTGGAATCATAGACATCCTCCAACAAGAAAGTCCCCTCCCCGGGGGCTTTTTGCTGTCCGGTTTCCGGAAACTGGGAAATTCTTATCTCACCGCGATATAATTTCCTCCTCCCATATCGCGAACCAGCCCCTTCATCTCCATCGTCACCAAAAGCGGATTGAGATCATTGATGGAAAGTTTTGATAATTCTACCAATCTGTCAATATGCAATTGTTCTATTTCTAAAAAACTTAAAATTTTTTGCTCGTCAAGATTTTCTGGTATCATTTTTTGTACTGCCACTCGATTTGATAATTGTCGCAAGTCTAATTCTTCCAAAATATCTTCCGGCTTTTCCACCAATTTAGCGCCTAATTTTATCAAACTATTCGGTCCTGCGGCATTTTTGTGATAGATATTGCCCGGCACGGCAAAAACATCTCTCCCCTGCTCTAATGCATGCCGCGCGGTAATTAGCGAGCCGGAAGTGCTAGATGCTTCCACTACCACTACTCCCTGGGACAATCCCGAAACAATACGATTTCTGGCCGGAAAGTGCTGCTTTAGAGGTGGGGTGCCTGGAGGATATTCAGAAACGATAGCTCCTCTACCTTCTATGATACGATGAACCAAATTCTTATTTTCAGAAGGGTATATGGTCAAATCATCAATGCCACAGCCTAAAACCCCTATTGTTCTGGCATTGGGATTTTTCAAAACTGTCTGGTGGGCAAAGCTGTCTATCCCCAAGGCCAATCCAGAAACCACCGTCACCTGGTTTTCGGCCAAATGTGAAACAATATCGGCTGTCGCTTGTCGACCATACTCGCTAAAACGACGCGACCCTACTATTGCTACCGCGTAATGATCGGCATCGATAATTTGTCCACGCACAAAAAGAAGCAAGGGAGGATTGTAAATCTCCCGTAAAAGCTTTGGGTATTCTTCATCTTCCAGCAAAACCAAACGAATACCAAAACTTTTTACTTCTGTCATCTTTTTACCCAGATCTAACAGCTTTCTCCCTGCTGCTAATTCTTTGGCGGCAACATCCTCTAGCCCCGCTTGGAGCAAGTCGACGTAATCGGCCTTCCAAGCTTTTTGGGCCGAACCGAAAAAATTCAAAAGTTTGCGTCCACGGCCAGCGCCAATCTGGGGAATCAAAGCAAAGCCTAATCTATAAAAAACTTCCTGGGAATCCATAAAAGTATTTACTTTTATACCTATTTTTTTGCCAAATCTTTTAATCTGTCCAGAATTGTTAAAAATCTGGGAAGCCAGTCATTATTCCTGCCAAGTCTTTCCAGATCTATTTTAGCTTGAGTATTACCAAAATGCCAATCGGCGCTTACTAGAAAAAGGACATGAATCTCATCGCGAGACAAAATGTGATCAAAGTCCAGATAGAGCTTTTTATTTTTTCTTCCGGAGATATTTTCTAAATCTTTAGTAATAACAGATTTGAGCCCAATGGCGCGAGCGCGTATTTTTATTTTTGCCACATCCAGCAAATGATATATCTCTGCCGGGATTTCTGCTTTGTTTTTTTTGAATTTGTCTAGGCATTCTGCCAAATCATCTTCGTCTTCGGCATCAGCAATATTTTGATAGGCACGGATTTTTTCACTCTCGCCTTCATTGCTTCCCTTGTAAAAATCATCGGGGATAAAGGCAGATAGCGGTAAATCTATCTTTATATCAAAATCATGACTGATATTTTTTGATTTATTGTCTCGTATTCTTTCTACGGCTTCTTCCAGGAGACGCATATAATAGCCCACTCCCACCATCTGCATACTGCCATGCTGTTCTTGCCCTAAAATATTACCGGACCCCCTGATATCCAAATCCTCCAGCGATAATTCATAGCCAGAGCCCAATTCTCCTTTCTCCACAATACTTTTCAATCTTTTTTCCGCGTTACCTCGCAAATCTTCTTCTTTATAAAGAAAATAAGCAAAAGCCTGAACAGCTCCTCTACCAATACGCCCGCGTAATTGGTGAAGCTGCGCCAAGCCCAAATGAGTAGAACGATCAATAATCAAAGTATTAACCGAAGAAATGTCCAGCCCAGACTCTATAATAGTGCTACAAAGCAACATATCATATTTGCCGGCTGCAAAATCGTTAATGGCTCTAGCCAAATCTTTTTCTGACATCTGGCCATGACCGATAGCTATTTTTACCTTTGGCAAAAGCCTCTGAAGATAATTTTTGTAGGCTATTATAGTCTCTACCCTATTATGGACAAAATAAATTTGTCCACCGCGCGCTATTTCTTTGTTGACAACCTCTTTAATAATCTCATCATCATAGCGCGCCACCATTGTTTTGATAGGTTTTCTCCCTTCTGGCGGAGTAGCGATTAGGCTGATGTCTTTCAGTGAGCTTAGACCAAAATAAAGAGTGCGAGGGATAGGTGTGGCTGTCATTGTCAAAATATCTACTCCACGACGCAAAGCTTTTAATTTTTCTTTGTCTTTTACCCCAAATTTTTGCTCTTCATCGATCACTACTAACATTAATTTTTTGAATTTTACGTCAGGAGACAGGAGCCTATGGGTGCCGATAACAATATCTACTCCGCCCATTTTTAATCTGTCCAATATCTTTTTTTGTCTCGCCCTATCAGTAAAGCGAGACAAAGATTCAATCTTTATACCAAAATCACTTAATCTTTCAATGAAAGTTTGAGCGTGCTGTTCGGCCAAAATAGTTGTTGGCACCAAAATAGCCACTTGCCCCCCGGACACTACTGCCCTTAAAGCGGCTCGCACGGCTACCTCTGTTTTGCCATAGCCAACATCGCCAACCAGTATTCTGTCCATCGGTTTTTTTTCTTTCATATTCTCCAGAATATCTTCTATCGCTTTTTCTTGATCTGGCGTGACTTTGTAATGGAAAGTATTGGCTATTTTTTTTTGGTAAGACGCGTCATCAATATAAGAAAAGTCTTTACCGTCTTCTCTCATCGCTTGTGTTTCTAGCAAATTTTTGGCTATTTGTTCTACATTTTTTTCTACCTTACTCCTTATTTTTAGCCATTGACCACTAGAAAGACTAGATAGATTTGGCGGTTGATTACCGACAGTAATATATTTTGTTATTTTATCTGCCTGATCCAATGGAACATATATTTTATCTCCTTTATTGTATTCTATAAAAATATATTCTCTGGAAATATTGTCCACCGTAATAGTGCCAAAGCCGGTAAATTTGCCAATGCCATGATCAACGTGTACTATATGCTCCCCTATTTTCAAATTGGTCAGAGCGGAAAATTTTACCTTTTTCTTTTTCTTCTTTAAGCCGAAGAGTTCTTCATCGGTAAAAATTTTGAGCGAAGCGCTTTTGGCATCTACCCCTTCCACGGCGCTGCCTTCAAAAACCCTTACTCCCATTCCTGTTTCGTTGCAAGAAACAAAAGGAACATTATGATGGGTTAATAGCTTTTCTATTTTTTCTTTTTCAGAAGACAAAATGAAAACTTTTTTGCTTTTGATGTCATTTTTTACTTCAGTAAAAAAAGAGGCCAAAGCACGATTATATTTTTGAGGAGCAAACCAAGAAAAATTAATTCCCTCTTTCTCTGATACTAAAAAAGTTTCTAAAAATACCTTCTTTTGATTAGAAAAAAATTTGCTGGCAGAAATTGCCAGCTTTTTATTAGTGGCCAAATCAAGCCAATTCGTTAGAGCCATATTAATATTTTCTCGGCCGTCAATAAAAAGTAAATGATCGGCCAAAAAATCCCAAACCAAACCATTTCCATCACCAACAGCAAGAGGCGCGATAGTGATTTTTTTCTTCTGTTCCTTGGTATCTATTCGTAATAAATCATTATTTTGACCAGATAAAAAAGCATAAAAAAATATCTTTTCCAGATTAAAGCCGAACAATTCCAGTCGAAAGACACCAGAGAAAGTGCCTATTTCCCAAATATCTCCTGAAAAAGAAAATTCTCCTGCTCTGTTCACTTTTTTTACTTTTTCGTAGCCTAGATTGATTAATTTTTTACTGAAATCATTTGGCAGTTTCTTCCCTGCTGTCAGAGTAATGATTTTGGCCAAATATTCGTCAGGAGTGAGAGCAGAAGACAATATATCTTCAGCAGATAGAATGACAAATCTTGGTTTTGCCTCAAGAGACAATATTTTCGGTTTGTTTTCTTCCGTAAAAATCAAATGGTCATCAAAGCCAATACTTTGAAAAATATTTTCGTAAAAATCAATTTTTTTTCTATCGGCCACCAACATTGCGGCAGATTGCCAATCGGTGGATATTATGGCAGAAAGTAAAAGTGCTTTGGCTAAATACCCTAATTCTCCGCAAGAGACTTCGCCAGACAAAGTTAATTTATTTTTTGCCTGGACAAATTCTTCGGAAGAAAAAATACTAGAATGGACACTATCTAAAAATATATTCTGTCTATGCATAAAAAGTTATCCACAGGCGCTCTAAATAATACTTTTTATAATCTGTCTAGCCTAGATAAAAGCTATATTATATTGTCTAGACACAATATTTTATTATCTAAATAAAGCAATTATTTTTAGATTAGACAGTTTTATGTTGACAAGCCTGCCCTATTGTGCTATATTCTAATCATAAACAAACATTAAAAATTTAGTTTTTTCATCGCTTCTTCTCCAAGATTTGCCTAATGAAGATAGTACTACTTGCGACATTGCCGAGCAATCGGTAATGCGACAACCTTTTAGCCCTCCTTTAAGGTTTCACTCGCAGGTAGTACCCTCTTCGTTAGGCACCCACAAAACCTGCCTAAAATTCTATTTTTTGAGACAGGGATAAATGTCGCCTAGACAGATCTTGGGAGCAGTCTAGCGAGGAGACTTTTGGCCAGATCGTCTGGATGAAAAGCTTTTATCTCCCTGCCTGTTTTTTAACCGCAAGGTTAATTAAGAGATACAGATGAAAGCTCTTCACCCAGAGGATCCGGCCAGATCATCCATACAGGTCGGTGGTTCATCACCCTCCTGTCCCCTAGCCCTTTGGCAGATCTTATCAGCCAGAGGGCTTTTTGTTTGTCGCGAATTAATCCAATTTGAGCTAATTATTATGAATAGATTTGGGATTGGCACTGCTTTTACCGCACATCATCTTTGTGCGGCTATTCCTTTTTACGAAAATATGATATTCGTAATGCTAATTACTGATTATCTTCCCAATTTTTTCTAATATCTCCGGCAGTTTGGCCTGTTCTTCCTCACTGAAGGATTGCAAGACATATTTATCGGCAGGAATGTCTCCCATTGGCCTTCCTATGCCTATTCTGACGCGCCGGAAGACCTCTGTGCCCAAATTGTCAATAATAGACTGCACGCCATTGTGCCCAGCGGAAGAGCCATCATTTTTCACCCTTACTTCGCCAAAAGGAATGTCCAAATCATCATGGATAACGGTGATATCCTCCGGCGCAATCTTATAAAAATCAGCAATTTTTTTCACCGCCTCGCCGGAATTATTCATAAAAGTCATGGGTTTTGCCAATATGATTTTTTCGCCATCAAAGATCCCCTGCGCTATCTCTGCGTTAAATTTACCTTCAAAAGAAAACTCCTCGCAATCTGCGATCTGCGATCTGAAATCTGCAATTGCAATAAATCCCGCATTATGGCGGGTTTTTTCATATTCTTTGCCCGGATTGCCGAGGCCAACGATCAGCTTCATTATATATTTATGCTTGTAGATTTATAATTTTTCAATCTGAAATCTGCAATTTGCGATTATTACATTCCCCCCATTAGTCCTTCCAGCCCTCCCATTTCTTTCATTTTATTCGCTGCTACTTGCTGGGACTGAGAAAGCGCCGAAGCCAAAACATTTTTTAATTGCAACTCCAAATTTTCTTGGCGAGAAGGATCCAGATAACTAGCGTCAATATGAATAGATTTCACTTTTTGGTCACAAGACATTTCTACTTTTATCAAATCATCCGGAGAGGTCACTTCGATAATAGTTTCAGACAGCTCTTTCTGCAAAGCAGAAGCTTGTTTTTTTAAATGATAAAGGTCCTTTATTTTGTCAAACATGGTTCCTCCCTCGTTGGAAAATCCGAATTTCTATCCGAATTAGTCCCAATAATTTCTTAATTTTTTATTTTTTTGATTTCTTCGCCTTTGCCTGTGTTTTCTTCATCGGCGTTTTCTTCAATACTTTTTTAACTGGTTTTTTGACGGATTCTTCTTCTTTAACCGTTAGCAAAACATGGGCAGACAAATCCTGCATTGCTAGCGTTATTTCGTAATCGCCTGTTTTTTTGATCGGCTCTTCCAGAACAATCAATTTTTCGTCAATATTTTCTCGGGTTTTGTCGGCAATAGCTTCGGCAATGTCGGATTTTTTTATTGAACCGAACAATTTGCCATTTTTGGCCTTGGCGATAATCGTCAATTTGACGCCGGAGATAGCCGCAAAAATAGTCTTTAAGGCCTCCACATCCAATCCCGCCGTTTCTTTGATTATTTTTTTAGTACGATTTTGCGCTTCCTTGACAAACCCTTTCGTTGCTGGCAACGCCCAGCCGTAAGGAATCAAAAAATTTAAGGCATAACCTTTCTTTACTTCTTTTACTTCGCCTGAGCGCCCTAGCGTTTTGATAGTTTTTAGTAAGACAATTTCCATAGGATTAAAAAATTAAAAAATTAAAAAAGTAAAAAAGTAAAAAAGTAAAGGATACTTGAGCAAAAAGCATCCATTTATTTTCTTATTTTTTTAATTTCTTATTTTCTTATCAATCTCTTCTGCCGCCTTTTTTAACTGGGCATCTTCGCCAGTCCCGTCCCATTTTACCTCAATATCAGGAGAAAGTCCATTCCCGTCTATCACCAGCCCATTGGGCGTCAACCATTTGGCTACTGTTATTTTTAAAGCGCCCCCATAGAGCAAAGGCCTTAATTCCTGTACCGTCCCCTTTCCAAAAGTCTGGGTACCTATTATTATCCCTCGCTTGTGGTCTTTGATCGCTCCTGCCACTATTTCCGAAGCCGAAGCGCTCCCCTCATTAACCAAGACAACTATTGGCATCTCTAGCAAAAGTCCGCGACCAGAAGCTTTCAGCTCCTGCTTCTCCCCCGTCTTGGATTCTTCTGTCACTATCACCCCATCTCTAATGAATTGCGAAGCTGCCTCTACGGCTGTCGTCAAATAGCCACCAGGATTATTGCGCAAATCAATTATTAGCCCGCCGATATTATCCTCTCTGATTTTGTCAACGGATGCCGTCAAAAGATTGGCTGTTTTTTCATCAAAACGAGTGATTTTGACATAGCCGATACCATTGCCCTGATTCTTGTAGGTCAAGCTTTTGACATTAATTGTTTCTCTCCAAACGCTAATTTCCAATATCTCACTAGCGCGCGAAATAGTGAGCCTAACCTTTGTCCCCCTCTCCCCCCTAATCATTTCTACTGCCTTATCAATAGACAAATATTGCGCCGGGTAATCGTCAATAGCCTGGACAATATCGCCCGTCTTTATCCCCGCTCTTTCCGCCGGAGAGCCTTCCAGAGGCGCTATGATGGCTAATTGCCCTTCTTTTAAGCCAATCTCGGCTCCTATCCCTTCAAATGTTCCATTGAGTTCATTATTGAAAGCATTTACATCTTCCAGCCCGATATAGGCGGAAAAAGGGTCTCCCAGACTCCCCACCATGCCACCGATAGCTCCTTCCACTAATTTTTTATAATCAATCTCGCCGACATAGGACATTTGCACTTTCTCCAAAGCGTCCCAAAAAGAAGAAAAATCGATATCTTTGAAGCGCTCGGGAGTTGGAGCGTTTACTAGACTTTTTTGAATAGCCAAAGAAATACCGAAATGCGTCCAATAGCCCAAAGAAAATATAAAAAAACCCAACACAAAAAGCAACAGACCTTTTGGTCTTTTCTCTAGTAGAAAACTTTTTGGTTTTTTCTCTTCATCTATTTTTGCCATACGCTTTCTCATTGTAGCGAAAGCCTAAAAGATATGGAAGCACTTATTTCCCGCTACTTGCGAAGGTGACACCTTCGCAAGTAGCAGGAAGCCGACTCTTATTTATGGTCACAGATATCCAGATGCCCTATTTCTGCATAAAAATATCGGTCCGAGTATTCAGACCGATATTTTAAGTTTTTCTATTAGTGTAATTCGTGCCTCTAAAATAATGGTGGCAAGAAAGACAGGTAATTGTGTGGGTTAACAGCACGACCCTGATAGTCATTAATCTCAAAGTGCAAGTGAGCCCCGGTAGTAAAAATACCAGCTCCGCGAGTACCAGGAGAACCGCCAGATTGACCTATCGGATCCCCGATATTGACTATGTCTCCAGCTTGGACAAAGATAGCCGAAACGTGCAGATATTTGGTAATCAAGCCATTACCGTGATCAATAGCGATATAGGACAAGCCAGCGTTACCACTATCGTGAGCCACGATTACCGCACCAGAACCGGCCGCATAGATAGTCGTGCCTTGAGAAGCAGCCAAGTCAATACCAGTATGGGGAAAACCTAGACCGTAAGACGCGTCCATAAAGTCACCACCCGTAATAGAGATGCGATTAGGCCCAGCCAAAGGGTAACCAAAACCGCCTGTATTGACTACCTGATCGCGACCAGGACGACCCTCTACGCCTGAAGCACGGTTACGACGAGCTTGCTCTTGGACCAGACGAACTATTTCTCTATTGGCCGCGGCCTCTTCCGCCTGAGCAGCGCTCAAACGAGATTTGAATTCTGATTCCTGACCACGCGTCATCTCTACTATCTTGGCCTTGGTATATTTTTGGTCTTCTAGAGCGCTCTCTTCTAATTGATTGTCGTGGCGCAAAGTTTCCAAACCTTTCATTTTTTCGTCCAACTGTTCTTTTTTGGTTTCCAACTCGGCCTTCAAAACCTTCAAGCGATCAACCGTATCTTTCAGCTTGGCGCGAATACGAGCCAGATACTCTGTTTTTTCTACCAGCTCTGAAAAGCTCTGCGACTCTACTATGATAGAGACAGCGTTAACGCCTTTATCCATATAGATTTTACGGATAACCCTTTCCATAGTCTCTTTCTGACGGGCAATCTCTTCCTCTTTGTCTTTGATTTCATTTTCAGTACGAGCAATATCGGCTGAGGTCTGCTCTATATCTCTCTGATTGGCCTGCAATTGTAATTGAATCAGCTCAATGCGGGAGTCAATAACATTCAATTGATCACCCAAAGATTTGATCTCTTTTTGTTTTTGGGCCAAAGAATTTTGCAGGTTTTTGATTTGTTGGTTAACCTGATCGGCTTGCTTTTTCTTGGCTATGATTTGATCATCTAGCTCGCCAGCCAGTACTCCCCCGCTAGAACTAAAAAGAACCAAAACCATCAGGGCAATCCCCAGAAAGATCTTGGCTTTTTCCATTAGCATTAATTTGTTTGTGTTTTTAGCTTTCATTAAGAAGCGGGTTACTTTTTTTGTAAAGTGGCTTGCCTGGACGAAAGAACCCTCCTTCTTTCGTTTGCTCGTATTTCTTCATTAGCAAACCACCTAAATATATCACAAAAAAAGCAAAAAGTCAATGTTTTAGCTTAAATAACTATCTTTTGCGTATTTTTATCTAGACAGGTAGTTTGACAAAAACATCGTCTTTGGGGCTAAAAATAGCTATTTTTTACCTATACGCAAAAAGGGCTCCTCGCCCCCTTTGTCAAATTTCGCCAAAATAGCTTTTTTTCATTTTTCTAGCGTATTGTCTAATATAGGTTTTATAGTTATCCACAGCCCATCAATAGTTCACTTTTTCACAGAATGATAATGATTATCGCCTATTTCTATACTTTCAAATATCTCCTGATTGCTAGAGTTGAGCTGATAATGCCGATAGCGATACTGATAACAATCTGCAAACCAATTATCTGTAGGCTATAAAGAGTAATGTAGTTGAAAAAATTGGCGCTAAATTCCTGCAAGTAAGATTCTAAATAGGGTGCAGTCAATTTCAAACCCACAAAAAGAACCAGCGAAGAAAGCAGGACAGAAATCAGCCCATAAAAAGAACCTTCCAAAATAAAAGGCCAGCGGATATACCAATTAGTCGCTCCCACCAGGCGCATAATCTCTATTTCCTCTTTCCTGGTGTAAAGATTGATTCTGATGGTATTGAAAACCACGATAAGGGTCGTTAAAAGGAATATCAGAGACAGCGCCACTCCCCCTTTTTTGACGTAATTGCCGATATTGATTAATTTTTGAACAATTAATTTATTGTTTTCATAGCTCGTGCTATCGGTAATCTCATCATATTTTCCTTCGTGGAACAATTTACTCAATTGGTCCAGGTCTTCGGCCCGATAAAGATCAATTTTTAGACTGGCGGGAAGTGGGTTTTCTTCTTCGGAAATAGCGGAAAGTAACCCCGGATCATTTTTGTTCTGTTCACGAAAAATATTGAGCGCTTCTTCCGGCGAAATGTAGCGAGTATTTTTGACTACTGACAATTTTTTCAAATCATCCTGCGCTGCCATGATAGTATCGGCTGTTACCTCTTTTTTGAAATAGACCTCCAGGTCAATGCGTGATTTGACCGTATCCACCGTGGAATTGACTAAAATATTAATGATGATAAAAAGTCCCACCGTGAACAAAGCCAAGGTCATCACAATAACTGTGGCGACAGTGAGCCATTTGTTGCGCCAGAGTCCGATGATAGCATTTTTGAAGATTCTGTAAGAAAGCATACCCTCAGGATTTACCACCGCCTTCGACGGGGTCCCGCCTACTATTTAGTAAAAAATAGGTGGCGGGAAGATTTAGAATTTAAGGACAAAGGGATTTTCAAAGCGAATAGCGTCCTATTTTTCTATCGGAAACGACACGTCCGTTCTCCAAAACCACCACTCTTTTTTTCAAATTATCCACTACGTCTTTATTATGAGTAGCCAAAAGCACGGTTGTGCCCATTTTGTTTATTTTTTGCAAAAGCTGAATAACTTCCTCGGTATTAACTGGATCGAGATTGCCGGTCGGTTCATCGGCTATCAAAAGGTATGGCTCATGGACTAAGGCGCGAGCAATAGCTGTTCTCTGAATCTCTCCGCCGGACAATTCGTGAGGAAAACGGTGTTCTTTGCCTTCCAGGCCTACTAGACGCAAAATCTGCGGCACTTTGGCCATAATTTCTGCCACTGATTTTTCCACCACCTCCAAGGCGTAGGCCACATTTTCAAAAACTGTTTTGTTGTTGAGCAATTTGAAGTCTTGCCAGACAACGCCTATTTTGCGGCGATAAAAAGGTACTTGTCCGCCACGCAATTTGGTGATGTCTTTGCCGCCAATCATAATCCGGCCACGGCTAGGTTTTTCTTGCGCGATTAACAATTTGATCAAAGTAGATTTACCCGCCCCTGAAGGCCCAACCAAAGAAAGAAAATCGCCTGACTCTATCGTCAGGTCCACATCATCTAGCGCGACAATTTTCGGTGGATAAGTTTTGGAAACTTTTTCAATAGAAATCATTGGAAGCGCGAATTGTTCGAATTAAGACAAATTACTGGAATGATTTTTTCTACCCATACCATAATACCATATTGTAAATAGCTCCAAATGGCAAGTGGATAAGTTTTAGCAAGCGGTTTAGGCCTTTTTGACGCTTTCGTCAATGAATTCTTCTATCCCGCCATCTAACACCTCCTCCACATCAGAAGTTTCAAAATTCGTGCGGTGGTCTTTGACCATCTGATAGGGCTGCAATACATACGAACGAATTTGCGAACCCCAAGTTGCTAGACCCAATTCTCCTTTTTCTTTTTTCAGATCGGCTTCGGATTTGGTTTCTTCAAGCAAAATAAGCCTTGATCGCAAAACCTTCATCGCGTGTTCTTTGTTTTGATGTTGCGATCTTTCTGACTGGCAAGAGGCAACTATTCCTGTCGGCAGATGAGTAATCCTCACTGCCGAATCCGTCACATTGACTTTTTGTCCACCCTTGCCGGAAGCATGAAATGTGTCCACTCTCAAATCTTTTTCATCAATGATAATCTCTCCCATTTCTTCAACCACCGGCGTCACTTCAACCAAGGCGAAAGAGGTCTCGCGAGAGCCTTTGGCATTAAAGGGAGATTTGCGCACCAACCGATGCGTCCCCTGCTCTTGCTTCAAAAATCCATAAACATAACGCCCGAAGATTTCCACCGAAGCACTTTTGATGCCCGCCTCCTCCCCTGCTGATAAGTGCAAAACCTCTGTCCGCCAACCCTGCCTTTCGGCATAACGCGAATACATGCGAAGTAGCATTTCAGCCCAATCCATTGCGTCCACCCCTCCCGTTCCGGCGTGGATTGACAAAACGGCATTGCCCGTGTCGTATTTTCCTGCCAGATACATCTTGGCCTCCAATTGGGTAAAAATTTTATTCAATTCGTGTAATCTTAATTCCTTGTTTTCTTGATTTCTCCCGTCTCCCCTATTCGAATCTACTGTTGGCGGGACCCCGCCAGAGGCGGTGGTTGATTTTATATTTTCTTGTAATTCTTGCCACTCCCTTACTTCTTTCTGCAAATCTCCCAATTTTTGCATTAAACTTCCGGCAGTTTTAGAATCTTGCCAAAAATCAGGCTCTCTAGATTTTTTTTCTAATTTTTCAATCTGCTCAAAAACCCCTCTATTTTTGAGGGTTTCAATGTTTTTGTCCGTTTCAATTTTGAGCTGATCCAAAGTCAAAAGTTCTTTAGCCATAAAACCATTATAACATAGGTCATATTTTTTTTCACCAAAAAACCCCGTTTTTACGGGGCTTTTTGGCTCCTGCTTTTTAAGGCAGAGAGGCGTTTTGACTGTTATTTCTTGATTATGCTCAAGACTTTGTTCAGACCATTGGTTTCTTTAAAATAAATGTAAGAAGCAATAGCAATGAACATCGCCAGCAAGATCAGAGAAGCAATGCTACCAGGCGTACCGGTATCTGGCAAAACTCCGTCTTTGGCAAGATTAATCGTCACCAGAGAAGAGATTTGCGCTGTGTTATCAGCGTTACCGGTCGCGGTATATACCAATTGTGTGACATTGTCCGCTGTGTCACTATTGACCTTAGCGGAAAATTCCATATAGCCATTTTGGCCTACAGTCAAGGAACCAAGATTGATCCCAGCGTTGAAAACAGAATCAGAGGTAGAGATAGTCGCGCTACCCAGTACTACCTTCATAGAGCCGGCTACATAGGTCATGTTGGCTGGCAAACTATTGGTAATACGGATATTGGACAAATCTTGTGAACCGTCGTTTTTGAAATCAACACGGAATTTGACAGCATCGCCGCGTTTAACGGAGATACTATTGGCATAACTGGTGCCATTGAAAGCCTTGGCCGACAAAGACAGAATCCTTGTGACGCTAGGCTGACCCGCTACTTTCACATTCACTCTGCCGCCATTGTCAGAAATATTAACTGCTCTGTTATTTGCTTGAAACTTATTGGAAGTGGCATAGATGCCGGCGCTAGCGTTGCTAGACACTTTTACTTTGTAAGTGACATAACGATAAGGTTGAGCAGGAATATCCATCAAAGCGACTCCACCGGCAGACACAATATTAGCTGACAAACCGATGTTTTCAAAACCATCTCCGTAATAGAAGCGAGAATAACCGTCAACGAATTCTAGACCGGCAGGAACCTCTACTTTGAAGCCAGTATTGGTCAAAGTAGTATTGCCGGTATTTCTGATCGTCACACGATAGATCAATTCATCGCCTCTTTCTGCTTCAACAGACTGAGTGTAGGTTCTAACATTTTTAGTTAGATTGTACAAATAAGTGTCTAGTTGAGCAGAAACA